>NZ_QGTX01000001.1:2527978-3225717 GCF_003182485.1 Geodermatophilus normandii | reverse complement strand
GCGGACTGCGGTCCCGGGTCGGGTTGGCGCGGCTGTTCCCGCCCCGGCCCTGACCGCGGCGCTCAGGCGGCGCCGTCGGTCCGTCCGGCGAGGCGGTCGACGAACCGGTCCACCGGTCGCGGCTGCTCACCGGGCGCGGGCGGGTCGGCCGGGGTGAGCACCCAGAGGACGGCGTAGAGGACCAGGCCGGCGCCGCCGGCGAGGGAGAGCGCGACGACGCCGGCGCGCCACAGCACGGCGTCGACGCCGGTGTAGGTGGCCAGGCCGCCGCAGACGCCGCCGAGCATGCGGTCGGTCGAGCTGCGCCGCAGCCGGACCGGGGTGGTGGTGGGAGGCGGGAAGGGGGTCGGTGTGGTCATGGCACGAGGCTCCCGCCGCGGGCCGTCCCGCCGCATCGGGGAAGGCCCGGAACCGCACCCGGACCCGACCCTGGTCCCCGGCCTCCGGCGACGAGTCCCGGCCGGCCCGCGGGTCTGCCCGGCTGTCGCGGGACGCCGGTCCCACACCCACCGGAGGACGCCATGACGACCACGCTGGAGTTCGACGGGACGGTCGAGGTGGTCGGGCCCGACGGCCCGGTCCCGTTCCTGGACCTGTTCCGGGGGCGCGAGGAGCTCGTGGTCCACAAGCACATGTGGTACGACGGCGCGCCGCACCAGGGGCAGTGCGAGGGCTGCACCATGACGACCTGGCAGCTCCGGGACACCGTCCACCTCGAGGCCCGCGGCGTCTCCTCCGCCGTCGTGACCACGGGCCGGTGGGACGAGGTGGCCGCCTACGTCGCGTTCATGGGGTACTCCCGGCCCTGGTACTCGGTGCGGGACGTGGCGGAGCCGGTCGGCGGCGCCATGGGGTACCTGACCTGCTTCCTGCGCGACGTCGACCGCACGTTCCTCACCTACTCCACGACCGGCCGCGGCAACGAGCCGGTCGCCGGGTCCTTCGGCCTGCTCGACCGGACGCCCTACGGCCGCGGCGAGGCGTGGGAGGACGAACCCGAGGGCCGGCCCGAGGGGGACCACGCGTGCTGGTACTGGCGTTCGGACGCCGACGGCAACGCCACCTGGGGGCCGACCAGCCGCCCCGTGCCGCAGTGGCCCCGGCCCGGCGCGACTCCCGTGCAGACGCTCGGCCGGCACGGCGGCCACTCCTGAGGCGCGACCTCAGCCCGCGGCGACCCGGGGCGCCACCTCGGTGCCCAGCAGCTCGATGCCCCGCAACAGGTCCTCGTGGGCCAGGCGCGGGTTGGTCATCTGGATCGAGACCCGGTCCACGCCGCCGAGCTGCGCGGAGATCCGCCGCAGCTTGTCGGCCACCGTGTCCGGGTCGCCCATGAAGAACGCGCCGTCGGGGCCGCTGGTGGCGTCGAACTGCGCGCGGGTGGGTGCGCGGAAGCCGCGCTCCCGGGAGACCGCGGTGAACATCTCGTGCCAGCCCGGGTAGATGGTGTCCGCCGCCGCCCGGGTGCTGTCGGCGACGTAGCCGAAGACGTGCAGCCCCACCTGCAGCCGCTCGGGTGGGTGCCCGGCCTGCGCGCCGGCCTGCCGGTAGAGGTCGACGAGCGGGGCGAACTGCCGGGGCTCACCACCGATGATCGCGACCATGAGCGGCAGGCCCAGCAGGCCGGCCCGGACGAAGGACGTCGGGGTGCCGCCCACGCCCACCCAGATCGGCAGGGGGTCCTGCAGCGGCCGCGGGTAGACGCCCTGGCCGGTGAGCGCCGGGCGGTGCCGGCCCGACCAGGTGACGTGCTCGGACGCGCGGATGCGCAGCAGCAGGTCGAGCTTCTCGTCGAAGAGCTCGTCGTAGTCGGCGAGCGACAGGCCGAACAGCGGGAACGCCTCGGTGAAGGAGCCGCGGCCGACGACGAGGTCGATGCGCCCCCGGCTGATGAGGTCCAGGGTGGCGAACTGCTGGAACACCCGGACCGGGTCGGCCGCCGACAGCACCGCGACGGCGCTGCCCAGCCGGATCCGCTCGGTGCGCGCGGCGGCCGCGGCCAGGATCACGGGGGGCGCGGAGTCGTAGTACTCGGGCCGGTGGTGCTCGCCGATCCCGAAGGAGTACAGGCCCACCCGGTCGGCGAGCTCGATCTCCTCGAGCAGGTGCGCCATCCGCTCCTCGGGGCCGACCCGGCGGCCGCTGCGCGGATCGGTCACCGCCGCCACGAAGCTGTCCACACCGACGTGCACGGCCGTCCTCCTCCGGTGGGGACGCAGGCCCCCGGTCGTCGAGCGTTCAACGACCAGTCAACCAGCCCCGGACACGACGGCGCCCCTCCGGCCGGGGAGCAGGAGGGGCGCCGTCGGGTCGATCAGACCGCCGAGGCGGCCCGGTCGCGGTTCCTGGGCGCGGCGCGCAGGCCGGCGAGGTACCAGGCGGTGCAGTCGGGGCAGCTGGCGATCCAGACGTGCCGGGGATGACGGAAGCAGGCGGTGCGGCCGGTCGTGGCGGGTGCCGTGGAACTGGCCGTGGGGCTGGTCATGGTGCGGGTACTCCCTGCCGCCGGGCGACGGCGGCTCGTGACTCGTGTGACGGCTGGTGCAACACCGGCAGGAGGGTCCTCCATCCGGGGTGTGCCTGAGGACACCGTGCACGCCCCGCACCTGCGCGTTCGGCGGAACGTGACGATCATGACGGCACTCTTTGGCGTGCACGACCTGCGATCGGACCACGGGGAGTGCCGATCCTGGGCGCATGTCCGCTCGACTCGTGGCGGCCGGCAGTGCGGCCGGTCAGCAGCCGTGGTCCCGGGAGACGCCCGCCCTGGAGCGGCCGGGGCAGCTCGACCAGCCCTGGTGGCGCTCGGCCGTCGTCTACCAGGTCTACCTGCGCTCCTTCGCCGACGGCAACGGCGACGGCATCGGCGACCTCGCGGGCCTGCGCGCCCGCCTGCCGTACCTGTCGTGGCTCGGCGTCGACGCGCTGTGGATCAACCCGCACTACCCCTCCGGCGGCGCCGACGGCGGCTACGACGTCGTCGACTATCGGGCGGTGGACCCCGAGTACGGCGACGTGTCCGACGTCGAGGCGCTGGTGGCCGACGCCCGCCGGCTGGGCCTGCGCGTCGTGCTCGACGTCGTCCCCAACCACACCTCCGACCGGCACCCCTGGTTCCAGGCGGCGCTGGCCGACCCCGACTCCCCCGAGGCCGCGCGGTACCACTTCGCGCCGCCGTCGGAGCAGCCGCCGAACAACTGGCGCTCGCTGTTCGGCGGGCCGGCCTGGTCGCGGACCCCGGACGGCCGCTGGTACCTGCACCTGTTCGCCCCCGAGCAGCCCGACCTCAACTGGCGCGACCCGGCCGTGGCCGAGGACTTCGAGCGGACCCTGCGCTTCTGGCTCGACCGCGGCGTGAGCGGCTTCCGGGTCGACGTCGCCTACGGCCTCCACAAGGACGCCGGGCTGCGCGACAACCCGGGCGAGTACTCCCCCACCCTCTTCGGCCACGGCCCCGAGCAGGCCATGACCTGGAACCAGCCCGAGGTGCACGACGTGTGGCGGCGCTGGCGCGCGGTCTGCGACGAGTACCCGGACACCATGCTGGTCGGCGAGGTCTGCCTGGCCGACCTCGACGAGGTCGCCCTCTACTCGCGGCCCGACGAGCTGCACCAGTCCCTGTCGTTCCGGCTGCTGAAGTCCGCGTGGGAGACCCCGGCCTTCGCCGAGGCGATCGGCAGTGCCCTGGAGGCCTTCGGCCGCGTGGGCGCGCCGGTGTCGTGGGTGCTGGGCAACCACGACAAGGACCGCATGGTCACCCGCTTCGGCGGCGGCGAGACCGGCCTGGCCCGCGCCCGGGCGGCGGCGATGCTGCTGCTGGCGCTGCCCGGCTCGGCCTACGTCTACGCCGGCGACGAGCTCGGCCTGCCCCAGGCGCACGTCCCCGACGAGGCCAGGCAGGACCCGATCTTCCACCGCAGCGGCGGCGAGCGCGCCGGCCGCGACGGCTGCCGCGTGCCGATGCCGTGGAACGCCACGACCGGCGTCGGCTTCTCGCCCACCCGCTCGGCGAGGCCCTGGCTGCCGGTGCCCGCGGAGTGGAAGCGGCACGCCGTGTCCCGGCAGACCCGCGACTCCGGCTCGGTGCTGCACCTCTACCGGACGGCGCTGGGCATCCGCGCCGAGCACCCGGCGCTGGGCAGCGGCGAGGCCACCGTGAGCACCCGCGGCGACGTCCTCACCGTGCGCTGCACCGGCGGCGGCCGGACGGTGCGCTGCGTGGTCAACATGGGCACCGGCACCGCGCTGGTCCGCTCCCGCGGGCAGGTGCTGCTGGAGTCCGGCCCCGGCGTCCACACCTCGGCCCGGTCGGTGGCGCTGCCGCCGGACACCGCCGTCTGGATCGCGGAGTCCTGAGCGAGGAGCCCCCTGTCCCCCACCCCTCGCACGCTCGGAGCGGGCCCCTGCCGGAGGGCCAGAATGGCGGCGTGCCCCCGAGACGCTGCCCCTGCGGCACCGGCCTGAGCCACGCGGAGTGCTGCGGGCCGCTGCACGACGGGACGGCGGCCGCCGCCACCGCCGAGCAGCTCGTGCGCTCGCGCTACAGCGCCTTCGCCCTCGGCGACGCCGGCTACCTGGAGCGGACGTGGGACCCGGCCACGCGCCCGCGGTCGCTGACCCTCGACCCGGACGTGCGCTGGACCGGCCTGGAGGTCCTGGCCACCACCGGCGGCGGGCTGTTCGACGCCGAGGGCACGGTGGCCTTCCGCGCGTACTCCCGCGCGGGCGGCGAGGGGCACGCGCAGGCCGAGCACACGCACCGGGAGCGCAGCCGGGTCCGCCGGGTGGGGGGCCGCTGGGTGTACGTCGACGGCGACATCGGGTGACCCCGTACGACGTCGTCGTCGCGGGGGTGGGACCGGCGGGGCTGTCGGCGGCGGCCGCCTGCGCCGCAGCGGGCCTGCGCACCGTGCTGGTGGCGCCGTCGGCGCGCGTGTGGGCGCCGACCTACTGCCTGTGGGCCGACCAGCTCGACGCCGCCGCCGGCCCGCTCGGGCTCGACCCGGCCGCGGCTGCGGCCCGGTACTCCCCCACCGTCGTGCGCACCGCCGCCGGCGGCGAGCGGCGCCTGCAGCGGGGCTACGCGCGGCTGCGCAACGGCGTCGTGCACGCCGCCCTGCTCGACCGCCTCCGCGCGCACGGCGGCGAGGTGCGCACCGGCCGGGTGACCGGGCTGGTCCGCGACCGGGACCGGGAGGCCGCCGTCCTCGCCGACGGGGCCCGGCTGACCGCGCGGACGGTGCTCGACGCCCGCGGCGGCGGGCCGGGGACGGCGCAGCAGCGGGCCTGGGGCGAGGTGGTCGCGGGCCCGGTGCCCGGCCTGGTGCCGCCCGGCGGCGCGCTGCTCATGGACTGGACGGCGCTGGCCGACCCCGCCGCGCCGCCGGCCTTCCTCTACGGCCTGCCCCTCGACGACGGCACCGTGCTCCTGGAGGCCACCTCGCTCGCCGCGCGCCCGCCGGTGCCGCTGGGCGACCTGCGCGCCCGGCTGGCCGCGCTCCTCGACGCGCACGGGCTGCGCCCGGCCGGTGACGCCGAGCGGGTGGCCATCCCGCTGGACGCGCCGCCGCGCGCCGCCGGGCCGGGCACCCCGCTCGGGGCGGCGGGCGGGCTGGTGCACCCGGCCACCGGCTACAGCGTGGCGTCGTCGCTGCGGCTGGGCCCGCGGGTGGCCGCGGCGCTGGCCGCCGGCGCGGACCCGCGGCCGGTGGTGCGCGCCGCCCGGCCGCGGACGACGGCGGGGCTGCTGGGCCTGGGCCTGGAGGTGCTGCTCGCGCTGGACACCGCGGCCACCGACGCCTTCTTCGCCGCCTTCTTCACGCTGCCCGAGGGGGCGTGGGGCGGCTACCTCGACGCCGGCTCGCCGCCGTCCGCCGTCGCCGCGGCGATGGCCCGGGTGTTCGCCGCCCTGCCGGGGGCACAGCGGGCCCGGCTGCTGCGCTCGGTCGGCCGGGCCGCGGCCCGGATCAGGCGGGGGTAGGGGGCGGGTCGGCCACCAGGGCGTGCTCGGGCAGGACGCCCGAGCGCTTGCGCTGCCGCAGCAGGTACCAGGCCAGGCCGACGGCGACGATGGCGCCGATCAGCACGAACGCGGCCCACTGCAGGTACCAGTGCTGCTCCCCGGTGGCGTTGTAGACCTCCCGGCGCGGCCAGGCCAGGTTCAGCGCCATGGCGGCGCCCCACAGCACCGCGAGGACGTTGACCGGCAGGCCCCAGCGACCCAGCGAGAAGCGCCCGGGCTCGGCGGGCAGCGGCCAGCGGCCACGCAGCCGGCTCACCAGCATCGGGACGGTGACCAGCAGGTAGGCCAGGTAGATCATCACCACGGCGATGCTGGTCAGCGCCGTGAAGATCTGCGGCTGGCGGATGTTGAGCACCAGGACGCCGATCGCCAGCACGCCCACGACGACGGCCGGGACGACCGGCGTCCGCCGCCTGGGGTCCACGCGGGCCAGCCGGGCGCTGAAGGGCAGGTTGTTGTCCCGGGCCATCGCGAACGCCATCCGGATCGTCGCGGTGTGCACCGCCAGGCAGCACACGGTGATCGCGACGACGATGCACACGAGGAACGCCTTGCCCAGCCCCGTGCCGGCCACCTGCAGCAGGACGTACTGCAGGCCGCCGGAGCTCGACGCCAGCTGCGGGTCGGCCAGGTCGGGAGCGGCCATCAGGCCGGAGAGCAGGATCAGCCCGCCCAGGACGAACGACGCGGTGATGGCCCGGATGATCGCGCGCGGCGCGGTGCGTCCGGGGTCCTTCGTCTCCTCGCCGAGCGAGCTGGCGGTGTCGAAGCCGTACATCACGTACCCGGAGGCGAGCGCCGCGACGAGGAAGGCACCGAGGTAGCCCAGGCTCTGCCCCTCCCCCGCGCCGGCCGTGTCGGTGAGGACCTCCTGCGGACCCCGGGTGGCGCTGACGGCGAGGATCACCACGATGAGCACGGCGGCGACGAGCTCGATGAGGACCCCGGCGCTGTTGATCCGCGCCATGAGCCTCACGCCGAAGGCGTTGACCAGCGTGGTGAACAGGACGAGCAGGCCGCCCAGGACGACGGCGTTCACCGCGACGTCGTAGGTGCCGGTGCCGTCGCCCACGACCTGGAAGCCGGACCACAGCTGCGGCAGCGTGATCTGGTAGGCGAGCACGGTGGCCGCCAGCGTCACGATCGAGGCGGTCAGCATCACCCAGCCGGCCAGCCACGACGTCGTCGCGCTGCCCAGCCGCTTCGTCCAGTTGTAGAGCGACCCGGCCACCGGGTAGCGGGCGGCGAGCTCGGCGAAGCAGAGCGCGACCATGAGCTGCCCGGCGAACACCATCGGCCAGGACCACACGTAGGCCGGGCCGCCGGCGCCGAAGCCGAAGTAGAACAGCTGGAACGTGCCGGTCAGGATCGAGATGTAGCTGATGCCGGCCGCGAAGCTGGCGAACCGGCCGATGCTGCGGTCCAGCTTCTGCGTGTAGCCGAACTCCGCGAGCTGCGGGTCGCCGTCGTCCTGGGGGCGCACGGGGAGGCCTTCCGTCGGGAGGGGATCGCGTGATCACTCTGACCGACGGCGCGGTCCCCGGCGAGCCGGCGCCGGGGACCGCGGTCTCAGCTCGCCGAGGGCTCCGGGGTGAACTGCGCGCGGGCCGCCGCCTCGCCGCCGGCGACCTCCTCGGGGGTCGCGGTGCCCGAGGCGGTCACGGTGGCCACCCACGCGTCGATGGAAGCGGCGTTGGCGCGGCGCACCTCCTCGCCGCCCTCCCAGGCGACCGGGTCGCCGACGTCCTCGCCGCGCAGGTGCAGCCCCAGGCCGAGCAGGGCGACGTCCCAGCCCGGGCCGACGAACAGCGCGCCGGCGCCGCTGCCCGCGAAGGCGACCGGGACGGTGTGCTCGAGCTCCAGGACGGTGGCCGCGCCGGCCGGGGTCAGCCGGACGGTGACGACGCTGACCGGCCCGCCCCAGGTGAGCACCAGCGTCGACGGCGGGGAGCACTCGCGGATCTCGCCGTCGGCGTTGCCCTCGACGGCGAAGCCGCCGCCCGGGCGCAGGTCGCCGGTGACCGGCGCGAACCAGCGGGCCAGGCGCGCGGGGTCGGTGACGGCCTCCCACACGTCCTCGGCGGCCGCCGGGTACTCGCGCCGCACGGTGACGGCGACCAGCTCGTCGTCCGCCCCGCCGCGGCGGGCGACCTCGCGGGCGGTCTCGGCGACCTCGGCCAGCAGGTCTCTCACGGTTCCTCCTCCTCGGGTGGGTCCGCCGGGTGGGTGTCCGGCGGGTGTTCCTCGCGCGGGCGGCGCTCCCGCCTGCCGCGGGCGAGCTCGGTGGCGAGTGCGTCGAGGTGCCGGTCCCAGGTGCCGCGGAACCGCGCGAGCCACCGGTCGACGTCCTGCAGCGGCGCGGGCTCGACGGCGTACAGCCGCCGCGCGCCGTCGGCACGGACCCGGGCGAAGCCGTTGTCCCGCAGCACCCGCAGGTGCTGCGAGACGGCCGGCTGGGTGATGCCGAACTCCTCCCGGACGACGGCGGTGACCTCGCCGGCCGACCGCTCGCCGTCGGCGAGGAGCTCGAGGACCCGCCGCCGGACCGGGTCGCCCAGGACGTCGAAGGCGTGCACGGCCGCATCGTTTCAGTACTCGCTTATATGAGTCAAGGCTCATACGCTGCCCGGACCTCCGGGATGCGGCATCCGCCGCTACCCTCCCCGCCGGTGAGCGCTCCGACGTCCGGCCCCGGCCCGCTGGCCGGGCTGCTGCGGAGCGCGCGGCTGCGGGCCGCGCTCAGCCAGGAGGAGCTCGCCGCACGCTCGGGGCTGACCGCCAAGGCGGTGAGCGCGCTGGAGCGCGGCGAGCGGCGCCGGCCGCACCCGCACACGCTGCGCGCGCTGGGCGACGCCCTGGGCCTCGACGAGCCCGGCCGTGCGGCGCTGGCCGCGGCCGCCCGTCCCGTACCCGACGCGGACCCGCTCCCTCCCGTGCCCGCGCCGGCGGCGCCCGTCTTCGGCCGGGACGACGACGTCGCCGAGGTGGCCGGCCTGCTGCGCTCCGGCGCGGCGCGGCTGGTCACGCTCACCGGCCCGGGCGGGGTGGGCAAGACGACGCTGGCCCTGGCGGTCGCGCGGGCGGTCGCGGCCGACTTCCCCGACGGGGTGACGGTGGCCGAGCTGGCGCCGGTGCGGGAGGCGCGGCTGGTGCTGCCCACGCTGGCCCGGGCGCTCGGCGGCCGGCAGCTGTCCGGCCCGGTCGCCGAGGCGGTGGCGGCCCGGCTGGGTGAGCGCCGCCACCTCGTGGTCCTGGACAACGCCGAGCACGTGCTCGACGCCGCGCCGGAGGTCGCCGACCTGCTGGCCCGCTGCCCCGGCCTGGCGGTGCTGGCCACCAGCCGGGCGCCGCTGCGGGTGCGCGCCGAGCGCGAGCGGCCGCTCGGTCCCCTGCCCCTGCCGGCCGGCAGCAGCGCCGGCGCCGTGGCCGCCTCCCCCGCCGCGCAGGTGTTCCTCGACCGCGCGGCGGCCGCGGGCCGCCCGGACGCCCTCACCGACGCCACCGCCGCCGACGTCGCCGCCATCTGCCGGCGGCTCGACGGCCTGCCGCTGGCCCTGGAGCTGGCCGCGGCGCACGCGCGCTACCTGCCGCCGGCGGCGCTGCTCGGCCGGCTGGACGAGGCGCTGGGGTCCGGCCGCTCGCGGGACCTGCCCGAGCGGCAGCGCACGATGCGGGCCGCCCTGGACTGGAGCCACGACCTGCTGACCGCCGCCGAGCAGGAGCTGCTGCGCCGCCTCGCGGTGTTCGCCGGCGGTTTCTCCCTCGACGCCGCGCGGGCGGTGGCCGGCGGCGGCGTGCTCGCCGCGCTCGGCGGGCTGGTCGAGCAGTCCCTCGTGCTCCCCGAGGAGGGCCCCGAGGCGCGCTACCGGCTGCTGGAGCCGGTGCGCCAGTACGCGGCGGTCCGGCTGGCCGCCTCCGGCGAGGCCGAGGTGGTCGCCGAGCGGGCGACCGCGGCCGTGCTCGATCTCGCGGCCGGCGCCCGCACCGGGCTGACCGGACCGGAGCAGGGTGCCTGGCTGGACCGGCTGGAGCGCGACCACGGCAACCTCGCCGCCGCGCTGGGCCGGCTGGTGGCCGCCGGACGCGCGGCCGACGTCGCCCGGGTGATCGAGGGGACGTGGCTGTACTGGGCGGTGCGCGGCAACACCGCGGAGGGCCTGGGCTGGGT
This sequence comes from Geodermatophilus normandii, assembly GCF_003182485.1. NCBI lineage: Bacteria > Bacillati > Actinomycetota > Actinomycetes > Geodermatophilales > Geodermatophilaceae > Geodermatophilus > Geodermatophilus normandii. The sequence goes on along the minus strand of NZ_QGTX01000001.1, from coordinate 3,215,527 downwards.
CACGCGGGCCGCGCGCACCGACCCCGCACCTGCCGACCCCGCCCCTGCCGACCCCGCCCCTGCCGACGCCGCCCGCCTGCTGCTGGGGACGGCCGCGCTCCGCTACGCGTCGGGCGACGTCCCGGGCACCCGCGCGGCGGCTGCCGACGCCGCTCGCGCCGCGGCCGACGCCGGGGCCGGCGACCTGCACGCCCTCGCGCTGGTGCTCACCGGCTCGGCCGCCGTCTTCCTCGGGGACCTCGACGCGGCCGCAGCCGAGCTCGACGAGGCGCAGCGGCTGGCGGAGGAGGCCGGCCAGCCCTGGGCTCGGGCGCACGCCGTGAGCGCCCGGGGACAGCTGCTGCTGCGGGCCGGCGACCTCGGCGGGGGCACGGCCGAGCTGGCGGTCGCCGAGCGGCTGGCCCGGGAGCTGGGGAGCCCGTTCACGCTGGCCACGGTGCTCAACGTGCAGGCCTCGCTCGCGCTCCTCGCCGGCGACGAGGACACGGCCCTGGCCCGGTGGAGCGAGGCCGCCGACCTCGCCGCGGAGGTCCGCACCACCTGGACGCTGGCCTACACGCTCCCCGGGCTGGCCGTCGTCGCCGCCCGCCGCGGCCTGCCCGACCTGGCGGCCCGGCTGTTCGCGGCGGGGTCGGCGACGGCGGAGGCCTCCTCGGTGGCGGTGGCCTTCCCACCCGACGTCGAGCTGGCCCGCGACGTGCTGCCGGAGGTCCGCGCGACGCTGGGTGAGACGGCCTTCGGGCGGGCCTGGGACGCCGGCCGGCTGGTGCGCCCGGCGGACGTCCCGGCCCTGGCCGGGGAGATCAGGCGGTCCCGCGGATCTCGCTGACGTAGCGGCGGTACCGCCGGGCGAAGACCGTCTGCAGGAGCAGCCGTACCGGGAACGGCACGACGTGCAGCATCATCGTGCGCTCCTCCGGGCTGCACTCCTCCAGCAGCGAGCCGAACAGCAGCGGGAGGTCCCGGAGCGCCATCTGGCCCTTCCCGTGCTCCCCCAGCTGCGACCACTCGGCCTGCGTGACGTGCCGCTGCGCCAGGGGCAGGATCTCGCGCTCCTCCTCGGCCAGGTGCTCGACGAGCACGGCGCGCAGCGCCTCGACCAGGGACGCGACCTCCTCGCCCACGGCCGGCCGGGCCTCGACCTCCCAGCGGTCCAGCGCCGGGCCGAGCCGCCCGGTGAGGTCCTCGACCTGCTCGTGCTGCGCCTCCATGCGGCGCACGAGCGCGGCGTCGGGCGGGCACCGCTCGAGCAGCTTGGGCCAGAGCAGGTCGTCCTCGCCGGTGTGGTGCAGGTGCAGGCCGAGCAGCACCATCCGGGCGTGCCGGGCCAGGACGGCGGCGCGCGCGGTGTCGCCGGGGGCGACGGCGCGCACGAGCCCGGGCAGGAGCCCGAACTCGCGGCGGAAGGCGCGGTGGACGACGTACATGTCGCGGACGTCGGCCATCGGGACGGTGCGGGTGGCGGTGCCGGTGCGGGTGGTCGTCATGCCGACGAGCCTGTCGGCGGGGCCGCCGGCGTCCCACCCTCAGGACCCCCACGTTCCTCCCACGTTCCCCCCACGGTCCCGACCGGCGGACCTCCGGGGGGTCAGTGCTCGGAGGCGTGGTGGTGGAACCGCCGCCACGGGTGCCGCCGGGCCGTCGGGGGCTCGGGGTGCGCCGCCTCGGCGGGCGCCGGCTCGTCGGCCGCCCGCGACGCGGTGGCGCCGGCGGGTGTCCGGGGGCTCGGCGGACGCGTGCGGTCGGCGAGGCGCTCCCGGCTGAGCTGGTGCTGCAGGCCGAGCGGGTCGCAGCGCGAGCCGCGGGCGGCGACGTCGTGCTGCGCCTCCCACTGGGCGATCAGCTTCTCCCCCGGGGACATCTCCCAGCGCCGCCGGTCGTCACCGGGCGTCGGTGCTGACGTGCTCATGGCGCTCCTCCCTCGTGGCGCCCGCCCCGGGCGCCGTCCTGCCCGGGCGCACGACGGTCACCGGGCAGTCCGCCGCCCGGAGCACCGACGTGGCCACCGATCCCAGCAGCCGCCCGCGGGCGCCCCCGCGCCCGCGGGCGCCCACGACGAGCAGCTCGGCACCCCCGGCCGCCCCGAGCAGGGCGTCGACGGGGGCGCGGTGCACCGCGGTGCAGGTCACCGCGACGTCGGCGGGCACCCCGGCCGCGGCGACGTCGTCGGCGAGCGCGCGGCGCACCGCCGCCTCGTACTCCGACAGCGGCGGCACGTACGCCGGCTCCCAGCAGTCCGGCCGCGGTGCGGTGGTCAGGCTCCAGCCGCGGACCACCAGGAGCGGCATGCCGGACCGGGCGGCCAGCCGGCCGGCCCATGCCAGCGCCGTCCGCGCGCACGCCGACCCGTCGACCCCGACGACGATCCCGCCACCCACGGCACCGCCGCCTCCCGGGAACGCGTCCACGGCAGCGCACCTCCCGGCCGGTCCTCGACGACCCGCCGGCTCCAGTGCACGCCGACCCGGCGGCCGGCGGGAGGGTCGGAGGTCCCTGTGCGCCGGCCGGGTCAGACCTCCTCGGTCTCCAGGTCGCCGGAGGACCGCTGCACCGAGCCGGCGACCACCACGAGGCCGACGAGTGCGGCCAGCGTGCCGATCACCACCACGGCCGGCAGCTCCAGCAGCGCGTCGAGCGCGGCGACGACGGCGGCCAGCAGCGGCCACCACCACCCGCGGCGGGAGTCCCCCGTCATCGCCGACGCGGTGAGGCTCGCCGAGGCCAGGTAGACCGCGACCCCGCCGGCCACCAGCAGCCGGGTCCCCGCCGGCACCTCGCCCGCCCCGGCCTCGACGACGGCGAGCTCCAGGCCGGCGCCCACCGTCGCCAGCGCCAGGGTCAGGGGCAGGTGCCCGAAGACGTAGACGTCGTGGGAGTGCGCGCCGTTGGACTCCCCTGCCTCGTCGAGCAGCTTCTTCGCCCGCGCGCCGGCGAGGTCGAAGTAGCTCCACCACAGGGCCGCGGCGAGCACGAACCCCAGCGCCGCCACCGGCAGCGCGGCACCCGACCACTCCGCGTCGTAGAGCCCGTGCGCGATCGCGGCCACCGGCTCGCCCAGCACGAGGATGACGAACAGCGCGAACCGCTCGGGCAGGTGCTCGACGTGCAGCGGCACGTCGGCCCGCGACCGCGTCGCCAGCAGCGGCACGAGCGCCTCGGCCAGGACCGCGGCCGCCCACAGCGCGTAGGCCGCCGGCCGCGGCACCGCGAGCGACACGGCCCACAGCACGGCCCCGGCGCCCGCCCCGAGCAGGTACAGCCGCGTGATCGGCCGCGCCTCCGGGACGTGCCGGTGCGCCCGGCGGTACTGCAGGAGCAGCATCACGCGCAGCGCGACGTGGCAGAGCACGAAGGGGACGAAGCGCTCCTTCGTCGCCTCCGACGCCGACGCCGCCAGCCCGACGACGGCCGCCATGCTGCCGAGCTTGTACAGCCGGTAGACGACGTCGTCGTGGTCGAAGCGGTTGGCGTAGAGCGTGGAGCTCACCCACGACCACCACACCGTCGCGAACAGCCCGCCGAAGACGAGGAAGCCGTGCGGCGTCACGTCCTCGCGCAGGGCGATGGCCAGCTCGGCCACGACGAGGACGAACGCCAGGTCGAAGAACAGCTCCAGGCGCGAGGCCGAGCGGTTGTCGTCGGTGCGCAGCTGCGGCGGGCGGACGGAGTCCCCACGGCCGGTGAGGCCGTCGAGCAACCGCCGGACCGGTCCCTGCTCGGCCACGGGAACTCCCCCCGTCGGCGCGCGGTCAGGAGGCGGCGGTCGCGTCCGGCACCGGCGCCGACCGGGTCAGCTTCCGCCAGATCCAGCTCTGCGGCACCCGCTGGCCGGTGAGCAGGTAGTCGGCGACGCCGTCGATGAACATCGTCGCCTCGACCTCGCGGTGCACCGCCGCCCGGCCGGCGAACAGCAGCTCGTCGCCGGGCTCGAGCACCAGGTCCCCCTCGGGCGCGAGCAGCGCGTCCCCGCCGCGCAGCGCCAGCAGCGGGACGGCGAGGAGTGCCTGGTCCCGGTCGGCGGGGTCGCGCAGCAGGTCGCGGAGGCGGAACCGCCCGCCGGCCAGCCGCGGGTACAGCGCCGGCGCGTCGTCGGCGGTCAGCCGCACCTTCCACAACGCCTCGAGGTGGCTGCCGCAGGCGTCCAGCAGCCGCTCGACGACGCCCGCCGACCACGCGTCGGACTGGCGCGGCAGCTCGCGCAGGAAGCGCCACAGCAGCGGCGTGCTCAGCCGGGCGTAGGCGTCGTGGGCGACCACCTCGGTCGGCACGAGCAGCGCGTCGACCTCCATCGCGGCGAACAGGGCGGCGTCGGCGGGCTGGTTCTGGCGGGCGGCGACGAACAGGTCGGGGTTGATCCGCCGCGCCTCGGCGACCAGCGAGAGGTTGGTCGTGTCGTTGTCCGTGCCCGCGACCAGTCCGACCGCGGTCGCCAGGTCGGCCCGGCGGATGACGTCGGGGTCCGCGGCGTCCCCGACGACGGTCGGCTCCTCCTCCGGGGAGGGGTCGACGGTCGTCACCTCCAGGCCCTCGGCGCGCAGGTCGGCGGCGAAGTGCCGGCCGAACCGGCCGTACCCGCACACCACCCACCGGCCCGGCGCCGGCGCCTTCCCCCGCGGCGGGATCTCGGCGCCCGGGCCGCTCTCCAGCCAGGTCATGAGCTGGTATGACGCCGGGGTCCGCAGGGCCAGGCGCAGGTGGTCGCCGAACCGGTCGAAGGGGTTGATGATCGTCGGCGACCCGAAGCCGCACATCCGCTCGGCCACCATCGCCGACGTCGTGCGGGCGACCACCGGCAGCTCGGGGCGCAGCAGCGCGGCGGCCATCGTCACCGCGAGGTTGGCCTCGTCGTCGCCGGTGACGGCCAGCACGCCCTCGCAGTACGGGTGCCCCAGCCCGGCCACGCCCAGCACGTGCGGGTCGCGGGCGTCGCCGACGATCCCCGGGACGTCGGCCCGGTGGCTGGCGATCTCCAGGGCGTCGATGCGGGCGTCGGCGATGTCGACGACGGTGAACCGGCGGCCCAGGGCGTCGAGGGAGGCCCCGAGCCGCTCGCCGGCCTGCCCGTACCCGGAGATGAGCAGGAACGGCTCGCGCAGCCGGGTGACCTTGCGCGACACGTGCCGCAGCGCCAGCGCCTGGCGGAACGCGCGGTCCTGCAGCAGCGCCAGCAGCGAGCCGATCGCGTAGGCCCACCCGATGACGGTCAGGTAGATCGTCCCGGTCACCCACAGGCGCTGCGCGTAGCCGAACGCGTAGGGGATCTCGCCGAAGCCGATCGTCGTCGCCGTGTAGCTCATGACGTAGAACGCGTCGAACAGGCTCAGCCGCGCCGGCTGCCCCTCGGCGTCGGTCCCCGGGATGAGCGAGAGCCCCAGGACGCTGACGAAGAAGATGACGATCAGCGTGATCAGCGGCGCGCGCATCCGGCGGAGGACGACGAACACCGTCGCGGACCCCTCCGCGCGGGGCACCACCGGCGCCCGGCGGCGCACGCGGCGGCCCCGGGTGGTCACCGGGGGCGGCGGCGCGGTCTCCATGGCGGTCGGTGGCGGCCGGTCAGTGGCGCTGGAAGGACACGGTCTCGACGACGAGCAGCACCACCGACACCACGTTGGCCAGCAGGGCACCGCCCGACAGCGACACCATGCTCGCCGTCGCGTTGGCGGTCAGCCCGTCGGCGGAGACGTGCACCGCCCAGGCCCAGGTGATCGTGGCCGCGATCAGCTGCAGGTCGGCGACCAGGCTGGTGGCGAGGTGGACGGCGCCGATCTGGGTGCGGTCACCGAACTTCAGCACCGTGGCGATCAGGCTGACCACCAGCGCGGCGAACAGCTCGTAGACGTTGTGCTGCTCGGGGTCCTCGATGTCGCCGATGAAGAAGCCGAAGTTCAGCGTCGCGGCGAGCAGCACGAAGAAGCCGAAGACGACCTTCTCGAGGTTCACGCTGCGACCACCCCCCTCCGACGCGGAGCCGACCCTAGCGCCGCGCAGGCACCGGCGCCGGGGACGCCGGCCGGGCCGGGCGCCGTGACGCCGTCGCGCCCGGCCCGCGGTGTCGGGACCGGCTGCCAGCATGGCGGGGTGCTGCTCGCCGACGTCGTCGCCGCCTCCGCCGCCGTGGCGGCCACCCGCTCGCGCACCGCCAAGGCGCAGGCCATCGCCGCGGCGCTGCGGGCGGCGGACCCGGGCGAGGTCGGGCCGGTGGCCGCGTGGCTGGCCGGCGAGCTGCCGCAGGGCCGGGTCGGGGTCGGCTGGCGCACGCTGGCGAGGGCCGCGCCGCCGGCCGCCGGGGCGCCGTCGCTGACCGTGGCCGCGGTCGACGCGACGCTCACCGCGCTGGCGGGCACCGCCGGCAGCGGCTCGGCCGCCCGCCGCGAGGCGCTGCTGGCGGAGCTGCTCGCGGCCGCCACCGCCGACGAGCAGCGCTTCCTGGTCCGGCTGGTCGGCGGGGAGCTGCGCCAGGGCGCGCTGGAGGGCGTCGTCCTCGACGCGGTCGCCGCCGCGGCCGGCGTCCCGGCGCCGGGGGTGCGGCGCGCCATGATGCTCGCCGGCCGGCTGGACGAGACCGCCGCGCTCGCGCTGGGCGGGGGGCAGGAGGCGCTGTCGGCCGTGACGCTGCGGGTGGGCCGGCCGGTGCGGCCGATGCTGGCCAGCCCGGGCTCCTCGCTGGACGCCGCACTGGCCGACCTCGGCCCCGACGTCACCGTGGAGCACAAGCTCGACGGCGCCCGGATCCAGGTGCACCGCGACGGCCACGACGTCCGGGTGTGGACCCGCACCCTGCGTGAGGTGACCGGGGGCGTGCCCGAGCTCGTCGAGCGGGTGCGCGCGCTGCCCTGCCGCACCGCCGTGCTCGACGGGGAGACCCTGGCGCTGGACGACGACGGCCGCCCGCGCGCCTTCCAGGACACGATGAGCCGCTTCGGCAGCGACGGAGCCGCCGAGGACGCGGCCGTCCTGCTGAGCCCCTTCCTCTTCGACGTGCTGCACCTCGACGGCCGCGACCTGATCGACGAGCCGCTGTCGGTCCGCCTCGACGCGCTGGCCGGGCTGCTCGCCGGCGACGAGCACGCGCCGCTGCGGATGCCGGGCGTGCGCCGGCCGACGCCGGAGCAGGCCGCCGCCGTGCTCGACGAGGCGCTGGGCGCCGGTCACGAGGGCGTGGTCGTCAAGGCGCTCGACGCCCCCTACGCCGCCGGCCGCCGCGGCCGCGCCTGGCAGAAGGTCAAGCCGGTGCACACCCTCGACCTCGTCGTCCTCGGCGCGGAGTGGGGGTACGGCCGGCGCACCGGGACGCTGTCCAACATCCACCTCGGCGCCCGCGATCCCGACGGCGGGGAGCCGGTGATGGTCGGCAAGACGTTCAAGGGGATGACCGACGAGCTGCTGGCCTGGCAGACCCGTACCTTCCCGGCACACGCCCGGGCCGAGCACCCCTGGGGCCTGGAGCTGGAGCCCGAGCTCGTCGTCGAGATCGCCCTCGACGGCGCCCAGCGCAGTCCCCGCTACCCCGGCGGCGTCGCGCTGCGCTTCGCGCGCGTCCTGCGGTACCGGCCGGACAAGACCGCCGGCCAGGCCGACGACGTCGAGGCGGTGCGGGCCCTGCTGGCCGGGGACTGACCGGCGGCAAGCGGGGGCGCAGCGGCCCGCAAGCGCCCGCCGCGAGGGTCGCCGCGTGACCGCGACCCGCCACCGCCCCGCCCTCCTCGCCCTCCTCCCGGCCGCCGCCCTGGTGCTGGCCGGCTGCACCGCCGCTCCCGGCGGGACCGCCACCGCCGCCGCCCCGGAGCCGTTCGACGAGGTGCTCGGCACCGTCGACCTGGGCGCGCTCGCCGGTGCACCGCACCCCGACCTGTCCCGGGTGCAGGTGCTCGACGTCGCCGCGCTGCCCGACGGCCGCGCGTACGTCCTCACCTGGGGCGAGGCCGTCCGGCTGGTCGAGGTGCTGCCCGGGGACGACGGGCCCGAGGCCGGCGAGGTCGTCGACCTGCCGGCGCTCCACCGGGGGGCAGCCCTGCACCGCGGCGCCGACGGCGGGCTGCTGCTGGCCGGGAGCGACGGCGAGGGGCCGGTGCTCCTGACCATCGGCGACGGTGAGCCGGCGGAGCGGCGCGTCGCGGGGACCGGGGCCGTGCTGGCCTCGGCGACGTCCCCCGACGGCGGCACCGTGTACCTCAGCCTGGCGCCGGTGGAGGAGCAGGGCGCGGTCGCCCGGCTGGTCACCGTGGACGCCGCCACCGGCGAGGTGACCGGGGAGGCGCCGCTGGGCGACGGGCTCGACCCGCGGGCGCGGGCGTACCAGCTGCTGCCGCGCCCGGACGGCGGGGTCGTGGCCGTCATCAGCAACCCCGTGACGGGGGGCGCGCGCGACTGGGTCGCCGAGTACGACGCCGGCCTGGAGCCGGTGGTCGCACCCTTCGGCGTCGTCGCGGCGATCGGGGCGACGGAGTACACGGAGGTCTCGGTCGGGGCGGCCGGGGACGGCGACCTCGTCGTCCTCACCGAGGTGCGGGACGGCCGGCAGGTCTCGGTCTTCTCCGGCGGAGACCTGGTGAGCACCGTCGACGCGGACTTAACCGGCCCGGTGGAGGCCGTGGTCGCCGGCCCGTCGGCGGGCCTCGTGACGCTCTCGTGGGGACGGGGCGGTGCCGATCCCGTGGTCGTGACCCTCGACCCGGCCACCGGCGAGCTGGGGGAACCGCTCGCCTCGTGCGAGGGCCTGGGCGGCTACGCCGCCCTCGACCTCGCGGCCGACGGCACCTCGGGCGTCGCGGCCGGCTCCTGCGGGGACTCCGACGTGGTCGCCGTGCTCGTCGGGTGACCTCCGGGCGGGTGGTTCACTGCACCGGTCGGTCGGGCGGACAGGGGGCACGGTGGCGGGGACGGATCCGGTGCCCGGTGGGCTGATCGCCCTGCTCGACGTCGACGAGGCCGGGCCCGACCTGTTCCGCGGCCGCCCGCGCGGCGTCCCGGCCGACCGCGCGTTCGGCGGCGCGGTGGTGGCCCAGTCGCTGCTGGCGGCCACCGCGACCGTCCCCGCCGACCGGGCGGTGCACTCGCTGCACGCCTACTTCGTCCGCGCCGGCGACCCGGCCGCGCCGACCGACCTGCGGGTCACGCGGGTCCGCGACGGCGGCAGCTACGCCACCCGCGAGGTGACGGCCGTCCAGCACGGGCGGACCACCCTGGTGCTGACGGCGTCCTTCGCCCGGCCCGAGGACGGCCCCGAGCACCAGGTGCCCGTGCTCGACGCGCCTGCACCGGAGACGCTGCCGGAGCCGGAGGAGGCGCTGACCGGCGCCCCGGCAGCGGTCCTGGAGTGGCTGTCGTGGCTGGACCGCCGGCACCCGTTCGACTTCCGCTTCGACGGCGCGCTGCCCCGGGTGGCCGCCGGCCGGGGCGAGGCGGCGCCGCCGCGGCAGCGGTTCTGGTTCCGCTCCCGGGAGGCGCTGCCCGGCGACCCGCGACTGCACGCGTGCGCGCTGGCCTACGCCACCGACATGCTGCTGCTGTCGGTCGCCGTCGCGCCGCACGGCACGGTGATCGGGGCGCCGGACCTGGCCACCGCCAGCCTCGACCACGCCGTCTGGTTCCACGGGCCGGCCCGCGCCGACACGTGGCTGTGCTTCGAGCAGGAGAGCGCCTTCTCCGCCGGCGGCCGGGCGCTCTGCTCGGGCCGCGTCTTCGACCGCGACGGCCGGCTGGTGCTCACCGTCGTCCAGGAGGGCATGCTCCGCCGCCGCCCCGTGTGAGGGACGACGTGCGGGGTGGTTCCTCGCCGACGGGGACCTCGTCTGGTGTGATGGAGGGCACAGCGCCCGCCGGACCGGAGCGCTGCAGCGGATTCCTCGGCCGGGAGGTGCGCATGGCCGTCTCCCCCACCCGCACCGGCCTCACCCGACCGGGTGTGCCTCCCGTGACTGCCCTGTCGCCGGGTCCTGCGGCTGCCGATGGGGGCTCGTGACCAGTCTCGCCGTACGCCCGGACAGCGGCGCGGCACCCGGGAGCGCCGGGCGCCCGCCGGACCCGCTCGCGGTCCTGCTCACGACGCTCGACGAGCTCGAGACCCTGTCCCGCTTCGACGTCGAGCCGGCCGCCGCGCGCGCGGACGCCGCCGCGGCCACCGCCCGCGAGCTCGGTCGCCCCGACCTCGAGCAGCGGGCGCTGCTCGCGGCCGCCGACCTGATGCGCCGCCGCGGTGCGGTCGCCGAGGCCGGCCGGATCGCCCAGGAGGTGCACCGCTGGGCGACCGAGGCCCGTTCGCGGCACCTCATCGCCCGCAGCTCCTTCGTCCTCACCGCGGTGTTCCAGGAGCTCGGCGACCTCGCCGGAGCGCTGGAGCACGCGGTCCAGAGCGTCGACCTGCTCGACGACGACACCCTGCCGGCGCTGCGGGTCGACCACCTGGTCCGGCTGGCCGACGTCCTGGGCCTGTCCCGCGACCCGGCCGCGCCCGAGCGCTACGCCACGGTCCTGCGGCTGGCCGAGGACCTCGGTGACGTCGACCGGCAGCTGCGGATCCTCAACAACCGCGCCTACACCGACACCCTCGCCGGCCGGTTCGCCGACGCGCTGCACTTCAGCACCCGCCTGCAGGACCTGGCCGCCGCGCAGGGGATCCCGCTCGACGTCGGCAGGCTCGACACCGTCGCCCGCGCGCTCATGGGCCTCGACCGGCTCGACGAGGCCGAGGCGGCCCTCGCCCCCGGCCTGGCGCCCGAGGTCCTCGGCAGCTCGCACGACGGCGACGCCGGCGCGGACTACCTGCTCACCCTGGCCGAGGTGCAGCGCCGCCGCGGCGCCGTCGACGCCGCGCAGGCGACCCTGGACGAGTGCGTCCGCCGCTGCGTGGAGCACGGCCTGACCTCGATCCGGGTGCGGGCCCGCGCCGAGCAGGCCGAGCTGCACGCCGCCGCCGGCGACCACCGCGCCGCGTTCGAGGAGCACAAGCGGTTCACCGCGGAGCTGGTGGAGCAGCAGTCGGCGCAGCGCGAGTCGCGCGCCCGCGCGATGCAGGCCATGTACGAGACGACCGAGGCGCGCCGGCAGAGCCGCCGCTGGCGCGAGCTGTCCCTGCGCGACCCCCTGACCGGCCTGCACAACCGGCGGCACGTCGACGACGAGCTGCCCCGGATGCTGGCCGACGGCGGGCAGGTGTGGGTGGCGCTGCTCGACCTCGACCACTTCAAGCGGGTCAACGACACCTGCTCGCACGCCGTCGGCGACGAGGTGCTGCGCGCCGTCGCGGGGCTGCTGCAGCAGGCGGCCCCCGGCACCGGCTCGCTGGTCGCGCGGCTGGGCGGCGAGGAGTTCCTGCTGGTCCTCGCCGGCGTCGACGCCGGCACCGCGGCCCGGCACCTGGAGCAGGTCCGCGCCGCCGTCGCCGCCCACCCGTGGGGCCCGCTCACCGGGGACCTGCCCGTGACGGTCAGCATCGGCGCGGCCGGCACCGTCGACGTCCCCGACCGGACGGCGGCCCAGCTGCTGGGCCGGGCCGACGCCCGGCTCTACCGCGCCAAGCGCGGCGGCCGCGACCGCGTCGTCCTCGGCGACTGACGGGGCGCCGGAGGGCCTGGGCGCATCCGGTCGGCGCGGGGCAGGCTGACGGGGTGACCGCCGAACCGTCGCCCGCGCCGATCAGCCGCTTCCCCGTCGCCGATCCCGCCGACCTCCCGCCCGACCTCGCCGAGCGCCACGCCGAGGTGGCGGAGAAGTCGGGCTTCCTCCCCAACGTCTTCGCCGCGCTGGCCTGGCGGCCGGCCGAGGAGCGCGCGTTCCTGGCCTTCCACGACGCGCTCATGGACAAGGACACCCCCGGGCTGTCGACCGGCGAGCGGGAGCTGATCGTGGTCGCGACCAGCGCGGCCAACGACTGCGGCTACTGCGTCGTCGCGCACGGGGCGATCGCCCGGGTCCGCACGCGCGACCCGAACCTCGCCGACCTGGTCGCCGTCGACTGGCGCAAGGCGCCGCTGGACGACCGGGTGCACACGGTCCTCGACGTCGCCGTGCGGCTGGCCACCGATCCCGCCGCGGTGACCGCCGGTGACCTCGACCGCCTGCGCGCGCACGGGCTCACCGAGGAGGACGTGTGGGACGTCGGCGCGATCACCGCGTTCTTCGCGCTGTCCAACCGGCTGGCCCACTTCGCGGCGATCCCGCCCAACCCGGAGTTCCACCTCATGGGCCGGCTGCCGCGGCAGCGGTGACCGCGCTCAGCCGGCCTCGGGGAGCGCGCCGTCCTCGAACAGCTGCCGGGACACCACGCCGGTGTCGGGGTTGTCGGTGAACAACCCGTCGATGCCGGTCGCCCAGAACGCCAGCTGCTCCTCGATCGCCCGGCCGTAGTCGTCGGGCGCCTCCCCCTCGTGCAGGTCGGCGGGCAGGAACGTGTTCTCGTTGCGGAACGTGTACGGGTGCACCAGCAGGCCGGAGGCGTGCGCGTCCGCGACGAACGACGTCGGCTCGCCGAGCGTGCCGTCCGGGTCCCGCGGGATCACCTGGTCCTTCTCCGGGCCGACGCCGTCGGCGTACGTGGCGACCTCCGCGAGGCCCGCGGCGGTGGACAGGTCGGCGTAGGTCCGCGGGTCCCCGGCCGCCACCAGGTCGGCCGGCGCGCCGCTCACCGCCAGCAGCTGCACCAGCGGCACCCGGACGCCGGCCGCGTCCAGCTCGCGCAGGTTGCCCGTCTCGAAGGACTGGAGGAACACCGGCGCGTTCCGCCGGTCCAGCCCCGCCGCGCGCAGCGCCGCGAGCAGCGGCTCCTCGAGCGAGAGCCCGATCGAGTCGAAGTAGGTCGGGTGCTTGGTCTCGACGTAGGCGCCGACCTCGCGGCGCAGCTCCCGGCTCAGGTCGGCGCGCAGGTCGAGGTACTCCTCGAGCGTGGGCACCGGGTAGAGCCCGTCGTAGAGGGTGTTCTCCTCGCGGACGTCGGGCAGCCGCTCGACCGCGCGCAGCGTCCGCAGCTCCTCGAGGGTCATGTCCTCGGTGAACCAGCCGGTCAGCGCCACGCCGTCGACGACCTTCGTGGTGCGCCGGTCGGCGAACTCGGGATGGTCGGCGACGTCGGTGGTGCCGGTGATGTCGTTCTCGTGCCGGCAGACGAGGACGCCGTCGGCGGTGCTGACGACGTCGCACTCGACGTGGTCGGCGCCCGTGCGGGCGGCGAGCTCGTAGGCGGCCAGCGTGTGCTCGGGCCGGTAGCCCGACGCACCGCGGTGGCCGATGACGAGCAGGTCCGCGTCGCCGGCACCCGGTCCCGGTGAAGAGCCGTGCCGCGGCGTCGCCGAGGCAGGCCCGGCGAGGGCGAGCAGGACGGCGAGCAGCGCGGCGACCGCAGCCGACCGGCGCGACGAGGGGACGGACACGGGTGCCTCCGCAGGGTGCCGGCGGCGCGCACCGGCGGTCCCGCAGCGACGCCGGTGCGGGGGGACGGCCCGCCGGCGGGCCGGTGGACACAGGGTGGACCCCGCCGCCCGCCCGCGCCCGGTGGGAGGCCCTCGGCCGCGCCGACCCCGCCGCCGGGACGGACGGGCCGGAGGCGGGCAGGATCGCGGCATGCCCGCCCCCGGTGTCCCGCTCGAGCGTCTCGGCTTCCTGACCATCGGCCTGTTCGACCCCGCCGACCCCGCGGCCGGCCACGAGACCACGCTGCGCACGGTCGAGCTCGGCGAGCGCCTGGGCTTCGACAGCGCGTGGCTGCGCCACCGGCACCTGCAGTACGGCATCTCCTCCCCGGTCGCCGTCCTCGCCGCCCTGACCCAGCGCACCTCCCGGATCGAGCTGGGCACCGCGGTGACGCCGCTGGGCTGGGAGAACCCGCTGCGGCTGGCCGAGGACCTCGCGACCGTCGACGTCCTCTCCGGCGGCCGCCTCAACCCCGGCGTCAGCGTGGGCCCGCCGATGCACTGGGACGACGTCAAGGGCGCGCTCTACCCCGACACGGCCGACGCCGAGGACTTCTCCTACGCGCGGGTGGAGCGGCTGCTGCGCCTGGTCGCCGGCGAGCCCGCGACCTCGTTCGCCGGCCGCGAGGGCGTCGTCGAGGAGTGGTCGGACCGGGTGCAGCCGCACTCCCCCGGCCTGCGCGACCGGCTCTGGTACGGCGGCGGCAGCACCCGTTCCGCGGAGTGGGCCGGCGACGCCGGGATGCACTTCCTGACCAGCAGCGTGGTCAAGGCCGAGGGCGGGTCGACCGACTTCGCGGAGATCCAGGCGGCGCAGGTGCGGGCCTTCCGCCAGGCGAACCCGGCCGGGCGGGTGTCGCAGGGGCTGGTGGTCGTCCCCACCGACAGCGCGACGCCGGAGCAGCGCGAGCGCTACGCCGCCTACGTCGAGGCGCGCACCCCGCGCACCCGCAGCCCGCAGGGCCCGGCGCGGATGCTCTTCGCCGCCGACCTGCTCGGCACCTCCGAGCAGATCGCCGAGGCGCTGTACGCGCACGCCGGCTTCCGCGAGGTGAGCGAGGTGGTGTTCGCGCTGCCGTTCAGCTTCGCCGGCCCCGACTACGAGCAGATCCTGACCGACACCGCCGAGCGCCTCGGCCCGCTCCTGGGCTGGTCCGCCCGATGACCGACGCCGACGCCGCGGTCACCGCCCTCCGCGCGCAGGGCTCGCTCAAGTGGTCGCGGTACCCGGGCGCGCTCGGCGCCTGGGTGGCCGAGATGGACCTCGGCACCGCGCCCGCCGTCACCCGCGCCCTGCACGCCGCCGTCGACCGCGGGTTGTTCGGCTATCTGCCCGACTGGCTCACCGAGGACCTCGCCCGGGCGACCGCCGGCTTCCTGCGGGACCGGCACGGCTGGGAGGTGCCGCCGGAGCGGATCCGGCCGCTGGCCGACGTCCTCGCCGGGCTGTCCGCGGCGATCACCCACCTGTCCCGGCCCGGGTCGCCGGTGGTGCTGCCCACCCCCGCCTACATGCCGTTCCTGGAGGTGCCGCCCGCCCTGGGCCGGGAGGTGCTCGAGGTGCCGATGGCCCGCGACGGCGGCCGGTACGTCTACGACCTGGACGCGCTCGACGCCGCCTTCCGCGCCGGCGGGCACCTGCTGGTGCTGTGCAACCCGCACAACCCGGTCGGGCGGGTCCTCGAGCCCGCGGAGATGACCGCGATCGCCGAGGTGGTCGACCGGCACGGCGGGCGGGTGTTCTCCGACGAGATCCACGCGCCGCTGGTTTTCCCCGGGCACCGGCACGTGCCCTACGCCTCGCTCGGGGAGACCACCGCCGGCCACACGGTCACCGCCACCAGCGCGTCGAAGGCGTGGGACCTGCCCGGGCTCAAGTGCGCGCAGTTGGTCCTCAGCAACGACGCCGACGCACGGCTGTGGGCCGAGGTCGGGCACGCGGCCGAGCACGGCGCCGCCACGCTGGGCGCCGTCGCCAACGTCGCCGCCTACACCGAGGGGCTCGGCTGGCTCGACGAGACGCTCGCCGTCCTGGACGGCAACCGCCGGCTGCTCGCCGACCTGGTCTCCGAGCACCTGCCCGGCATCCGGTACCGCCCGCCGGAGGGCACCTACCTCGCCTGGCTGGAGGGCTTCGGCGTCCCGGACCCCGGCGACCACCTGCTGCGCGAGGCCGGGGTCGCGCTGGTCGACGGCGCCCGGTGCGGCGCCGCCGGCCGCGGCGCGGTGCGGCTCAACACCGCCACGACACCGCCGGTGCTGCGGCGGATCGTCGAGCAGATGGGCGCCGCCCTCGCCTGACCCCGCCCCGGTCAGCGGGGGTCGGCCTCCACCGCCTCGAACGCCTTGCGGGCGGCGATGAGCACGGGGTCCCACACCGGCGCGAACGGCGGCGCGTAGGACAGGTCGAGGGACAGGACCTCGTCGACGGTCATCTCGTTCCAGATGCAGATGGCGAGCGCGTCGACCCGCTTGGCCGCACCCTCCTCACCGACCACCTGGGCGCCGAGCAGCCGGCCGCTGCGCCGCTCGGCGATCATCTTGACCCGGATCGGCCGGGCGCCCGGGAAGTAGCCGGCCTTGGTGGTCGAGTCGACGGCGGCGGTGACGAACGAGTAGCCGGCGTGCTCGGCCTCCCTCTCCGACAGGCCGGTGCGGGCCGCCTCGACCGCGCAGATCTTGGTGATCGCCGTCCCGATGACGCCGGGGAAGGTGGCGTAGCCGCCGCCGATGTTGATCCCGGCCACCCGGCCCTGCTTGTTGGCGTGCGTGCCGAGCGCCACCACCACCCGCTGCTTGGACAGGCGGTGCACCGACTCGACGCAGTCGCCGGCCGCCCACACACCGGGCACCTCCGTGCGCATCCGCTGGTCGACGGCGATCCCGCCGGAGGTGCCCAGCGGGATGCCGGCCTCCTGCGCCAGCCGCACGTTCGGCCGCACGCCGAGCCCGAGGACGACGAGGTCGGCGGGCAGCTCGCGGCCGCTCTCGGTGACCACCGCGCGCGCCCGCCCGTCGGGGCCGACGTCGATCCCCGAGACGCCGTCGGAGAGGACCAGCTCGATGCCCTCGCTGCGGACGGCGTCGGCGATGTACCGGCCGACGTCGGGGTCGAAGGTGCCCACCGGCTGCGGCGACTTGTCCACGACGGTGACGTCGAGCCCGCGCACGCGGCACGCCTCGGCGATCTCCAGGCCGATGTAGCCGCCGCCGACGACGACCACCCGCCGCACGTGCCCGCGGTCCAGCTCCGCCCGGAGCGCGACGCCGTCGTCGAGCACCTGGACGCCGTAGACGCCCTGCGCGTCGATGCCCTGCACCGGCGGGCGCATGGGCACGCTGCCGGTGGCGTACACGAGGTCGTCGTAGGGCTCGGTGCCCTCGGTGCCCGCGTCGAGGTCGCGCCAGTGGACGACGCCCTTGTCGGGATCGATGCCGACGACCTCGGTGCGCATGCGGACGTCGAGGCCGGCCGCGCGGTGCTGCTGCGGCGTGCGGGCGACCAGGTCGGTCTCGCTCGCGACCGCGCCGGAGATCCAGTAGGGGATCCCGCAGGCGGAGTAGGAGGTCGCGCGGCCGCGCTCGAACAGGACGACGTCGAGGTCGGGCCGCCGCTTCTTGGCCTGCGACGCCGCGCTGCCGCCTGCGGCGTCGCCTCCGATGACGACGAGTCGGGTGCTCACCCCGGCAGGCTATGACCGTCCGCGACTACAGGCTCACCGCGACGGTCGCGGCGAGCTCCCGGGCCGCCTCGAGGTCCTCCGTCGAGGGCGCGCCGGTGAGGCTCAGGGGGGCCGCGACCTGCTTCCACCGCAGGGCGCCGGTGATCGTGGCGATGGCCCTCAGCGCGCCGGCGGTGTCGTCGCCGCCGTGCACGTAGACGCCGAACGGCAGGCCCACGGTGGCGTCGAGGCAGGGGTAGTAGACGGTGTCGAAGAAGTGCTTGAGCGCTCCGCTCATGTAGCCGATGTTCGCGGGGGTGCCGAGCAGGACGCCGTCGGCGGCGAGCAGGTCGGCGGGGCCTGCCGACAGCGCGGGGCGGACGTCGAGGTCGACCTCCCCGACCATCGCGACGCCCTCCCGCACTGCCTCGAGCACCGCCTGCAGGTTCGGCGAGGGCGTGTGGTGGACGACGAGCAGCCGCGGCATGCCCGCCATCCTGCGCCGCCGGCCGAGCCGCGCTGCACCCCGGCGCCGAGGACGCGGGCCTGGAGTTCCTGCAGCCCGCCTGACCGCGGCGCTCGTCGACCTGCGGTCGTCTCCTGCCGCCGGAGGCAGCCGCAGGTCGACATCCGGCGGGGTCCCGCGTGTCGGTGGTCCTCGCCGGCGTCCCGCCGTGGCCGTCGAGCTCTCCGCGGGCGTCCCCGTCAGTGACCGCGAGCGTGCCCTGGACTGGTACGGGCGGCTGTTCGGCTCCGGGCCGGCGTTCCTGCCCGACGACGTCGAGGCGGTGTGGGAGGTCGCCGAGCACCGGTACGTCCACACCGAGGTCGAGCCCGACCACGCCGGGCACGCGATGACCACGCTGTTCGTCGACGACCTCGACGCGCGGGTCGCGGCGATGAGCGCCCGCGGTCTGGAGCCCGCCTTTGCGGGAGACCTACGACAACGGCGTCCGCGAGGTCACCTACCGCGATCCCGACGGCAACGAGATCGGCTTCGGCGGCGCCCCGGCCGACGGCTGACGGCCGCTCCTGCGGTGGTCGCCGCGCTCCTGCGGTGCTGCAGGACCGCAGGAGCGCGGGGGACACCGCAGGAGTGCCTCACCCAGCGGTGGGCGCCGGGGAGCCGCCCCCGGGCCGCCCGGACCGGATCCGCGGTCGGGCACGATCACCGCCATGGCGACGAACCCCCGGATCGGTCCGGTCGAGCGGGCCACGGGCCGGACGTGGGACGAGTGGCTGCAGTTCATGGACGGCATCGGCGCGGCGGACCTCGACCACGGGCAGATCGCGCTGCGGGTCCACGAGGAGCTCGGCGACTCCTTCGAGCAGCGCGGCTGGTGGGCGCAGTCGGTGACCGTGGCCTACGAGCAGCACATCGGCCGGCGGATCCCCGGCCAGCGCTCCGACGGCACCTTCCAGTGCAGCGTGAGCCGGGCGACGTCGCTCGGCATGACCGAGCTCATGGAGCGCTGGCGCGCCTTCGCCGACGGTGACGCGGCCGTGCAGGAGGTCCTCGCCGGCGGGGACCTCAAGGTCAGTGGCACCGACCGGCGCCTCACCTGGCGGACCAGGGCCGTGGACGGCTCCTCGATCGTCGTCACGAGCGAGCCGAAGGGGAACGGGACGGCGTCGCTGGTGGCCACGCAGATCGGCGTGCCGACCCTCGAGGCCAACGACGAGGCCCGCGGGCGGTGGACGGCGATCGTCGAGCGCTTCCTGTCGGACGTGCGACCGGCGCGGTGAGCGCGCGCCCGGCTGGACCGTCGTGCGCCTCGGGTCCGGTGCCCTCCCCGCTGCCGGGCGCGTGGCTCCACGGGCGACCCGGACCGCGTCGACGTCGGCGTCGCCGAGGGCGGGCCGGAGTGCTGACGGTGGTCCGGGAAGCGCCGCCGCGTGACGGTGTGCGCTGAGGGTGCATCCCGGCCCGGGGGAGGCGCCCCCGGCGCACACCGTCTCCACGGGAGGCCCGAGGCCGTGCTCACGGTCGTGGCCGCGCCGCAACGCCGGCGCTAGCGTGCGGGCGTGGGCATCGTGGTCGAGCCGGCGACGCGGGCGCGGTTCGACGACGTCGCGACGATCCTCGGTCCGAGGAACCCGGACGCGAACGTCTGCTGGTGCCTCAGCCACCGGCTCGACTCGAGGACGAACCGGGAGCTCGTGGGGCCGGCACGCGGGGAGTTCGTCCGCGAGCTGACCGGCCGCCCGGTCGCGCCGGGGGTGCTCGCCTACGACGACGGCGAGGTCGTCGGCTGGGCGGCGGTCGCGCCGCGGGCGGAGCTGCCCCTCGCGCGCTCGCGGAGGATCCCGCACGTCGACGACCTGCCCGTGTGGTCCCTGTGGTGCGTCCGGGTGCGACCGGGGCACCGCGGCCAGGGCATCGCGCACGCACTCGTCCGCGGGGCGGTGGGCTACGCCGCGTCGCACGGCGCCCCGGCCGTCGAGGGCTACCCGGTGGACAACGCGGGGCGGAAGGTCGACCTCACCATGGCCTTCGTCGGGACGCGGAGCCTGTTCGAGAAGGCCGGGTTCACCAAGGCCGCGGACACCGACGCCGTCGCCGGCGGCTTCCCCCGCGTCCTCATGCGCCGGGCGCTGACCTGACCGGCGACGGGCCCGAGGGCTCAGCGGGGGCCGAGGGCGGTGAGCAGGTCGGCGCGGGCGGTGGCCAGTGACGGGCCGTACCAGGTCAGCGCCCGCCCGGACACGAGCACCGACCGGACGCCGGGGAACGCCTCCGGGCCGTCGCCGGCGGTGAAGGGGTACGGCTCGTCGGGCAGCAGGACGACGTCGGGCCGCGCGGCGAGGACGTCGTCGACCGCCACGTGCGGATAGCGCTCCTCCCCCGCCCCGAAGGCGTTGGCCAGCCCGAGCCGCGCGAGCACGTCGCCGGTGAACGTCCGCGGGCCGACGACCATCCACGGGTCCCGCCACACCGGCACGGTGCACCGCAGCGGCGGCCCCGGCACCGGCCGCGCCCACTCCGCGGCCGCCGTCGTCAGCCAGGCGGGCTCGGGGGCCCCGATCGCCTCCGCGAACAGCCGGCGCATCGAGGCCAGCGCCTCGTCCACCGACTCGATCACCGTCACCCACACCGCGATCCCCGCCGCGCGCAGCCGGTCGACGTCCAGGCGCCGGTTCTCCTCCCGGTTGCAGACGACGAGGTCCGGCGCCAGCGCGGCGATCGCCGCCCGGTCGGGGTTCTTGGTGCCCCGCACGCGCGGCACGTCGAGGCCGGCCGGGTGGGTGCACCAGTCGGTGGCGCCCACCAGCCGGTCGGGCACGGTCACCGCCAGCGCCTCGGTCAGCGAGGGCACCAGCGAGACCATCCGCCGCGCCGGTCCGCGGAGGTCGACCGGGTGACCGAGGTCGTCCTTCACACGTTGCGGCGGTACTGGCCGCCCACCTCGAAGAACGCCTCCGAGATCTGGCCCAGCGAGCACACCCGGACGGCGTCCATCAGCGCGGCGAACACGTTGCCGCCCGACGTCGCCGCCTCCTGCAGCGCGGCCAGCGCGGCGGGCGCCTCGTCGGCGTGCCGCGCCTGGAAGTCGGCCAACCGGGTCAGCTGCGACTGCTTCTCCGCCTCGGTGGCCCGCGCGAGCTCCACCTCCCGCGGCGGGGCCTCGTCCCGGTGGGGGTCGAGGAAGGTGTTGACGCCGACGATCGGCAGCGAGCCGTCGTGCTTGCGGTGCTCGTAGAGCATCGACTCGTCCTGGATGCGCCCGCGCTGGTAGCCGGTCTCCATCGCGCCCAGCACGCCGCCGCGCTCGGCGATCCGGTCGAACTCGGCCAGCACCGCCTCCTCGACCAGGTCGGTGAGCTCCTCGACGATCGCCGAGCCCTGCAGCGGGTTCTCGTTGCCGGCCAGCCCCCACTCCCGGTCGATGATCATCTGGATGGCCAGCGCGCGGCGCACCGAGTGCTCCGACGGCGTGGTCACCGCCTCGTCGTAGGCGTTGGTGTGCAGCGAGTTGGCGTTGTCGTAGATCGCGCACAGCGCCTGCAGCGTCGTCCGGATGTCGTTGAAGTCCATCTCCTGCGCGTGCAGCGAGCGGCCCGACGTCTGCACGTGGTACTTCAGCTGCTGCGAGCGCGCGCCGGCGCCGTAGCGGTCGCGCATCGCCACCGCCCAGATCCGCCGCGCCACCCGGCCGATCACCGTGTACTCGGCGTCCATGCCGTTGCTGAAGAAGAACGACAGGTTGGGCGCGAAGTCGTCGATCGCCATGCCGCGCGCCAGGTAGGCCTCGACGTAGGTGAAGCCGTTGGCCAGCGTGAAGGCCAGCTGGCTGACGGGGTTCGCCCCGGCCTCGGCGATGTGGTAGCCCGAGATGGACACCGAGTAGAAGTTGCGCACCCGGTGGTCGATGAACCACTGCTGGATGTCGGCCATGCAGCGCAGCGCGAACTCGGTCGAGAAGATGCAGGTGTTCTGGCCCTGGTCCTCCTTGAGGATGTCGGCCTGCACCGTGCCGCGGACGGTGGCCAGCACCCAGGCGCGGATCTCCTCGGCCTCCGCCTCGTCGGGCTCGCGGCCCTCCTCGGCGCGGAAGGCGTCCAGCCGCTGCTCGATCGCGGTGTTGAGGAACATCGCCAGCACCGCCGGCGCGGGACCGTTGATCGTCATCGACACCGACGTCGTGGGCGAGCACAGGTCGAAGCCGTCGTAGAGCACCCGCATGTCGTCGAGCGTGGCGATCGAGACGCCGGACGTGCCGACCTTGCCGTAGACGTCGGGCCGCGGCTGCGGGTCGCGGCCGTAGAGGGTCACCGAGTCGAACGCCGTGGACAGCCGGGTGGCCTCGCTGCCGGCCGACAGCACCCGGAACCGCCGGTTGGTGCGGAACGCGTCGCCCTCCCCGGCGAACATCCGCGCCGGGGCCTCCCCGGCCCGCTTGAACGGGAAGACGCCGGCCGTGTACGGGAAGGAGCCGGGCAGGTTCTCCCGGCGCAGGAAGCGCACCAGGTCGCCGGCGTCGGTCGTGCGCGGCAGCGCCACCCGCGGCACCTGGGTGCCGCTGAGCGTCTGCCGCCTCAGCGGCGTGCGGATCTCCTTGCCGCGCACCGTGTAGACGAACTCGTCGCCGGAGTACTGCTCCACCCGCGCCGGCCACTCGTCGAGCAGGGCGCGCACCTCGGGCAGCAGCTCCCGGTCGGCGGCGGCCGCCGCCTCGCGGGCGGCCTCGGCGGCGTCCCCCTCCAGCACCTCGGCCGCGGTGGTCAGGTGCTGGCGGCGGCGGACGACGGCGGCCTGCTCCTCGGTGACCCGGTGGTGCGCGCGCACCGCGTCGGCGACGTCGGCCAGGTACCGCGCCCGCGATGCCGGCACCACGCTGGTCAGCCCGGTCGAGGCGCGCACGTCGACCCGCGGCAGCACCCCGGCGCCGGCCGGCAGGCCCTTCTCCACCAGCAGGCCGAGCAGGTGCTGGTAGAGCGCGGTGACGCCGTCGTCGTCGAAGCGCGCGGCGCTGGTGCCGAACACCGGCATCTGCTCCCACGGCTGCCCGAACGCCTCGCGGTTGCGCACCATCTGCCGGGCGACGTCGCGGCGGGCGTCCTCGGCGCCGCGCCGCTCGAACTTGTTGATCGCCACGACGTCGGCGAGGTCGAGCATGTCGATCTTCTCGAGCTGCGAGGCGGCGCCGAACTCCGGCGTCATGACGTAGAGCGAGACGTCGCTGAACGGCACGATCGCCGCGTCGCCCTGCCCGATGCCCGGCGTCTCCACGACCACCAGGTCGAAGCCGGCCGCCTTGACCGCGGCGAGGACGTCGTCGAGGCGCTCGGGCACCTGCGCGCCCGCGGTGCGGGTGGCCATCGAGCGGAAGAAGGTGTGCGAGCCCTCGCCGGACTCCAGCGCGTTCATCCGGATCCGGTCCCCGAGCAGCGCGCCCCCGCCGCGGCGGCGGCTGGGGTCGATGGCCACGACGGCGACGCGGAGCTTGTCCTCCTGGTCGCGGCGCAGCCGGCGCAGCAGCTCGTCGGTGAGCGAGGACTTGCCCGACCCGCCGGTGCCGGTGATGCCGAGGACCGGCACGGTGCGCCGCGCGGCGGCCTCGCGGACCCGGGCGGCCAGCGCCTCGTCGGCACCGGCCTCCAGCACGGTGACCGCCCGCGCCAGCGCCCGCGGGTCGCCGGTGAGCAGCGCGTCGACGTCGGGGCCCTCGGTGGACAGGTCGACGTCGCAGGATCGGATCAGCTCGTTGATCATGCCGGGCAGGCCCAGCCGGGCGCCGTCCTCGGGGCTGAACACCCGCACGCCGCGCTCGGCCAGCAGCGCGATCTCCTCGGGCACGATCACGCCCCCGCCGCCGCCGAACACCTGCACGTGGCCCGCCCCGGCGTCGGCCAGCCGCTCCTTCAGGTAGCTGAAGTACTCGACGTGCCCGCCCTGGTAGCTGGAGATCGCGACGCCCTGCACGTCCTCCTCCACGGCGGCACGCACCACCTCGTCGACGCCGCGGTCGTGGCCGAGGTGGACGACCTCCGCGCCCTGGCTCTGCAGCAGCCGCCGCATCACGTTGATCGCGGCGTCGTGGCCGTCGAACAGGCTCGCCGCCGTGACGAACCGGACGGGGTGGACGGGCACGTGCAGCTCCGCGGAGGGCATGCCCGCACCGTAGGCGGAATTTAGTAGGACGTCCAACTACCCGCGGGTAGCCGGGTGTCCCCGCTCCCCGGCCGGGGCACGGGGGGCGGATGGAGCAGGAGCTGCCGGTCCCGGACTGGGCGCGCGTGTTCGACGTCGCGCCGGCCCCCTTCCTGCTGCTGACGCCGGACCTCGTGATCGTGCACGCCAACCGCGCCCGGCTGGAGGCGACCGCGACGACGCTGGAGGACACCGTCGGCCGGCACCTGTTCGACGCCTTCCCCATGCCGCCCGACGACCCGGCGGCCGACGGGCTGCGCAACCTGCGCGCCACGCTCGAGGAGGCGCGCGACACCCGCCGCCCGGTGCTCATGCCGATCCAGAAGTACGACATCCCGCTGCCCGACGGGACGTGGGCCGAGCGCTACTGGAGCCCGGTGCACGTGCCGGTCCTCGACGACGACGGCCGCGTCGTCCTGCTGCTGCACCGCTCCGATGACATCACCGACTACGTGCGGCGGCAGGACGAGGCGCGCAGCGCGGCCGACCGCGAGCACCGCCGGGTGGCCGACGTGGAAGCCGACCTGTTCTCCCGCACCCGCGAGCTGGCCGCGGCCAACGCCGAGCTGCGCCTGCTCGGCGAGCGGCAGCGCCGCACCGCCCGGTCGCTGGCCGCGCTGGCGGCCACCGTCTCGGCGCTCGCCGGTGCCGAGACGCGGGAGGAACTGCTCGCACGGCTGACCGAGCACGGCCGGGCGGTGTCGGGGGCCGACGCGCTCCTGCTGGCCGCGCCCGGACCCCGCGCAGGACAGCTGCTGCTCACCGGCCCGGGCCTGGCGCCCGGCCGCTCCCTCGCCGCGGGCGGCGACCACCCCGCGGCGGTCGCCGCCCGCGGCCGGGCGGTGATCGTGCCGGACACCACCGGTGGGACCCCGCTCGCACCGGGGCTGCGCGCCTGGGCCGTCCTCCCGATCGAGGCCGGTGGGCGGGCGCTGGGGTCGCTGGGCATCGGCTGGCACGGACCCCGGCGCATCGACGACCACGACACCCGGCTGCTGGAGGCGCTGGCGGCCCAGACCGCGCAGGCCCTCGACCGGGTCACCCGCCTCGAGGACGAGCGGCGGCTGGCCTCGGCCACCCGCAGCCTCGCCGAGACGCTGCAGCGCTCCCTGCTCACCGACCCGCCGCACCGGCCCGGGCTCGACCTCGCCGTCCGGTACCGCCCGGCCGCGGTGGAGGCACAGGTCGGCGGCGACTGGTACGACGCGTTCGCCTCGGGCGAGGGCACCACCCTCGTCATCGGCGACGTGACCGGCCACGACCGGATGGCCGCCGCCGTCATGGGCCAGGTCCGCAACGTGCTGCGCGGCATCACGGCGGCCGTCGGTGGGCCGCCGTCGCGGGTGCTGGCCACGCTCGACCGGGCGCTCGACGGCTTCGGGACGGCGACCCTGGCCACCGCCGTCCTCGCCTGCGTCGAGCCGGCACCCGCCGGTGCCCAGACCCTCACCTGGTCCAGCGCGGGGCACCTGCCGCCCCTCCTGGTCCCCGCCGCCGGGCCGCCCCGCCTGCTCGACCGCCGCCCCGACCTGCTGCTGGGCGTCCGGCCGGACACCGCCCGCTCCGACGCCGTCGAGACGCTCCCCCCGGGCACCACGCTGGTGCTCTACACCGACGGCCTCGTCGAGCGCCGCGACGACCACCTCGACGCCGGGCTGGCGCGGCTGCTCGCCGCGGCCGCCGACCTCGCGGGCCGCCCGGCCGGCGAGGTCTGCGACACGGTGCTGGCCCGGCTGGCTCCCGACCGGGCCGACGACGTCGCCCTGCTGGGGCTGCGGGTGCTCCCCGCGTGTTGACCGCCGCGCGGGAACCCCTCGCCAGCCCCCGGACGTGGTGTCAGAGTGCCCGCCGTCCCCGAACCGAACGGAGCACGACCCCCATGGCCTTCCGCAACCTGATGGCGAAGCTCGGCGCCGGCAACGCCACCGTCGACGCCGTCCTCGACACCCCGACGACCACCCCCGGCGGCACCGTCACCGGCACCGTGCACCTCACCGGCGGGCAGGTGGCCCAGGAGATCAACGAGCTCCGGGTGTCGCTGCAGGCCACCGTCGAGGTGGAGAGCGGCGACCACGAGTGGCGGGAGGACGTCACCTTCGGCACCGCGGTGATCGCCGGCGCCGGCCGGATCGAGGCCGGCGCGCGGGCGGCGATCCCCTTCAGCTTCCCCGTGCCCTGGCAGTGCCCCTTCACCACGCTCGACGGGTGGACGCTGCGGGGCGTCCGGATCGGCCTGCGCACCAGGGTCGACATCCCCGGCGGCGCCGACCCCGGTGACCTCGACACGGTCACCGTCGTACCGCTGCCGGTGCAGCGCACCGTCATCCAGGCCCTCACCGGCCTGGGCTTCGGCTTCCGCGGCGCCGACGTCGAGAAGGGCCGGCTGGCCGGCAGCGACCTGCCCTTCTACCAGGAGGTCGAGTTCACGCCGCCGTCGTCCCTGCGCGGGCGGGTCAACGAGCTGGAGGTGACGTTCCTGGCCGGTCCGCACGGCGTGGAGGTCGTGCTCGAGGTCGACCGGCGCGGCGGGCTGCTCACCGAGGGCCGCGACGTCGGCGGCCGGCTGCACTTCGCCCACTCCGACACCGACGTCTCGGCGGTGGCCGCGCAGCTCGACGCGGCGGTGCGCCAGCTGGGCGCCCGGCGCGGCTGGCTCTGACCACCTCCGCCCGAGTGCTCGACCGGGCCACGGCGGCCGCGCGGCTGCGGGACCTCCCGCGTCGCGCGGCCGACCGTCCCGAGCTGCGCCAGGCCGCCGTCGCCGTCTGTGTGACCCAGGAGCCGGGCGGGCCGGCGCTGCTGGTGACCCGGCGCGCGGCCCGGCTGCGGGCGCACGCCGGGCAGTGGGCGCTGCCCGGCGGCCGGCTCGACCCGGGCGAGACCGCGGTGCGGGCGGCGCTGCGCGAGCTCACCGAGGAGGTCGGCCTCGAGCGCGGCCCGGACGACGTCCTGGGGCTGCTCGACGACTACGTGACCCGCTCCGGCTACGTGATGACCCCGGTGGTCGTGTGGGCCGGCGACGCCGGGGAGCTGCGCCCGGCCGAGGCGGAGGTGGCCGCGGTGTACCGGGTGCCGCTGACCGACCTCGACGTCGACCCGGTCCTGGTGGCGATCCCCGAGTCCGACGCGCCGGTCATCCGGCTGCCGCTGCTCGGCGGCTGGGTGCACGCCCCGACCGCGGCGGTCGTGCACCAGTTCTGCCAGGTCGCCTGCCGCGGGCTGCACACCCGCGTCGCCCACCTGGAGCAGCCGGTCTTCGCCTGGCGCTAGCGGCGGTGCCAGCGGGCGGCGCCGTAGGAGGCCAGCGCCAGCACGATGCCCGACAGCGCCGCGCTCCTCGCCGCCACGTCGCCCTCGGCGCGGGAGGTCCACACCGCCGCGGCGTCCAGGCCGGTGAGCAGCAGCGTCACCTCGGTGGTGCGCCTGGCCTGCGGCGCCGGGGTGACCAGCAGCGCCGCGCCCATCGCGATGTTGCGGGCCGCGCCGAGGCGCACCAGCAGCGGGAGCGCCACGTCGCCCTGCGCCGCGTCGGGCCGCACGCCCAGCGCGCCGGCGACCCACCGGGGCGCGAACAGCGCCGCCGTCCCGATCCAGATGGACAGTGACCCGACCGTCTTGCGGGTGACGTCCCAGTCCCTGCTCCCGACGCTGCTCCCGACGCTGCTTCCGACGCTGCTCACGCGCTGCCCTTGCCCGCGAGGTGCCTGGTCGAACCCGCCGTGAGCACCAGCACGACCGCCAGGAACGGCAGCGTGACCGCGCTGGCCACGACGTCGCTGACCGTGGCGACGGTGAAGGCCCCGGCCGACGGCGCGTCCAGCGGCCCGACCACCCGCTCGAGCCCGAGCGCGGCCACCGACGCCGGCACGGTCAGCAGTGCCGACACCGCCCCGCCGAGGACCACCCCGGCGAGCACCGCGGCGGGCGAGGTCCGCACCGCCCGCAGCGCGGTCGCCGTCCCCCGGCCCAGCGCGCCGCCCGGCCGCACCCGGCCGGTGCCGGGCAGCTCGGTGAGCGCGCCGGTCAGCCACAGCTGGGCGATCAGGCCGGTGGTGAACCCGACGACGTCGACTCCCACCGCGTGGGCGAGGCTCGGGTCGCGGTAGACGAGCAGCTGGCGCAGGACGTCGGGGACGGTGTTGACCAGCGTGACCGCCAGCGAGACGGCGTAGACCCGCCCGGCGTGGCGGCGCAGCAGCGCCAGGCTCCGGCGGACGATCCCGGCGACCGTCACGTGCGGGTGGCGACGGCCTGGATCCACCGGTCGCCCGCCGCCCGCCGCAGCCGCCCGGCCGGCACCTCCAGACCGTGCGCGCGCAGCTCGGCGAGCAGCTCCCCGGTGGAGAAGCGGTCGGCCGGGTGGCGGGAGACCGCGCGGAGCAGCGGCGCGTCGACGAAGCGGGCGGTCATCTCCGTCAGCGCCAGCTGCCCGCCCGGGCGCAGCACCCGCGCGGCCTCGGCGACGGCGGCCCGCCAGTCGGCGATGTGGTGCAGCGCGTGGAAGTCGACGACGAGGTCGACGCTCGCGTCGTCGACCGGGAGCGCGGTGGCGTCCCCGACCCGGAAGGCGACCCGCTCGCCGAGGTCGGCGCAGGCGATCCGGGCGCGGCCGACGGTGGCCGGGTAGAGGTCGAACGCGGTCACGTCGGTGGCGCCGAGCCGCTCGACGGCGACGCGGGTGCCCAGGCCGCGGCGGCCGGTGCCGATCTCGACGGCGCGCTGCCCGTGGGCCCCCAGCCGCTGCAGGATCGCGCCCTCGACCCGCAGGCCGATCTCGTAGCGGATCCGGGAGTCGACCCAGAGGCGGTTGGCGTCGACGTAGGTGGGCGGCACGGTGCGGCCACCGCGCTGGTCGGGAGGCATGTCCGCGGCGCTACCCACTCACGCGGCGAGTGCACCGTAGACGTCGCGGGCGTGGTCGAAGACGAGGAAGTGGCCCTCGCCGGCGAACCAGTGCGCCGTGGCGTCGGGCAGCATCCCCGCCAGCACCCGGCCCAGCGCCACGGGCACCTGCCAGTCCTGCGTGCCGTGCCAGACGTCGACGTGCTGGCGCACCTCGCCCACCGGGAACCCCCACGGCCGGAACAGCAGCGCCCGGTCGTCGGCGAGGGCCGCGACGCCCTGGCGCATCCCCTCGCTGAAGGCGCGGGCCATCACCCGCCGGACGGCGGGGCGGCCGAGCACGCGCCGGTCGGCGGGGTTGAGCCGCAGCTGCAGGTAGCGCGGCAGCAGCTGCGGGCGCACGGTCAGCGGCGCGAACACCGGCCGCAGCAGCGCCGCCGTCGCCGGGGAGGGCCGGTGCACGGCCGCGCGCACCGACGTCGGCAGCCAGCCCGGCCACGGCCACGGGACGTCCGGCGGCGGGGCGCCGCCGAGGATCCCCACCCCGGTCACCCGGTCGGGCATCGCGTGCGCGCAGGCCAGCGCGTACGCCGCCCCGCCGGACAGCGACAGGGCGGCGAAGCGGTCGATGCCGAGGGAGTCGAGCAGCTGGGCGACGTCGCCGGGCCAGTCGGTCACCCGCCGGCCCGGCTGCGGGTCCGAGCGGCCGAAGCCGGGGCGGTCGGGCACCACCAGCCGCACGCCCCAGCGGCGGTAGGCGCCGGCGTCGTCGACGTGCCGCTCGAACCGCGAGCTCGGCGAGCCGTGGCAGCCGAGCACCGGCCGGCCGTCGGGGTCCCCCCACTCGGCGTAGGCCATCGTGCGGCCGTCGCGCAGCTGCAGCCGCCCCTCGCGGGGCCCGTCGGCGGAGTCACTGGTGTGCACGCCGCCGGGCTACCCGGCCGCGCGGGAAGTCAGGCCTGCCGGCCGAGCAGGGCGAGCACCCGCTCCTCCCGGCCGGCGTCGGCGGGCACCTCGACGGCGGGGCGGCAGATGCCCTCCATGTAGAGGGCGTCACCCCAGCTGCGGGCGCCGGACTCGATGCGGTCGAGCTCGGCCCCGCGAGCCCGGCGTCCTGGCCGGTGGCGCGGGCGAGGTCCCAGCGGTGCACGACCATGTCCCAGACGTAGAACTGCGCGAGGGTCTCCCCCACCGTCGTCGGGCCGAAGAAGCCGTCGTAGGGCTCGTCGGCCACGGCCGGGTCGGACACGGCGGCGAGCACCCGGCCGGCGTGCGCCCGCAGCGCGGCGGCCGGGTCGGCGGCGACGTCGGGCGCGGGGCCCAGGTCGACGCCGCGGCCGGTGAGGAACTCGCGCTGGGTGTCGACCAGGTGCGTGACGACGCCGCGGGCGGTCCAGTCCTCGCACGGCGTGGCGGCGTCCCAGCCGGAGGCGGGCACGGCGTCGACGACGGCCAGCAGCGGCTCGAGCACGGCGGCGTAGTCGGTGGCGATCGGGGTGCTGGTGGCGTTCATGCCGGCAGCGTCGGCGATGCGGCAACCTGGTGTCTTGATGGAACCCGACAGCACCCCCGTGCACCGCCGCGACACGATCGGGCGGGCGCACCTGCGGGACCCGCGCGACGCCTCGCACGTCATGTACCGCTACGAGACGACGGGCCCGCTGGCCGCGCTGGTGCAGCGCACGTGGATCCCGGTGTGGTCGGTGCCACCGGGCCAGGAGGCCGCCCAGCGGGTGCTGCAGTACCCGGTCTGCCTCGTCGTCGTCACGCCGGACTACGCCCGCTTCTACGGCGTCGTCTCCGGGCTGTCGACGACGACGCTCACCGGCGAGGGCTGGGCGGTCGGCGTCATGCTCACCCCGGCGGCCGGTGCGCTCGTGGCGGGCGGGCCGGTGTCGGCGTTCACCGACCGCGCCGTCGACGTCGGCGAGGTCCTGGGCGACGACGGCGCCCGGCTCACCGAGCGCGTGCGCGCGGCGATGGCCGGCGACCCGCACTCCCCCGCCGCGCACGCCGCCGCGACGGCCGCCTACGACGACGCCCTGCGGCCGTTCCTCCCGGTCGACGACGAGGGGCGGCTCGTCGACCGGCTCGTGGCCCTGGTGGAGTCGCGGCCGGACCTCACCCGGGTCGACCAGCTGTGCGCCGAGACCGGGCTGTCCGAGCGCGCGCTGCAGCGGCTGGCCTCGCGCCGGCTGGGACTGTCCCCGAAGTGGCTGGTGCAGCGGCGCCGGCTGCAGGAGGCCGCCGAGCGGCTGCGTAACCGCACGGCGACGGCCGCCCAGGTCGCCGCCGACCTCGGCTACGCCGACCAGCCGCACCTGACCCGCGACTTCGCCCGGGTCACCGGGATGACGCCGGGTGGGTTCGCCGCCCGGTACGGCGGGGACTAGCCGGCCGTCGTCTGCCGCTCGGGCTCGATCCAGACGGTGACCCGCTCCGTCTTGATGTTCTCGGCCGGATAGGGCCGGCCGTCGTACTTCTGCGACAGCTCGTCGATCTGCGCCCGCGCCTCCGGCCCGGTCGTCGTCGCGGCCACCCGGCCCCGCACCTCGGCGTAGCGGTAGGGGTCCTGCTCGTCGCGGATGGCGAGGGTGACCCGCGCGTCGCGCTGGAGGTTCTCGAACTTGCGCCGTCCGGTCTCGGTGTTGACGTAGAGCCGCTGCCCGTCGGTGCCCACCCAGATGTACTGCGTCTGGATGCGCCCGCTGGGCAGCAGGGTGCTGATCGCCGCGTAGTTCGCGCCCTCCGCCAGCTCGCGGGTGACCGGGTGGAGCTCGGGGCCGTCCTGGGTGTCTGCCACGGCGCGGGCCCTACCCGGGTCCCGGCGCGGGCACGCCCGCCGGCGCCCCACCGGACCCGCTCGGGCGTGTCGGTGTCCTGGACCCGCGCGTCACACAGCCGGCGTGCCGCGGGGCTCGTCCCCCGCCGTCCGCGGGTCCTGCAACCACCAGGACCCCGACGTCCGCAGCCGGCTCCCGCGCCGGCACCGCCCGCTCGGAGTGACTCTCGTGAACCCCGCGGACGACCGGCTCCCGGCCGCCCTCCTCGACCTCGGACTCGTGCCGGCGCAGCGGCCGCTGCCCCTCGTGATGGAGCAGGTCGCCGACCTCGCGGCGGAGGTGCTCGGCGGACAGCCGGCGCTGTCGGTCACCGTCGTCGGGTCCGAGGGCGGGAGCACCGTGTCGACCAGCTCACCGGTGGCGGCCGAACTCGACGGCGTGCAGTACCGCACCGGGACCGGCCCGTGCTTGGAGGCGGCGACCACCGGCCGGATGGTCGTCGTCGAGGACTCCGAGACCGACCGGCGGTGGCCGGACCTCGCCCGATCCGCCGCGGCGGCCGGCCGGCGCGGCGTCGTGTCGACGCCCTTCCCCTCCCGGGGACCGGTGCTGGGCGGGTTCGACCTCTACGTGCACTCCTCCCTCGCACCGGAGGCGCGGACCCGGGCGCGCGCGGAGCGGTTCTCCCGCCACGCCGTCGTCCCCGTGGCCGACTCCCTGCTGCACGCGCGGGCGCTGCAGCTGACCGAGCACCTGCAGGTGTCACTGGAGTCGCGGGCGGTCATCGACCAGGCGAAGGGCGTCCTGATGGAGCGCTTCGAGCTGACCGCGGACCAGGCCTTCGACGCGTTGACCCGGGTGTCGGACCAGACCGACACCGAGGTGCGCGACCTGGCCGCCGACCTGGTACGGACCGGCGAGTTCCCGCCCGGCTGACCGCGCCCGCGCAGCACCTCCTGCGGGCCGGGATCCCGGTCGGGGACCACCACCGTCCCGTGTTGCGCGTCACCCGGGGGCGGCCCACCGTGGTGCGACCGCCGTCCTCCTCCTCGCCCTGGAGCAGCCATGCCCTCGCAGTCCCCAGGCGGGGGTACCGCCCCGTCCGACGGCGACCAGCCGACCCCGCGTCAGCGCCGCGACCGCACCCACTGGCTCTACATCGCCGTGATCGTCGCGGTGGCGCTCGGCATCGCCGTCGGCCTGCTGTTCCCCGGGTTCGCGACCTCGTTGAAGTGGCTGGGCGACGCCTTCGTCGGGCTGATCCGGATGCTCATCGCCCCGGTCATCTTCTGCACGATCGTGCTGGGCATCGGCGCGGTCCGGAAGGCCGCGGCGGTGGGCCGGATCGGCGGCCTGACGCTGGGCTACTTCCTGCTCATGTCCACCGTGGCGCTGGCCATCGGCCTGGTGGTCGGCAACCTGCTGCACCCCGGCGACGGCCTGGAGCTGTCCGAGGAGCTGCGCGGCCGGGGGTCGGAGCTGGCCGAGACCGCCGAGGAGAGCGGCGGCACGGTCGACTTCCTGCTGGGCCTCATCCCGGAGACGCTGGTCTCCGCGCTCACCGACGGCTCGGTGCTGCAGGCGCTGCTCGTGGCGCTGCTGGCCGGCTTCGCCATCCAGGCGATGGGCGCGTCCGGGGAGCCGATCCTGCGCGGCATCGGGCACTTCCAGAAGCTGGTCTTCCGGATCCTCGCGATGGTCATGTGGGTGGCGCCGATCGGCGCGTTCGGCGCGATCGCCGCGGTGGTGGGCGAGACCGGAGTCGACGCGCTCAAGAGCCTCGCGGTGATCATGATCGGCTTCTACGTCACCTGCGCGCTGTTCGTGTTCGTCGTCCTCGGGCTGATCCTGCGGCTGGTGGCCAAGCTCAACGTCTTCCGGCTGCTGAGGTACCTCGGCCGGGAGTTCCTGCTGATCCTGTCGACGTCGTCGTCGGAGACGGCGCTGCCGCGGCTGATCGCCAAGATGGAGCACGCGGGCGTGAGCCAGTCGGTCGCCGGCATCGTGGTGCCGACCGGCTACTCGTTCAACCTCGACGGCACCGCCATCTACCTGACCATGGCCTCGCTATTCATCGCCGAGGCCCTGGGCGACCCGCTGTCGATCGGTGAGCAGCTCGGCCTGCTCGCGTTCATGATCATCGCCTCGAAGGGCGCTGCCGGGGTCACCGGTGCGGGCCTGGCCACCCTCGCCGGCGGCCTGTCGGCGCACCGGCCGGAGCTGCTCGACGGCGTCGGCCTGATCGTGGGCATCGACCGGTTCATGTCCGAGGCGCGGGCGCTGACCAACTTCGCCGGCAACGCGGTGGCCACCGTGCTGGTGGCCACGTGGACCCGGCAGCTCGACCGCGACCAGCTCGAGGCGGCGCTGTCGGGGCGGGCTCCGTTCGACGAGGCGCGCATGCTCGACGACCACGGCGGCGGCGCCGGGCTGCCGGCCGACGCCACGAGCGCCGGCCCCGGCCAGCGGGACGCCGACGACGCGCTGCGCACGCTGGCCGAGAGCTCGAAGCGCTAGCCGCGCCGGCCGGGCCCCTGCTCGAGGCCCTGGACGACCGCCGCCATGTCCACCGCAGAGGGATCGCCCACCCGGTCGGCGGCGGCCTCCATGGTCTCGAGCACCGCGGCGGTGAGCCGGTCGGAGACCCCGCCGGCCTGCAGCGCCGCGCGGATCAGCCGGGCGTCCTTGGCCGCGCCGGACAGCCCGAAGCTCGGCGGGTAGTCGCCGGCCAGCATCAGGGCGCCCTTGAGGTGGGCGTAGGCGGAGTCGACCGGGCCGCCCTCGATGGCGTCGAGGAAGGACCGCGGGTCCTGGCCGAGGGCGCGGGCCAGCGCGATCGCCTGCGCGGTGCCGGCGGTGAGCATGAACAGCCACGAGTTGCAGGCGAGCTTGAGCCGGCTGCCGGCGCCCGCCTCGCCCAGCCACAGCGTCTTCGAGCCGAGCGCGTCGAACACCGGCGCCAGCCGTTCGCGGGCGTCCTCGGGTCCGCTGGCCAGCAGGGTCAGCGCGCCCTTCGCGGCGGGCTCCTTCGTCCCGAGGACCGGGCAGTCGACGAGCACCAGAGCCAGCTCGCGGGCGGTCTCCACCGTGCGGTCGGCGCCCTCGACGCCGACCGTGGAGGTCTGCAGCCACGTCGTCCCGGCGGCGGGGGCGGCCTGCCGGACGACGTCGACCACCGCGTCGGCGTCGAGCAGCATGGTGAGGACGACGTCGGCACCCTCGGCCGCTCCGGCGGGGGACCCGAACGCCTCCGCGCCGGTGCCGGTGAGCGCCTGCGCCTTGGCGGGGTCGCGGTTCCACGCCCGCACGGGCAGGTCCGCCCGCCGCAGCGCGGTGACCATCCCCGCGCCCATCGTCCCGGTGCCGAGCACCGCCACCGTCGGTCCTGGCATGCCGTCCTCCTCGTCGTCCGCCGGCTCAGTGGTGCCAGGCGTGGCCGTGGGCGTGGACGCCGTCGGGACCGTGCCGCCCGCCGGGGACCGGGCCGCCGTCGCCGGCTCCGTGCCCGGCGTCCTCGGCGCGGTTGCGGCGCAGGTCGACCACGCCGAGCACCAGCGCGGCCACGGCGCCGAGCACCGACACGGCGAGCCCCGTGGCCGCCGCGGCCGGGTAGTCCTCGCCGGTCGCCGACAGGACGAGGTAGAACAGGCCCGGCAGCGCGGCGGTGCCGATGGCCGCGCCGAAGCGCTGCGCCGTCTGCAGGCCGCCGCCGGCCGAGCCGGCCATCGACACCGGCACGTCGCGCAGGGTCATGGTGATGTTGGGCGAGATGACGAACCCGCCGCCGATGCCGCCCACGAGCAGCGCCGGCGCGATCGCCCACCCGGCGGCCGACGGCGGCACCAGCAGCAGGACCACGGCCGCGGCGGCGAGCCCGACGACGACGCCGGCCAGGCCCAGCACGGTGAGCCGGCGCCCGTACCGCTCGACCAGCCGCCCGGCGACGACGGCCGCCGACGCCGACCCGAGCGCGAACGGCGTCACGGCCAGCCCCGACTGCAGCGGGGTGTAGCCCAACCCGGTCTGGAAGAAGAGCGCGAACACCAGCCAGATGCCGCTGAAGCCGACGAAGTAGACGGTGCCGAGCGCCGCGCCGATGCCGTAGCCGCGGGTCTGCGTGACCAGCCGCGGGTCGAACACCGGCTGCCCGTCGCGGGCCACCACCCTCCGCTCCCAGGCGAAGAAGACCCCGATCAGGACCGCGCCGACGACGAACAGCCACCACAGCTGCGCCAGCCCGCCGGACTCCGCCTGCACCAGCGGGAAGAGCACGGCCAGGGCGCCGGCGCCGAGCAGCAGCACCCCGACGACGTCGATCCGCCCGCGCCCGCCGCCCCGCCGCGGGGCAGCAGCCGCAGGGCGAGGAGGAACGCCACGACGCCGATCGGCACGTTGACGTAGAACAGCCACCGCCAGCCGCCGGGACCGTCGGCGAGACCGAGGATCGCGCCGCCGACGACGGGGCCGACGGCGGTCGAGATGCCGACGGTGGCGCCGAAGAGCCCGAACGCCCGCCCGCGCTCGCCGCCGCGGAACAGCTGCTGGATCAGCGCGGAGTTCTGCGGCGCCAGGCACCCGGCGGCCAGCCCCTGCACCAGCCGCGCGGCGACGAGCCAGGCCACCGACGGCGCTGCCCCCGCCGCGGCGCTGGAGAGCACGAAGCCGGCCAGCCCGAGGAGGAACAGCCGCCGCCGGCCGAAGGCGTCACCGAGCCGGCCCGCGGGCACCAGCATCAGCCCGAAGGTGAGCGCGTAGCCCGACACCACCCACTGCACGGTCGCCGGGGTGGCGCCGAGGTCGCGCTGCAGGGAGGGCAGCGCCACCGACACGATGCTGACGTCGAGCAGGCTCATGAAGCCGACGACGAGGGTGACCGACAGCGCGCTCCACCGCTTTGGGTCGGGGCGGTACTCCTCGGCGGCCGACTGCGCCTGCAGCGAGCTCGGGGCGGCGTCGGTCGATGCGCGTGGCGGCACGGGGGAGCCTCTTCCGGTGGTGCAGCGGGCGCCCGGCGCGGGGTCCCGCCCCGCCGGGGGCGCGGTCGCCGTCCGGCCGGCCGCGCCGGACCGTCCTACCCGGTCGCGCACCACCGACACGCACCCGTGCCGGTGACGGTCAGTCCAGGACCGCGGTGGCGTCGACCTCGATGAGCAGGTCCGGCTCGGCGAGCGCGGCCACCGGGAGGAGCGTGACCGGCCGGGTCAGGTCGCGGCCCAGCCGTCGCGCGGCCCGGCCCACCCCCTCGCCGAGCGCCCCCAGCTTCTCGGGACTCCAGTCGACGACGTAGAGCACGAGCTTGGCGACGTCGTCGAACGTGCCGCCGGCGGCCTCCAGCGCCGTCGCCACGTTGAGGAACGCCTGCTCGGCCTGCGCCGCGAGGTCGCCGGCCCCGACGGGCTCGCCCGCGGCGGTGCGGGCCACCTGGCCGGCGAGGTAGACGGTGCGGCTGCCGCGGGCGACGGCCACCTGGCGGTAGACGCCGGGGACGGGCAGGCCGGGCGGGTCGATCAGGTCGACGGTCATGACGGCTCCTCCGGTGTGGGGTGGGGTTGAAGCATAGCGTTGCTATGGCACAATGGTCCAGTGCCCCGACGACCCGATCCCGCGGTCCGCCTGCTCCTCGTCGAGCGGGCGGCCCGGATGCTCGCCGCCCGCGAGCCGGTGACCCTGCGCGCGCTGGTGGAGGGCACCGGCGCCTCGACCATGGCCGTCTACACGCACTTCGGCGGGATGCCCGGCCTGTGGAGCGCCGTGCGGCAGGAGGGCTTCACCCGCCTGGCCGCCCGGCTGGCGGCGGTCCCCCGGACCGACGACGCGGTGCACGACCTCGCCGCCCTCGGCGTGGCCTACGCCCGCAGCGCGCTGGAGCACCCGGAGCTCTACCGTGCGATGTTCGACGCCCGCGCCGACCTCACCGACGAGGCGGCCGCCGACGCCGCGTTCGACCGGCTGGTGGACGCGGCGGCACGGGCGCGCGACGAGGGCCGGCTGGACCCCGGCACCGACCCGCGCACGCTGGCCACCCAGGTCTGGGCCGCCGGGCACGGGCTGGTGTCCCTGGTCGTGCAGGGCGTGCTGCCCGCCGACGTCCTCGCGCCCCTGGCCACCGGCACGACCGTGGCCCTGCTGACCGCCGCCGGTGACGACGCCGGCCGCTGCCGGGCCTCGGTGGAGGGCGCGTGGGCGGCCGGCTGACGGCGCAAGAACGGTCGGGCGCGGGAGGCCGCGGGATCGCCAGACTGCTCGTGTGACGCCTCCCGGCCGCGACCGCCTCCGCGAACTGCTCGACGCCGTCCTCGACGAGGACAACCGGACCCTCTCGGACATGGCCGGGGACGCCTACGCCTCGCCGTTCCACTTCAGCCGGCAGGTGTCCGGCGGCGCCGGGGAGTCACCGGTCGCGCTGCGCCGCCGGGTGGTGCTGGAGCGCGCCGCCTGGCAGCTCCGGCAGGGCGCCAGCGTCACCGACGCCGCCTTCGCCGCCGGCTACGAGTCGGTCGAGGGGTTCAGCCGGGCGTTCGCCCGCGCCTACGGCCGCAGTCCCTCCTCGACGGCCCCCGGCGGCAGCCGGGACGCCCACTGGCTGCCCGCGCCCAACGGCATCCACTTCCACCCGCCCTCGTCGCTGTGGGTGTCCGACGAGCCGGCCCGCCGCGGCGGTGACGAGGTCACCGCGCTGCTGGTGCACCACGGCGTCGAGGACACCCGCGCCCTGCTGGAGCTCGCGAAGGGCCTGCCCGCCGGGGAGTACCGGCGGGTGCGGGCGCCGGGCCTGTCGGTGCTGCCCTGGGACGGCGCCGAGGAGACGCTGGCCGCCCTCCTGGACACCCTCGTCTGGACGACGGAGGTGTGGGTGGCCTCCCTCGAGGGCGGCGACGCCCCCGTCCGCGGCGCCGACGACCCGGCCGCGCTGCTCGACCGGCACGACGCCGTCGCGCCGCGCTGGCTGGCCGCCGTCCGGGAGATCGGCCGCCGCGGCGCCTGGGGCGACCGGCTGGTCGACGCGCTCTGCGAGCCGCCGGAGAGCTTCGTCCTCGGCAGCGTCGTCGCCCACGTCCTCACCTTCTCCGCGCACCGCCGGCTGCTGGCCCGGCACTGGCTGCGCGAGGCCGGCGTCGAGGTCGACACCGGCGACCCCATCGAGTGGCTCTCCCGGAGGGAACGATGACCCGCACCGTCTACTACACCGCCACCACGCTCGACGGCTTCATCGCCGGCCCCGGGCACTCGCTGGACTGGCTGCTCTCGCGCGAGGCCGACCCGGAGGGGGCGATGGGCTACCAGGCGTTCGAGAAGACCGTCGGCTCGCTGGTCATGGGCTCCTCGACCTACGAGTGGGTGCAGCGGCAGGGCGCGGACTGGAGCTACGACCAGCCGGCCTGGGTGCTCACCCACCGCGCGCTGCGGCCCTACGAGGGCCGCGACATCCGGTTCACCGCCGCGGACTCCCCCGCGGACCTGCGGGCGCTGCACGCCGAGCTGGTCGCCGCCGCCGGGGACCTCGACGTCTGGATCGTCGGGGGCGGGCCGGTGGCCGCGCAGTTCGCCGACGCGGGGCTGCTCGACGAGGTCGTCGTGTCGATCGCCCCGGTCACCCTGGGCGCCGGGATGCCGCTGCTGCCGACGCACGTGGAGCTGGTGACCCGCGAGGTGGCACAGAACGGCGAGTTCACCGTCGTGCGCTACGACGTCGTCCGCCCCGGCTGAGCGCGGACCGTCCCGTCGGCATGTCGACACCTCGACGGGGCGACACCTCGACGTGCCGACGTGCCGACGTGCCGACGTGCCGACGTGCCGACGTGCCGATCCGCCGACAGGGCGACCGCCGGACGGGGCGGCGTCAGGCGCTGCGGATCACCGAGACGTCGAACTCCACCTGGATGCGGTCGCTGACCAGCACGCCACCGGTGTCGAGCGGGGTGTTCCACACCAGGCCCCACTCGCTGCGCTTGATGGCCAGCGCGCCCTCGAAGCCCACCCGGGTGTTGCCGAACGGGTCCTTCGCCGAGCCGGTCAGGGTGAACTCGACGGTCACCGGCCGGGTGACGTCGCGGATCGTGAGGTCGCCGGTCACCTCGTAGGTGTCCTCGTCGACCTGCTCGACCTCGGTGGAGGCGAACACCATCTCCGGGAAGCGCTCGACGTCGAGGAAGTCCGGGGAGCGCAGGTGCGCGTCCCGGTCGGCCTGCCCGGTGTCGATGCTCGCCGTGCGGATCCGGATCGACACGCTGCTCGCCTCGGGCTCCTGCGTGTCCAGGTGTGCCTCGCCGGCGAAGTCGGTGAACGCGCCGCGGACCGTCGTCACCATCGCGTGCCGCGCCCGGATGCCGATCCGGGTGTGCGCCACGTCGATGGTGTAGTCGCCCGAGACGTCGGCCAGTGCGACCGTCGCCGCGTCGAAGTCGGTGGGGCTTCCCTCGGGTGCCCGGTGCTTCGCCACGTGTCCGTCCTTCCCCCTCGCAGGGCCCCCATCCTGGCCGATCAGGCCGACGAGGCTCCCGCCGGGCTCCCGCGCAGCCGTCCCGTCCGGCTCAGCGGCCCGGCCGGAAGGGGTTGCGGCCGGGCCGGAACAGCGTCTCCTGGGTCAGGCTCGCGGCCAGCACGCCGTCGCGGGTGGTGACCGAGCCGGTGTACCAGCCCCGCCCGCCGGAGACCGTGTGCGGGACGAGGTCCATGAGCACCCAGGCGTCGAGCCGGGCCGGCCGGTGGAACCACACCGCGTGGTCCAGCGTCGGGCCGGGCGCGGCCTCGTCCTCCGGCAGCGCCGACAGCCCGGTGCCGATGTCGGACAGGTAGGTCAGCGCGCACGCGTGCACCAGCGGGTCCTCGGGCAGCGCGACGGTCGACCGGGACCAGAAGCGCGTGGGCATGCTCGCCTGCGGCCACGGCTGGGAGGGTGTGCGCCCCTCCATGGTGAACAGCCGCGGCAGCGTGAACGGCTCGCAGCCGGCCGGGTCCTCCGCGCCCGGGGCCGGCGCGACCTGGACGTCGGGTCCGGGGGTCGGCGCCTGGAACGACGCCGACATCGACAGCACGACCTCGCCGCCCTGCACCGCCACCACCCGGCGCGCGGAGAACGAGCCGCCGTCGCGGTCGCGGTCGACGCGGAAGACCGTGGGCCGGGCCGCGTCGCCGCTGCGGAGGAAGTAGCCGTGCAGCGAGTGCGGCAGCCGGTCGGGCGCCACCGTGCGACCGGCCGCGAGCAGCGCCTGGGCGGCGACCTGACCCCCGTAGAGCGGGAACGGGTCGCTGAACACCAGCGTGCTGCGGTAGAGGTCGCGGTCGACCTCCTCGAGCGTCAGCACGTCGAGCAGCGTGGGGTCCCCCGCGGTGGCGCTCACGACCGCCGAACGTAACGGCGCCCGGGGCCGCCCCTGCGGGCGGCCCCGGGCGCCGGGGGGTGAGGACCCCCGTGCCCCCGCCGCTCGCGAGCTCGCGGCAGGACCCTGCACGGGGCCGGGGGCTAGAGGAGCTCGAGGATGGTGGCGTTGGCCTGGCCGCCGCCCTCGCACATGGTCTGCAGGCCGTAGCGGATGCCGTTGTCGCGCATGTGGTGCACGAGCGTGGTCATGATCCGCGCGCCGGAGCCGCCGAGCGGGTGGCCGAGGGCGATGGCGCCGCCGTTGGGGTTGAGCGCCTTGGCGTCGGCCCCGATGTCGGCCAGCCAGGCCAGCGGCACGGGGGCGAAGGCCTCGTTGACCTCGAAGGCGCCGATCTCGTCGATCGACAGCCCCGAGCGCTGCAGCGCCTTCTGCGTGGCCGGGATCGGGGCGGTGAGCATGACCACGGGGTCGCTGCCGGCCAGGACGGCGGTGTGCACCCGGGCGATCGGCGTGAGCCCCAGCTCGGCGGCCTTCTCCGACGTCGTCATCAGCAGTGCGGCGGAGCCGTCGGAGATCTGCGAGGAGTTGCCGGCGGTGATGACGCCGTCCTCGCGGAACGCGGTCTTGAGCGTGCCGAGCTTCTCCACCGTGGACTCGCGGATGCCCTCGTCCTGGCTGACGACGGTGCCGTCGGGCGTGGTCACCGGCGCGATCTGGGCGTCGAAGCGGCCCTCGGCGCGGGCGGCGGCGGCCTTCTCGTGCGAGGCGACCGAGAACTCGTCGCACTGCTGGCGGGACAGGCCCCAGCGCTCGGCGATCGTCTCCGCGCCCAGCCCCTGGTTGATCTTCGCGCCGGCGTAGCGCTCGGCGAACCGGGTGCCGAACGGGTCGGCGTCCTTGCGGGCGGTCCCCATGGGCACCCGCGACATCGACTCGACACCGCCGGCGACCACGACGTCGTACTGGCCCGAGACCAGCCCGGCCGCGGCGAAGTGCACGGACTGCTGCGAGGACCCGCACTGGCGGTCGACGGTCACGCCGGTCACCGTCTCCGGCCAGCCCGCGGCCAGCGCGGCGGTGCGCGCGATGTCGAACGTCTGCTCGCCGACCTGGGAGACGCAGCCCCAGATGACGTCCTCGATCTGCGCCGGGTCGATGCCGGCCCGCTCGGCCAGCGAGGTCAGCACGTGCGCCGACAGGTCCACCGGGTGCACCCCCGACAGCCCGCCGTTGCGCTTGCCCACGGGCGTGCGCACCGCCTCGACGATCACCGCGTCACGCATGTCTGCTCCCCTCGACCAGGTGTGGTTCCCGGCACACTAACCCGCGTTCCTGGCGGGGACGGCAGCCCGGGCGGGACGCCGCAGCAGCAGGCCCGCGGCGACGGCGGCCAGCACCGCGGCGGCCAGCCACCCCAGCCCCGCGCCGGCCAGCGGCAGCGCCGTCCCCTCGCTCAGCCGGACGACGAGCAGCACGGCGGCGACGCCCAGCGCGGTGCCGAGCTGGGCGGCGGTGTTGAGCACGCCGGCCGCGGTGCCCTGCAGCTCCGCGGCGACGTCGGTGCCCAGCGCCGTGGCGGCCACCGACGACAGCCCGATGCCCAGCCCCGAGACGGCCGCCCCGGCCGACACCACCCCCGGACCGAGTCCCGCGCCCAGCAGCGCCGCGGTGCCGGCGGCGATGACGGCCAGGCCCGCGGCGGCGGTGACCCGCGCCGACGCCGACCGCATGACCCGCGCCGCCAGGGCCGCGCCGGCGACGACGCACAGGCTGAAGGGCAGCAGCGCCAGGCCGGTGGCCGTCGCACCG
Organism: Geodermatophilus normandii; assembly: GCF_003182485.1. NCBI lineage: Bacteria > Bacillati > Actinomycetota > Actinomycetes > Geodermatophilales > Geodermatophilaceae > Geodermatophilus > Geodermatophilus normandii. The sequence goes on along the minus strand of NZ_QGTX01000001.1, from coordinate 3,173,050 downwards.
AGCCCCTCGCTCCCCTGCAGGTGCAGCGTGGCCACCGTGACGGCCGAGCTCGTCGTCGCGGTGTTGGCCGCCGAGGCGAGCACGCCGCGGCGCAGCCCCGGGTGCCCGACGGCGGCACGGGGCAGCAGCGGGTCGCGGGCCCGGCGCTCGACGGCGGGCAGGGCCGCGGCGGCGGCGAGCCCGGCCAGGAGCAGCCCGGCGCCGGGGGTCCGGTGGGCGCCGTCCTCGAGCAGCGACGCGCCCGCCACGACCGCCGCCACGGCGGCCACGAGCACCGCCGCGCCCGCCAGGTCCAGGGACGCGCCGCGCTCGCGCGGGGTGGGCGGCGCGGTCCGGCGCACGGCGAGTGCCAGCAGCACCGCCAGCGGCAGGTTGACCCAGAACAGCAGCCGCCACCCGGCCAGGTCGGTGACCACGCCGCCGAGGACCAGCCCGCTCGCGCCGGCCGCCGCCCCGGAGGCGCTCCACGCCGCGAGCGCCCGCCGCCGCTGCCCTCCCTCCTCCGTGGCGGCGGTCAGCAGGCGCAGCGCGGTGGGCACCGACAGCGCGGCCGCCGCACCGAGGGCGCCGCGGGCGGCCACGAGCACCCCGACCGACGGCGCGAGCGCCGCCGCCAGGGACGCCGCGCCGAAGCCGGCCAGCCCGAGCGCCAGGACCCGCGCGTGCCCGTAGCGGTCGCCGAGGCGCGCGGCGAGCACCAGCAGCGCCCCGAAGAGGACCGCGTAGACGGTCACCACCAGGGTGGCCGCCGACGCCGGTGCGCCCAGGTCGGCCAGCATCGTCGGCAGCGCCGCGACGACCAGCGTGGTGCCCAGGACGTCGACGAACTGCACCGCGCAGAGCGGGACGACCGGCGTCATGCCGTCCGGGGTACCCCCTTCTTCATCGATGAAGCACGGGAGGATGCGCCCGTGCCGCCCGACCGCCCCCGCCCGGTGACCCTGCAGGAGGTGGCGGCGGAGGTCGGCGTCTCGGCCAAGACGGTGTCCAACGCGTTCTCCCGGCCCGACCAGCTCTCGGCCGCCCTGCGCGAGCGCGTCCTGGCCGCCGCCCGCCGGCTCGGCTACCCCGGGCCCAACCCGCTCGCCGCGGGGCTGCGGCGCGGCCGCGTCGGCGCGATCGGCGTCGCCTACGACAACGGGCTGTCCTACGCCTTCGACGACCCGGTGGCCGTCGCGCTGCTCGCCGGGGTCGCGTCGGCGGCCGAGCCGGCCGGCTCCGGGCTGCTGCTCGTGCCCGGCTCGGCCGACCCCGCGCGGCGCCTGGCCGCGGTGAGCGACGCCGTCGTCGACGGGCTGGTCGTCTCCTCGGTGGGCGACGACGACCCGCTGCTCGCGGCGGCGGTCGCCCGCGGCCTCCCGCTCGTCGTCGTCGACCAGCCGCGGCCGGACCGGCTGGCCGCGCTCGGCGCCCCGGCGGCGCCGTGGGTGGGCGTCGACGACCGCGCGGCCGCGGCAGCCGTGGCGGCACACCTGCTCGACCTGGGGCACCGGCGGCCGGCGGTCGTCTCCTTCGGCATGCACGGCGACCCGATCACCCCCGGGCTGGTCGACGAGCGCGCCCAGGCGGGCGCCACCTACGCCGTCACCCGCGACCGGCTGGCCGGCTACCGCGACGCGGCCGGGCGCGCCGGCCTCGACTGGGCGGCGGTCCCGGTGTTCCACGGCCCCGACAGCACGCCCGCGGTCGGCGAGGCGGGCGCGCTCGCCGTCCTCGCCACCCACCCGCGGCCCACGGCGCTGCTGTGCCTGAGCGACCGGCTGGCCGAGGGCGCGCTGCGGGCGGCGGCCCGGCTCGGCCTGCGGGTGCCCGCGGACCTGTCGGTCGCCGGCTTCGACGACGCGGCCACCGCCGCGGGGCTCGGCCTCACCACCGTCCGCCAGCCCACCCGCGAGAAGGGCCGGGTGGCCGGTCAGGCGCTGCTGGACCTGCTGGCCGGCCGGCCCGCCCCGCCGCCGGTCCCGCTGCCGGCCGGGCTGGTCGTCCGGACGACGACCGGCCCGGCCCCGGCGTCCTAGCGCCCCCGCCAGACGGGCTTGCGGCGCTCGGCGAAGGCGGTCGCGCCCTCGCGGGCGTCCTCCGAGGAGAAGACCGGCTCGATCAGCGGCTGCTGCCTCGCCCACGCCTCCTCGGTGGTCCAGTCGGCGGTGCTGCGGGCGATCTGCTTGGTCACCGCCACCGCCAGCGGGCCGTTCGCGGCGATCACCTCCGCCAGGGCCACGGCCGCCTCGAGCGCCCCGCCCTCGTCGACGACCCGGTTGACCAGCCCGACGGCGGCCGCCCGCTCGGCGTCGACGGGCTGCCCGGTCAGCAGCATCTCCATGGCGACGGCGTGGGGCACCCGCCGCGGCAGGAACAGCGCGGCGCCGCCGGCGGCGATCAGCGAGCGGGACACCTCGGGCACGCCGAAGCGCGCCGACCGCCCGGCGACGACGAGGTCGCAGGCGAGGACGAGCTCGAACCCGCCGGCCAGCGCCCACCCCTCGACGGCGGCCAGCAGCGGCTTGCGCGGCGGCGTCTGGGTGATCCCGCACAGCCCGCGGCCCTCGATGGAGGGCCGCTCGCCGCGCAGGAACGCCTTGAGGTCCATGCCGGCGGAGAAGGTGCCGCCGGCGCCGGTGAGCACGCCCGCGCGCAGGTCGTCGGACGCGTCGAGCTCGTCGACGGCCGCGGCGACGCCCTGCGCCACCGCGCCGTCGAGGGCGTTCTTGGCCCCGGGCCGGTTGATGGTGATCACCTGGACGGCGCCGCGGCGCTCGACCAGCACGGACTCCGTGTTCGGCTCGGTCACGGGTGGGCCTCCTCCTCCGCGGCGGACCGCGGCTCGTGCGTCCCCGTCATCGGGGGCGCGACCACTCCTCCAGGACGGCGGCGGCGTCGGCCGGGCCGTCCGGCGCCGGGGCGGGCGGGCCCGCCGGCGTGCGGGAGAACCGCGGGGCCGGGGCGGCCTGCCGGACGCCGTCGACGTCCACGAGCGTGCCGCGGGCGGCCAGGTGCGGGTGCGCCGCCGCCTCGTCGGCCGTCAGGACCGGCGTGACGCAGGCGTCCGTGCCGTCGAAGACGCGCTCCCAGTGCTCCCGCGGCTGGGCGGCGAACGCCGCGGTGAACAGCTCCCGCAGCCGCGGCCAGCCGCGCGGGTCGGTCTGCGCCGGCAGGTCGTCCCCGGCCAGCCCGAGCCCCTCGAGCAGTGCCGCGTAGAACTGCGGCTCCAGCGCCCCGACGGCGACGAAGCGGCCGTCGGCGCAGGCGTAGACGTCGTAGTAGGGCGCGCCGCCGTCGAGCACGTTGGTGCCCGGCCGGTCCGACCACAGGCCCATGCCGCGCATCGACCACAGCATCTGCGAGATCAGCGCGACGCCGTCGACCATCGCGGCGTCGACCACCTGCCCACGGCCCGAGCGGGACCGCTCGTGCAGCGCGGCGAGGACGCCGACGAGCACCAGCATCGACCCGCCGCCGTAGTCGGCGACCAGGTTCAGCGGGGGGCGGGGCACCTCGCCGGGGCGGCCGAGCGCGGCGAGCGTGCCGGTCAGCCCCAGGTAGTTGACGTCGTGGCCGACCCGGTCGGCCCACGGCCCGTCCTGCCCCCACCCGGTCATCCGCGCGTAGACCAGCCCGGGCGCGCGCTGCAGGCAGGCGTCGGGCCCGATCCCCAGCCGCTCGGCCACGCCGGGGCGGAAGACGTCGAGGAACACGTCGGCCCGCTCCGCCAGGCCCAGCACCAGGTCGCGGCCCCCGGGCGTCTTGACGTCGAGGGCGAGCGAGCGCCGGCCGCGCAGCACGACGTCGCGGGCGGTCCCGCCCAGCGACAGCCCGCCGGAGGGCCGCTCCACCCGGACGACGTCGGCGCCGAGGTCGGCCAGGACCATCGCCGCGTGCGGGCCCGGCCCGATGCCGCCGAGCTCGACCACCCGCAGGCCGGTCAGCGGCCCCCGCTCACGCCGCGCTCCGCAGGTGCCGGTCGAGGAAGCGGAGGATGCGCGCCCAGGCGTCCTCGGCCGACGGCTCGTGGTAGTCGAGGCCGACCACCCTCTCCAGCGCCGTGAACGGCCCGGCGTTGTGCCGGTTGAGGAACGAGTGCCCGGCGTCCGGGTACTCCTTGACGTCGTGCTCCACGCCGAGGTCGGTGAGCACCCGGTCCAGCCGCTGCGCGGCGCCGCGCAGCGCGACGTCGCGGCGGCCGTAGCTGCCCACCACCGGGCAGGCGCCGGCGAGCACCCGCTCGGCGTCGGCCGGCAGCGGGCCGTAGTTGGGCGCGGCGACGTCGAACCCGCGGGTGGCGCCGAGCAGCGCGAACTTCCCGCCCATGCAGAACCCGAGGACCCCGACCCGGCCCGTGCAGTCGTCCCGGTCGGTGAGGAACCGGCGGGCCGCCTCCAGGTCGCCGAAGGCCGGCCCCTCCCCGCGGCTGAGCGCCCGGAACGTCGAGCGCAGGCAGCGCACCACGCCGCCGGCGGTGAACAGGTCCGGCGCGACGGCGAGGTAGCCCGCCGCGGCCAGCCGGTCGGCGTGCTGCCGCACGTCGTCGGTCAGGCCGAAGACCTCGTGGACGACGACGACGCCGGGCCAGGGCCCCTCCCCCACCGGCGGGACGGCGAGGTGGGCGGACAGCTCCGGCGCGCTCGCGCCGCCGGGGACTCCGATGGTGGGCAGGACGGCCTCCCGGGTCGCAGCGGCAGCGCAGGCGCCGCCGACGCTAGCCCGCGGGTGTGCCGGGCGTCTCCCCGGCCGTCCCACGCCCGGCCGGCGTCACCACCACCTCGCGCGGGCCCCCGACCTCGTGCCCGGCACCGCAGCGCAGGCCCAGGGTGACCGGCGCGCCGCAGCCGCGGTGGGTGAGCTCCAGGGGTGCGACGCCGTCGGCGGCCAGCCACCGGTCGCCCCACTGCATGAGGGCGACCAGCGCGGGATAGAGGTCGCGGCCGCGCTCGGTGAGCCGGTACTCGTGCCGCTGGCGGGCGCCCTCGTCGCGGTAGGGCACGCGGGCGAGCAGGTCCTGGGCGACCAGCGAGTTCAGCCGGTCGGTGAGCACGGCCTTGGGCGCGCCGAGCGCGCACTGCAGGTCGGCGAAGCGCCGGACGCCGAGGAACGCCTCGCGCAGCACCAGCAGGCTCCACTTCTCCCCCACCACGGCGAGCGTGCCGGCGACGGAGCAGCGGGCACGGTCGTAGTCGGGGGGCGGTGTGGCGGCCGTCACGGATGCAGCCTAGGTCACGCTGGGTTCACTTGACGAACCGTGCGGACGGGAGGATGGTTGGACATGCAGACCCAGCAGGTCGGAGCCGGGATCCATGTGACCGGCGCCGCACCCACGGGCCCGCCGGTGACGACCGGAGGTGGCCGCCGCCGTGGACCGTCACGGACGTGACGCCGCCTGAGAGGGACCCGACATGACCCGCCTGAGCACCGCCCTGGCCACCGCCCGCACCGCCCGCGCCCGCCGCCGCGACGAGCGCGAGCTGCAGCGCGCCCTGGCCACCGCCCCGACGCAGGAGTCGGCGCACGAGATCGCCGCGCTGGCCGCCCGCTTCTGAGCAGCCCGCCGGGCCCGCCCGGCACTCCCCGACAGCCCCGTGGCCCCCGGCCGCGGGGCTGCCTCGTTCCCGGGCGGTGGTGTGCACCACACCCGGCCGTTAGGGTGGCACTGAGTGCCACCGGGGTCGGCCCGGCGGGACGGATGAACGGAGACGCTCGTGGCGAACGCGTGGTTCGAGACGGTGGCCGAGGCCCAGCGGCGCGCGCAGCGCCGGCTGCCCAAGGGCGTCTACGGCGCCCTGGTGGCCGGGTCGGACAAGGGCCTGACCGTCGACGACAACATCCGGGCCTTCGACGAGCTGGGCTTCGCCCCGCACACCGCGGGCCTGTCGAACAGGCGCGAGATGGCCACCACGGTGATGGGCCAGGACGTCTCGATGCCGGTGCTGATCAGCCCCACCGGCGTGCAGGCCGTGCACCCCGACGGCGAGGTCGCCGTCGCCCGGGCCGCCGCCGCCCGCGGCGTGGCGATGGGCCTGTCCTCGATGGCCAGCAAGCCGATGGAGGAGGTCATCGCCGCCAACCCGAAGACCTTCTTCCAGCTGTACTGGGTCGGCGACCGCGACGTGATGGCGGCCAAGGTCGAGCGGGCCCGCGCCGCCGGCGCGGCCGGCCTGATCGCCACGCTGGACTGGTCCTTCGCCTACGGCCGTGACTGGGGCTCCCCCTTCATCCCGCAGAAGATCGACTTCGAGGCGGTCCGCCGCTACGCGCCGCAGGTCGCGCTCCGGCCCCGCTGGCTGCTGCAGTTCGCCCGCACGAGGAAGCTGCCCGACCTCACCGTCCCCAACATGGTCGCCACCCCCGGCGACCCGGCGCCCACGTTCTTCGGCGCCTACGGCGACTGGATGAACTCCCCCATGCCGACCTGGGAGGACGTCGCCTGGCTGCGCGACCTGTGGGGTGCGGACCGGCCGTTCATGCTCAAGGGCGTCATGCGCGTCGACGACGCCCGCCGCGCCGTCGACGCCGGCGTCACCGCCATCTCCGTCTCCAACCACGGCGGCAACAACCTCGACGGCACCCCCGCCTCCATCCGCGCGCTGCCGGCGATCGCCGAGGCGGTCGGCGACTCCGTCGAGGTGCTGCTCGACGGCGGCATCCGCCGCGGCTCCGACGTGGCCAAGTCCCTGGCGCTGGGCGCGAAGGCGGTCATGATCGGCCGCGCCTACCTCTGGGGTCTCGCCGCCAACGGCCAGGCGGGGGTGGAGAACGTCCTCGACCTGCTCCGCGACGGCCTCGGCTCGGCGCTGACCGGCCTGGCCCGCGACTCGGCCGCCGACCTCTCCCGGGACGACCTCGTCGTCCCGCCGGGCTTCGAGCGGCGCCTGGGCGTCGAGGGCCCCGACGCGCCGGTCGAGTCCGTCGGGTCGGTCCCCGCGCGCAACCGCCGCAGCCGCAGCGCGTAGGCACGGGCCCGGTCGCGGGGGCCGGCCGGCGGGGCCGGCGGACGTAGGCTGCCGCCGTCATGAGTGCCGAGACCGCCCGGTTCCGTGTCCTGGGGGACGTCGGGCCGACCGCGACGGGGCTCCGCTCGACCTCGGTGGGCGGCGGCAGCGCTCGGTCGTCGCCCGGCTGCTCGTGGCCGGGGGGCTGATGGTCCCCGCGGAGGTGCTCGTCGCCGACCTGTGGCGCGGCGCCGCGCCGGCCGACGCGATGGGCGCGCTGCAGGCGCACGTCAGCCACCTGCGCCGCGTGCTGGAGCCGGGCCGCGCCCCGCGCACGCCGGCCCGGCTGCTGGTCACGGTGCCGCCGGGCTACGCGCTGCGCCCGGCCGAGGACGCCGTGGACGTGCTCGAGGCGGTGCGTCTCCTGGACGAGGGTGACCGGCTGGCCGCGACCGACCCGGCCGCGGCGCGCAAGCGGTACGGCGCCGCGATCGACCTGTGGCGTGGGCCGGCCTACGCGGAGTACCGCGACGAGCCGTGGGCCGCCCCCGAGGCCGCCCGCCTCGACGAGCTGCGGCTGACCGCGGTCGAGCGGCGGGCGGCGGTCGCCCTCGACGCCCCCGGCGGGCGGGACCCGCTCCCGCTGCTGCGCGCGCACGTCGCCGAGCACCCGCTGCGCGAGGAGGGCTGGCGGCTGCTCGCCCTCGGCCTCTACCGCGCCGGCCGCCAGGGCGAGGCCCTCGGCGCGCTGCGCGAGGTGCGGGCCCGGCTGGCCGACGAGCTCGGCGTCGACCCCGGCCCGGAGCTGCGCGCCCTGGAGGACGACGTCCTGGCGCAGGCGCCGCACCTCTTCCCGGCGCGTGCGCCGGCCCCCGTGGTCCCGCGCCCCGAGCCCGCTCCCCCGCCGGTCACCGCCCCCCGGCCGGTCGGGCGGGACGCCGAGCTGACCGCCCTCGACGAGGCGGCCGGCCGCGCGGCCGCCGGCGCGGTGGAGGTGGTGCTGCTCGCCGGCGAGGCCGGCAGCGGGAAGACCACGGTGCTCGACTCGCTCCGGGAGGACCTGGGCTCCCGGGGCTGGACGACGCTGGCGGTGTCGTGCCCGGAGACCGACGGCGCCCCGCCCGGCTGGCCCTGGGCCGCCGGCCTGCGCGCGCTCGCCGATCGCCACCCGCCCGCCGACCCGGCCGCCCTCGCGGCGCTGCTCACCGACGACGTCCCGGCGCCGACGGGGGGCGACCCGGCCGGTGACCGGTTCCGGCTGCACCGGGCGGTGGCGGGGTGGCTGGCGGCCGTGGCCGCGGCGGCGCCGCTCCTGGTGACCGTCGACGACCTGCACCGCGCCGACCGCGAGACCACCGCGCTCCTGCTCGACGCCCTGCCCGCCCTCGCCGGGTCCCGCGTGCTGCTCGTCGCCGGGCACCGCCCCGAGGAGAGCGCCTCCCTCGCCGACGTCCTGGCGGCGCTCGCCCGCCGCTCACCGGTGACGCTGCGGCTGGGCGGCCTGGACCGCCGGTCCGTCGACGCGCTGGTGGCGCGCTGGGCGGTGACGCCGCTCGACGGCCGCACCCGGGCCGCCATCGCCGAGCGGGCCGACGGCAACCCGTTCCACGTCCGCGAGCTCGTGCGGCTGGTGGGCACCGGCGCGGAGGTGGCCGCGGTGCCCGGGACGGTGCGCGACGTCGTCCGCCACCGGCTGGCCGTCCTGCCCGCCCGCACCGGCACGCTGCTGAAGCTGGCCGCCGTCGTCGGCCGCGACGTCGACGCGGACGTGCTGCTGGCCGCGGCCGCACCGGACGGGGCCGACGACGAGGAGGCCGCCGTCGAGGCGCTGGAGGCGGCGCTGGTCTCCGGCCTGCTCGTGGAGCCCGGTCCGGGGCGGCTGCGGTTCGTGCACGCGCTGGTGCGCGACACCGTCTACGAGGACCTGTCCTCGCTGCGGCGCACGCGGCTGCACGGGCGGGTGGCCGCCGTGCTCGAGCGGCTGCGTCCCGACGACGTGACCGCGCTGGCCCACCACACCGCCGCGGCCGGCCCCGGCGCGGCCACCGCGGCCGCCCGCTGGGCGCAGGCCGCCGCCGAGCTGGCCGAGCGGCGCTTCGCGCACGCCGACGCCGCGGTCATGTGGGGCCGCGCGGCCGAGGCGGCCGCCACCGCCCGGCCGGGTGACGGCGCGGGCCGGGCCCGGCTGCTGGCCGCCCAGGCGCACGCCACCGCGCTGGCCGGCGCCAGCGGCGAGGCCCGCGCGCTGCGCACCCGCGCCCTGACCGCGCTCCCCGAGGACGCGCCGGCGGAGCTGACCGCGGCGGTGCTGCTCTCCTCGGACGTCCCGACGTTCTGGAACCCGCGGGTCGATCCGGTCGACGACCGCTTCGTCGCCCGCACCGAGACCCTCCTGGCCGGCCTCGGCGACGACGACCCGCTGCGCCCCCGGCTGCTGGCGCTGCTCGCCACCGAGCTCGAGGAGCGCTTCGACGCCCGCGCGGCGCCGGTGTCCCGCGCGGCCGTCGAGGCGGCGCGGCGGACCGGCGACCCGCTGGCCCGTGCGCACGCCCTGGCCGCCCGCGCGGTGCACACCCACCGCGACTCCGCGCCCGACGAGCGCGCCGCGCTGGGCACCGACCTGCTCGGGCTGGCCCGCGAGTCCGGGTTCGGCGTCTTCGAGGCGGTCGCCCGGCTGGTGCTGCTGCAGGACGCCTGCGCCCGCTTCGACCTGCCCGCCGCCGACGCGCAGGCCACCTCCGCCGAGGCCCTGGCCGAGCGGCACGGGCTGCGCCTGCTGCACGGCATCGCGCGCGCGTACCGGGCCATGCGGCTGGCCTGCGACGGCCGCGCCGCCGAGGCCGACCGCGCCTACGCCGACGCCGTCGAGCTGCTGCTGGCCGCCGGCTGGTACCCCGCCGTCGCGGAGTCGGTGCGGGTCGTCGGGCTGCTGTGCATGCAGGCCTCGGGCACCGGCGCGGGGACGCCGCCGGTGACGCGGGCCGACGTCGAGAGCGTGCTGTCGGCCGCACCCGACGACCTGCGGGAGAGCATCGCGCTCACCCTGGTCCTGGACGGGCGGGTGGAGGAGGCCCGGGCGCTGGGCCCGGGCCGGCCGCGCTATGGCCGCGACCCCTACACGCAGGTGTTCCAGTACTTCCGCGGCGTCGTCGGGCTGGCCCTCGGTGACGCCGAGCGCATGGCCGAGGCGGAGGCGGAGCTGGCGCCGTGGGCGGCGGACGTGTGCGCCGCGGAGTCGGCGTCGGTGGCGCTCGGCCCGACGGCGACCCTGCTGGCCCGGCTGGCCGCCGCGCGGGGCGACGCCGCCGCGGCGGCGGCCCACCAGCGGGTGGCCGTCGCGCTCGCCGAGCGCACCGGCAACCCCGGCTGGCTGGCCGCCGCCCGCGGCGCCCTGGACTGAGCTCAGGCGCCGCGCACGAGGTCGCGGCGGCGGATCCAGCCCGGCTGCACGGCGCGCAGCACCCACCGCAGCGGCGCCGGGGCCCCGGCGAACAGCCGGGCGGTCTCGGCTGGCGTGCGGCACGAGTCGACGATCCACGGCAGCACGAAGACCATGTGCCGCGGGCTGGTGCCCTTGCGGAAGCGCGTCTCGACCCGGGTGAAGTCGCCCTTCGACACGAACCGCCGCATCACCGGGAACACCTCCCGCTCCTCCTCCTCGATGTGCTCGTCGAGCTCGTCGGCTAGCTCGGTGAGGACAGCGGTCAGCGGCCCGGCCTGCGCGGGACCGCCCTCGGCGAAACGGGCCAGCGCGCTGTCGGCGCGGTCGAGGACGCCCTGCAGCGCGGTGTGGTCGTCCGACAGCGGGCGGAGGTCCACCGCGTCGCCGGCCGAGGCCACGATCACCGGCCACAGGACGTCGTCCTCGCGGGAGTGGTGCACGTGCACCTCGTGCAGGACCGCCTCGCCGAACCGGACGACGGCGCGCTGCCGCTCCGGCGGGCACGGGTCACCGGCGGCGACGGCGGTGACCGCGTCGGCCAGCAGGCGGCAGCCCGAGCGCAGCGCGCGGTGCACGAGGGAGAAGCCGAACAGGTCCGGCTCGGGGTCACCGGGGCGGCGCGGGGAGACGGGGAAGGGCAGGGCGGGGGTGGTCGAGGTCATGCCGGGACCGTGCACCGGGGCGGTTGGCGGTGGCTTGCGAGCCGCATGGCACGGCGCGTGACCCGGACGTGACCGCTGCGTGTGGCACCTGCCACACGCCCTCGGCGCGCGGGCCTCCGCCGACCTATGCTTCCGCCGCCATGGATACAGCGGGTGCCGGAACGGTCGGGTTCCGGGTGTTGGGCGAGGTGACCGCCGTCCGTGACGGCGTCGCGCTCGACCTCGGTGGCCGTCGGCAGCGCTCGGTCGTCGCCCGCCTGCTGGTCGCGGGTGGCCACGTCGTCCCCGCCGAGCTGCTGGTGGCCGACCTGTGGCGGGGTGCCTCCCCGGCCGACGCGCTCGGGACCCTGCAGGCGCACGTGAGCCACCTGCGCCGCGTGCTCGAGCCTGGCCGCGCCCCGCGCACGCCGGCCCGGCTGCTGGTCACCGTCCCCCCGGGCTACGCGCTGCGCCCGGCCGACGACGCCGTCGACGTCCTGCTGGCGCTGCGGCTGCTCGACGAGGGCGACCGGCTCGCGGCCACCGACCCGGCCGCGGCGCGGCAGCGGTACACCGACGCCATCGACCTCTGGCGCGGGCCGGCCTACGCCGAGTACGCCGACGAACCGTGGGCCGCCCCCGAGGCCGCCCGCCTCGACGAGCTGCGGCTGACCGCGGTCGAGCGGCGCGCCGCGGTCGCCCTCGACGCCCCCGGCGGCCGCGATCCGCTGCCCCAGCTGCGCGCGCACGTCGCCGAGCACCCGCTGCGCGAGGAGGGCTGGCGGCTGCTCGCCCTCGGTCTCTACCGCGCCGGCCGCCAGGGCGAGGCCCTCGGCGCGCTGCGCGAGGTCCGCGCGCGGCTGGCCGACGAGCTCGGCGTCGACCCCGGCCCCGAGCTGCGCGCGCTGGAGGAGGCCGTGCTCGCCCAGGCGCCCTCCCTGCTGCCGGCGCGCGGGCCGGCACCGGCGGTCGGCCGCCCCGCTCCGGAGCCGGCAGTGCCCGCGACGCCGGCCGCGCCCGTCATGCCGGAGGTGCCCCGGCCGGTCGGCCGCGAGGCGGAGCTGGCCGCGCTGCGCGCCGCCGCCGACCGCGCCGCCGCCGGCTCGCTGGAGGTCGCGCTGCTCGCCGGCGAGGCCGGCAGCGGCAAGACCACGGTGCTCGACCACCTGCGTGCCGAGCACGCCGCCCGCGGCTGGACGACGCTGGCGGTGTCGTGCCCGGAGACCGACGGCGCCCCGCCCGGCTGGCCGTGGGCGGCCGCCCTGCGCGCGCTCGCCGCCACCACCCCGCCGGCCGACCCCGCCGCGCTCGCGGCGCTGCTCACCGACGACGCCCCGCCCGAGACCGGTGGCGACCCCCTGGGCAACCGCTTCCGCCTGCACCGCGCCGTCGCCGGGTGGCTGGCCGCCGTCGCCGCCCGGACGCCCCTGCTGGTGACCGTCGACGACCTGCACCGCGCCGACCGCGAGACCACCGCCCTGCTGCTGGACCTGCTGCCGGCCCTGGCCGGCTGCCGGGTGCTGCTCGTGGCCGGCCACCGGCCGGAGGAGAGCGCCGGGCTGGCCGACGTCCTGGCCGCCCTCGCCCGCCGCTCCCCCGTCGGCCTGCGGCTGCGCGGCCTGGACCCCGCCGCCGTCGACGCGCTGGTCGAGGACTGGGCGCTCACCCCGGTCGACGGCCGCACCCGCGCCGCGATCGCCGCCCGCGCCGACGGCAACCCGTTCTACGTCCGCGAGCTGCTGCGGCTGGTCGACTCCGGTGCCGACGTCGACGCCGTGCCCGGCACCGTGCGCGACGTCGTCCGCCACCGCCTGGCCGTCCTGCCCGCCCGCACCGGCACCCTGCTCAAGCTGGCCGCCGTCGTCGGCCGCGACGTCGACGCCGAGGTGCTGCTGGCCGCCGCGGCGCCGGCCGGCGGCGGCACCGAGGAGGACGAGGACGCGCTGGTCGAGGCGCTGGAGACGGCGCTGGTCAGCGGCCTGCTGGTCGAGCCGGGGCCCGGGCGGCTGCGCTTCGTGCACGCGCTGGTGCGCGACATCCTCTACGGGGACCTCTCGTCCCTGCGGCGGACCCGGCTGCACGGGCGGGTGGCCGCCGTCCTGGAGCGGCTGCGTCCCGACGACGTCACCGCCCTGGCCCACCACACCGCCGCCGCCGGTCCCGGCTCGGCCGCCGCGGCCGCCCGCTGGGCCCAGGCCGCCGCCGAGCTGGCCGGGCGCCGGTTCGCGCACGCCGACGCCGCGGTCATGTGGCGCCGGGCGGCCGAGGCCACCGCGGCCGCCCGGCCCGGCGACGCGGCCGGCCTCGCCCGGCTGCTGGCCGAGCAGGCGCACGCCACCGTGCTGGCCGGGGCCGTCGGCGAGGCCCGCGCGCTGCGCACGCGCGCCCTGGCGGTGCTGCCCGACGACGTCCCCGCGGAGCTGACCGCGGCGGTCCTGCTCTCCTCGGACGCGCCGACCTTCTGGAAGACCTGGGTCGACCCGGTCGACGACCGCTTCGTCGCGCGCACCGAGTCCGCGATCACCGCCCTGCCGGCCGGGGACCCGCAGCGGACCCGGCTGCTCGCGCTGCTCGCCACCGAGCTCGAGGAGCGGCACGAGGCGCGGGCCGTCGAGGCGTCGGCGCAGGCGGTGGGCGAGGGCCGGCTCGGCGGGGACCCGCTCGCCCTGGCCCACGCGCTGGCGGCCCGGCAGTTCCACGCGGTGGGCGGGCCCGACCGCAGCGAGGCGACGGCGCTGGGCACCGAGCTGCTCGACCTCGCCCGGCGGGAGGGCTTCGGCCTGTTCGAGGCGGTGGCGCGGCTGATGCTCCTGCAGGACACCTGCGCGGTGCTCGACCTCGACGCCGCCGACACGCACGCCGCGGAGGCCGAGCGCCTGTCCTCGGCCTACGGGCTGCCGCTGCTGCACGGCATCGCGCGCTGCTACGTCGGCATGCGCGCCGCCGTCGCGGGTCGGGTGGCCGAGGCGGAGGCCGCCTACGACGTCGCCGAGCAGGCCCTCCTGGAGGCCGGCTACTACCCCGAGATCACGCGGGCGCTGCGGCTGCACACCCAGCTCGGCCTGCAGCTCGGGAGCCCGGAGGCGCAGCCGGTCGCGCCCGAGGAGATCGCCGCCATGGTCCCGATCTCGCCCGAGATCTCCACCGAGACCTGGGCGCTGACCCTGGTGCTGGCCGGGCGGGCGGACGAGGCGCGGTCGCGGTGCCCGGCGCACGCCCGGCCGGTGCGCGACCTGTTCACGCCGTTCTTCGAGTTCGTGCGGGGCGAGGTGGGGCTGGCCCTCGGCGATCCCGCGCGGATGGCCGAGGCCGAGGCCGAGCTGCTCCCCTACCGGGACGGCGTCTGCGGGACCGAGACCGCCCTCATGGCCTTCGGCCCGACGGCGACGCTGCTCGCCCGCCTGGCCGCGGCGCGCGGCGACCGGGAGGCGGCCGAGGCGCACCGCGCGGTCGCGGTCGCCGTCGCCGAGCGCACCGGGCACCCCGGCTGGCTCGCCGCCGCCCGCGCCGCCCTCGCCTGAGCGGCCTTCGGAGCGCTCAGGGCCCCGGGAGGGGCCTTCGTGGCGTCATCGACTCCCGGGGCGGCCGGAGACGAGGTCGCGGCGGCGCCGCCAGCGCGGCCCGGCGGCACGGAGGAGCACCCGCAGCGGCGGGGCGTCGCGGCCAGCAGCCCGGCCCGCTCGGCCGGCGTGCGGCAGGCGTCGGCCGTCCACGCCAGCGCGAAGGCCGCCTGCCGCAGCCCGGACCCGCGCGCGCAGACGGCCTCGTAGCGGGCGAGGTCGCGCACCGAGACGCACCGGCGCAGCACGGGGAACACCTCGCGCTCCTCCTCCTCGACGTGCTCGTCGAACACGACGGCGAGCTCCCGGAGGACGGCGGCCAGCGCGGGGGCGGCGGCCGGATCGGCGGCGGACCCCGCCAGCGCCGTGCCGGCCCGGACGAGCAGCCCGCGCAGGACGGCGTGGTCCTCGGTGAGCGGCTCCAGGTCCACGCCGTGCGCGCCGGCGCAGGCGGCGACCACCGGCCACAGGACGGCGTCCTCCCGCGCGGTGTGCGCCCGCACCTCCCGCAGCACGGCCCGGCCGAAGCCCAGCACCGCCCGTCGCCGCTCGGGCGACCAGACCGCGCCCGCGGCCGCCTCCTCCGCGACGTCGGCCAGCAGCCGGCAGCCGTCGCGCAGCGCGCGGTGCGCCAGTGCCAGGCGGGCGACGTCGGCCTCCGGGTCGCCGGGCCGGCGCGGCGTGACGGGGAAGGGCAGGGGTGCGGTCACGGTGCGACCCTCCCCCGCACCGGTTGCCGGTGACTTGCGGCCCACTACCGCGGCGCCGGAAGGACCAGGGCGCTCCGCGTGTTGCCGCAGGTACGCACCCCCGTCCTCCAGGAGCTCCCCCATGCGCATCCCGCTGTCCGTGCTCGACCTCGCCCCCGTCGCCCGGGGGGAGACGTACGGCAGCAGCATCGCCGCCAGCGTCGCCCTGGCGCGGAGCGCGGAGGAGGCCGGCTACACGCGGGTCTGGTACGCCGAGCACCACAACATGCCGGCGATCGCGTCGTCGGCCACCAGCGTGCTGATCGCCCACGTGGGTGCGCACACCTCGACGATCCGGCTCGGCGCCGGCGGCGTCATGCTGCCCAACCACTCGCCCCTCACGATCGCCGAGCAGTTCGGCACGCTGGAGGCGATGTACCCCGGCCGCATCGACCTCGGCCTGGGCCGTGCGCCCGGCTCGGACCAGAACACGATGTACGCGCTGCGCCGCGACCCCGCCTCGGCCGAGCGCTTCCCGCAGGACGTCCTGGAGCTGCAGGGCTACCTCACCGGCAACTCCCGGGTGCCCGGCGTGCAGGCGGTCCCCGGCCGCGGGGCGCACGTGCCGCTGTACGTGCTGGGCTCGTCGATGTTCGGCGCCGGCCTCGCCGCGGCGCTGGGCCTGCCCTACGCCTTCGCCTCGCACTTCGCGCCGCAGCTGCTCGAGCCCGCGGTGGCCGCCTACCGGCGCGACTTCCGCCCCTCCGAGCAGCTCGACGCCCCCTACGTCATCGCCGGGGTCAACGCGATCGCCGCGGACACGACCGAGGCGGCCCGCGAGGCGCTGGAGACCACCCGCCGCCGGCTGGCCGTGGGGCTGTTCGGCCAGGGCCGCGACCTCGACGACGACGCCGCGGACCTGCTGCTGTCCTCGGGCGCCGGCCGGCACGTCGACGGGATGCTCACCCACACCGCCGCCGGCACGCCCGCCGAGGTGCGCGAGGCGCTCACCGACTTCGCCCGCCTCGCCGACGCCGACGAGCTGATCGTGGCCCACCAGGCGCCCACCACCGAGGCCCGGCTGCGCTCGGTCACGCTGACCGCCGAGGCGATGGAGTCCGTCGCCGCCTGACCGGCCGACGGCGCCACGCAGGCCCACCCGGGGCGTCGGGGTGAGGGGCCCGCCGCGCTCGGGGAGGATGCGCGGGTGCACGCCGAGACCGTCATCCTGCTCGTCCTGGCCGCGGTCGCGGTGATCGTGGCGGCCCGCTGGCTGGCGGGCCGCACCGGCCTGCCCGCGGCGGCGCTGCTCACCGTGGCCGGGCTGGTCTACGGGCTGCTGCCCGGCCCGAACCTCACGCTCGACCCCGACATCGTCCTCAGCGTCCTGCTGCCGCCGCTCCTCTACAGCGCGGCGCTGGACTCCTCGCTCATCGCCATCCGCGCCAACATCCGCACCGTCGTCAGCCTCTCGGTGCTGCTCGTGCTGGTCACCGCGCTGGTCATCGGGGCCGGCTTCGCGCTGTGGGTGCCCGGCGCCACCCTCGCCGCGGGCATCGCGCTGGGCGCCGCCGTCGCCCCGCCGGACCCGGTGGCCGCGCTCGCCATCGGCCGCCGGGTCGGGCTGCCGCCGCGGCTGATCACGCTCATCCAGGGCGAGGGCCTGCTCAACGACGCGACCGCGCTGACCCTGCTCACCGTCGCGGTCACCGCGGCGCGCGGCGACGGGTTCTCCACCTGGTCGGCGCTCGGCTCGTTCGCGACGGCCGCGGCCGGCGGCGTGGCGGCCGGGCTGGCCGTCGCCTACGGCGTCCGCCCGCTGCGCCGGCTGCGCAGCGACCCGCTGTCGTCCAACGCGATCTCCCTGGCGACGCCGTTCGTGGCCTACCTGCTGGCCGAGTCGGTGCACGTCTCCGGGGTGCTGGCCGTGGTCGTCGCCGGCCTGGTCATCGCGCACAACGCGCCCTACTGGACCTCGGGCGCCACCCGGCTGCAGACCGACGCGTCCTGGCGGCTGGTCGACTTCCTGCTCGAGGGCCTGGTGTTCCTGCTCATCGGCCAGCAGCTGCCCGCCGTCATCAGCGGCCTGGGCTCCTACGCGCCGTCGACGGTGGTCGTCGCCTCGCTGATCACCGTGGGCTCGGTGCTGCTGGTCCGGCCGCTGTGGCTGTGGCTCACCGAGCACGCGCCGCAGGCGCTGCACGTGCGGCTCAGCGGCGCCCCGGCCGCCGACGAGGACGACGACCCGAGCACCCCCGCCCGGCAGCTGTCCGGCCGGGAGATCACCGTGCTCAGCTGGGCCGGCACCCGCGGGGTCATCAGCCTGGCCGCCGTCTTCACCATCCCGCTGGTCACCGACAGCGGCGAGCCCTTCCCCGACCGGGACCTGCTGCTGTTCTGCGCCTTCCTCGCCGTGCTGGTCACCCTGGTCGGGCAGGGCGCCACCTTCGCGCCGCTGGTGCGCCGGCTGGGCCTGCGGGCCGACGCCGCCGACGCCGCCCGGCTGCGCAACCAGGCGCGGATGGCCGCCGTCGAGGCGGGCCTGACCCGGCTCGACGAGCTGCAGGCCGAGCGGCACGACCACGTCGACGACGCCGCCATCGAGTCGATCCGCGCCGCGCTGAGCACCCGGCTGGACCGCTACCGGCGGCGGCTGGAGGTGCTCGAGGACGCCGAGGGCGAGGTGCCGATGTCGCCGCAGTACGAGGCGGCGCTGCGGGTGCGCCGCGCGGTCATCGACGCCGAGCGCGACGAGCTGCTGCGCTGGCGCGACCTCGGCCGGCTGCCCGACGAGGGCCTGCGCACCCTCGAGCGCGAGCTCGACCACCAGGAGCACCTGCTCCCGGCGCGCCCGGCCTAGGGGCGGCCGGCGCGGGGGACGTCGACCGTCGCGACCTCGATCCGGCCCGCCCGCGGGCCGCCCTCGGCCCAGGTGGGCGCGGTGCAGGCGAACAGCGTGCGCCCGTCCTCCCCGCCCAGCGTGCAGGCGTAGGACAGCGACCCGGACCCGACGGCGACCCGCCCGGTGACCTCGCCGCCCTCGCGCACGCGCAGCACCTCGGGCGTGCGCGCCGTGGCGAACCAGACCGAGCCCTCGGCGTCGAGGCAGATGCCGTCGGGCGCGAGCCCCGGCGTCTCGGCGAACACCCGGCGGCCCGACAGCGAGCCGTCGCCGGCGACGTCGAACGCGGTGAGCCGGGCGCCGTACGTCTCGGCGACGACGAGGGTGCGGCCGTCGTCGGTGAGCGCCATGCCGTTGGGGAACCGCAGGTCCCCGGCGACGACGGACGCGGTGCCGTCGGGGTCCACCCGCACCAGCCCGGTCGGCTCGACGGGCGCGCCGCCGACGAGGTCGAAGCCGAAGCTGCTGACGTAGGCGCGCCCCGCGGCGTCGACCACCAGGTCGTTGGCACGCGAGCGGGTCAGGCCGGTGAGGTCGGCGCGCACCACCGGCCCGGCGTCGGTCACCTCCAGCAGCGCCCGCCGCGTCATGGCGACGACCAGCAGCGTCCCCTCGGGCGTCCAGCCCAGCCCGGACGGGGCGTCGTCGAGGTCGAGCACGGTGGCCGGCTCGCCGTCGGGGGTCAGCGAGCGCACCCGCCGGTCGTGGAAGTCGGAGAACACCAGCCGGCCCTCGTGCCAGCGCGGCCCCTCGGGGAAGCCGAGGTCGGCGGCCAGCGTCGTCGTCGTCGCGTCCACGGCGGGCAGCGTAGGAGCCCGGCGGCCCGGGGCCGGGAGCGCGTCCGGCCGTGCGGGCCGCCGGTCGCGCGGCGCGGTCCGCCGGGCAGCGCCCGGGGCACCCGTGCCGTCTCAGCCGGTCGGGCGGTGCGCGTCGAGCCAGGCGACGACGTCGTCGAGGACGAGGTCCTTCTCCGGCTCGTTGTGCGGCTCGTGGAACAGGCCGTCCCAGATGCGGACGGTGAGGTCCTCCGACCCCGCGTGCTGCCGGACGACCTCGCTGGCCGAGGGCGGCATGAGCCGGTCGTCACCGCCGTGCAGCACCAGCAGCGGGAGGCGCAGCCCGCGCAGCCGGGCCGGCATGCCCGCGGCGCCGACCATCAGCTCGGTGCCGGTGCGGGCGACCATCTTCCCGGTGTGGTTGAGCGGGTCGGTGCGGTAGGCGGCGACCACCTCGGGGTCGCGGCTGATCGTCTCGGCGTCGAGGGTGAGCACGCCGAGGTCCGGGGCGAGGCGGGACAGCAGCGGCGCGACCACCCGCTGCACCGGGTTGGCGGTGCTGGTGTCCAGGGCCGGCGCGGAGACGACGCCGCCGGCCACCCGCTCGTGCGGCTCGCCGGTGAGGTACTGCAGGGCGACCAGCCCGCCGAGGCTGTGGCCGTAGACGAACAGCGGGACGCCGGGGTGCCGGTCGGCGGCCGCGCGGGCGGTCTGCGCGACGCCGTCGACGGCGGCGGCCAGGCTGCCGATGTTGCCGCGCCGGCCGGGCGAGCGGCCGTGCCCGGGGTGGTCGGGGGCGTAGGAGGCGTACCCGGCGGCGCCGAGCCGCTCGGCGACGTGCGCGTACCGGCCGCCGTGCTCGTGCACGCCGTGGACGAGCACGACGACGCCGACCGGGTCGGGCACCGCCCAGCCCTGCCAGTACTGCCCCGAGGGCAGCGTGCCCTGGCCGTGCCGCACCGCTGACGTCACGTGACCTCCCGCTCGATCCGATGCCGGACGGACCGTAGTCCTCACGCGCGCGCGGGGGCCGCCCCCCTCCGGGATACGGTCCGTCCGGTGACCACGCCCCGCTCCGCAGCCACCCTGGCGGTCCTCGCGGGCCTCGCCGCCGCCGTCGTCCGCCGCGCCCGCACGGTCGCGGCCGTCGCGCCCGAGCTGCGGCAGCCCGACCTGTGGCTGCCGCTGTCGATCGGCTCCCCGCTCGAGCTGCGGCTCGGCCGGCGGCTGTTCGGCGCGCGGGTCACCGAGCCGGTGGCCGGCGTGCGCGTCACCCGGTCCGACGTCCCCGGGGGGCAGGACGTCTTCGTGTACGAGCCGGCCGAGCGCACCGGCGGCGCGCTGCTGTGGGTCCACGGCGGCGGCACGGTCCTCGGCCGGCCCGAGGGTGACCACGAGCTGGCCAGCCGGGTGGCGCGCGACCTGGGGATCGTCGTCGTCAGCGCCCGGTACCGGCTGGCGCCCGAGCACCCGTTCCCCGCTGCCCTCGACGACCTCGCCGCCGCGCTGCGCGACCTGCACGCCCGGGCCGGCGACCTCGGCGTCGACCCGGCGCGGATCGCCGTCGGCGGGGCGAGCGCGGGCGGCGGGCTGGCCGCCGCGCTGGCCCAGCGGGCCACCGACGAGGGCGTGCCGGTCGCCTTCCAGCTGCTGGTCTACCCGATGCTCGACGACCGCACGGTGCTGCGCCCCGGCACCTCGGCCCGCGGCCGGCTGGTGTGGACGCCGCGGTCCAACCGCTGGGCCTGGACCGCCTACCTCGGGCACCCGCCGCGTGCCGACGAGCCGCGTCCGTACGCCGTCCCCGCCCGCCGTCTGGACCTGTCCGGCCTGCCGCCGGCGTGGATCGGCGTCGGTGACCTCGACCTGTTCCACGACGAGGACGTCGCCTACGCCCGGCGCCTGCAGGCGGCCGGCGTCCCGGCCGAGCTGCACGTCGAGCCGGGCATGTACCACGCCGCCGAACTGGAGCTGCAGACGACGGTGGCGTCGATGCGGGCGTTCCGGCAGCGCCTCGTCGACGCGCTCGGCGCCGCGGTCCGGAGCCGCGCGGCGTGACGCAGCAGGCCACCGAGCCCCGCTTCGCGGCGCCCGCGGGGACGTTCACCGGCTGGCGCTCCGACGGCGTCGTGCGGGCCACCGGCATCCGCTACGCGCGGGCGGAGCGGTTCGCCCCGCCGGTCCCCGAGCCCCCGGCCGGCGGCGTCGTGGCGGCGACCTCGTGGGCGCCCGCCTGCCCGCAGCCGCCGGCGCCGGAACTCGAGGAGATGGTCACCGACCCGATGGGCGAGCTCGTCGCCGACGAGGACTGCCTGCGGCTGTCGGTGACCGTCCCCGAGGGGACCGCTCCCGGGGACCGGCTGCCCGTGATGGTGTGGGTGCACGGCGGCTCGTACGTCAGCGGCGCCGGCGACGCGCCGGCCTACGACCCCGCCGCGCTGGTGCGCGAGCAGCGCGTGGTCGTCGTCGCCGTGACCTACCGGCTCGGCGTGCTCGGCTTCCTCGGCGGCCGGGGCGGGCGGCCGGCCAACCTCGGCCTGCTCGACCTGCTGCAGGCCCTGCGCTGGGTGCGGGAGAACGTCGCGGCCTTCGGCGGCGACCCCGGCAGCGTGACGCTGTTCGGGGAGTCCGCCGGCGGTGACGCGATCGCGCACCTCCTGGCGGCCGACGGCGCCCGCGGGCTGTTCCGCCGCGCGATCGTGTCCAGCGCCCCGCTCGGGCTGTCCCGCGGGCGCGCGCGCATGAGCGCCGCGATGGCCGAGGAGGCCCGGTCCCTGGACCCGGCGGCGCCGGTCGACGCGGTGGTCGCCGCCCAGGCGCGGGTCGCCGCGCGGGCGCGGCGGTACGGGCTGAACGCGGCCATGCCGTTCGGCACGCAGTACGGCTTCCCGCCGCTGCCGGCCGAGGACGCCCTCGCGGACGCCTGGGCCCGCACCGCGCCGGAGGTCGACCTGCTGGTCGGCACGAACAGCCGCGAGGTCGCGCTGTTCGTCGCGCTGCTGCCGCCGGCGGCGCGGCTGGCCCGTGCCCCCGTCGTCGGCCGGGTCCTCGTGGAACCGCTGGTCCGGGCGCTGACCCGCCGCATCTACGCCCGCGACGCCGAGCGGTTCGCCCGCCGGCACCGCGTGTCCGGCGGCCGGGCGTGGCACTACGTGCTCTCCTTCGGCACCGGCGCCCTCACCGGCGCGCACGCCGTCGACCTGCCGCTGCTGTTCCCCCACCGGTCCACCTGGGAGGACTCGCCGCTGCTGGCCGGCATCCCGTGGGACGACGTCGTCGCCGGCGGCCGGGACGTCCGGCGGGTGTGGGCCGGCTTCGCCCGCACCGGCGAGGCGGCTCCGGCGCCGTTCCTGCAGGTCAGCGGGGGCTGACCCTCACGGGACGACCGGCTCGACGTCGCGCGTGCAGAACATGCACACCGACGCGTCGACCGGGATGAAGCTCTTGCAGTGGTCGCACTCCCGGTTCCCCTGGGCACCGGCGGTCTCCCGCCCGGTGGCCCGGCGGATGGCCTGCACGAGGAACATGATCGTCACCGCGAGCAGCAGGAAGGACACGAACGCGGTGAGGAACGACCCGTAGCGGATCTGTGAGCCGTTGACCGTCAGCACGAGGGCGTCGAAGTCCGGCTGGCCGAAGACCGCCGCCACCAGCGGCAGGATGACGTCGCCGACCAGCGACTCGACCACCGTGGCGAAGGCCGCCCCGATCGCCAGGCCGACGGCGAGGTCGACCAGGCTGCCGGAGAAGGCGAAGTTCCTGAAGTTGGTCAGCAGTCCGCGCACGTGCCCCTCCCCGTCCGATCCGACGGCCGGAAGCGTAGGGCCGCGCGGGCGTCAGCGCGGCTCGGCGGGGGTGCCCCGGGGACCGGGACCCAGGTCGCGCTGCAGTCAGGGGACGTCGTGCCACGCGCCGTCCTCGACGCCCACCCGGCGGTGGGCGCCGGCCGGCTCGGACCCCAGGGCCCGGTGCAGGCCGAGGCTGGCCTCGTCGGGCAGGGCGACGCCGGCCACCGGACGGTCACCGGTCAGACCAGGGCAGGCGCCCCGAGGTCCGCCGTCCACAGCACCGGCTCGCCGCGGCGGCCCTCCTTGGACGCGTACATCGCCTGGTCGGCCCGTTTGGTGAGCGCCGCGCCGTCGAGTCCGGGCTCGCTCACCGCCACGCCGAGGCTGGCCCGCAGCCGCACCGCGCCCGCGGAGATCTCGGCCGGGACCGACAGCGCCGCCCGGATCCGGGCACCGAGCGCGGTGGCGTCCGGGCCGTCGACGCCGCGGCTGACCACGAGGAACTCGTCGCCGCCGAGGCGGCCGACGACGTCGTCCTCGCGCAGCACCCCGGCCAGCCGCTGCGCCGTGGTCACCAGCAGCTCGTCGCCGGCGTGGTGGCCGAGGGTGTCGTTGACCGGCTTGAACTCGTCGAGGTCGACGAAGACCACCGTGGTCGGGCGGCCGCCGGGCTCGGCGAGCGCGGCCTCCAGCAGGGCCATGGTCGAGGCGCGGTTGTGGCAGCCGGTGAGCGGGTCGTAGGTCGCCCTGGCGGTGAGCTCCTCGCGCATGCGGGCGCCGTCGGTGACGTCGGAGACGCAGACCAGCGCGCCAGGGGCGCCCTCGCGGTCGCCGAGGGCCACCAGGCTGACCGCGCACACCCGCGTCTCGCCGGTGGGGGTGCGGATCCCCACCTCGAGCACGGTGTCCTCGCCGTCGCCGAGCGCCCGTGACAGCGCCGCCTCCAGCGCACCGCGGCCGGCCTCGTCGGCGACGGCGGCGAGGTCGGCCCACCCGCGGACGGCGGGCAGGCCCAGCAGCACCGGCAGCCGGGAGTTGGCGTGCACGACCGCGCGGTCGGCGGCGAGCTGCAGGATGCCCTGCGGCAGCGCCTCGGTCAGCCGGCGCAGCAGGCTCTCCTGCTGCCGGAGCGCCTCGTGCGCGGCCATCTCGTCGGACACGTCGCTCATCTGCGTGACGACCACGGCGTCGGCCGGGTCGTCGGCCGGCACGTACTGGTTCTCCAGCTCCAGCCACGCCCACGAGCCGTCGGAGCGGCGGTGCCGCAGGCGGACCCGCTGGGACTCCTGCCGGGAGAGCAGCTCCAGCCAGTTCGCGATCGCCCGCTCCTGGTCGTCGGGGTGGACGAACGCCGAGGAGCGCTGCCCGACCATCTCCCCGGCCGTCCAGCCCAGCATCCGGGTGGTCCGCTCGTCGATCTCGGTGATCACCGCCAGCGCGGTCTTGCGCACCGTCGCCGTACGCGGTCGCCGGGACACCTCCAGGCCGGTCAGGGGCGCCGGCCCGCGCTCGGAGGCGGCGGCGTCGAGGACCTCGAGGGCTCCGATGAACACCCCGTGGGCCTCGCGGACGTCGACGAAGGTCAGCGACAGCGGCACCTCCGGATCGCGGCGGCCGTGCACCGTGGCCAGGCCGACGCCGTGGGTGCGCGCGCGCTCCCATGCGGTGACGACGGTCATCGCGTCGGCGGGGACGACGGCCTCGAGGAAGGTCGCGCGGTCGCCCGGCAGGGGCATGGCCCGCTCCGGCGGGATGCCGACCGAAGGGGGCATGGGGAGCAGCACGCCGTCGGTGGCGATCGCGGCCAGCACGGCGTGGGGCAGGCGCAGCAGCGAGGACAGGACGTCCGCGCGCTCGGCCGGCGTTCTCGGGGCGGTGGTCACCTCCTGCGGATCGGCGCGGGACACCCGGTCCTTGAGCCTGCGGTGTGCGCTGACTCACTCTCCGGGGTCGACCCTCGGCGCGTCGCCCGATCGGGTGGCACGATGGCAGCACGGTGCCCGCTGTTCGAGACGCCGGACGACGGGGCCTGCCGACCCCGGGCCCCGCCCGGCTGGAGGTGTCGCGGTGCGGTCTGCGGCCACGATCCCGACCGTCCCCGCCGCCTGGTCCGACCCCGACCCCGGCGGCGGGTGGCTGCTCGACGCCGCCCGGCGGTGGCACGCGGCCGGGGACGCCGCCGCGGCGGCACGCACCGTCGCCGGCGACCTCGCCGCCGTGCTCCCCTCGTCCTGCAGCGTGGCGGTGACCCTGCTCGGGCCCGGGCGGATGCCCCTCGCGCCGGCCGGCAGCGCCGGGCCGGCCGCCGGGCTCGACGCCGTCCAGGTCCGCCTGGACACCGGGCCGCTGACCGCCGCGCTCACCGGCACGTCGTCGGGCAGCGCCGACCTCGGCCGGGACCCGCGCTGGCCCGCCCTCGCGGGACCCGCCGCCACCGCGCGGGTGCGGCGGGTGACCTGCCTGCCGCTGGACACCGGGCGGGAGGTGGTCGGCACGCTGTCGGTGTACGGAACCGGCCCGGCTGCGGGGCCGGACCCGGACGCCCTCGTTCCGGTGGCCGGGCACGCCGCGCTGGCGCTGCGCACGCTGCAGCGGACACAGCACCTGACCGTCGCCCTCGCCAGTCGCGACGTCATCGGCCAGGCCAAGGGAGTCCTCATGGAGCGTTACCGGATCACCGCCGACGCCGCGTTCGGCATCCTCGTCCGCGCCTCGCACGACGCCCGCCGCAAGGTGCGCGACATCGCGGCGCTGGTGACCGAGACCGGCGAGGCACCTCCTCCCGACGCGCCGCCGGAGGGGCCCCGATGAGCCGCGGCGGGCACGCCTTCACCGTCCTCGACAGCGAGGAGGCGCACACGCAGGTCGTCGGCGACTTCGTCGCCGAGGGCGTGCGGCGCGGCGAGTGCGTCCTGCTGGCCGGCCTCGACGGGCGGGAGCAGCGGCTCTGGTCCCGGCTGCGCCGCACGGGTGTCGTCGAGCCGGGTTGGGAGCCCTCGGCGACGACGGCGGTGCGGCTCGTGCCGCCGGATCCCGCCCGGCTGGTCGACGCGGTCGAGGGCGCGCTGGCCGAGGGCTGGGCCGGGGTCCGGTTCTCCGGGGCGATCACCACCCCCGGCGTCAACGCCTTCGAGGCCGCCGTCGCCCCGCTGGCCGCGGAGTACCCGTTCACCGTGCTCTGCCCCTACTTCCGCTCCCTGCTCGAACCCGGGCAGCACGAGGAGCTCACCGCTCTCCACGACACGGAGGTCGACGTGGCTGCGGTGTACGACGACGGCGTCTTCCGGCTCACCCGCCGCGGCGAGCTGCTGTGCCTGGCCGGCGAGCTGGACTCGGGCAACGCCGACGCGCTGCGGGCGGTGCTGCAGGCGACGCTGGCCGGCGGCGGCCGTCCCGCCTCCTGGGACGTCACCGAACTGCGCTTCCTCGACGTCGGCGCCGCCGACTCGCTGGTGGCCGCCGCCGCCGGGCCGCCGGGGCTCACGCTGGTCGGCGCCTCCCGGCTGACCGCCCGGCTGGTGCGCCTGCTCGCCGAGCGGCACCCCGACCGCACGGTCGACCTCGTCGACGCCCCGCCCGACGACTCCGCCGAGGGTGCCGTCCGGTGACCGCCGGGGACGCCGCGCCGGTGCACCGGTGCGCGTTCCCCACCGGGCGCGGGCGGCTGGCCGGTGCGGTCGCCCTCGCCCCGCAGCGGACACTGGTCGAGACGCCGGAGGCGCTGGCCGAGCCGCCGGAGGCGCTGGCCGACGCGTAGGCCGGCCGCCACCTCGGCGCTGGTGGCACGCGTGCCCGCCCGCGGCCGGGCTGGACCAGTCGCGAGGAGCTGGTGCTCGTGCTGCACGAGGCCGTCCGGTGCACACGGAGCCCGCCGACCGCCGGCTGCTGATGCTGTGGCCGGCCGAGGAGGCTCCCCCGCGGTCCGCCTGGCCGTGCTGCCGGAGGGGACGGGTAGCCGCGTCCTGGTGCGGGCGCTGGACCCCGACCGCGCCTGAGCTCCGTGCAGGCGTGTCACGCACCTCGCCGGCGGGCACCTCGTTGCACACGGGGGGTGGTCGCACGATGACCGAGGGAGCGGCCCGGGAGGGCCTGGCCGACCCGCGGCGGCCGCAGCCGGCGCGGGCGTGGGTGCGGGCGGCCGGGGAGGCGGAGGGCTGGCCGCCGGCCGTGGTCGACGAGCTGCTCCTGCTGTTGTCGGAGGTGCTGGCCGCCGACCTGGCGGGGTCCGGCAGGCACGTGCGTCCGCGGCCCGTGCGGCTGCTCGCCGACGGCACCGGCCTGGAGGTCCAGGTGGGCGGCTGGGTGGCCGGCGGCGACCGGCTGGGGGTCGCGGCGGCGGCCGTCACCGCGGTGCGGCTCGAGGCCCCCGGGGACGGCTGGGTCCGGCTGGTCGCCGACGGCGGGTGCCCGGCCCCGGGCTGAGCCGGGGCCGGGCTGCGCTCGGCCGGACACGCTCAGAGGGGCAGCACCTTCCCGAGCAGGCCCTTGACGGTGGACACCGGGCGGTAGGCCTGCACCAGCCAGGCGTTGCACACGATGACACCGCCGGCCAGCGCGGGGACGGCGGCCTGGGTGAACCGCTGCCGGGCCTGCCACTTCTTGATCTCCGGCGGGGTGCCTGCCGAGGGCAGCGTCGCGTCCTTGACGTCGAGGCCTCCCCCGCTGCTCGCCGCCTGCTCGGCGAGCTTGCCGATCTTCGCCCCGGAGTAGGCGGCGAAGGCGGTGGCGCCCGCGCCGGCCACGGTCAGCGCCGCCTTGACCGCGCCCACCCGCCCGTAGCCCTGCTGCAGGGCCAGCCGGCCCTTGTTGGACGAGGTCAGCTGCAGCCCGGTGCCCAGCGTGGCGGCGATCCCGCCCCACTGCGCCGGCGAGAACCGGCTCCAGGCGGAGCTGGCCACCCGGACCTTGTCGAGGCCGGAGGTCAGGTCGGCGCCGGACTTGTTCACGCCGGCGATGCCCATCACCGACCCGCCGAACCACAGTGCGGTGCCGAGGTCGTGCACCGCCTGAGCGAGGAAGTGGTTGTCCGTGGTCGTCGTCATGGTCCCCGGGCGTACCCGCGGGGTGCGGGCCTACTCCGACGCGGTGGCCGTGTCGCCCTCGGCCTGCCGGCTGCTGCGCGGGCCGATCCACACCGTCTTGGCGTTCGTGAACTCGTACATGCCGAGGTCGGTGAGCTCGCGGCCGTAGCCGCTCTGCTTGACGCCACCGAAGGGCAGCTCGGGGTAGCTGGTGACCATCCCGTTGACGAACGCCATGCCCGACTGCACGTCTCGGATGAAGGTCGAGCGCTCCTGCTCGTCCTCGCTCCACAGGTTCGCGCCCAGGCCGTAGGGGTGGCTGTTGGCGATGTCGATGGCCTCCTCGAGGGTGTCGACCGTCCACAGCGCGGCCACCGGGCCGAAGACCTCCTCGTCGTAGAGGTCCATCTCCGGCGTGATGCCGGTGAGCAGGGTCGGCTCGTAGTACCAGCCCGGCCGGTCGGGGCGCCTGCCACCGGTGACGACGGTGGCGCCCTTGTCGACGGCGTCCTGCACGTACCTCTCGACGTCCTCCCGGCCCGACTCGGTGGCCAGCGGGCCGACCTTCGTGCCCTCGTCCATGGGGTCGCCGACGGTCAGCGCGTCGAGCTTCTCGGCGAACAGCCGGGTGAACTCCTCGGCGACGTCGGTGTGCACGAAGAACCGCTTCGCGGCGATGCAGCTCTGCCCGTTGTTCTGGCAGCGGGCGGTGACGGCCACCTCGGCGGCGCGGTCGAGGTCGGCCGAGGGCATGACGATGAACGGGTCGCTGCCCCCGAGCTCGAGGACCGTCTTCTTGAGCACGTCGCCGGCGATGGCGGCCACCGACTGCCCGGCCGGGGCACTGCCGGTGAGGGTGGCGGCGGCGACGCGTTCGTCGCGCAGCACCCGCTCGATGGTCGAGGAGCCGATGAGCAGGGTCTGGAAGACGTCGGCGGGGAAGCCGGCCTTGCGGAACAGCTCCTCCATGTACAGCGCGGTCTGCGGCACGTTGCTCGCGTGCTTGAGCAGGCCGACGTTGCCGGCCATGAGCGCGGGGGCGGCGAAGCGCATGGCCTGCCAGAGCGGGAAGTTCCACGGCATGATCGCCAGCACGACGCCGATCGGCTGGTGGACGAGGAAGGCCTGCTCGGCCCCGACCGCACCGGCGTCGGCGGGCTTCGGCTCGAGCATCGCCGGGCCGTGCTCGGCGTAGTAGCGCAGCGCCTTGACGCACTTGCCGGCCTCCGCCTTCGCGGCGGCCAGCGTCTTGCCCATCTCGGTGACCATGAGCTCGGCGACGGCGTCGGTGTCGGCCTCGAGGACGTCAGCGGCGGCGCGCAGCCAGCCGACCCGCTCCTCGGGGCTGGTCAGCCGGTAGCTGCGGAAGGCGTCGGCGGCCCGGCCGATCTTCTCGTCGAGGACCTCGTCCGACAGCGGCTCGTAGGTCTTCAGCGTCTCGCCGGTGGCCGGGTTGATGGTGGCGATGGCCATGTCGGTCCCTCCCGTCTCGGCGCGCGGGGCTGCACGCCTCTCCGGGAGGAGGCCCTACCCGGCCGGCCGCCGGTCACCCGCGCTCTCCCGACCGGCGACGACCCGGCGTCCGTGGGGGCCACAGGTGCCGGCCCGTCCGGTGGCGACCTGCACCGGTCCGCGCCTGTGGTGTCGGTCGCGGCGGGCGTTGGCACCGGCGCCCAGTCCGCGGTGGACCTCGCGGAGCAGGTCGCGGGCCCGCTGCTCGGCACGGCGTCAGGGCGCGCAGGGTTGGCCGTCCCCGGCTGAGCCCGAGACGCGGTCATGCGACCGGTGCCAGTAGCGGTGCCGGGGTGGTGATCTGGGTGCCGTCGGGTCGCCAGGTGTGCCATCGGCCGTCGGGTTGTCGTTCGACGCGGAAGCCGTGGTGGACCTTGGTGTGGTGCCGTTCGCACAACAGCGCCGAGTTCTCGAGGCTGGTGTCGCCGCCGTCGATCCAGTGGACGAGGTGGTGGACGTCGCACCAGTGCGTGGGCGCGGAACAGCCGGTGAACACGCAGCCCCCGTCGCGCAGTTCGGCCGCGCGGCGCAGGTGGCGGTCGGCGAGGCGGTGGGCCCGGCCGAGGTCCAGCGGCGCGCCGTCGGGGCCGAACACCACCCGGCTCACGGCGCCGTCGCAGGCCAGCCACCGGGCGCGGGCGGCGGAGATGACCGCACCGAAGCCCATCTCGGCGGCGCCCCGCCCGGTGGCCGGATCGGCCAGGTCCTCCAGCTTCACCACCACGGCGACCTGCGGCCTGTGCCCGCGCAGGGTGGGCAGGCCGCCGGCGGCGAGGACGTTGTCGCACAGCTGCACCAGGGCGTCACCCAGCCGCTGCGCGCGGGTGCGCTCGTCCCCGGCGGGCCGGTCGGCCTGCACGTGGGCCTCCAGTGCCGCCTGCAGCCGCTCGCCGCCGACGGCATCGAGCTCGCCGCGGATCGACAGGCTGCCGTCGGCGTGCCTGGCCAGCGTCAGCGAGCGGCCCTCGGTGGGGTCGGGTTCGGGGCCGTCGGGGTCGAGGTCGTCGCAGTAGCGCTGCACCACCGTCACCAGGTCGCCGTACGGCTGCTCGACCGCGACCCCGGTGACCACCGCGTCGATCACCGCCAGCTCCACCCCCTGCTCCGCCGCTGCCGCCAGCCGCGCCGGCGTCACCGCCCGGGCGGCGGCAGCGACCTGCTCGGCGGACACCAGGCCGGCGTCGTGCGCCTCGGCGAGGGCGGGCAGGTGCGCCAGCGCCCGCCCGCTGCGCACCACCCGCGACGCCTCGGCCGCCGAGAGCCGGCAGTGCCCGCGCAGCCACGAGGTCATCGACCGCAGGCCGTCGCGCTCGGGCGCCTGCGACAGCTCCGCCGCGCGCACCCGGCGAGCCAGGGCGGCGTCGATCCGGTTGCGCTCGGCGACGAGTGCGGCGACGTCGGCGAGGACATCCCCGCTCCCCAGATCACTCGAACACATGTGCGAACTCTACCGCTGTGAGAAGGCCCGCGCGACCTGTATCCCCAGGTCAGGGCCCTGTCCACAGGATCCGCGACGGCTCCGGACCCGCCCTCCCGATGAGTCGGCAGGTCGGACGGGGTCACCCCCGCATGACCCTCGTCATCGGCGGCATCACCGTCTCCCTCGACGGCTTCGTGACCGGCACGGACGACGGCGTCGAGGCCCTGCACGCCTGGGCGCTCGCCAGCGACCACCCCGCCGACCGGGGCGTCCTCGAGCGGCACGCCGCGGCCTCCGGCGCCGTGCTCATGGGCCGGCGGACGTTCGACGACGTCGACCGCGGCTGGAGCGACGGCATGGGCTACGGCGCCGCCGTCGACGCCCGCCCGCCGTTCTTCGTCGTCACCAGCAGCCCGCCGGAGCACCACCGCCTCGCCGCGGGCTGCTCGACGAGCTGCGCCTGCACCTGGCGGACGAGGTGCTCGGCACCGGCACGCCGCTGTTCGCCGGCGTCGGCCGGCACCGGCTCACGCGGACCGCCGTCGAGGCCTCACCCGTGTGCACACACCTCACCTACCGGGTGCAGCGCTGACTCAGGCCTGAACGGGACGGCGGGAGCGGAAGTCGCCGCGGCCGGTGTCGCGGCGCCAGTCGTCGAAGGACTCGCCGGTGAGCTCCTCGAGCAGCGCGATGTCGGGCAGCAGTGGCGCGAGCACCGCGCGCCGCACCTCGACCGGCAGGGGCGGCCGCGGCGTGCGACCGGCGTGCAGGGCCGCGAGCAGCGGCCGCGACACCTGCCGCCACACCTGCGGCGGCGCGTACGCCCCCAGGGCCGCACCGGCGCGGGCGACCCGTGACAGCGCCCGGTACCGCGCCGTGTCGGCCACGTGGGGCTTGACGTTCTCCGGCGCGACCGTGTGCGCGACCCCCGGCTCGACGCCGAGGAAGTCGCTGACCCGGTCGAGCGTCGCGCGCGGGGTGTCGACCAGCTGCCGGTAGCGCAGCAGCAGGACCTGCGACCGCGGCAGCACCGCGTACAGGTCGCGCAGCTGCTCGCCGTAGCGCCCGAGGCCGCGGTAGTGCCAGAACGGCGCCCACCCGTCGGCGACCCGCCGCTCCTCCAGCGACACGGCCGTGGCGAAGTCGGCCTCGGGCTCCAGGCCGTCGGCGCGCAGGTGCACCCAGTTCGACCACGCGCGGTCCACCGGGTCCCGGACGATCGCGATGACCCGGATCCCGGGGACGTCGGCGGCCAGCCGGCGCTGCGCGGCGCGGTCGTGGAGGTAGAACGGCGTGCTCTCCCCCCGGACGGTGCCGGGCGGGGCGCCGTCGAACAGCCGCAGGTAGTCCTCGCGGCGCCAGATCCACTCCCGGGCGCTGTGCGCGTCACCGGGGCCGCGCTGTCCCGCGCGCGGCGGTGGGCGGCCGTCGGTCAGGTAGTACTTCGGCTCCTTGACCGGCGACAGGTACAGCCCCGGGTGGGTGGCGAGCGCGGCGTGCAGCGCCGTCGTCCCGGCCTTCGGCGCGCCGGCCACGACGAACTGCGGCAGCCGGTCGGCGTCGGTGCTCATCGGTCCCCTCCCTGCCCCGGACGGGCCGCGGTGTACACACGGGGAGCCTCGTCCCCTCCTCCGAACGGAGCCGCCGCGTGACCGCGTCCGCGCCCCGCCCCCCGGCGCCCGACCGCTTCTGGTCGGACGCGACGGTCGTCGTCGAGCCGGAGGACCCGCGCCCGGGCTCGTGGGCCGGCGGGCCGTCGGCACAGCTCGTCGACGGCACGTGGTGGCTGGCCTACCGGCTGCGGCGTCCCGTCGGCGAGGGTCGCGGCTTCGGCAACGTGGTGGCCCGCTCCGACGACGGCGTGCGGTTCGAGCCGGTCGTCGCGGTCGGCAAGGACCGCTTCGGCGCCGAGTCGCTGGAGCGCCCCGCGCTGGTGCACACCCCGGAGGGCCGCTGGCGGCTCTACGTCAGCTGCGCGACGCCGGGGACCAAGCACTGGCGGGTGGACCTGCTCGAGGCGGCGACCGTCGAGGACCTCGCCACCGCCGAGCCGCGCACCGTCCTGCCCGGCAGCGCCACCACCGCCCCGAAGGACCCGGTGGTCCGCCGGGACGGCGGCCAGTGGCACCTGTGGGCCTCGGTGCACCCGCTCGACGACCCCGGTGCCACCGACCGCATGACCACCGAGCACGCCACCAGCCCCGACGGCGTCACCTGGACCTGGCGCGGCACCGCGCTGGCCGGCACCGACGGCGGCTGGGACGCCCGCGGCGTGCGGTTCAGCGCGGTCGTCCTCGACGGCGGGCGCAGCTGGGCGCTCTACGACGGCCGGGCCACCGCGGAGGAGAACTGGGAGGAGCGCACCGGGCTCGCCGAGTCCGACGGCGCGGGCGGGTTCCGCGCCGCGGCGGACGGCCCGTACCTGCAGAGCCCCCACGCGCCGCACGGGCTGCGCTACGCCGACGTCGTCGCGCTGCCCGGCGGCGGGGCCCGCTGGTACTACGAGGCGACGCGCGCCGACGGCGCGCACGAGCTGCGCACCGTCCTGCTGCCCGCCTGAGAGCCGTCCGGCCCGTCCGTCGTCCACCCGACCGAGTAAACCGCACCGTTCCGGTCGACTTGACACAGATCCCCGCGCCGGGGTCACATGGCCCCGTGGCACCCGCCCTGACGCTCACCCGCCGGTCCGCCGTGGACCTGCTGCGGGTCGCCAGCGCGCTGTGTCCGGCCGGCTGACCGCCCGGACACCGCCCACTCCGCGCCGCCCCAGCACGGGCTCCCGCGCGCCCGCACACCGGAGACCCCCTCATGACCTCCCTGCTGTCCCCTGCCGCCCGCACCACCTCGGCCACCGCCCTCGCCGCCGCGCTGCTCGCCGCCTCCGACGAGTGGCTGCCCCGCGTCCAGTACCGCGAGAGCAGCCGCTGGACCGGCCTGCTGCCTCCCGAGGAGGCCGCCGACCTCGTCGACCCCGCCCTGCACGACGACCTCGCCGCCGCCCAGGTGTGGCTGCTGACCTGGCTGCCCGGCCAGGGCACCCCGCTGCACGACCACGGCGGCTCCGCGGGCGCCTTCGCCGTCGTCGGCGGGGTCCTCACCGAGGACGTCGTCGGCGGCCGCCCCGGCACCGTCCGCGAGGCCGCCACGGAGCTGTGGGCCGGCCGGGTCCGCCCGTTCGGCCCGCACCACGTGCACCGCGTGACCAACCGGGGGACGCTGCCCGCCGTGAGCGTGCACGCCTACACCCCGCGCCTGTCCCTGATGAACAGCTACCGCCTCGAGGCCGGCACCCTGCTGCGCACCGGCACCGAGCAGGCCGGCGTGGACTGGTGAGCGGGCCCGGACCCCGCCCGCCGGGGGCGAGGAGCGTCGACCAGCTGCTGGAGGAGGCCCGCTCGCGGATCACCCGGGTGACCCCCGCGCAGGCCGCGGAGCGGGTCGCCCGGGGCGCGGTGCTCGTCGACATCCGGCCGCAGTCGCAGCGCGAGGCGGAGGGCGAGGTGCCCGGCGCGGTCGTCGTCGAGCGCAACCACCTGGAGTGGCGGTTCGACCCGGAGAGCGACGCGCGGCTGCCGCAGGCCACCGGCTACAACGTCGACGTCGTCGTGCTGTGCCAGGAGGGCTACACGTCCAGCCTGGCCGCCGACGCGCTGCGCTCCCTGGGGCTGGCCGGGGCCAGCGACGTCATCGGCGGGCACCGGGCCTGGGTGGCCGACGGCCTGCCCACCACCGGCGGTCCCGCCGCCTGAGCCGGGACGGGGACGGCGGCCTCCGACGGAGGGAGGCCGCCGTCCCCGGCCCCTGTCAGCTCTTGCTCTTGCCCTGGGCGCTGGAGTGCTCGTGGCGGTCGTCGCCCTTGCGGACGTGGCTGGTCTGCTTCGAGGCGCCGGTGGTCACCCCGGCCTCGCTCGGCGACATCCCCTGCTTCTTGGCCTCACGGGCGGCGGCACGCTGGGCGTCGGCGTCGTTGTTCTTGCTCATGGGGCGGCGGTACCCGCTGCGCCCGCCGCCACGCCGGCGAGGACGGCGAAGGTGCGCCGGGCCATGAGGTCCGCGCCGAGCGAGCGCTCGGCGCGGGCCCGCGCCCGCCGGCCCAGGTCGGCGCGCGCGGCGGGGTCGGCGAGCAGGCCGCGCAGGGCGGACGCCAGCGCGCCGGCGTCCTCGACCGGGACGACGACGGCGTCCTCCCCCAGCGCGCGCCGCACGTCGCCGACGTCGGTGGCCACGCAGGGCAGCCCCTCGGCCATCGCCTCCAGCAGCACCAGCGGCAGGGCCTCCACCCGCGAGGACAGCACGAACAGGTCGAGGCCGGCGAGGAAGGCGCGGGCGTCGGCGACCCAGCCGGGGAAGGTCACCGGCAGGCCCGCGGCCGCCGCCCGCAGCGCTTCGCCGTCGCGGCCCGCGCCGCCGATGACGGCCTCGAACGGCAGGTCCAGCCGGCGCAGCGCCTCGAGCAGCACGTCGAAGCCCTTCTGCGCGGTCAGCCGGCCGAACGCGCCGATCCGCGGGACCGCGCGGCCGGCCGGGCCGGCGGGGTCGGGCGGGACGTCGACGCCGTTGGGCACCACGTGCGCCCGCGCCGGGTCGACGCCGAGGTCGGCGACCACCTGCGCGCGGCCCTGCTCCGACGGGCTGAGCACCGCGGCCAGCCGCCGGTAGCGGGCGGACAGCGCGGCCCGCTCGGCCCCGGTGCGGGTGTCCCCCACCAGGTGCAGCACGCCGGCGGTGGGCGCCACCTCCAGGGCGGCGTCGACGGCGGCGGCGTTGGACGCGGGGTCGACGAGGTTGACCACCACGACGTCGGGCCGCTGCGCCGCCAGCGCCGCGCGGGTGGCCGGCGCGGCCGCGGTGTGCCGGGTCAGCGGGACGACGGCGCGGTCGACGTCGGAGCGCGCGAACCCCTCCGCCACCGGCTCGGCGCACACCAGTGACGCCGTCGCGCCGCACGCGGCCGCGCGGCGCAGGTGGTGCGACAGCCACACCTCGGCCCCGCCCCAGGCGTCGGAGTCGGAGACGAAGGAGACCCTCACGAGGCGGCCAGCTCGAGCGCCGCGCCGGCCACCGCGGCGGGCTCCACCGTCTGCGCGCACCGGAACTCGATGGGGCAGGCCAGGTGCGGGCACGGCGCGCAGGCCACCGTCGGGGTGAGCGCGCGGTGCCGCGGGCCGGGATGCGCCCACCGGACCGGGTCGCCGGGCAGGAAGACGGTGACGCTGCGGGCCCCGACGGCGGCGGCCAGGTGCGCCGAGCCGGTGTCGTTGCCCACGAGCACCGCGCCGTCGCGCAGCAGCGCGGCCAGCCCGCCGAGGCTGGTGGCGCCGGTGAGGTCGACGGCCGGGGCGCGCATCGCGGCGACGACGCGCGCGGAGATGTCCCGCTCGGCGGGCACCCCGGTGACGACGACGTGCAGGCCCTCGGCGGCCAGCGCGTCGCCGACCGCGGCGTAGCGCGCGACCGGCCAGCGGCGGGTGGGCGCCGAGGCACCGGGGTGCAGGACGGCGTAGCGGCCCGGCCGCAGGCCGGCGGCCGCCAGCGTGGCGGCGTGCTCGGCCTCGTCGGCGGCGGTCAGCGGGAAGTCCATGCGGGCCTCGCCGCCGGGCGGCAGCCCCAGGTGCTCGAGCAGCGCCACGTGCCGCGCCGCCTCGTGCAGGGCCAGCGGATAGCGCAGGTGCAGCGCCTCGGTGCCGGGCGGCGGGTCCCAGCCGGTCGGGGCGAACCCGCCGGTGAGCCGGGCGCCGAGCGCGGCGGTCACCCGGTTGGCGGCGGGGCGGTCGCCGTAGGCCTGCAGCGCGAGGTCGAGGCCGCGCTCCCTGGCGGCGGCGGTGAACGGCGCCCAGCCCGCGGCGTCGACCGGCCCGTCGGGGATCCCCTCGGCGCCGGGGAAGGGCAGCAGCGCCACCGGCACGCCGAGCCGCTCGACGACCGGCGCCATGCGGCCGAAGGTCACCAGCGTCACCTCGACGTCGGGCCGCGCGGCGCGCAGCCGGTGCAGCGCGGGCACGGTGCACAGCAGGTCGCCGAGGCCCACCCGCAGCCGGACCAGCGCCAGTCGGCGGACGGCGGGGTCGGCGAGCGGCAGCGGGATCACCCGCGCCTCCTGCCCCGGCGCGGCAACTGCATAACGCCCAACTCACGTGCGGACCCCACTCGTGGTGCACTACGTGTCCTGCCGCCCAGACCCGGAGGTCCCCTGCGTGTCCCGCCCCGCCGCCGACCTGCACGTGCTGCGCCTGTGCAGCGTCTTCGAACCCCCCGCGGCGACCGGTCGCGCACGGCCGGGCGCGCTGGCCGGCGAACTGGACCCCCGGACGGCGCGGTTCGACCCCATCGGCGGGATGCAGAACCACACGGCCTCGCTCACCCGCTGCCTCGACGCCCACGGCACGCGGCAGACGGTGGTGACCGCCCGGCTGGCCGGCCCCCGCGGCACCACCCCCCTCGGCGACGGCGCCCGCGTGCACCGCACCGGGCTGCCGGTCCCCCGCCTCCGCCAGCTGTGGGCGCTCGCGGGGCTGCCGGCCGTGCTGCGCGCCGGCCGCCGCGGCCCGGTCGACGTCGTGCACGCCCACCAGGGCGAGGACCTCGCCACGCTGCCGCTGGCCCGGCTCGCCGCCCGCGTGCACGGCTGCCCGCTCGTCGTCACCCTGCACTGCAGCGTCGGGCACACGCTCACCGGCCGCGGCCCCCGGGTGCGGCTGATGCGGGCGCTCGGCGGGTGGATCGAGCGGAGCACGCTGCGGCGCGCCGACGCCGTCGTCGTCCTGACCGCGCGGACCGCCGCGGCCGTCCGCGGCGACGGCGTCCCCGCCGGCCGGGTGTCGACCATCCCGTCCGGCTTCGACCCCACGCTGTTCGCCGGCCACACCGGCGACGTCTTCCCGGGCGTCGCCCGGCCGCGGATCGGCTACGTCGGGCGCCTGGCGCCGCAGAAGCGGCCCGACCGGCTGGTCGAGGCGTTCGGGCGGATGCGGGAGTCCGCGTCGCTCGTCGTGGTCGGCGACGGCCCCGACCGGGCGCTGGTCGAGCGTCTCGCCGCCGTCGGTCCGGCCGCCGGCCGCACCACCCTGGCCGGCTTCGTCGAGCACGCCCGGGTGCCGGCGGTGCTGGCCTCCCTCGACGTGCTGGTGCTGCCCTCGGCCTACGAGGAGATGGGCTCGGTGCTCACCGAGGCGATGGCCGCGGGCCTGCCGGTGGTCGCCAGCGACGTCGGCGGGATCCCCGAGGTGGTCCGCGACGGGGTCACCGGGCTGCTCGTGCCGCCCGGCGACGTCGACGCGCTCGCCGCCGCGCTCGACCGGCTGACCGCGGACCCCGCGCTGCGCGCGCGGCTGGCCGCCGGTGCCCGGGCCCGCTCGGCGCACTACGCGTGGCCGGCGCTGTCGGCGCGGGTGGCGGCGGTCTACGAGCAGCTGCTCGGCCTGCGCAGCGACCTCGAGCCCGCGGCGTGACGCCCCGGGTCGCCGTCCTCGTGCCGGTGCACGACCAGGCGGCCTACCTGCCGCGGGCGCTGGAGTCCCTGTTCGCGCAGGAGGAGACGGCGTGGGAGGCGGTGGTCGTCGACGACGGGTCGCGCGAGCCGGTCGCCGTCCCGGCCGACCCGCGGGTGCGGCTGGTGCGCACCGGCGACAACCGCGGCCTCGGCGCGGCGCTCAACCGCGGGCTCGACGAGACCACCGCGCCGGTCGTCGCGTACCTGCCGGCCGACGACGTCTGGTACCCCGCGCACCTGACCACGCTGCTGCGTGCCCTCGACGACGTCGCCGTGGTGCTGGCCCGCGCCGAGCTCGACCAGCCGGCCGGGACGCCCTACGCCCAGCTCGTGCAGGTGGCGCACCGGCGCACCGGGGACCGGTGGACCGAGCGCGCCGAGCTCGAGACCGACGACCTCGACCGGCTGATGTGGTCGCGGGTGGCCGCCCGCGGGACGGCCACCGGCACCGGCCGGGTCACCTGCGGGTGGACGCGGCACCCCGGGCAGCGGTCGCGGGCGATCCGGGAGTCCTTCGACGGCGGCCTCAACGTGTTCCGCACCCGCTACCGGGTGGCGCAGCCCCTGCGCTTCGCCTCGACCGACGGCGGGGAGACCGACGAGGTGGCCCGCTACGCGCGGTTCCGCGACCGCGCGCACCCGCCGTCGCCGGACGGGCTGCGGGTGCTCGTCGTCGGCGAACTCGCGTTCAACCCCGAACGGGTGCTGGCGCTGGCCGAGCGCGGGCACTCCCTCACCGGCCTGTGGACCGACCACGCGCTCGGCGACGCCACGGTCGGGCCGCTGCCCTTCGGCTCCGTCCCCGACCTCGACCGCGACCGCTGGCGCGAGGAGGTGGCGGCGCTGGCCCCCGACGTCGTCTGGGCACAGCTGAACTGGCGGGCGGTGCCGTTCGCGCACGCGGTGCGGCAGGCGTTCCCGGACCTGCCGTTCGTCTGGCACTTCAAGGAGGCGCCGCAGCGCAGCGTCGTCCGCGGCGAGTGGCCGCTGCTGGCCGACCTGGTGTGCGGTGCCGACGCCGTCCTGCTGGCCACCGAGGAGGAGCGCGACTGGTTCGCCCTGGCGCTGTCGGGCCGGGTCGACCCCGCGCGCCTCGGCGTCCTCGACGGCGACCTGCCCAAGCGCGAGTGGCTGGCCGCCCCGCGCTCGCCCCGGCTGTCCGACGCCGACGGGCAGCCGCACGCCGCCGTGGTCGGCCGGCCCTCGGGGCTGGACCTGGACTGGGTGCTCGCGCTGGCCGGCCGCGGCGTGCACACCCACCTCTACGGGCAGGTGCGCGCGCCCGGGCCGAAGGGGTCCTGGACCGGCTGGCTCGACGAGGCGCTGGCCCGCGCGCCGGGGTTCGTGCACGTGCACCCCGCCGTCGGTCCGGAGGACTGGGTGCGCGAGCTGTCGCGGTACGACGCCGGGTGGCTGCACCGCTTCGACTCGGTCAACGGCGGCGACCTGCGCCGGGCCTCCTGGGACGACCTCAACTCCCCCGCCCGGCTGCCGGTGCTGCTCGCCGCCGGGCTGCCGCTGCTGCAGCAGGCCAACCCCGGCTCGGTCGTGTCGGTGGAGCGGGTGCTGCGGGAGGACGGGACGGGGCTGCTCTACCGCTCGGCCGACGACGTCGCCGACGTCCTGGCCGCGGAGCTCGCCGGGCGCCGGGGGCACGCCGCGGCGATGGCCGCCCGCGAGCGGCACGTCTTCGACGCGCACGCCGACCGCCTCGTCGAGCTGTTCCGCTCGATCGCCCGCTGAGCCGCCTCCCCGCGCCGGAGGGGGACTGTCGCACCCCCCTCCTACCGTCGCGTCCGTGACCGGTGGGGAGCTCAGGTGGGCGGTGACCGACGGGCCGGACGGGACGGCCGCGGTCGAGCTGCCCCGCGAGGAGTCCGCCGCGCGGCTGCTCGGGGAGCAGGCCCGCGGGGGTTCTGGTGCGCGCGGGAGGCCGGCGGCTGCGGCGGCCGGCTCGAGATCGCCTCCGGGCCCCTGCCCTCCTTCCGGCACGTCGGGCCCGCGTCGTGCGCCCACGCCCGGCGCGGGTCCGCGGCCGCCGGCGCCTACGACCCGCTGCGCTACCGCCGTCCCCTGACCGCCTGGCTCACCGGACAGGGTCACCGGCCGCGGGTGGTCCGCAGGCCCGAGCCGGACGGGCGCCCCGGCCTGCACGTGGCGGTGGCCGGCGTCGGCGTCCTCGAGGTGCAGCTCGCCCCGCTGACCGACACCGCCTGGCGGGAGCGCGACGACCGGCTGCGCCGCGAGACCCCCGCGGTCACCTGGCTCTACGGTCCCGGCGCCGAGGTGGCGGCGGCCACCGAGGCCGGCGTCCGCGGCGCCGCGCTGCTCCTGCGGCGGCACGACCGCGGCCTGCTCGTCGGCGTCCGGGACGACGGCGGCGCGACGCGGTGGATGCGGATCGGCGCCTGCCGGCTCACCGCCGACGGCCTGGACGCGCCCGGTCTCGCCGAGGCACGCGCCCGGCACGAGCGGCGCAGCACCGAGCGCGAGGCGACGGCGCGCCGGACGGGCAGGCCGCGCGGCGCGGCCGGCGGGCGGCCCCGCACCCCGGGACCCGGGGCTGGAGCAGCTGCCGTTCCCCTCCGCGGGCTAGCACCCGCGGGAGGTCACGACCCCGCGTCGGCACCCGCCCGCGGCGGCTCCTCGAGCTCCTCGGGGGCCGGGACCGCCAGGGCAGGTGCACCTGCGGGAGGTGCACCTGCGGGAGGTGCACGTGCGGCAGGTGCACGTGGGGGTGCGGCAGCCGGGCGACGAGGCCGGCCGGCAGGTGCACGTGCGGGAGGTGCAGGTGCGGGCGGTGCCCGTCCGCCGCGTCCCCGTGCGCCCGGTGTCCGTGGACGTGGTGGCCGAGCGCGGCGACCCAGCCGCTGCGGGCGGTGGCCACCCGCGCTCTCGCGGCGGCCTGGGCGGCCCGGTGGTCGCGCTCCCACCGGGCGGTGTTCCTCCGTGCCATCGCGGTGACCAGCCCGGTCACCAGGACGAAGCCGACGACGCTGACGACTGCCCACCACATGGCGGCCCTCCTCTGGACCCCGCCACACCCGGGACCACCGGGCGTGGTGTGATCGGAGGATCCCGCCGTTCCCGTTCCGCGACAAGTCGGTCCGTGCCGCGCACCGCGACACGCCGGGACGGGCGGCTCGGACCCGCAGCGAGGGCCGACGACGTCGACCCCCTCGACCGCAGCGGCACTGACCGCGCGGTCGTGCTCTGCCCCCGATCGGGACCGGAGCACGACTCCGCCCGGGGCCTCCTCCTGCACCCTCGCCGCCCGGGATCCGCGGCGGGATGCCGACCGTCGGTGGCGGTCGGCCTCGTCCTGGTCCGGGTCGTGGTGCTGGTGCTCGGCGGCACCCTGCGCCTCGACGTCACCCGGCACGCCGGGACGCACTGCCTCCGCGACGTCGACCCCGAGAGCGACGACCACGGTCACGCGCTCAGCTCGTGAGGACCTGGGTCGCGGACTCCTTGAGCTGGGCGTTGGCCCACCGCATCTGCCGCAGCGTGTCGGGGTGGGAGCGCCTCGCCAGCTCGAACAGCTCCCGCTTCCTGGCGCCCTGCGCGGCCTGGGCGAGCAGTTCCCAGTCCATCGAGACGCCGGCCGCCTCGCGGTGCACGTGCCGCAGGTCGGCGAGCAGCAGCAGTCCGGGCTCGGGCCGGCGGCCGAGCAGGTCCGACGCCGTCTGCCGGATCCTCTCCAGGACGCCGCGGTCCTCCGGCGGCTCCGGGTCGAGTTCCACGTCGAAGTCGCGGCCGATCCGCGCCAGCTCGGTGACGTGCCGCCGCGACCAGCCGGCGATGTCCCGCGCCACGTGGAAGATCTCGTGGTCGGCCGCGTGCCGGTCCGACACGGCCAGCAGGGTCCGCGCGAGGTGCGTCTCGGACCGGTGCAGCTCCTCGATCGCCAGTCCCAGCTTCACCGGGTCCCCTCCCGCTCGGTGACGAGCGCCACGTCGCCGCCGCGGGTGGGCGGCACGTCCGCGACGACCGGCCGGGACGCGGTCGTCGTCGGCGCCCGGGACGGGACGCCGTCGGAGGCGGCCAGCCGGGCCACCGCCGCGGCTGCCGTCTTGAAGATCGGCTGCTTCGACACGGGGTCCCAGTCGGTGGGGGTGAGCTCGTTGGCGGCGCGCCCGCGCTCGAGGGCGTCCGGGTCGTCCCACCAGCCGTAGTGGAAGGGCAGGAACAGCACCCCGGGCCGGATGCCGCTGATCCGCAGCCGGGCCTCGACCCGGCCGCGCGGGGTGGTCACCTCCAGCAGGTCGCCCTCGCCCCAGCCGCGGTCGGCGGCGTCGGAGGCGGCCATCTCCAGCCACACCTCCGGTGCCGCCGCCCGCAGCTGCGGCGCACGACCGGTCTTGGTGCGGGTGTGGAAGTGGTAGAGCGTCCGGCCGGTGATCAGCTGGAAGGGGAACTCCTGACCCGGCAGCTCGTGCGGTGGCAGGTACTCGGCGGCCTTGAGCACTGCCTTCCCGTCGGGATTGAGCGCCTTGTACTCGACGTCGTCGAGCGGGGCGCCGGTGACCATGTCGCGGCCGTAGCTCTCGCAGTAGTCGGGCTGCGCGTAGAACCGGCCGTCGACGTAGAGCCGCTCGGTGCCCTCGGGTGCGTCCTCGGTGACCGGCCACTGGATCCCGTTGCGCTCGCGCAGCCTCGCGTAGGACAGGCCGCTGTAGTCGCAGGGTCGGCCGCGGCTGCACTCCTTCCAGCCCTCGAAGGCGCCCTCGGGATCGGACCACTTCACCAGCGGTGCGCCGTCCTTGTCGCGCAGGTCCAGCCGGCGGGCGAGGTCGATCAGGATGTCGAGGTCCGACCGCGCCTCCCCCGGCGGGTCGACGGCCTTCTCCGACAGGTGCACGGTCCGGTCGACGTTGGTGAAGGTCCCGGTCTTCTCGCC
Source organism: Geodermatophilus normandii (assembly GCF_003182485.1). Taxonomy (NCBI): domain Bacteria; kingdom Bacillati; phylum Actinomycetota; class Actinomycetes; order Geodermatophilales; family Geodermatophilaceae; genus Geodermatophilus; species Geodermatophilus normandii. The sequence goes on along the minus strand of NZ_QGTX01000001.1, from coordinate 3,129,987 downwards.
CCACGTGGCGGCGGGCAGGACGACGTCGGCCAGCTGCGCGGTCTCGGTCAGGAAGAGGTCCTGGACGACGAGGAACAGCCGCTCCTGCGCCAGGATCGAGCGGATCCGGCCCAGCTCGGGCAGCGACACCGCCGGGTTGGTCGCCGTCACGTACAGGAACCGCAGCGACCCCTCCTCGGCGTGCCGGAACATCTGCATCGCGTGGGTGGGCGGCGAGTGGTGGGGGATGTCGAACGGGTCGAGGTTCCACACCCGGGCGAGGTCGGCGACCTGGGCGTCGTTGGACCAGTTGCGGAAGCCGGCGAGGTCGCCGTCGGCCCCGGCCTCGCGCGTGTTCTCCGCGGTGGGCTGGCCGTTCATCTGCAGGATCCCGCAGCCGGGCTTGCCGAGCATGCCGCGGACCAGGTTGAGGTTGTTGACCTGCACGGCGGCCGCGGTGGCCTGGTGGGACTGGTAGAAGCCCTGCAGCACGGTGGACAGCAGCCGCTGCGCGGAGCCCAGCACGCGCGCGGCCTCGCGGACCTGCGCGGCCGGGACGTCGCACACCTGCTCGGCGACCTCGGGCGGGTAGTCGCGCAACCGCTCCTCGAGCTCGTCGAACCCCACGGTGTGCGCGTCGACGTAGGCCCGGTCGACCCAGCCGTTGGCCACGATCTCGTGCAGCAGCGCGTTCATCAGCACGACGTTGGTGCCCGGCCGCGGTGCCAGGTGCACGGTGGCGGCACGCGCCACGGCCGTCTCGCGCGGGTCGACGCAGACGATCCGCGGCGGGTGGGGGCCGGCCAGCCGGTCCAGCACCCGGGCCCACAGCACCGACTGCGTCTCGGCCACGTTGTGCCCGAACAGCGCGATGACGTCGGCGGAGTCGACGTCGGTGTAGCTGCCCGGCTGGCCGTCGCAGCCGAAGGTCTCCTTGAGCGCCGCGGCGGCGGTGGCGGTGCACAGCCGGGTGTTGCCGTCGACGTGGTTGGTGCGGATGCCGCCGTGGGCGATCAGGCCGAGGGTGTAGTACTCCTCGAGGAACAGCTGGCCGGTCGTGTAGAAGCCGACCGCGCTGGGCCCCTGCTCGTCGAGCAGCTCGCGGCAGCGTCCGGCGACGGCGTCCATCGCGGTGTCCCAGTCGGTCTCGACCAGCTCGCCGTCGCGGCGGACCAGCGGCCGGGTGAGCCGGTCGGGTGAGTTGTTCGCCTGCCAGCCGTAGAGGTCCTTGGGGTCCAGCCGGCCGTGGTTGACCCGGTCCTCGGCACGGCCGCGGACGCCGACGATGCGGCCGTCCTTGACGGCGATGTCCAGGCCGTCGCCGTTGCTGTGCAGGATCGTCGCCGACGTCACCCAGCGGTCGACGTCGTCCTCGGTCAGGCCGTCGGCGAGGAAGGTGTCCACCCGCACCGGCCAGGCCTCCCCCGGCCCGTACGGCGTCCGTGTGCCCCACGGCTCGGCGATGCGGTCGATGCGCGCCATCCCCCGTCCCTCCGTCGATCGGGCCCCCGCCCGTCCGTCTCCGCGGGGACGGGTTCCCAAACTGCCGAGGCCCACGGCGGCGGACCGGTTGGCCCCTGGCCGCGGGGGTAGCCCGACCACGCGCGAGCCGACCGGGCCCGTCCGACCCGAGCACCTGCGAGGACCGATGACCGAGAGCACCCCGCCGGCGAGCGCCTCGACCGCCGACCTCCTGCAGTCGCTGACCGACGACGTCACCACCCTCGTGCGGGACGAGCTGGCGCAGGCCCGGGCCGAGCTGACGGCGAAGGCGCGGCGGGCCGGGCGGGCCGCCGCGCTGCTCGGTGGTGCGGCGGGACTCGGCGTCCTGGCGGTCGGGACGTCGAGCGCGCTGCTGGTGCGGTTGCTCGAGCGCCGGCTCCCCCCGCCGGCCGCCGCGGCCGTGGCGACGCTGCTCTACGGCGGGGCGCCGCCGCCCTGGCCTCCACCGCGCGCCAGGAGCTGCGCCGCGCCGGGTCCCTGGTGCCGGAACGGACGGTGGCCAGCGTCCGCGAGGACGTCCGGGCGGCGACCACCGCCACCGGCCCGGCGACCCCGTCCGGCTGACCGCGAGGAGGCGGCACGTCCACCGGCGGCACGCAGGCCTGCCACCCGGGCCGGATCGTGCCGCGCGGCGGCGCTCGGGTTCGATCGCGCGTGACCGGGTAGCGCGACGCCGGGGTCGAGCAGGAGCCCCTCCCGCACCGGCCGGGATCCCCTCCGTCCCCCGCAGGAGCCTCCCGTGGACGTGGTCGACACGCCGACCCCCGAGCTGCAGACGATGTCACTGGGCCTCTACGACCTGGTGCACTTCGCGCTCATGGCGGCGGGCTTCGCCCTGTTCGCCTACTTCCTCTACACCTGGGCCAGCCGGCAGGAGGTGGGCCGGCGCTACCGGCCGGCGATGCACGCGGGCCTGTGCCTCGCGGCGGTCGCGACGGTCAGCTACCTGGTCCTGTTCGTCACGTGGGAGAGCGGCTTCACCCTGAACGGCGGCCTGTACGAGCCCGACGCCGAGGCCCGGTTCACCGGATCGACCCGGTATCCCGACTGGGCGGTCACCGTTCCGCTGCTGACCGTCGAGCTGCTCGCGGTCTGCTCGCTGACCGGGAAGCGGGCCCGGAACCTGCGGGCCACCACCACGGCCGCGGCCTTCCTCATGATCCTCACCGGCTACGTCGGCGCCCAGCTGGTCGCCGACGGCCGCGACCGCACCGCGCTCGTGGTCTGGGGGCTGGTCAGCACCGCGTTCTTCGCCTACCTGTACGTGGCGCTCGCCGGTGCCGTGCGCGCCTCGCTCCCGCACATGGGGCGCGAGGCGGGGGTGAGCCTGCGCAACGCCACGATCGTGCTGCTGGCCAGCTTCGGCGTGTACCCGCTGGTGTACGCGATCCCCGTCTTCGCCGACGTCACGCCCGCCTGGTTCGCGACGGTGCAGGTCGCGTACTCCGCCGCCGACGTCGTCGCCAAGGTCGGCTTCGGCCTGCTGGTCCACAAGGTGGCCCTGCTGCGGACCGCCGAGGACGTGCGGGCCGGTGAGGACACCCACCCCGAGCCGGTCTGGATCAGCAACGTGCACGAGAGCGACGGCGTGCTCCCCGAGCTCCGCGACCACCGGGACGGGCACCGGGCCGAGGCCACCCGGACGGCGTCCGGCCGGGGCTGACGTGGTCCCGACCGGTCCCCGGCACCGGCCGGCCGGCCCCGTGGCGGCGGCTGCCCGGGTCGCGACGGCGCTGTCGCTGGCCGCCGTCGTCGCGGTGGTCGCCGTGGAGCCGACCGTCGGCTGGGGCGACCTCGCCTGGGTGCCGCTGGTCGCGGGCCTGCTGCTCGGCCTGCCGCACGGCGCCGTCGACCACCTGGTCCCCGCGCGCCGGCTGGGCCGGCGGCCGCCGGGCACGGCGCTGTTCGCCCTCGGCTACGCCGTCGTCGCGGTGCTCGCCTGGCTGGCGTTCCGGGCCGCTCCCGGACCCGCGCTGCTGGTGTTCGTCGCCCTCTCCGTCTGGCACTTCGGCACCGGGGAGACCGCCTTCGCCGACCTGCGCGCCGGCCGGCCGGTCCAGCGCCAGGCCACCGCGTCGCTGGTCCTCGGCGGGCTGGTCCTGCTCGTCCCCCTCGCCCGGGGTGCCGACGACGCCGCGCCGGTGCTCGCCGCCGTCGTCCCCGGGGCGGGCACCCTGCCGGCGGCCGTCCCCGTCACCGTGCTGGCGGTCGTCCTGCCGGCGGCCGCGGCGCTGGCGGCCGAGCGGCTGCTGTCCGGCCGGTGGCTGGAGGCCGCGGAGGTCGCCGTCCTGCTGGTGCTCGTCCTGGTGGTCCCGCCGCTCGCCGCGTTCGGGGTCTGGTTCGGCTGCTGGCACGCGGTGCGGCACGTCGCGCGGGTGCTCGCCGCGGACCCGGCCGGCGACGCCGACCCCGCCGCCGGACGGCTCGCCGCGCCGCTGCGCCGCTTCGCCCTGGCCGCCGCGCTGCCGACCGCCGCCGTCCTCGCCGTCCTGGCGTGGGTGTGGTCGGCCGCGGACGGCTGGCGCGGGTTCCTCGCCGCCGGCCTGCCGCTGCTGGCGGCGCTCACGCTCCCGCACGCGCTCGTCGTCGCCTGGCTGGACCGCGCCGAGGGGGACGCCCCCGCCGGGCGCGGGCCGGCGGCATGGCAGCGTGTACGGCCGTGGTGAACGTCCTCTCGATCCAGTCGCACGTCGCCTACGGGCACGTGGGCAACTCCTCGGCCGTCTTCCCGCTGCAGCGCCTCGGCGTCGAGGTGTGGCCGGTGCACACCGTGCAGTTCTCCAACCACACCGGCTACGGCGCGTGGACCGGCCGGGTGTTCGACGGGCAGGCCGTCGAGGAGGTCGTCGACGGCATCGCCGACCGCGGTGTCCTCGGCACCGCCGACGCCGTCCTGTCCGGCTACCTCGGCTCCGCCGACATCGGCCACGCCGTCGTCGGCACGGTCGGGCGGGTGCGCGCGGCCAACCCCGACGCCGTCTACTGCTGCGACCCCGTGATCGGCGACGTCGGCCGGGGCGTGTTCGTGCGCCCCGGCATCGAGGAGCTCATGCGCGAGGTCGCCGTGCCCGCGGCCGACGTCGTGACGCCGAACCACTACGAGCTCGACCTGCTCGCGCAGACGACGACGCGGACCCTCGCCGAGGTGCAGGACGCGGTCGCCGCCGTGCAGGCGCTCGGGCCGCGGGTGGTGCTGACGACGTCGCTGGTGGCCGAGGACACCCCCGACGACGCGGTCGACCTGCTCGCCTCCGAGGGCGGCCGGCACTTCCGGGTCCGCACGCCGCGGCTGTCGGTGTCGGTCAACGGCGCCGGCGACGCGATCGCCGCGCTGTTCCTCGCGCACTGGCTCGACACCCGCTCGGCCGGCGAGGCGCTCGGCCGGGCCGCGGCCAGCGTGTGGGGCCTGCTGCGGCGCACCGAGGAGGCCGGCTCGCGGGAGATCCTGCTGGTCGCCGCCCAGGACGAGTTCGTGTCGCCGTCGCGGAGCTTCCCGGTCGAGGAGGTCTAGGTGTACTGACCGGAGACGTTGGTCGAGTGCGCGTGACCACGAGATCTGACTGAAGGTTCTTGTGGAGGAGGACCTCCGGACGTGGAGTGGAGCTGCTGAAGGCGACCACGACACGCACCCGGAGGTCCTCGTGCTCCACGCTAACGCCGTCTTGACCCCACGCCAGCGTCTGCGATTGGCCCGGCTGGTGGTGGAGGAGAACTGGCCCAAGAGTCGGGCTGCGGAGTTCTTCGGCGTGGCCTGGAAGACTGCCGACCGTTGGGCCGAGCGGTATCGAAGCCTGGGCAAGGCTGGCATGGTCGATCGCTCCAGCCGGCCGCGCACCAGTCCGGGCAAGACTGATCCGGCGACGACGAAGCGCATCGTGTCGCTGCGGCTGCGCAAGCGCTGGGGCGCGGTCCGACTGGCCGCCGAGACCGGAGTCGCGCCCTCGACCGCCGGAGCGGTGCTGCGCCGCTGCGGCATGAACCGGTTGTCCCGTCTTGAGCGGCGCGAGCAGGTCGTCGTCCGCTACGAACGCGAAGCGCCCGGCGATCTGCTGCACGCCGATGTGAAGAAGCTGGGCAACATCCCCGCCGGCGGCGGCTGGCGCTTCCTGGGTCAGCAGGCCGGCAAGGCCAACCGGCACCACGATGGCGGCCGCGCCCGCAACCGCTATCGCAATCCGCTGATGGGCCACGGCTTCATCCACGTCGTTCTCGACGACCACTCCCGGACCGCCTACGCCGAGATCTGCGAGGACGAGACCGGTCCCACCGCCGCCGCCGTGCTGCACCAAGCGGTGGCCTGGTTCGCCGCCCGCGGCGTGACCGCCCGCCGGGTGCTGACCGACAACGGCGGCTGCTACCGCAGCCGCGACTGGGCCACCGCCTGCGCCGAGTTGAGCATCACGGCCAAGCGCACCCGGCCCTACCGGCCACAGACCAACGGCAAGGTCGAACGGTTCAACCGCACCATGACCAGCGAATGGGCCTTCGCCCAGCTGTTCACCAGCGAAGCCGACCGCCGCGCGGCCTTTCCTGCTTGGCTACACGCCTACAACCACCACCGGCCCCACACCGGCATCGGCGGCCATCCACCCATCAGCCGCCTGACCAACCTGCCCGGTCAGTACATCTAGGGGAGGTCTGAACAGGCGGGTACGCCCTGCCGGACCTAGCGTCCCCGCGTGGACCTGTTCCGGACGAAGTCCGTCGAGGCCGTGCACGCGGACACCGGGGAGGGCGTGGAGTCCCCCCGGGACACCGGGCACCTGCGCAGGCGGCTGTCGGCCCGGCACCTCGTCGGCTTCGGCATCGGCATCGTGATCGGCACCGGGATCTTCACGCTCACCGGCGTCACGGCCAAGCAGAGCGCGGGGCCGGCGGTGGTGGTCTCCTTCGCCGTCGCCGGCCTGGTCGCCCTGCTCGCCGCGCTCTGCTACGCCGAGCTCGCCTCCGCGGTGCCGACGGCGGGCAGCGCCTACACCTACGCCTACGCGACGGCCGGCGAGGTGGTGGCCTGGGTCATCGGCTGGGACCTGTTCCTCGAGTTCGCGCTCGGGGCGGCGGTGGTGGCCCGCGGCTGGTCGGGCTACGTGGGCAACCTCCTCGACCTGCCGCCGTCCCTGTTCGGCGAGACGTCGACGGTGAACCTCGGGGCGGCCGCGATCGTCGTGGTGCTGACCCTCGTGGCGGTGCTGGGCATCCGGGAGTCGGCGCGGGTCACCGGCGTGCTCGTGGTGGTCAAGGTGGCCGTCTGCGTGTTCGTCGTCGTCGCCGGGGCGTGGTTCGTGCGCGGCGCCAACCTCACGCCGTTCGTCCCGCCCGGAGAGCCGGCCGAGGGCGGCAGCGGGCTGACCCGGCCGCTCATCGAGGTGGTCGCCGGGCTCGAGCCGGTCGCCTTCGGCGTCGGCGGCGTGCTGACCGCGGCCGCCGTCGTCTTCTTCGCCTACACCGGCTTCGAGGCGGTCGCGAACCTCTCCGAGGAGACCCGGCGCCCGGCGCGCGACGTGCCGCTCGGGCTGCTCGGCACCCTGGGGCTGGCGACCGCCCTCTACGTCGGCGTCGCGTTCGTGGTCGTCGGGATGGTGGAGTACCGCGACATCGACGAGGGGGCGCCGATCGCCGACGCGTTCGACCAGGTGGGGCTGGGCTGGGCGTCGTCGCTGGTGTCGATCGCGGCGGTGGCGGGCCTGACCTCGGTGATCCTGGTCGACCTGATCACCATCGGCCGGATCGGCTTCGCCATGGGCCGCGACGGCCTGCTGCCGCCGGCGGTGGCCCGGGTCAGCCCCCGCACCGGCACCCCGGTGCGGGTCACCCTGCTGTTCGCGGGCCTGGTGCTGGTGCTGGCGACGTTCGTCCCGCTGGGGACGCTGGCCGACCTGGTGAGCATCGGCACGCTGTTCGCCTTCCTGCTGGTGTCGGTCGCCGTGGTCGTGCTGCGGCGCACCCGGCCCGAGCTCGAGCGGCCGTTCCGGGTGCCGCTGTCCCCGGTGCTGCCGCTGGTGTCCGCGCTCGCCTGCCTGTACCTGATGCTCAACCTGAGCATCGAGACCTGGCTGCGCTTCCTGGCCTGGCTCGCGATCGGGCTGCTCATCTACGCGGTCTACGGCTACCGGAACTCGCGGATCGGCCGGGCGGCTGCCGGGACGGGCACTCGCGTGCGCTGAGCGGGCCGGTGCCCTCAGTCGCCGGCCCGCTCCTCGACGGAGGCGAGCAGGTCGCGCAGCAGGTCGTCGAGCCGCCGCACGGCGGCCGGTGACATCCCGCCCAGCAGGCGCTGCTGCTCGGCCAGCCCGGCGGTCACGGCCTCGTCGACCAGCGCCCGGCCGGCGTCGGTGAGCCGCACCAGCAGCGCACGCCGGTCGGCCGGGTCCGCGGTGCGCACCAGGTGCCCGGCCCGCTCCAGCCGGTCCAGCCGGCTGGTCATCCCCCCGCTGCTGAGCATGAGGGCCCCGGTGAGCCGGCCCGGCGAGAGGCCGTCGGGCCCCCGGCCCGGCGCAGCGTCGCGAGGACGTCGAAGTCGGCCCGGGTGATGCCGAAGCGGGCGTAGCACCGCTCCTGCGCGTCCCCCACCAGCCGGGCGGTGCGGTACACCCGGCCGAAGACGGCCATCGCCGTGGTGTCGAGGTCGGGGCGCTCCCGCGCCCACTGCGCGACGATCTCGTCCACGCCGTCCCGGTCGGTCACACGGCGATCCTCGCACGTCTCACGGTTGACAGATACTCGCTACCAAGTATCTTGAGATCGAGATATATGCCATCGAGGGACGGAGCCGTCATGGCCACCACGATCCAGGCACCGGCGGCCGTCGTCCCCCGGGCGCCGCGCCGTCGCCGGGCCCTCTGGACGCTGACCGCGCTCACCGCCGTCGCCCCCGCCACCTGGGGGACGACGTACGTGGTCACCACCGAGTGGCTGCCGCCCGACCGCCCGCTGCTGGCCGCGACGGTGCGGGCGCTGCCCGCCGGGCTGCTCCTCGTGGCGGCCGGCCGCGTGCTGCCCCGCGGCGCGTGGTGGTGGAAGGCGGCGGTGCTCGGCACGCTCAACATCGGCGCCTTCTTCGCCCTGCTGTTCGTCGCCGCCTACCGCCTGCCCGGCGGGGTCGCCGCGGTGCTCGGAGCGGTGCAGCCCCTGGTGGTGGCCGCGCTCGCCCTGCCGCTGCTCGGCCAGCCGCTGCGGCTGCGCACGTTCGTCCTCGGCGCCACGGGGGTGGCCGGGGTCGCGCTCGTGGTGCTCACCGACTCTGCCCGGCTCGACCCGCTCGGCGTCCTCGCCGGGCTGGTGGCCACCGCCTGCATGGGCACCGGTGTGGTGCTCACCAAGCGGTGGGGCCGGCCCGTCCCGGTGCTGGCCTTCACCGGCTGGCAGCTCGCCGCGGGCGGCGTGCTGCTGCTCCCGCTGGCCCTGGCCGTCGAGGGCCTGCCGGCGACGGTGACGCCGGGCCAGGTGGGCGGCTTCCTGTACCTGGCCGTGGTCAACACCGCGCTGGCCTACGTGCTGTGGCTGCGCGGGATCGGCCTGCTGCCCGCCGACCGGGTGAGCTTCCTGGGGCTGCTCTCCCCGGTGGTCGCCGCGGCCGCCGGCTGGGCGCTGCTGGGGCAGTCGCTCGGACCGGTGCAGCTGGCGGGGGTGGTCCTGGCGCTGGGGAGCGTCGTCGTCGCCCAGCGCGGCCGCTGACCGCCGGGGAGCAGGAACCCGACCGGCCGCTCCGCGTTGCCGCCGGCCGGCGGCCTGGCTAGCGTCCGGGACGGCGGGCAGCAGCGCCCGCCCCGGTCCGCCGACGTCCCGGAGCGCCGATGTCGCACCCCCCGGCCCACCGTCCCGTCGCCACCGACGAGCCGGCAGCGCCGACCGGCGGGCGCATGTCGGCGAGCACCCGCTCGACCGTCCTGGGCGCGATGTTCCTCATGGCCACCTCGGCCATCGGGCCCGGCTTCATCACCCAGACGACGACGTTCACCGTCCAGCTCGGCGCCGCCTTCGCCTTCGCGATCGCCGTCTCGATCCTCATCGACATCGCGCTGCAGCTGAACGTCTGGCGGGTCGTCGGCGTCTCCGGGCGGCGGGCGCAGGAGCTGGGCAACCTCGTCCTGCCCGGCCTCGGCTGGGTCATGGCCGCCTTTCTGGTCATCGGCGGCCTGGTCTTCAACGTGGGCAACGTGAGCGGGGCGGGCCTCGGCACCGACGCGATGTTCGGCCTGGAACCCAAGATCGGCGGCGCGCTGTCGGCGCTCGTGGCCATCGCCGTGTTCCTCAGCAAGCGGGCGGGCGTCGCCGTCGACCGGATCGTCGTCGTCCTCGGGCTGGCGATGATCCTGCTGACCGCCTACATCGCGGTCACGTCCGGCCCGCCGGTGGGGACGGCGCTGCGCAACGTCGTCCTGCCCGACCGGATCGACGTCCTGGCGATCACCACGCTCGTCGGCGGCACCATCGGCGGTTACATCGTCTACGCGGGGGCGCACCGGCTGCTTGACTCCGGCGTCACCGGTCCCGGCCACGTCCGGGACATCACCCGCGGCTCGGTCACCGGGATCGTCGTCACCGGGATCATGCGGGTCGTCCTGTTCCTCGCCATCCTCGGCGTCGTGGCCGGCGGGGCGTCGCTGGACCCGGAGAACCAGGCCGCCTCGGCGTTCGAGATCGCCGCCGGGGAGGTGGGCCTGCGGGTGTTCGGCATCGTGCTCTGGGCGGCGTCGATCACCAGCGTCATCGGCGCCTCGTACACGTCGGTGTCCTTCGTGACGTCGCGGACCCGCACCAGCGACCGCACCCGCACCCTGCTGGTGGTCGGCTTCATCGCCGTCACCACGCTGGCGTACCTGCTCGCCGGGGCGGCGCCCACCACGCTGCTGGTCTTCGCCGGCGCCTTCAACGGCCTGCTGCTGCCGATCGGCATCGCCGTCCTGCTGTGGGTGGCCACCCGGCGGACCGACCTGCTCGGCGGCTACCGGTACCCGCGCTGGCTGCTCGTGGTCGGCTGGGTGGCCTGGCTCGGGACGATCTACCTCGCGGTCAACTCCGTCCGCCCGGTCGTCGAACTGTTCTCCTAGGCGAGGACCACCGCCCGTGTCCCCTCTCTCGATGGACCTCAACTCCGACCTCGGCGAGGGCTTCGGCCAGTGGACCCTCGGCGACGACGACGCCCTGCTCGGCGTGGTCACCAGCGCCAACGTCGCCTGCGGCTTCCACGCCGGCGACCCGGTCATCCTGCGCCGGGTGTGCGACCGCGCCGCGGCGGCCGGCGTCGCCGTCGGCGCACAGGTGGGCTACCGCGACCTCGCGGGCTTCGGACGCCGGTTCGTCGACGTCGAGCCCGACGCCCTGACCCAGGACGTCCTCTACCAGGTCGGCGCGCTGGAGGCGTTCGCCCGCGTGGCCGGCACCCGCGTCCGCTACGTCAAGCCGCACGGGGCGCTGTACAACGCGATCGTCGCCCACGAGGAGCAGGCGGCAGCCGTGGTGCGCGCCGTCGTCGAGTACGACCGCACGCTGCCGGTGCTCGGGCTGCCCGGGTCGGCGTGGCTGCGGCTGGCGGCCGAGGCCGGCCTGACCGTCGTGGCCGAGGCGTTCGCCGACCGGGCCTACACGCCGGAGGGGACGCTGGTGTCCCGCCGGCTGCCCGGCGCGGTGCTGCACGACGCCGACGAGATCGCGCGCCGCTGCGTCGCGATGGCGACCGGGGAGCCGATCGCCGACGTCGACGGCGGCTCACTGCAGCTGGCACCGCGGTCGATCTGCGTGCACGGCGACACCCCCGGCGCGGTGGACATCGCGCGGCGGGTGCGGACCGCGCTGGGCGAGGCGGGGGTCGAGCTCGTCCCCTTCGCACCGTGATGCGGGTGCTGCCCAGCGGCTCCACCGCCCTGCTGGTGGAGCTCGCGGACCTCGACGAGGTCCTCGACCTCTACGCGGCGCTGGAGGAGGACCGGCCGCCCGGCGTCGTGGACCTCGTGCCGGCGGCACGCACGGTGCTGGTGGTGACCGACCCCGCGCAGACCACGCTGGACGCCGTCGAGGCGGCGGTCCGGCGGACGGTGCCCCGGCCCGGGCGCCGGGTCGGCGCGGAACAGGTCGAGGTGCCGGTCGTCTACGACGGCGAGGACCTCGGCGACGTCGCCGCGCACCTGGGCGTGGACCCCGCGGAGGTGGTGCGGCGGCACGCCGGCACGGAGTGGACCGTCGCGTTCTCCGGGTTCGCGCCCGGGTTCGGGTACCTGACGCCGGCCGACGGCACCTGGGACGTGCCGCGCCGCCCGTCGCCGCGCACCCGGGTGCCGGCCGGCTCGGTCGCGCTGGCCGGCGGGTTCACCGGCGTGTACCCGCGGGAGTCGCCGGGCGGCTGGCAGCTGGTCGGGCGCACCGACGTCGCGGTGTTCGACCTGTCCCGCGACCCGGCGGCGCTGCTGCGACCGGGGGTGCGCGTGCGCTTCGTGGCGGTGTCGTGAGCGGGGGTGTCGTGAGCGGGGGTGTCGGTGGCGGTCTGACCGTCGTGGCCCCCGGCCCGCTGACCACCGTGCAGGACCTCGGCCGCCCCGGGCTGGCCGGCGTCGGGGTGGGCCGCTCGGGCGCCTGCGACCGCGCGTCGGCCGCACTGGCCAACCGGCTGGTGGGGAACGAGCCGGGCGCGGCGGTGCTCGAGGCGACGCTCGGCGGGCTGGTGCTGCGGGCGGAGGCCGACCTGCTGGTGGTCACCACGGGCGCACGGTGCCCGGGGTCGGGGGTGCACGACGCCCCGGGCCTGCTGCGCGCGGGCGGCACCCTCGCGCTCGGGACGCCGCCCGCCGGCCTGCGCACCTACCTCGCCGTCCGCGGGGGGATCGCCGTCGAGCCGGTGCTCGGCTCCCGCTCCACCGACCTGCTGGCCGGCCTCGGCCCCCCGGCGCTGCGGCCCGGTGACGTGCTGCCGGTCGGCCCGCCCACCGGCGACGTGCCCGGCGTCGACGTCGCCCCGGTGCCCGACCCGCCCGGCGGCGAGGTGACCGTGCGGCTGCTGCCCGGCCCCCGCGCCGACTGGCTCACCCCCGCCGCGCTGGACGTGCTCGGGTCGGCGGCCTGGACGGTCACCGCCGAGAGCAACCGCGTCGGCCTGCGCCTGGACGGCCCGCGCCTGGAGCGCCGGGAGTCCGGCGAGCTCCCCAGCGAGGGGCTCGTCCGGGGCGCGCTGCAGGTGCCGCCGTCCGGCGCGCCGGTGCTCTTCCTCGCCGACGCGCCGGTGACCGGCGGCTATCCGGTGGCCGGCTACGTGGCCGACGACGACGTCGACCGCTGCGCGCAGCTGCGCCCCGGCCAGGCCCTGCGGCTCAGAACGGGTACGCCGGCAGGTCGCCGCGCACGGTGACCCACTGCGTCTCGGTGAACGCCTCGATGTTGGCCTGCGGGCCGCCGTGCCGGGATCCGGTGCCCGAGGCGCCGACGCCGCCGAAGGGCGCCACCGCCTCGTCGTTGACGGTCTGGTCGTTGATGTGCACCAGGCCGCTCGGGATCCGCTCGGCCAGCTCGAGGCCGGCGTAGACGTCGCGGGTGAGGATGCCGAGGCTCAGGCCGTACTCGGTGCCGGCGGCGAGGGCGGCGACCTCGTCGAGGCTGGAGAACGGCGTCACCGGGGCGACCGGGCCGAAGATCTCCTCCTGGTAGGCCGGGTGGTCGATGGCGACGCCGCCGAGGACGGTCGGCCGGTAGAACAGACCCTCGAAGGTGCCGCCGGTGCGCACCGTGGCGCCCTTCTCGACGCTGGCGGTGACCAGCCCGTGCACCCGGTCGCGCTGGCCGGCGTCGATGAGCGGGCCGAGGGCGACCTGCTCGCGGAAGGGGTCGCCGACCGGCAGCTTCTCCACCTTCTCGGTCAGGACCGCCGCGTACTCCTCGGCGATCGACTCGTGCACCAGGTGCCGGCTGGTGGCCATGCAGATCTGGCCCTGGTGGCTGAAGGTGCCCCAGGCGCCGACGCTGGCCGCGGCGGTGACGTCGACGTCGGGCAGCACGATGAGCGCGGAGTTGCCGCCGAGCTCGAGGTGCGCCCGCTTGAGGTGCTGGCCGGCCAGCGCGCCGACGATGCGGCCGGCCTTCGTGGAGCCGGTGAACGCGATGACCCGCACCTGCGGTGCGGTGACCAGCGCCTCGCCGACGTCGGCGCCGCCGGGCAGCACCTGGAACACGCCGGCCGGGAGCCCGGCCTCCTCGAAGACCCGCGCGAACACCGCGCCACCGGAGATGGCGGTGCGCGGGTCGGGCTTGAGGACGACCGCGTTGCCCAGCGCCAGCGCCGGGGCGATCGCGCGGATGGCCAGGATCGTGGGCACGTTGAACGGCGCGATGACGCCGACGACGCCGGCCGGGACGCGGCGGGCGAAGCTCAGGCGGGGCGCGCCGGAGCGCAGCAGCTCGCCGTAGGGGTGGCTGGGCAGCGCGGAGGCCTCGTAGCACTCCTGCGCGCTGGTGTGGACCTGGAAGTCGCCGAACGGCTGGATCGCGCCCGACTCCCGCGCCAGCCAGCCCTTGATCTCGTCGGCGTTGTCCTCGAGCACCTGGCCGGCGCGGCGCAGGACGCGGGCCCGCTCCTCGAAGGGCGCCGCGGCCCACGCGCGCTGCGCCTCCGCGGCCCGCTCGGCGGCCGCCCGCACGTCCTCGGGGGTCGCCCTGCCCACCGGTGCGATGACGTCGCCGGTGGCCGGCTCCACCGCGTCGTACGTGCCGCCGGACCCCTCGGTCCAGCTGCCGGTCCAGACCCTGCCCTGCCACGCGCCGTCGTCCAGGAGTGCCACGTCGTTCCCTCTCGTCGGTGTGTCCCTGCCGCGATCCTCGTGCAGGGTGGGTGAGCGCGCCCGCGCAAGGGGTCGTCCGGATCCATGGACAAGCTCCTGACCTGGGGATACCGGTCGCGGTGGGGGACCTGCGGTCGTAAACTTCGTACGTGTGTTCGAGCGATCTGGGGAACGGAGACGTCCTCGACGACGTCGCCGCGCTGGTCGCCGAGCGCAACCGGATCGACGCCGCCCTGGCCCGCCGGGTCCGGGCGGCGGAGCTGTCCCAGGCGCCCGAGCGGGACGGCCTGACGTCGATGGCCTCCTGGCTGCGCGGGCACTGCCGGCTGTCGGCGGCCGAGGCGTCGCGGGTGGTGCGCAGCGGGCGGGCGCTGGCGCACCTGCCCGCCCTCGCCGAGGCGCACGACGCCGGCCTGGTCTCGGCCGAGCAGGTCGCGGTCACCGCGCGCGCGGTGACGCCGGCGCGGCTGACGGCAGCCGCGGAGCAGGGGGTGGAGCTGGCGGTGATCGACGCGGTGGTCACCGGGGTCGCGGTCGAGCAGCCGCACACCGACCTGGTGACGGTGGTGCAGCGCTACTGCGACGACCTCGACCCCGACGGTCCCGAACCCGACCCCACCGAGGGCCGGTCGCTGACGGTGGTCACCCACGCCGACGGGTCCCGCACCCTCCACGGCTGCCTGGACGCCGTGGGTGGTGAGAAGTTCCAGGTCGCGCTGGAGTCCTTCACCCAGGCCGACCGGCCCGCCGGTGACGAGCGCACCCGCGCCCAGCGGCAGGCCGACGCCCTGGTGCAGCTGTGCGACAACGCGCTGGCCGCCGGCGGCCTGCCTACGCTGCGGACGGTCAAGCCGCACGTCGCGGTCCGCATCGACCTCGACGACCTCGCCGACCCCGCCACCGGCCAGGGCACCGCCACCCTGGGCTCGGGCACCGTGATCTCCGCCGCCCGCGCCCGCTGGCTGGCCTGCGACGGCGCCGTGAGCCGCGTCGTCTTCGGCCCCGACGGCGCCCCGCTCGACCTGGGCCGCGCCCACCGCCTCGCCGACCGCCACCTGCGCCGCGCGGCCGAACTGCGCGACGGGGGCTGCGTGTTCGCCGGCTGCCGAGCACCGACCTGGTGGTGCGACGTCCACCACCTGGTCCACTGGATCGACGGCGGCGAGACCAGCCTCGAGAACTCAGCACTGTTGTGCGAACGCCACCACACCAAGGTCCACCACGGCTTCCGCGTCGAAAGACCACCCGACGGCCGATGGCACACCTGGCGACCCGACGGCACCGAGATCACCACCCCGGCACCGCTGCTGCGCCCCGCTGCTCGAGCAGTCGGGTGACTGCGGTCCGGAGGCGACGCGCCGCGCCGCCCTGGGAGCATTGCGGCACGTGCCCGATGGACCGGGGACGGGCAGAACGACCCGCCTAGCGTCCTGCGGCATGGGAGACGGGGAGACGTACTGGGACGGTGTGCGACGGCGGCTGGTGCTCGCCGTCCTCGTCGGCCTGGGCGCCGCCGCCCTGCTGTTCTGGCTGGACGACGACGTCAGCGCCACGGTGCTCGTCGGCCTGGTGACCTCGCTCAGCGTGGCGCTGGTGCCCAGCCCCCGGGAGCCCGCCGAGCCACGGTGAGACCGGCTCAGCCGGCGCGCAGCTCCTCGAGGACCGGCCCGGCGACCTTGAACGCGTGGTTGGCGGCCGGCACCCCGGCGTAGACGGCCGCGTGCTGGATCACCTCACCGATCTCCGCGTCGGTCAGGCCGTTGTGCACCGCGGCGCGCACGTGCAGCGCGAACTCGTCCCAGTGCCGCAGCGCGATGCAGATCGACAGCGTGGCGATGCTGCGCTCCCGCCGCTCGAGGCCGGGCCGCTGCCAGACGTCCCCCCACGCCACGCGGGTGATGAAGTCCTGGAACCCCTCGGTGAACGGCGTCGTGTTCGCCACCGCCCGGTCCACCCACGCGTCGCCGAGCACCTCGCGCCGGGTGCGCATGCCGGCAGAACGGCGGGCGTCGTCCGTGCCGAGGTCCTCGCTCACGCGTGGCTCCCCGCGGCGTCGAGGTGCGCCAGCAGCGCCCCGGTGACCTCCAGCGGCCGCTCCAGGTTGGGCAGGTGCGCGCCCGGGCTGATCGACACCAGGGTCGCCCCCGGGATCCCGTCGGCGACGAGCTGCTGGTGCGGCGGCGGCAGCGCGGGGTCCTCGGCTCCCGAGACCACCAGCGTCGGTGCGGTGATCCGCGCCAGGTCCGCGCGGGCGTCGAAGTGCCCCACCGCCTCGCAGCAGGACGCGTACCCCTCGTCGTCGGCGCCGGCGATCATCGCCTCCAGGCGGGCCACGAGGTCCGGGTGCGCCGCCGCGTACCCCGGCGTGAGCCACCGGCCCACGATCGCCGGCGCCAGGGGCGCGGTCCCGCCCGAGCGGGCCTGCACCGCCCGGTCGAGGAACCCCTGCGGGTCGGGCCTCGCCGAGGTCGCCAGCAGTGCCAGGCGGCCCACCCGCGAGGGCTCGCGCGCGGCCAGCCGCATCGCCGTCATCCCGCCCAGCGACAGCCCGGCCACGTGGGCCGTCCGCACACCGAGCCGGTCGAGCAGCGCGAGCACGTCGTCGACGAGGTCGTCGACCGTGTACGGCCCGGCCGGTGCCGGCGACTCCCCGTGCCCGCGGGTGTCGTAGGTGACCACCCGGTAGCGCTCGGCCAGCGCCGGCACCTGCGGGTCCCACATCCCGCGGGTCGCGCCCAGCGAGTTGGACAGGACGACGACCGGCGCGCCGGCCGGCCCGTCCTCGGTGTAGCTGACCTCGACCGCGGTCACGGTGCCCCTTCCACCAGCTGCTCGTGCTCGGCCAGCGCCGCGTCCACCTGCGCGCCGGCCTCCCCCAGGTCCGGGGTGGCCGCGGCCAGCACCGCGGCGACGTCCACGTCGGTCCGGGTGGCGACCACCTCGGCCAGCGACCGGCCCGTGTCACGCGCGCGCCGGGTCGCCTCGGCGGCCGCGTCGTGCGCCGCACCCCGGCCCAGCGACGGCGTCAGCGCCTCGGCCAGCGCCCCGGCCAGCGCCCCCTCGCCCGCCGCGGCCACCGTGTCCGCCATCCGGCCGACGTCGGGCCGCAACCCCCGCAGGCTCTCGGCCAGCCACGAGCACGCCGAGCCCACCGTGCTCAGCAGGCCGGTCAGCGTGGGCCACTCGCTGTGCCACGCCCCGGCCGCCCGCTCGTGCTCCTGTTCCATGGCACCCAGCAGGGTCGCCACCAGCCCCGGTGCCCGCCGGGCGCAGGCGCGCGCCGAGATCGCCGCGACCGGGTTCTGCTTGTGGGGCATCGCGGAGGACCCCCCGCGTCCCTCGCCCACCTCGGCGACCTCGGCCACCTCCGACTGGGCCAGCAGCACCACGTCGACGGCGACCGTCGCCACCACCCCCGCCGCGGCACCGAGCGCGCCCGCCAGGTCGGCCACCGGCAGCCGCACGGTGGACCAGGGGACGGCGGTCGCCACCAGGCCGAGCTCCGCGGCCAGCGCCGCGCGCACCGCCGTCCCGGCACCCGACGACGCCGCGAGCGTCCCCACCGCGCCGCCGTACTGCACCGGCAGCGTGGCCACGACCTCGGCCAGCCGCAGCCGCGCCCCGTCCAGACCCGCCAGCCAGCCGGCCGCCTTGAGCCCGAAGGTCGTCGGCAGCGCCTGCTGCATCAGCGTGCGGCCCATGACCACGTCGTCGCGGTGGGTCCGCGCGAGCGCGGCGCAGACGCCGGCGGCCGCGGCGAGGTCGGCGTCGACCTCGGCCACCGCCCGCCGGGCGAGCAGCACCAGCGCGGTGTCGACGACGTCCTGGCTGGTGGCGCCCACGTGCACGGCGACGGCGTCGCGCTCCCCCACGGCGTCCTGCAGCGAGCGCACCAGCGGCGGCACCGGGTTGCCGGCGTCGGCGGCGCGGGCGACGACGGTCGCGAGGTCCAGCCGCGACGGGTCGGCGCAGGCCGCCGTCACCGCGTCGGCCGCCGTCGCGGGCACCAGGCCCACCGCGGCCGCGGCGCGGGCGAGGGCGGCCTCGACCTCGAGCAGCGCGCGAATCCAGGCGTCGTCGGAGACGGCCGCCGCCGCACCGCCGCGGGCGAAGGTGCCGGCGAACAGACCTGTCACGTCGTCCTTCCTACCGGCGGGCGCGGGTGCCCGCTCGGACGGCACCGCATCCGGACGGCACCGCATCCGGACGGCACCGCATCCGGACGGCACCGCATCCGGACGGCACCGCGCTCAGACGGCGAAGAAGACCGTCTCGCGGTCCCCCTGCAGGTGCACGTCGAAGCGGTAGCCGTCGTCCGTGGGCGTGGCCAGCAGCGTCTCGCGGCGGTCCTCCGGCAGCCCCTGCAGGACGACGTCGGAGGCGTTGGCCTCGGCCTCGTCGGCGAAGTAGACGCGGGTGACCACGCGGTCGAGCAGGCCGCGGGCGAAGACGGAGACGTCGACGTGCGGCGCCTGCAGCCCGCCCTCGCCGTCGGGCACCCGGCCGGGCTTGAGGGTGAACACCTCGAACCCGCCGCTGAGGGTCTGGGCGCGGGCGTAGCCGCGGAAGCCGGGGTAGGTCGCCGCGCCGCGCGGGTCCTCGGGCGAGGGGAACCCGCCGTCGGGGTCGGCCTGCCAGGTCTCGACCATCGCGTCGGGGACGACGTCGCCGTTGCCGTCGAACACGCTGCCGCGGATCCAGATGCCGCCCGCCGTGCCCTCGGCCGCGGCCCAGATCCCGTCGTCCCAGGTCAGGCCGATGGCCAGGTACGGCCCGACGGTCGCGCTCGGGGTGGTGCCCAGCCGCAGCGGCCCGGTGAGGAAACCGGTGCCGCGCTGCCCGGAGCGCGGCTGGAAGGGAGCGGCCGGGTCCGGCGGGACCTCCAGCGGGTTGCTGCTCACGCCACGTCTCCGTCGTCCTCGGTCTCGAAGGGGGTCTGGTCCGTGCCGCGCAGGACGATGTCCCACTCGAAGGCCAGCGCCCAGTTGTCCTGGGTCCGGTCGAGGGAGTACCGGCTGACCGCGCGGTGGCGCGCCGCGGGCGGGATGGCGTTGTAGATCGGGTCCTGCCCGAACAGCGGGTCGTCCGGGAAGTACATCTGGGTGACCAGGCGCTGGGTGAACGCCCGGCCGAAGAGGCTGAAGTGGATGTGCGCCGGCCGCCACGCGTTGTGGTGGTTGCCCCACGGGTACGCGCCGGGCTTGATCGTCATGAACTCGTAGCGGCCGAGGGCGTCGGTGACCACCCGGCCCAGCCCGTCGAAGTGCGGGTCCAGCGGCGCCGGCCAGTTGTCCACGACGTGGCGGTAGCGACCCGACGCGTTGGCCTGCCACACCTCGACCAGCGCGCCCGGCACCGCGCGGCCGTCGCTGTCGAGCACCCGCCCGTACACGAGGATCCGCTGGCCGATCGCCTCGCCGCCGTTGCGCCAGGTCAGGTCGGCGTCGGTGGGCTGCACGCGGTCCTCGCCGAGCACCGGACCGGTGACCTCGGTCAGCCGGTGCGGCAGGTCGACCGGCGTGCGCAGGGGCGCCCGCAGCGCGGTGCTGCGGTAGTCGGGGTGGGCGACCGGCGTCCGGGCGGCGGCCTCCTCGCGGAGGTAGCGCGGCAGGTGCAGACCCGGCGGAGGCGGCACGGGTGTGGTCCCGGTCATGTCCCGGAAGCTACGGCGGTCCGCCGAGGCGCCCCAAGCCGGCGGTCCCGCTGGGTGGAAGGACGCCGGTCACCGGTCAGCGGCGAGCGAGGCCAGGTGCGCGTGCACCAGCGTCACCGCCAGCGCGCCCTCCCCCACCGCCGAGGCCACCCGCTTTACCGAGCCCTGGCGCACGTCACCGGCCGCGAACACCCCCGGTGTCGACGTCTCCAGCAGCGCCGGCGGCCGGTCCAGCGGCCAGGGAGGCGCGACGCCGTCGCCGGTCAGCGCGGCCCCGGTGAGCAGGAAGCCCCACCGGTCGCGGGCCAGCGTCCCGGCGAGCCAGTCGGTGCGCGGCTCGCTGCCGATCATCACGAAGAGCATCCCCGGCTCCTCGGTCTCCGCGCCGGTGTCGAGGTCGCGCAGGACGACGGTCTCCAGGACGTCGCTGCCCCGGCCCCCGACCACCTGCACGCGGTACCGGATCTCGACCCGCGGCAGCGCGACGAGCTCGCGGATGAGGTAGTCCGACATCGTCTCCGTCAGCGACGCCCGGCGGACCAGCAGCGACACCTTCGCCGCGTAGCGGGAGAGGTACACCGCTGCCTGCCCGGCGGAGTTGCCGCCGCCGACGACGAACACGTGCCGGCCGGCCATCGCCGGCGCCTCGCTCACCGCCGCGCCGTAGAAGACTCCGCGGCCGGTGAAGGCCTCCAGCTCCGGCACGCCGATCCGCCGCCAGGCCGCCCCGGTGGCGACGACCACGGTCCGCGCCTGCACCTCCGAGCCGTCGCCGAGGGAGACCCGGTGCAGGCCGTCCTCGGTGCGGAGGGAGGCGGCGGTGCGCATGAAGGAGAAGCGGGTGCCGAACGCCCACGCCTGCTGGTAGGCCGAGAACGCCAGCCGGCTGCCGCTGACGCCGGTGGGGAACCCGAGGTAGTTGCGGATCAGCGAGCTGGTGCCGGCCTGCCCGCCCACCGCCTCGCACTCCAGCTGCAGCGTGTCCAGGCCCTCGGAGGCGGCGTAGACGCTCGCGCCCAGCCCCGCCGGCCCGGCACCCACCACGACGACGTCGTGCACGGCGTCGGGGTCCAGCGGGTCGAACAGGCCGAACGCCTCGGCCACCTCGAGGTCGGTGGGCGCCTGCAGCACGGTCTGCTCGGGCTTGAAGCGGACGACGACGACCGGCAGCCGCGGCCGCTCGAGTCCGAGGTCGGCGAGCACCGCCCGGCCGTCGGACGAGCCGGCCTCGTAGAAGCCCGTCGGGATGCGGTTGCGGGTCAGCTGGTCGCGCAGGTGCTGGGCGTGCGGGTCCCAGCGGTCACCGACGACCCGGACCGCCTCGAACCCGCCGCCCTGCCGGGAGGACCACTCGTCGAGGACCTCGGTGACCGACCGGTGGAACTCCTCGTCGGCACGCCCCTGCGGGGCGTACACCCAGCGGTCGAGCTGGCCGACGGTGATCGCCTCGAAGATCGGCCGGGCGGTCTCGAAGGCGCCCCACCGGACCAGTGCGACGGCGGCCGCGCCGGGGTGCCTCGCGTGGCAGGTGCGCAGCACGTCCAGGCCGTCGGGGTCGGCGTCACCCAGGCAACCCAGCAGCACCGCGACGGCGGGGTCGCCCGCGCCGTGCAGCGCCGCGTCGACGTCCTCGGGACAGGCGCCGGAGACGACGCGGTAGTCGCAGCCGTACCGGCGGTCGAGCTCGCGGGTGGTGGCCCCCCGGACGCCGTCGTCGCGGGCGACGACGACCAGCGCCGCGGGGCCGGTTCCGGGGTGGTCCTGGGCGAGGTGCACGACGGTCTCCGGGTGCGCGCGTCCCCGTGCGGTGCCATGCAACCACCGCCTCGGGACCGCTGTCACCGGGTTACGGGACGCCGCCGCCGTCCCTAGACTCCGCCTCGTCGGCGACCCGGACGGGCGGCGCGCCCGTCGGCGGGCGGGAGGTGCACGTGACCGCACCGGCGACGGAGGCCATCGCGACGCCGGACCGGCGGCTGCGGGTCTTCGTCTCCTCCACGCTCGAGGAGCTGGCCGCCGAGCGCCGCGCGGTCCGCGACGCCGTCGCCCGGCTGCGGCTGACCCCCGTCATGTTCGAGCTCGGGGCGCGCCCGCACCCCCCTCGGGACCTCTACCGCGCCTACCTGGCGCAGAGCGAGGTCTTCGTCGGCATCTACGGCGACCGCTACGGCTGGGTCGGCCCGGACATGACCGTCTCGGGCCTGGAGGACGAGATCGACCTGTCGGCGGGCATGCCGCGGCTGCTCTACGTCCGCACGCCCGCGCCCGACCGCGACCCCCGCCTGGCCCGGCTGCTGGAGCGGGTGCAGGCCGAGGGCGGGGTGTCGACCACCCCGTACCGCGATCCGGCCGAGCTGGCCGAGCGGGTCGCCGACGACCTCGCCGTGCTGCTGAGCGAGCGCTTCGCCCGGCCCGCCGCGGCGCCGCCCGGGCTGGCCGCCGGCTGGCTCCCGACGCCGCCCACGCCGATGGTCGACCGCACCGCGGAGCTGGCCACCGTCACCGGCCTGCTGGGCGACCCGGCCGTGCAGCTGGTGGTGCTCACCGGCCCGGGCGGCATCGGCAAGACCCGGCTGGCACTGGCCGCGGCCGCGGCGGTCGCGCCCGGCCGGGACGGGACGTGGTTCGTCGACCTCGCCGGGGTCCGCGACCCCGCCGACGTCCCCGCCGCCGTCGCCGAGGCGGTCGGGGTGTCCTCCGAGGGCAGCCGCCCGGTGCTCGAGCAGATCGCCGACCGGCTGGCCGGCCGCTCGGCGCTCGTGGTCGTCGACAACCTCGAGCAGGTGGCGGCGGCCGCGCCGGACCTGGCGGTCCTGCTGGCCCGCTGCCCGCGCACCCAGCTGCTGGTGACCAGCCGCACCGTGCTGCGGCTGCGCGGCGAGCACGACGTGCCCATCGAGCCGCTCGGGACGCCGGCCGCCGGCGCGGACGGCGCCGCGGAGGCCCCTGCGGTGCAGCTGTTCGTGGCCCGCGCGCAGCAGGCCGACCCGGCGTTCCGGCTCACCGCCGCCACCGCCGGCCCGGTGGCGGAGGTGGTCCGCCGGCTCGACGGCCTGCCGCTGGCGGTGGAGCTGGCCGCCGCCCGCGTGCGCACGCTCCCGCCCCGGCTGCTGCTGGCCCGCCTCGACCGCGCGCTGGGCGGTGCGCTCGACATGGGCGACCCCGACGTCGACGTCCCCGACCGCCAGCGCACGCTGCGGACCACGATCGCCTGGAGCCACGACCTGCTCGACGAGCGCGGCCGGGCGCTGCTGGCCCGGCTGTCGGTGTGCGCCGACGGCTGCACCCTCGACACCGCCGAGGCCGTGGGCGCCGACGGCGGGGACCTCGACGTCCTGGAGACGCTGTCGTCGCTGGTCGGGCACAGCCTGGTCTCCCCCACCGACACCGGCGACGGCGAGCCGCGCTTCCGCATGCTCGAGCTGGTGCGCGCGTTCGCGGCCGAGCGGCTGCGCGAGCGCGGCGAGGAGGAGGCGACCCGCACCCGCTGGGCGCAGCACCTGGCCGGCCTGGGCGCCGAGGCCGGTGCCGGGCTGGCCGGCCCGGCGGCGCGGCTGTGGCGGGCCCGGCTGGACGCCGAGACCGCCGACCTGCGGGCCGCGCTGCGCTGGGCGGTGGCCACCGACCGCGCCGAGCTGGCGGTGCGGCTGACCGCGCCGCTGGTCCGCTGGTGGTGGGCGCACGGCCTGCTGCCGGAGATGGCCGACCTCGCCGAGCGGACCGCGGAGCTGCCGTCGGCCGCCGCGCTGCCGCCCGACCTCGCCGGCCGGCTGGCCTGGGCCCGGGCCTCGCTGCGGATCGCCCGCGGCTCCCCCGCCCTCGCCGTCCCCCTGCTCGACGGCGTCGTCGAGGACGCCCGGCGGCGCGACGACGCCTGGCTGCTGGGTCACGGCCTGGGCGCGCGGGCGATGACCCTGACGCCGGGCGACCCCGACGTCGCCACGCTGCTCGACGAGGGCCTCGCGCACCTGCGCCGCAGCGGGGACGGCTGGTCGGCCGCGTTCAGCGGGATGCTGCGCACGGCGGTGGCGCTGGCCGGCGGGGACCTCGAGGCCGCCGAGCGGGTCGCCGGCGAGGCGCGTGACCTCGCCCTCGCCGCCGCCGACGACCAGCTGGCCGCGCTGCTCACCGACTCCCTCGCCCTCGCCGCGCTGCTGGCCGGCGACCTGCCGCGGGCGCGTGCCCGGCTGGAGGAGGCCGCGGCCCGGCACCGGCGCACCCGCGACCTGGAGGGCGTGGCCTCCTGCCTCGAGGCGCTCGCCGCGCTGGCGCTCGCCGAGGGCCGCGACGCCGCGGCCGCCCGGTTCGCCGGCGCCGCCGACGCCGCCCGCGCCGGCCTCGGGGTGGCGCGCTGGTCGCCGCAGCAGGCGCTGGCCGACCGGCTGCGCGAGGCGCTGCGCGCCGCGATGGGCGAGGAGGAGGAGCGGCGGGCGCGGGCGGCGGGCGCCGCGCTCGGCCCCTGGGCCGCCCTGGACGAGGCGCTCGCCTGACGGCGACCCGGACGGCGGGTCACACGGCGGCGGGCTCCG
Organism: Geodermatophilus normandii; assembly: GCF_003182485.1. Classification (NCBI taxonomy): domain Bacteria; kingdom Bacillati; phylum Actinomycetota; class Actinomycetes; order Geodermatophilales; family Geodermatophilaceae; genus Geodermatophilus; species Geodermatophilus normandii. Next base: position 3,105,562 of record NZ_QGTX01000001.1, on the reverse strand, counting down.
CGTACTGCGACAGCGGCGCGGTCCCCGGGTGCGCCACGGTGAACCGCCCGAACTCCGCGTCCCGCCCGGGGTGGCCCGCACCCGGCGCGGCGTCGGCGTCCCCGAGCGGCCGGCCCGCGGGCAGGGTGCTCCGGTGCTCGACGGCCCGGAAGGCGGCCAGCGGCACCGGGGACAGGCCGATCCGGCGCAGGGCGTCGGCCACCGGGTGCCCGCCGAGCACCAGCTCGGCGCCGCCGGGGCCGGGGTGGGCCTGCCACCGGGCGAGCACCGGGGTCGTCGTCTCCAGCAGCCGCCCGCCGCACACCGACCACAGCCGACGGGCCCGGGTGCCGCGCAGCGCCGGGCCGCCGGCGCGCACGGTGTGGACGAGCACCTCCGTGCCGTCCTCGCCGAGCCGCACGCGCTGGCTGCCGGGCGCGTCGAGGAAGTCCATGTCGGCCAGCCACTTGGGCAGGCCCCACGCGTCGCGGCCGAGGTCGCGGGCCTCGCGGGAGGTCACCGGCAGCTGCAGCACGAAGCCGCCGGTCGCCGGCCGGCCACCCCGGCGGGCACCCGGGCCGGCGAGCACACCGGCCGTCACGCCGACCTCGCCGTAGGGCGCCAGCCGGTGCGTGCCGCCATCGGTGCCGGTCCAGGTCACCGTGCGGTGGCGGAGGGCGTGCACCGCCACCACCGTGCGGCCCCCCGGACCGGGCAGCGGCCGCAGCAGCGGACGGCCCCGGTCGCGGGGCAGCAGCGCGGCCACCGCCGCGGCGGAGGCCAGGTGGTAGGAGCAGGCGACCGCCGTGTCGTGGTAGGCCAGCGGCAGCCGCACGGGCTCGGTCATCGCTCCCCCTCCGGGTCGGCGTCCAGTCCAGCGGCCCGGCGCCGGCGGCGGCAGGGTCCGAGGTCCCGGCGGCTTCCGCTGGGTGGGAGACTGCGCGCATGGCCGGTGGCGCGACGGAGCGGGGACGATCGGTGACCTCCCGCGCGCTCGCCGTCCTCGACGCCTTCGACGCGAGCGCCCCCCGGCTGACCCTCACCGAGATCGCCGAGCGGTCGGGCACCCCGCTCACCACCGCCCACCGCCTGCTGGCCGAGCTCACCGAGTGGGGGGCGCTGGCCCGCCGCGCCGACGGGCGCTACGAGATCGGCCGCCGGCTCTGGGACCTGGGGCTGCTGGCACCCGTCTCGCTGGAGCTGCGCCAGGTGGCCGCCCCGTTCCTGCTCGACGTGCACACCGCCACGCGCGACACCGTGCACCTCGCCGTCCGCGACGGGCTCTCGGCGCTCTACGTCGAGCGCATCTCCGGCCGCGAGTCGGTGCCGGTGGTCAGCCAGGTGGGCAGCCGGCTGCCGCTGCACGCCACCGGCGTCGGCAAGGTGCTGCTGGCCGCGGCGCCCGACGACGTCGTCGCCGAGGCCCTGGCCGCGCCGGCCCGCGCCACCCGGCACACCGTCGTCGAGCCCGCCCGGCTGCGCCGCGAGCTCACCGAGGTGCGCCGCCGTGGCTGGGCGCGCACCGCGGAGGAGATGTCGCTGGGCACGCTGTCGGTCGCGGTCCCGGTGCGGGTGGAGCGGGGAGGGGGCACCGTCGTCGCCGCGGCGCTGGGCATCGTCGTCCCCAGCCACCGGCGCGACCTCCCGCGCCTGGTGCCGGTGCTCGAGGTCGCCGCCCGCGGCATCGGGCGGGCGCTGGCCCGGGCGGCCCACTTCCGCTGACCGGGAGGCCGTGGTGTCCCCGGGCGCGTAGCCGGGGTCACACTCGGCCGCATGCGCACCCAGGTGGGGATCATCGGCGCCGGCCCGGCCGGCCTGCTGCTGTCACGGCTGCTGGCCCTGCAGGGGATCGACTCGGTGGTGGTGGAGAACCGCTCGCGGGACTACGTCGAGGCGCGCATCCGCGCCGGCATCCTCGAGCAGGGCACCGTCGACGTCCTCACCGAGGCCGGCATGGGCGACCGGCTGCACCGCGAGGGCCTGGAGCACCGCGGCGTGTACCTGCAGTACCCCGGTGTGCGCCACCAGCTCGACTTCCCCGAGCTGTGCGGCCGCCGGGTCTGGGTCTACGGCCAGACCGAGGTGGTCAAGGACCTCGTCGCCGCCCAGCTCGCCGGCGGCCCGCCGCTGCACTTCGACGTCTCCGACGTCGCGATCGAGGACGTCGACACCGACGGCCCGCGGATCCGCTTCACCGACGCGGAGGGCACCCCGCAGGTGCTCGAGTGCGACGTCGTCGCCGGCACCGACGGCTTCCACGGCCCGTCGCGCGCCGTCGTCGCCGAGGGCACCCGCCAGCAGCTGTGGGAGCGCACCTATCCCTACGCGTGGCTGGGCATCCTCGCCGAGGCCGCGCCGGCCACCGACGAGCTGATCTACGCCTGGCACCCCGAGGGCTTCGCGCTGTACTCGATGCGCTCACCGAGCGTGTCGCGGCTGTACCTGCAGGTCGACCCGGCGGAGAAGATCGAGGACTGGTCCGACGACCGCATCTGGGCGGGCCTGGCCACCCGGTTCGCGCACGAGGGCTGGGAGATCAGCACGGGGCCGGTGATCGAGAAGTCGGTCCTGCCGATGCGGTCGTTCGTCAGCGCCCCGATGCGCCGCGGCCGGCTCTTCCTCGCCGGCGACGCCGCGCACATCGTGCCGCCCACCGGCGCCAAGGGGCTCAACCTCGCCGTCGCCGACGTCGTCCTGCTCTCCCGGGCGCTGGTGCGGCTGCTGCAGGACAAGGAGACCGACCTCGTCGACGCCTACTCCGACACGGCGCTGCAGCGGGTCTGGCGGGCCACCCACTTCTCCTGGTGGATGACCTCGATGCTGCACACCACCGGCGACCCCTTCGACGCCGAGCTGCAGCTGTCGCAGCTGCGCCGGGTGTGCACCTCGGAGGCCGCCGCCCGCGAGCTGGCGGAGAACTACACCGGCCTGCCCTTCAGCTGAGCAGCGCCGCCACCCGGTCGGCGGTGCCGGGGGCCAGCGGCAGGTGCGGCAGCACACCGGCGACCTCCGCGGGCTCCAACCCCTGCCCGAGCAGGGCGGCCACCAGCGCCCGGGCGTCGGCCGGCGGCACCGGGGAGGGCAGGTCGGCCTCCCGGACGGCGGCCAGCGCGAGGAACAGCGCGCCGGCCAGCCCCTCGTCCGGCTCGGGCTCCGCGAGCGCCGGCGCGGCCGCGGCACGGGTGGCGGCCTCGGCGGCGCGGACCAGCGACAGGGGCAGCCCCTCGGACTCGACCTCCAGCAGCGGCGTGCCACCCAGCGCCGCGAGCACCAGGTGCTCGGCCTCCAGGCGCAGCGGCCCCTCCCACTCCCCGGCCCGGACGACGTCGGCCGGCTCGGCGTCGTCGGGGTCCTCGCCCAGGTCGTCGAGCAGCTCGGCCCACTGCCCCGGCCGGGTGCGGCGGGCGCGCTCGGCGGCCAGCAGGCAGGTCTCGTGCACGAACGGCTCGACGACCTCGCGGTCGAACCGGTCGGCGAAGACGGTGCCGTCGGCGTCGACGGCGTTGAGCGCGTCCTGGAAGCTGCCGGGGCGGGCGTCGCCGAGCTCGATGCGACCGTCCTCCTCGCCCGACAGCGCCTGACCGGTCGCGGCGCGGTCGCCGATCGTGGAGCCGGTGGCCACCAGCCGGCCGCGCCGCCGCAGGTGGTGCGGCCGGTCGGACAGTCCCACGCTCCAGGCGCAGGCCTCGGCGATCAGCGCCGCCCGCCGCTCGCGGAGGACCTCTCGCCCCAGCAGGCCGAACCAGTCGGCCTCGAACCCCGCGCCGCCGAACCCCGCGCCTCCGAACCCCGTGCCTCCGAACACGGCCACCGTTGTACCCGGCGCGCACCGCCGCGTCCGCAGGACCGGGGTCGCTCAGCGCGCCCGACGGCCGCGCACGAGGTCCTCGACCGTGGCGCGGGTCCCCCGCTGCCGCAGGGAGGTCAGCGTCTGCGTGAAGGCGGCGGCCACCCGCGGGTCCTCGGCCAGGTCGCCGAAGACGTCGCGCTCCCGGAGGAACGCCAGCGGGTCGGCGTCCCGGGCCCGCGCCAGCAGCGCGTCGCGCCGGGGGTCGGAGAGCTCGACCGGGCGCCCGGTGTCGTCGGTCCCCTCGGCGGTACGCGCCCACCCGGCCAGGACGGCGACCGACCGGCGGATCTCGCGTCCCGCCGCCAGGTCGGCGCGCAGCACCGGCAGCAGGAACTGCGGGATGCGGTCGGAGGCGTTCTCGCACAGCCGGGCCAGGGTGTCGCGGATCGCGGGGTTGGCGAAGCGGCCCACGAGGTCGGCGCGGTAGCGGCGCAGGTCGATGCCGGGCACCGGCGGCAGGGTCGGCGTCGCCTCCTCGTCGAGGTAGCCGAGGAGGAACTCGCGGAACAGCGGGTCCTGGCTGGCCTCGTGCACGTACGTGTGGCCGGCCAGCCGGCCGAGGTGGCCCAGCACCTGGTGGCCGGCGTTGAGCAGCCGCAGCTTCATCAGCTCGTAGGGCGCGACGTCGCCGACGAGCTGCACGCCGACGTCCTCCAGCGGCGGCCGGCCGCCGGGGAACGCGTCCTCGAGGACCCACTGCGTGTACGGCTCGCAGACCACCGGCCAGGCGTCCTCGACGCCGAAGCGGCGGGCCAGGTCGGCGCGGTCGTCGTCGGTGGTGACGGGGGTGATCCGGTCGACCATGGAGTCGGGGAAGGGCACCTCGGCCGCCACCCACTCCCCCAGCCCCGGGTCGCGCAGCGCGGCGAAGGCGCCGAACGCGGCCCTCGCGAGGTGCCCGTTGCCGGGGATGTTGTCGCAGGAGACGACGGCGAAGGGCGCCAGCCCCCGCTCGCGCCGGCGGACGAGGGCCTCGGTGACCAGGCCGAACGTCGTCCGCGGCGCCGCGCCCGGCTGCAGGTCGGCGACGACGTCGGGCGCGGCGGTGTCGAAGGCGCCGGTGTCGGGCGAGGTGTTGTAGCCGCCCTCGGTCACGGTGAGCGAGACGACGCGGGTGCCCGGCGCGGCCATCTTCTCGACCACCGCGTCGGGGTCGTCGGGCGCGAGCAGGTACTCGACGACCGAGCCGACGACGCGGGCGTCGAGGAAGCCGTCGGGGTGCTTGACGACGAGGGTGTACAGGCAGTCCTGCGCCGCCATGACCTCGGCCATCCGGCGGTCGGAGGGCAGCACGCCGACGCCGCAGATGCCCCAGTCCTGCGCCTGCCCCGACTCCAGCAGCCGGTCCACGTACACCGCCTCGTGCGACCGGTGGAACCCCCCGACGCCGAGGTGCACGATGCCGACGCCCACCGCCGCCCGGTCGTAGCGCGGCGTCCACACCGACGGGCTCAGCGTGGGCAGCGTCGTCGCGTCGAGCCGGGGCATCGGCGGGCCTCCTCGGGTGCGGTCCCCGCCCTACCCGTCCCGGCCGCGGTCACCCGCGGGAGCGTCGGCCCGCGGGGGCACCGGCACCCGCTGCAGGTCGGCCGCGACGACGAGGTCGCCGCCGAACTCCGCCCGCGCCTCGTCCTCGAAGGCCCGCGCGTCGGGGTGGCGCTGCGAGAAGTGGGTGAGCACCAGGGTCCGCACCCCCGCCTCCGCGGCCACCCGGGCGGCCTGCCGCGCGGTGAGGTGGCCGTAGCGCTCGGCGAGCGCCCGGTCCCCGTGCAGGAACGTCGACTCCACGACCAGCAGGTCGGCGCCGTCGGCCAGCGCGGGGACGCCGTCGCACATGCGGGTGTCCATGACGAAGGCGAACCGCTGGCCGCGCCGCGGCGCGCTGACGTCGGCGAGCCGCACCGTCCGCTCCCCCGACCGCAGCGCGCCCTCCCGCTGCAGCCGGCCGACGTCCGGCCCGGAGACCCCGGCGGCGGCGAGCCGGCCGGGCAGCATCCGCACGCCGTCGGGCTCGGTCAGCCGGTAGCCGAAGGACTCGACCGGGTGGCTGAGCCGGCGCGCCTCGAGCAGGCCGGCCGGGTCCTCGGCGAGCGGACCGTCGGTCGACACCGGCTCCTCCCGGACGTCGGCGAGGTCGGCGAACGGCGTGGCGTGCCGCAGCCGGTCGAAGAACACCTGCCCCGACGCCGGGTAGTGCGCCACCACCGGGTGCGCGACGCCGTCCAGCGACATCCGCTGCACCACGCCGGGCAGGCCCAGGCAGTGGTCGCCGTGGAAGTGGCTGAGGAGCACCCGGTGCACGGCGCTGCTCGGCACCCCGGCCAGCAGCATCTGCCGCTGCGTGCCCTCGCCGGGGTCGAACAGGAAGCCCCGGCCGTCCCACCGCAGCAGGTAGCCGTTGTGGTTGCGGGTGCGGGTGGGCGCCTGGCTGGCCGTGCCGAGCACGACCAGCTCGCGCGCCCCCACGCCCCGACGCTACGGGGTCCTCAGCCGAACAGGTCGGACAGGAAGGACTCCTTGCGCTTCTTGCCGTGCGAGCCGTACGACCCGTGCGACGACGAGTGCGACGAGCCGCGCACCGCGCCGAGCACCTCGTTGACGACGGCGCCGAGCCCCGCGCCGCCGGCGGCCGGGTACTGGGCACCGTGCTGCTGCGGTGCGCCGTACTGCTGCTGGGCGCCGTACTGCTGGGGCGGCTGCTGCGCGTGCTGGCCTCCGGGGTGCTGGCCTCCGGGGTGCGCGGCCGCGGGGGCGCCGTGCCAGGAGTTCTCGGCGTCGACGAGCCGCTCGAGCTCCCCGCGGTCGAGGAAGATCCCCCGGCACTCGCTGCACTGGTCGACGTGGACACCGTTGCGCTCGTAGGTGCGCATGGCGCCCTGGCACTTGGGACAGACGAGATCCATGCCGCACGGTACGACGCTCCGGAGTCCCCCGGAGACGCCGACCTCGTGCCAGGGTGCCCGGCCGTGAGCACAGAGCCGACGACCACAGAGCGCACGGTGACCCTCCGGTTCGGCACGGCCGCCCGGGCGAGCGCCACCCACACCAACCTCTCGGCCGTCCGCAGCGACGGGCCGGTGCTCTGGGTCGCCGGCGACGAGACCGCGACGATCGAGCGGCTCGTCGCCGACGACCCCGACCGGCCCACCTGCTACGGCGACCAGACCAGCTTCTCCCTCCCCGACCTCGTGCCCCTGCCCGGCGGCACCGGCCCGGGGGTCGAGGAGGAGGCCGACATCGAGGGCCTCGCCCGCACCGGCGACGCGCTGTGGGCGGTCGGGTCGCACAGCCTGCGGCGGCGCCGCATCCGCGAGGAGCACGACGGCGACCGCGCGCTGCGCCGCCTGGCGAGGGTGACCGGCCAACCACGCCGGCAGGTGCTGGTGCGCCTCCCGGTGGCCGACGTCGACGGGCTGCCCACCCTGGTCAAGGACGACGGCACGCGCAGCGCCGCCGTCTTCGGCGCCCGCGGCAAGGACCTGCGCGACCTGCTCGCCGACGACGAGCACCTCGGGCCGTTCCTGCCCATCCCCGGCAAGGACAACGGCCTCGACGTCGAGGGCATCGCCGTGTCCGGGGAGCGGGTGTACCTCGGCCTGCGGGGGCCGGTGCTGCGCGGCTGGGCGGTGGTGCTGGAGCTGCGGCCCGAGGTCGACCGGCGCGATCCCGCGCGGCTGCGCCTGCGGCGGTTCCCCGACGGCCGCCGCTACCGCAAGCACGTGCTGCGGCTGGCCGGTCTCGGCGTGCGGGACCTGTGCCCGCAGGGCGAGGACCTGCTGGTGCTCGCCGGGCCGACGATGGACCTCGACGGGCCGGTGTACGTCTACCGGTGGCACGGCGCCTGCGCGGCGGAGGAGCCGACCGTCGTCCGCGGTGACCTGCTCACCCGTGAGCTGTCCCTGCCCTTCGGCGACGGCGACGACCACGCCGAGGGCATCGGCCTGCTCGGCCCGGCGGAGGACGGCCGGCTGCTGGTCGTCTACGACAGCCCGGCACCCGGGCGGCTCACCGACGACGGCGGCGTGCTCGCCGACGTCGTCCGGCTGCCCTGAGCCCGCCTGCCCGGACCGGCGGGGCTCAGCGCACCTCGACCGGCCGGGCGGCGGACGTCCCGGCGGCCGCCAGGCCGAGGCCGAGGGCCAGCAGGAGCAGCAGCGGCACCGTCCAGCCGCCGGTGGCCTCCGACAGCGCGCCGACGGCGACCGGACCGAGGGCGCCGACGCCGTAGCCGACCAGCTGGCTCATGCCCGAGAGCCGGGCGGCGGCCGCCCCGTCGGCGGCGCGCAGGACCACGAGGGTGACCGCGAAGGCGATCCCCGCCCCCTGCGCCAGCCCGCCCACCGCCGCCCACGCCGGCCACGCGCCGGGGGCCACGAGCAGCCCGGCGACCGGCACGGCCCACAGCGCGGCGACCCCGAGCGCCAGCCCGGCCTGCCCGCAGCGGCGGGCGAGCACGGCGGGCACCAGCAGGCTCCCGGCGATGCCGAGCACCTGGTACACCGACGCGGCCACCGAGCCGGTGGCCGCGTCGGTGCCGGCGCGGTCGGCCAGCAGCGTGGGCAGCCACGCGGTGAGCGAGAAGTAGAGCGTGGAGTGCAGCGCCTGCACCGCGGTCACGGCCCAGGCGACCGGGGACCGCCACAGCGAGCCGTCGGAGACGGCGGCCGCCGGGGCCGGGCCGGTGGTGACGGCGCCCCGGGCGGCGGCGGCCCACACGCCCGCGGCGACGAGGGCCAGCACCCCCTCCGCGGCCAGCGCGCCCCGCCAGCCGAGCACGGCCGCCAGCGGGGCGGTGAACGCGGCCCCGGCGGCGGCCCCGGCCACGAGCGCGGCGGTGTAGAGGCCGGTCACGGTGCCCGCCCGGGGCCCGAACCCCTTCACGACGGCCGGCAGCAGCACGTTGCCCACCGTCATCGCGGCGCCGGCGAGGAACGTGCCGGCCAGCAGCACCGGGGAGCCGTCGAGGACCCGCAGCCCCTGGGCGAGCGCGAGCAGCACCAGCGACCCGAGGACGGCGGCCCCGGGGCCGGCCCGGCGGCCGAGGGCGGCGCAGGCCGGCGCGAGCACCGCGAAGCAGAGCACCGGCAGCGTGGTCAGCAGCCCGGCGGCGGCCGCGGACAGGCCGAGGTCGGCCCGGACCTCCGCCAGCACGGGGCCGACCGCGGCGATCGCGGCGCGGAGGTTGAGCGCGGTCAGCAGGACGGCCGCCAGCAGCAGCCGGCCGCCGGGCGGGGCGGCCGGCACGGGGCCATCCTGCTCCGCCGCGTGCCGTGCCGCCGGACCCCGGGGGGCCGGTGGTGATCGTGAAACACCGCGGGTTACTGTCCCAGCCGTCCGTGGCCCGGGTCACACCGTCGTGCCGGGCCGGAACGCTGGAGGTCACGTGCCCCACTCCGTCCCCCGTCGGCTGCGCAGGTCACTGCTCGCCGTCCTCACCGGCGCCGCGCTCACCGCGGGCGCCCTCGCCACGGCCGCCCCGGCCGCTGCCCATCCCGGGTCCGGCGGCGGTCCGCGCGACCGCGCGCCACTCGTCGTCCAGACCGCCGAGGGTGCCGTGCAGGGCTCGAGGCCCGGCGACTACCGCCTGTTCCAAGGCATCCCGTTCGCCGCGCCGCCCGTGGGCGACCTGAGGTTCCGGCCACCGGCACCGGTGCAGCCGTGGCAGGGCGTCCGCTCCGCGACGGCGCCCGGCAGTCCCTGCCCGCAGGTGGCGTCGGCCACCAACCCCACCTCGTCGGTGGACGAGGACTGCCTCTACCTCAACGTCACCACGCCGTCCGGCCTGGACACCCGCCGCACGGACCTCCCGGTCATGGTGTGGATCCACGGCGGCTCGTGGCGGACCGGCAGCGGCGACCGCTACGACGCCGGCAAGCTGGCCCTCGAGGGTGACGTCGTCGTCGTGACGATCAACTACCGGCTCGGCCCGTTCGGCTTCCTCGCCGAGGACGACCTGTCCGCCGACCTCGGCGCGGTCGGGTCCGGCAGCGCCGGCCTGCTCGACCAGCAGGCCGCCCTGCGCTGGGTGGAGCGCAACGTGGCCGCGTTCGGCGGCGACCCCCGCAACGTGACGATCTTCGGCGAGTCGGCCGGCGGGTCCTCGGTGTGCGCCCAGCTCGCCTCGCCCACCGCCCGGGGCCTGTTCGACAAGGCCATCGCGCAGAGCTACAGCTGCACCGCCGACTACGCCACGCTCGACGAGGCAGAGGTCGTCGGCGAGCGCGTGGCCGCCCAGGTCGGGTGCACCGCCCGGGGCGCCGCCCAGGTCGCCTGCCTGCAGGACGCGGACGTCGCGACCCTGCTGGCGAGGTGGCCGGCCGTAGGCGGCTCGTTCGTCGTCGGCGGCTCGTCCCTGCCCGTCCAGCCCGCCGACGCGATCGCCTCGGGCGCCGCCGCGGGGGTGCCGGTGGTGCACGGCAACCTCAGCGACGAGAACACCCTGTTCACGCCGATCACGCCGCTGCGCTCCACGGGCGCGACCCCCTCGCCGACCCTGACCGTGGAGCAGTACGAGGCCGAGATCGCGGCCCGGTACGGCGACCGCGCCGACGAGGTGCTGGCGCTCTACCCGGCCGACGCCTACCCGTCCCCGCTGCGGGCCCTCGCCGAGATCAACAGCGACGCGGGCAGCGCGCTGTCCACCTGCTCGCACGTGGACGCCTACGAGACGCTCGCCGAGCGACGCCGGGCCGACCGGGTCTACGCCTACCAGTTCCGGGACGAGACGGCTCCCAAGCTGCTCGACTTCCCCTACCCGGGCTACCCCGAGGACGCCGAGCACGCCAGCGAGCTGCCGTACCTGTTCCCGGACCTGTTCGGCGCCCCGCTGACCGCCGAGCAGCAGGAGCTGGCGACGACGATGGTCCGGTACTGGACGAACTTCGCCGCCACCGGCAACCCGAACGGGCGCGGGGTGCCGGCCTGGCACCGCTACTCCGACCCGTCCGACGTCCAGGGCCTCGACGTCGCCTCCGACGGCGGCGTCGGGCCGGTCGACGTCGCCGCGGACGCCGACTGCGCGTTCTGGGCGACCTCCGCGGCCGCCTGAGCAGTCCCCCGGGCCCCGGGCGGCGGTGCCACCGTGCCGCCGTCCGGGGCCCGGCCACGCCCGCCCGCCCCGCCGACGAGCCGCATCTACTGATCGGTAACAGATGTGGGATCGTCGGGGAACACGTCGAGACGGCGTCACAGCGCCGTCAGGAGAGAGGTCCCATGCGGTTGCAGCTTTCCCCGGAGATGGAGGCCTTCCGGGATGAGATGCGCACCTTCTTCACCACCCAGGTGCCGCAGGAGATCCGCGACACGATCGCGGCCCACCGGCACCTGACCCGCGACCAGTACGTACAGGCCCAGCGGGTGCTCAACGACGCCGGGCTGGCCGTGCCGCACTGGCCGGTCGAGTGGGGCGGCAAGGACTGGACGCCGCTGCAGCGCCACATCTGGCGCGAGGAGATGCAGCTGGCCAACGTGCCCGAGCCGCTGGCCTTCAACGCCAGCATGATCGGCCCGGTCATCGCGTCCTTCGGCAACCAGGAGCAGAAGGAGCGCTTCCTGCCGAAGACGGCGAGCCTGGAGATCTGGTGGTGCCAGGGCTTCTCCGAGCCCGACGCCGGCTCCGACCTCGCCTCCCTGCGCACCACCGCCGTCCGCGACGGCGACGACTGGGTGGTCAACGGCCAGAAGACGTGGACCACCCTCGGCCAGTACGCCGACTGGATCTTCTGCCTGGTCCGCACCGACCCGACCGCCGAGAAGAAGCAGCGCGGCATCTCCATGCTGGTCTTCCCGATGGACACCCCGGGCGTCACGCTGCGGCCGATCCAGCTGATCGACGGCGGCCACGAGGTCAACGAGGTCTTCTTCGAGGACGTCCGCGTCCCCGCCGAGAACCTCATCGGCGAGGAGAACCGCGGCTGGGACTACGCCAAGTTCCTCCTCGGCAACGAGCGCGTGGGCATCGCCCGCGTCGGCGCCACCAAGAAGCTGATCTCGCAGGCCAAGACGCACGCCCGCGAGGTCGTCGTCGACGGTCGCCCGCTGTCGGAGGACCCCCGCCTGACCGCGCGGATCGCCGAGCTGGAGAACGAGCTGCTGGCACTGGAGCTGACCGCGCTGCGCGTGGTGGCCAACTCCGCCGACGGCAAGCCGCACCCGGCCTCGTCGGTGCTCAAGCTGCGCGGCTCGGAGCTGCAGCAGGCCGCCACCGAGCTGCTGGTCGACATCGCCGGCCCGCTGTCGGTCGCGTCCTTCGCCGACGGCGGCTCGCAGGTGCCCCAGTGGGCCCGGGTGGCCACGCCGGAGTACCTGAACTACCGCAAGGTCTCCATCTACGGGGGCAGCAACGAGGTCCAACGGACCATCATCGCCGGCACGATCCTGGGGCTGTGAGCTAGCAGTGGACTTCACCTACGACAGCGAGCAGAACGACCTGCGCGAGGCCGTCGCCGGCCTCCTGGGCCGCGCCTACTCCGACAGCGAGCAGCGCCGCCGCGTCACCGCCACCGACCCCGGCTTCGACGAGAAGACCTGGGCCCGGCTGGCCGAGATGGGCGTGCTCGGCCTGCCCTTCGCCGAGGAGGACGGCGGCATGGGCGCCGGCCCGATCGAGGTGGCCGTCGTCGCCGAGGAGGTGGGCCGGGTGCTGGCGCCCGAGCCCTTCGTCGAGGCCGTCGTCCTCGCCGGCGGCCTGGTCTCCGCGGTGGGCACCGCCGCGCAGCGGGCGGCGGTCCTCGGGCCGCTGGCCGAGGGCGGCAGCGTGCTCGCCCTCGCGCACGCCGAGCCCGCCGCCCGGTGGAGCACGTCGGCGGCCGGCGTCACCGCCACGCAGGACGGCGGCACCTGGCGGCTGAGCGGCGTCAAGGAGCCGGTGCCGAACGGCGCCCGCGCCGACGTCCTCGTGGTCAGCGCGGTCACCGACGGCGGCACGGCGCTGTTCCTCGTCCAGGGCGACGCCGAGGGCCTGACCCGCACCGGCTACCGCACCCACGACGGCGGCCGCGCGGCCAACGTCACCCTCGACGGCACCCCGGCCGAGCTGCTCGGCGAGGGCACCGCCGACCGCAGTGCCGACGTCGAGCGGGCGCAGGCCCTGGCCCGGATCGCCTACAGCGCCGAGGCCGTCGGGGCGATGGACACCGCGCTGAAGACCACCGCGGAGTACCTGAAGACCCGCAAGCAGTTCGGCGTCACGCTCAACCGGTTCCAGGCGCTGACCTTCCGCGCGGCGGACATGTACGTGTCCCTGGAGCTGGCCCGCAGCACCGCGCTGTGGGCCAGCATGGTGGCCGACACCGGTGGCGACGTCGTCACGGCCGCCGTCCGCGCCCGGCTGCAGACCAGCCGCGCCGGCCGGCACGTCGGCAAGGAGGCCATCCAGCTGCACGGTGGCATCGGCGTCACCGCGGAGTACTCGGTCGGGCACTACACCAGCCGGCTGACCGCGATCGACCACCTGCTCGGCGACGGCGACTGGGCCGCCGACCGGCTCGCGGCGACGGTCGACAGCTACCCGACGGTCGACCCGCTGGGTGCGCCCTACACGGGGTGAGGACCTCCCTGCCCCCCCACCGCTCGCGAGCTCGCGGCGGGACCCTGCAGGCAGGCCAGGCGACACGTGTCAGCGGCCGGCGTCCCCTCGCGGGGGCGCCGGCCGCTGCCGTGTCTAGTCGCCCACGACGGCGCGGCGCAGGTCGTCGGCCGCCTCGCGGACCTGGTCGACGACCGCGGCCACGGCCTCCTCGCCCAGCAGCCCGCGGCTGAGGCGCGCCACCGGCTCCGGCGTGTGCGCCGGGTCGGTGACCCGGGCCCCGACCTCGAAGGCGACCCGCAGCAGCGCGCCGTCGGCGGAGGTGGGGTCGTCGACGGCGGCCAGTGGCGCCACCATGGCCGGCGGGAAGCCCCACTGGCCCAGCGCGACGGCGGACAACCGCAGCGCCGAGATGCCGTAGCGGCGCACCTCGGCGGCCCGCCGGGTGCGGAACGGGCGGTGCGCGGCGGCCAGCTCCCGGTAGCCGCCCTGGTCGTCGGCGTGCAGCAGCGCCACCCCGACCTGCGCCAGCAGCCCGAGGCACAGGGCGTCCTGGGACCGGGCGCCGAAGCGCGGGGCGAGGGTCGAGGCGGCCAGCGCGACGGCGGTGGTGCTCTCCCAGAACCCCTCGGGCAGCTGTGACTCGTCGTCGAGGCAGGTGAGGGCGACCGTGGCCATGGTCCGCACGGCGGTGAAGCCGATGACGGTGACGGCGAACTGCAGCGTCGTCGCCCGCCCGCTCATGCCGAAGTACGCCGAGTTGGCCAGCTTCATGACGCGGCCGGCGAGCGCGACGTCGGCGGCGAGCACCCCGGCGAGGGTGCGGGCGCTGGCGTCCTCGGCGTTGGCCACCGCCACCACCTGCGCGGCGACCGGGCGCTGCGCGGCGAGGGTGTCGATCCCCGCCAGGAGCCGGTCGAGGTCGACCGCCGGCGGCGCCCCGAGGGACAGCGCGGTCACCGGGCACCGGCCCAGGCGGCGGTGGCGGCGCCGTCCATCGGCACCGCCAGCGAGAAGCCCTGCAGGTAGGTGGCGCCCAGCTCGGTGAGCGCGGCGGCCAGGGCGGGGGTGGCCACGCCCTCGGCCACGGTGGACAGCCCGAGGCTGCGGGCGAGCGCGATGACGGCGGTGGCGATCTGCGGGTGGCCCTCGGCGAGCTCGGCGACGAACGAGCGGTCCACCTTCAGGCAGTCGACCGGGAGGTGCCGCAGGTAGGCCAGCGAGGAGTAGCCGGTGCCGAAGTCGTCGATCGCCACGGCGACGCCGAGGTCACGCAGCTCCTGCAGCACGCTCCGGGCGGCCGCGGGGTCCGTCATGAGGGCGGACTCGGTGATCTCGACGGACAGCCGGGCCGGGGCGAGGCCGTGCCGCTGCAGGGCGGCGACCACCTCGGCGCGCAGGCCGCCGCCGAGCTGCAGGGCCGAGACGTTGACGTTGACCCGGGGCGGCGCGGCCGCCCCGAGCACGCGGTCCCACTCGACGACCTGACGGCAGGCCTCGTCGAGGACGAGCAGGCCGAGCGGCCCGATCAGCCCGCTCTCCTCGGCGAGCGGCACGAACACCTCCGGGCTGATGCGCCCGCGCTGCGGGTGGGTCCACCGGGCGAGGGCCTCGACCGCCTCCAGCGACCCGTCCGCCGCCGACACGATCGGCTGGTAGTGCAGGGTGATCGCCCGCCGCTCGATCGCGTCGCGCAGGTCGGCGACCAGCCGCAGCTTGTCCCGGGCCTCCGCGCGACCGGAGCGGTCGAGCACGCGCACCCGTCCCTTGCCGCAGGCCTTGGCCTGGTACATGGCGATGTCGCAGTCGCGTACCAGGTCGGCGGCGTCGGCGTGCTCGGGCGCCTGCACGGTGACGCCCACGCTGGCGTGCGGCCGGAACCGCACCCCGGCCAGGTGCACCGGCACCGCGAGCGCGGCGACGATCCGCTCGGCCAGCGCCGCGGCGTCGGCCTCGTCGACGTCCTCGCAGACGACGACGAACTCGTCCCCGCCGAACCGGGTGACGAGGTCCCCGGGCCGCACCGTCGCGCGCAGCCGGCCGGCCACCTCCACCAGGAGCTCGTCGCCGGCCTCGTGGCCGAGCGAGTCGTTGACGACCTTGAAGTCGTCGAGGTCGAGGAACAGGCAGGCCAGCCGCCCACCGGCGGAGAAGCGGGTGGTGAGGTGGGAGTCGAGCAGGGTGCGGTTGGGCAGCCCGGTCAGCGGGTCGTGCGAGGCCTGGAAGGCCAGCCGCGCCTCGAAGGCGAGCCGCTCGGTGACGTCCTCGACCGTGCCGAGGAAGCCGGACCCCACGCCGGGGGTGAAGACGTGCCCGAAACGCAGGACGGTGGCCCGCTCGGTGCCGTCGGCGCGCACCAGGCGGGCCCGGACCTCGCCGTCCTCCCCCTCGAGCGCGGCGGCCACGACCTCGACCACGGCGCCCAGGTCGTCCACGTGCACGGTGCGCGTCCAGCCGGTGCCCAGCAGGTCCGCGGCCGGCCGCCCGGCCAGCCGGCAGAAGGCGTCGTTCACGTGCGCCAGCCGCATGCCCTGCTCCGACAGCAGCGTCGGGATCGGCGAGCGCTCGGTGAGCGTGGCGAAGCGCCGCTCGGCGGCGTCGGCGGTCGCCCGGGACACCCGGTCGGGCGCACCGGCCCCGGGCACGACCGTCAGCGTCCAGGCGGTCCCGGACGGCGCGGGGGTCGACCGCACGACGGCGTCGACCAGCCCGCCGGCCGTCCGGACCGGCAGGGCCAGGCGGGAGGGGCGCCCGCGGCGCAGCAGCACGGCCAGCTCACCGGCGGCCAGGCTGGGGACCAGCGCGGCCACCGGCAGGCCGCGGACGTCCCCGCCGGCGGAGCCGAACAGCCGGACGGCGCCCTCGTTGGCCCAGGTCACCCGGGGTGTGTCCCCGATCGTCTCGGCCACGAGCAGTGCGGGTCCCTCGTCCCCGGCCGCCACCGAGAACACCGCCGCCAGCACCTCGGGCGACACGCTCGCGGCGTGGGCCGTCGCGGTGGGGCTGGCGGGCACGGGCATCCTCCTGCGTCGTTCGGCACGGCGTCGCTCGGCGCCCCGGACGGGGACACCTGGGCAACCTCGGCACGCCGCCGGGCGGAGTGGAGCCGGTGGCGCCCACCGCTCACCCGCCCGGGTGGGGTCGCGGGCCTGCGATCCGCGTCACGATCGGGTCCCGGGGTGCGGGGGATGCCGGGTGCGCCTGTCACGATGCAGCACCGGGGAAGTGCCGTCCGTGTCCCCTGCTGCACCACCCAGGCCCCGCCGGCAACGTCGCCGGCCCGAGCTGTCGTTGGAGTGCGCGTGCTCATCGGTGTGCCCGCAGAGACCCGGCGGAACGAGACGCGGGTCGCCGCGACCCCCGCGAGCGTCGGCCAGCTGTGCGCCCTCGGCCACGAGGTCCTCGTCCAGTCCGGAGCCGGGGAGGCGGCCAGCTTCCCCGACGAGGCCTACGTCGCCGCCGGCGCGCGGATGGGGTCGGCGGCCGACGCCTGGGGCGCCGACGTCGTGCTGCACGTCAACGCACCGACGGCCGACGAGGTCGGCTGCCTGCGCCCCGGGGCGGTCCTGGTGAGCCTGCTGGCCCCGGCGCTCTCGCCGGACCTGGTGCAGGTCCTGGCCGCCCGCGGCGTCACGGCGCTGGCCATGGACGCCGTCCCCCGCATCTCCCGGGCGCAGTCGCTGGACGTGCTGTCGTCGATGGCCAACATCGCCGGCTACCGCGCGGTGATCGAGGCCGCGCACGCCTTCGGCCGGTTCTTCACCGGCCAGGTCACCGCGGCCGGCAAGGTGCCGCCGGCCAAGGTCTTCGTCGCCGGCGCCGGTGTGGCGGGGCTGGCCGCCATCGGTGCGGCCAGCAGCCTCGGGGCGATCGTGCGCGCCACCGACGTGCGGCCCGAGGTCGCCGAGCAGGTGCGCTCGCTGGGCGGGGAGTACGTCGGCGTCCCGGCCGACGAGGAGGAGCAGGCCGCCGGTGGCGGCACCGGTTACGCCTCGGTGACCAGCGAGAGCTTCAACGCCCGCGCCGCGGTCATGTACGCCGAGCAGGCCCGCGACGTCGACGTGGTGATCACCACCGCGCTCGTCCCCGGCCGCCCGGCGCCGCGGCTGCTCACCGAGGAGATGGTGGCGAGCATGCGGCCGGGCTCGGTGGTCGTGGACATGGCCGCCGCGCAGGGCGGCAACGTCGCGGGCTCCGTGCCCGACGAGGTGGTCGTGACCCCGAACGGCGTCACGATCATCGGCTACACCGACCTGCCCGCCCGGCTGCCGGCGCAGGCCAGCCAGCTGTTCGCCACCAACCTGGTGAACCTGCTCAAGCTGCTGACCCCCGGCAAGGACGGGCAGCTGGTCCTCGACACGGACGACGTCGTCCAGCGGGCGATGACCGTCACCCGGGACGGCGAGGTGCTCTGGCCCCGCCGCCGGTGGCCGTCTCGGCCGCGCCGGGAGCCGCCGCTCCCCGCCGGCTCCGCTGCCCCGCCGGTCGCGAGGCAGGCGCCGCCCGGACGGCGGGTCGCGCTGGTGGGCCTCGCCGCCGCGCTGCTGTTCCTGCTGGCCGCGTTCTCGCCGGGCCAGCTCATCGGCAACCTGACGGTCTTCGCGCTCGCCGTCGTCGTCGGCTTCTACGTGATCGGGCACGTGCACCACGCGCTGCACACCCCGCTGATGAGCGTCACCAACGCGATCTCCGGGATCATCGTGGTCGGCGCCCTGCTGCAGCTCGGGCACGTCAGCACGGTGGTCACGGTGCTGGCCTTCCTCGCCGTGCTGCTGGCCAGCATCAACGTGTTCGGCGGCTTCGCCGTGACCCGCCGCATGCTCGGCATGTTCCGGAGGGCCTGAGCGATGACCGCCACCACCGCCGCGTCCGCGGCCTACATCGTCGCCGGCCTGCTGTTCGTGCTGAGCCTCGCCGGCCTGTCGAAGCACGAGACGGCCAAGACCGGCAACGCCTACGGCATGGCGGGCATGGCCGTCGCGCTCGTCGCCACCATCGGGCTGGCCTGGCGCGACGGCGACGCGCTGTCGGTCGGGCTGATCGTCGTCGCGATGGTGCTCGGTGCCGCGATCGGCCTGTGGCGGGCGCGCATCGTCGAGATGACCGGCATGCCCGAGCTCATCGCGCTGCTGCACAGCTTCGTCGGCCTGGCCGCCGTCCTCGTCGGCTGGAACGGCTACCTGTCGGTGGAGGGCGCCCCCGCGGGCGAGGCCGAGGAGCTCGGGCTGCCGGTCGGCATCCACTCCGCCGAGGTGGCGATCGGCGTCTTCATCGGCGCGGTCACCGTCACCGGCTCGATCGTCGCGTTCCTCAAGCTGTCGGGGCGGATCAGGAGCAACCCCCTGGTGCTGCCGGGGAAGAACGCGCTCAACGTCGGCGCGCTGGTGGCCTTCGCGGCGCTGACCGTCGTCTTCGTCGTCTCGCCGGGCCTGGGCGTGCTGGCCGGGCTGACGGTGCTGGCGCTGGCGCTGGGCTGGCACCTGGTCGCCTCCATCGGCGGCGGCGACATGCCGGTCGTCGTCTCGATGCTCAACAGCTACTCCGGCTGGGCGGCCGCGGCCTCGGGCTTCCTGCTCGACAACGACCTGCTGATCATCACCGGCGCGCTGGTCGGGTCCTCGGGTGCCTACCTCAGCTACATCATGTGCCAGGCGATGAACCGCTCCTTCCTCTCGGTGATCGCCGGCGGCTTCGGCAACGAGGGCAGCACCGCGTCCTCCGGCGACGTCGACGGCGAGCACACCGAGATCACCGCCGAGGAGGTCGCGCAGCTGCTGCGCGAGGCCGACAGCGTCGTCATCACCCCCGGCTACGGGATGGCGGTGGCGCACGCGCAGTCCGCCGTCGCCGACCTCACCCGCACGCTCACCGACAAGGGCGTCGAGGTCCGCTTCGGCATCCACCCGGTGGCCGGCCGGCTGCCCGGGCACATGAACGTGCTGCTGGCCGAGGCGAAGGTGCCCTACGACGTGGTCCTGGAGATGGACGAGATCAACGACGACTTCGCCACGACGTCCGTCGTGCTCGTCATCGGCGCCAACGACACGGTGAACCCCTCCGCCGCCGAGGACCCCGCCAGCCCGATCGCCGGCATGCCGGTGCTGCACGTGTGGGAGGCCGAGCACGTCGTCGTGTTCAAGCGGTCGATGAGCACCGGCTACGCCGGCGTGCAGAACCCGCTGTTCTTCCGGGAGAACACCCGGATGCTGTTCGGCGACGCGCGCGAGCGGGTCGAGGACATCCTGAGGGCACTGTGAGGAGCGCACCGTGAACCCGAGCTCCGCACTGGTGAGTCCCGCCTGGCTGATCGGCGGGCTGCGCAACGTGCCGGGCTACCTGGCCACCGCGCAGGGCGGGCTGACCTTCGTCAGCGACACCCCGGTGTTCGACGTCCCCCTGTCGCAGGTCACCGACGTCTCGTGGCCGTGGTGGTGGTTCGGCGGCGGGCTGAAGCTTACCGCGGCCGGGCAGCGGTGGAAGGTGACCTTCGTCCGGCCCAACGGGATGCCCGCACCGCACCCGTCGATGCTCGCCACCGGCGTCGGCGTCTTCGGGCTGCTCAGCGGCACCTGGCAGGACATGGACGCCCTGCGCGGTCTCGCCGACGTCCGCAGCGGGCGGGCTGCCGGGAAGCGGTGGCGCGAGGTGCTGCCGGGCTGAGCCGTCCGGGTGCCTGCGGTTGCGGTGCGGACGGCGGGGGCGCGACGGTTGCGGGCGTGGACCCCTTCCGCCTCGGCATGCCCCGCATCCCCGGCTTCACCGAGCTGCTGACCGCCCTGCAGGCGCAGACCGAGGCGCTGGCCCAGCTGCCCCGCACCCTCACCGAGCTCAACTCCGCCGTGCGGGAGCTGATCAGCGCGACGTCGACCGCGACGTCGGCCATCTCGTCGGCGCAGCGCACCGCCGAGCGGCTGGAGAGCCTGGTCGGCGAGCTGGAGGAGCCGGTGCGGGCGCTCAAGCCCGGGCTCGAGCGGGTCGGCCGGGTGCTCGACGACCCCGCGGTGGAGAAGGTGCCCGACATCATCCGCACCATCGACGACGACCTCATGCCGATGATCGCGACGATCCGTCAGGCGCAGTCGCGAGTCGCCGGGGTCACCGGCCTGCTGCGCCGCCGCGGCCGCCCCGAGGACGGGGACGACTCCCTCTGACCGGGACCCCGGCCGGCCAGGGCGCCGGGCGCCCGAGCGCGGCGGGCAGGCGGGTGCCGCCGTCGCCGCGGGCCGCGGCCACCTGCGGTCGGGTGAGGAACAGCGCGGCGGAGAGGTCGGCGCCGCGCAGGTCGGCCGCGCGCAGGTCTGCGCCGAGCAGGTCGGTGGCGGTGAGGTCGGCGCCGCGCAGGTCCGCGCCGATCAGGTAGGCGCCGCGCAGGCTGACCCCGCGCAGGTCGGCCCGGCGCAGGTCCGCGCCCACCAGGTCGGCGCCGCGCCGGTCCCGGCCGCGGCCGCGCCGGCCCGCGCGGGCGGTCTCGCTGACCCGGCCGAGCAGCTCGCCGGCGTCGGCGCGGACCGCGGCGGCGTCGACGGCGGCCAGCTCCTCCGGCGCCCCGGCGGCCAGCCGCTCGGTGCGGTCGAGCGCCGCGGCGACCTCGCCGCGCAGCGCGGCGGGCAGCGGCAGGGCGGTGGCCTCCGTGAGGTACCAGAGCAGCTCGTGCAGCTGCCGCAGGACGGGGAAGGCGGCGGCCACGCCGGGGTCGGCGGCCGGCCGCTCGACCGCCGCGACCGCGACCAGCCGCTGGCCGGCGCCGAAGCAGTCGAAGACCGTGCACCCGGGGAACCCGCGCTGCCGCAGGTCGGCGTGGATGCCGCAGCGGGCGTCCCCGGTGAGGTGGACGCAGGCCCGCCCGGCCGGCTTGTCGATCGCGAAGTCGGCCGACGCGGCGAAGGCGGGCAGCACGCAGCACAGCCCGGCGCAGGACGAGCAGTCGGCGGTCAGGTCCCGGCGCCGGCCGGCGAGCACGGGAGAGGTCACCGATCGAGGGTATGCGGGGTCCGTGGACGTCCTGAGCAGCCGGATCCTGCTGCGGCCCACCGACGCGGACCGCTCCCACGCCTTCTACCGCGACGTCCTCGGGCTGGCCGTCCACCGGGAGTTCGGGCCGCCGGAGCACCGCGGCCTGGTGTTCTTCCTCGGCAACGGCCTGCTCGAGGTCTCCGGCCACGCCGCCGAGCGCCCGCGCGGCCTGGCGCTGTGGGTGCAGGTGCGCGACCTGGCCGCGGAGGTCGCCCGGCTGGCCGCGGCCGGCGTCCCCGTCGTCGCGGAGCCGCGGCTGCAGCCGTGGGGGCTCCACGAGGCGACCGTCGAGGACCCCGACGGCGTCTCGCTGGTGCTCGTCGAGGTCCCCGCGGGCCATCCGCTGCGCACCGACGTCCGTCCCCTGTGACCGCGGGGGCCGTCCCCTGCTCCGGGTCGCTGGCCGCACCGATGAGTCACGGCGGCTCGCACCGTCTACGCAGGAGCGCGACTTCCCGGCACCCGTCTGCTGGGCGACCACCGACCTGCCGGGCGGGCCGCGCCGGCCCGACCACCCGCGAAGGAGCTCGTCATGCCCCTCCTCTCGACCACCACCGCGCCGGTGGGTGGACGGTGACCGCCTCCGCTCCGACCACCATCACGCCGGTCCTCGTCGCCGACCTGCTCGCCGAGGGCGAGCGGATGCCGGTCTACGTCCACGTCATCGACCACCCGGACGCACGCGTGCTGGTCGACACCGGCCTGACGGAGCTGCACCCGGCGGTGGCCGACATGGATCCCCGCCTCCGGCCACTGAGCGAGCAGGGCGTCGACCTCGCCGGCATCGACGTCGTCGTCAACACCCACCTGCACTTCGACCACTGCGGCGGCAACCACCTCTTCGCCGGCAGGCCGACCTACGTCCAGCGTCGCGAGCTCGAGGACGCGCGCAGCCAGGACGACTACACCGTCCGCGAGTGGGTCGAGGCGCCCGGCGTGCGGTACGTGCCGGTCGACGGCGAGCTCGAACTGCTCCCCGGGCTCCGGCTCGTCCCGGCGCCGGGCCACACACCCGGCACGCAGGTGGTCGTCGTCGAGACCGGGGGGCGCCCCGTCGTCGTCGCCGGCGACGTGGCGGTCTGGTCCGGCGAGCTGGACGAGCCCCACACCGAAGGCCAGCTCCTGGTGCGGGCCATGGACCCCGAGCTGGTCTGGCTCACGCACGGGCACGAGCCGTGGCGACGCCGCCGCGGCTGAGGCACTCCCCGGGTGTCCCCGAGCGGCCGCTCCGACGGCTGCCACACCCCGGAGCGCGGGAGGAGGGGCCGGGGTGCTCCCGGGTGACGAGCCGGACGCTCAGGCGTAGAGCTCGCAGCTCCCGTCCCCGGCGCCGTCGATGACCAGCACCCTGCCGTCGGCCAGGGTCAGGGCGACGTGGCCCGTGCGGGGCCGTGTGGGCGGTGTTCGGCGACGGCAGCCCGTGGACCCGGCCCGTGCCGAGGTCGACGGCGCGGAACTCCATGTCGTCGAGCAGCGCCTCGGGGGTGCACAGCACCAGCAGCCGGTCGCCGCTGCTCCAGGCACCGTCGACCCGGGACATGGAGGGCGGCATGATCGTCGTGGTCCGCTGCTCCGTGGCCGGGCTCCAGGTCTCCAGGACCGTGTCCTGCCCCGGCTCGTCCCCGCCGATGAGGGCGGCTCCGTCCGGCGTGGCGACGAGGAGCCCGTGCTGGTGGGACCGGTGGAGGGACCCGGTGGGGGTCCACTGGCCCGACCGGGGTCGTCGACGTCCGCGGTGAGGTGCGGCCTGCCCTGCGCGTCCCGCCCGCCCGCCACCAGGACCCGGCCGTCAGCGACGAGCGCGGCCGAGCGCAGGTCCCGGTTCGCGGCCATGGAGCCGGTCAGCGTGGAACCCGGCATGACGGACCTCCCGGGACCGACCGGTCCAGGATCCCGCGGTCGTGCGGTGGGTGCCACGTCGGCCGGGCGACGGCGGCTCGGACCGGCACGTCGATGCTCGGCCGCCCTCGTCACCGGAGCGTCACCGTCCGGCTCCCGCCCCGGGCAGCCGCCGTGCGCGATGCCGCGCCGACCGCGGGCCGGAGGACCGCGACGGCCGTCGCCACCGCCCGGACCGGCCTCAGTCGTTGCCCGACTCCATGGCGGCGCGGTCGAGCGCCTCGTCGTCGACCCCGGCGACGGCGCGGCCGGCGATCGCCTCGGCGCCGCCCTCGGTCATGCCGTCGATGAGCCCGGTGGCCGCCGCCTGCGCGGCACCGATCACCGCGGTCTCCCCTCCGCCGCCGACCATGCCCAGTGCGGCGTACTGCTCGAGCTTGGCGCGGGAGTCGGCGATGTCGAGGTTGCGCATGGTCAGCTGGCCGATCCGGTCCGTCGGGCCGAACGCGGGGTCGTCGGTGCGCTCCATCGACAGCTTGTCCGGGTGGTAGCTGAACGCCGGGCCGGTGGTGTCGAGCAGCGACCAGTCCTCCCCGCGGCGCAGCCGCAGGGTGACCTCGCCGGTGACCGCCATGCCGACCCACCGCTGCAGGGACTCCCGCAGCATGAGCGCCTGGGGGTCGAGCCACCGGCCCTCGTACATGAGCCGGCCCAGCCGCCGGCCCTCGGTGTGGTAGGTCGCGAGGGTGTCCTCGTTGTGGATGGCGTTGACCAGCCGCTCGTAGGCCGCGTGCAGCAGCGCCATGCCCGGCGCCTCGTAGATGCCGCGGCTCTTGGCCTCGATGACCCGGTTCTCGATCTGGTCGGACATGCCCAGGCCGTGCCGGCCACCGATCGCGTTCACCTCGAGCACCAGGTCGACGGCGGAGGCGTACTCCTTGCCGTTGACCGACACCGGGCGCCCGTTGGCGAAGCCGATGGTCACGTCCTCGGTCGCGATCTCGACGGCGGGGTCCCAGAACCGGACGCCCATGATCGGCTCGACGATCTCGATGCTCGCGTCGAGGTGCTCGAGGCGCTTGGCCTCGTGGGTGGCGCCCCAGATGTTGGCGTCCGTGGAGTAGGCCTTCTCCGCGCTGTCCCGGTAGGGCAGGCCGTGGGCGGTCAGCCACTCCGACATCTCCCGGCGCCCGCCGAGCTCCTCGACGAACTGCGCGTCCAGCCACGGCTTGTAGATCCGCAGCGACGGGTTGGCCAGCAGGCCGTACCGGTAGAAGCGCTCGATGTCGTTGCCCTTGAACGTCGAGCCGTCGCCCCAGATCTGGACGTCGTCCTCGAGCATCGCGCGCACCAGCAGGGTGCCGGTGACCGCGCGGCCCAGCGGCGTCGTGTTGAAGTAGCTGCGCCCGCCGGACCGGATGTGGAAGGCGCCGCAGGTCAGGGCCGCCAGGCCCTCCTCGACCAGCGCCTCCCGGCAGTCGACCAGGCGGGCGATCTCGGCGCCGTAGGCGGCGGCCCGGCCGGGCACCGAGTCGATGTCGGGCTCGTCGTACTGGCCGATGTCGGCCGTGTAGGTGCAGGGCACCGCACCCTTGTCGCGCATCCAGGCGACCGCCACGGAGGTGTCGAGACCGCCGGAGAAGGCGATCCCGACGCGTTCACCGACGGGCAGGGACGTGAGCACCTTGGACACGAGGAAGATTATGCACGACGACGCATGACCATTCACCGCCGGGGGTCCGCGAGCGGCCGACGGCGACGAGGGAAGATCGCCCGGTGCCCGACCTCTCCACCGGCCTCTCCCCGGGCGACGACCTGCGCGCGTTCGTCGACGCCTCCCCCTCGCCGTCCCACGCCGTGGCCGAGCTCGCCCGCCGGCTGACCGCCGCCGGCTTCACCGAGCTGGCCGAGACCGACGCCTGGACGCTCTCCCCCGGCGCGGCCCACGTCGTGGTGCGCTCCGGCAGCCTGGTCGCGTTCCGGCTGGGCAGCGCGCCGCTCGCCGAGGCCGGGATGCGGCTCGTGGGCGCGCACACCGACTCCCCCACCTTCCGCGTCCGGCCCCGGTCCGACGTCCGGCAGGCCGGCTACCGGCTGGTCGGCGTCGAGCCCTACGGCGGCGGGCTGTGGCACACCTGGCTGGACCGGGAGCTGACGGTCGCCGGGCGGGTGGCGCTGCGCGGCGGCGGCACCGCGCTGGTCCGGCTCGACGGCGCCCCGCTGCGGCTGCCGTCGCTGGCGATCCACCTCGACCGGGGCGTGCGGGAGGGGCTGACCCTCGACCCGCAGCGGCACCTGGTCCCGGTGTGGTCGCGCGACCTGGGCACCGAGCCGGGGCTGACCGAGGCGGTGGCCGAGGCGGCCGGGGTGCCGGCCGGCGACGTCGTCGGCGCCGACCTGGTGCTGGCCGACACCCAGCCCGCGGGCACCACCGGCGCCGACGGCACGTGGATCGCCGCACCGCGGCTGGACAACCTGGGCAGCTGCCACGCCGGGGTGACCGCGCTCGTCGCCGCGGCGCCCGGGACGCGCACGCAGGTGCTGGTCGCCAACGACCACGAGGAGGTGGGCAGCGGCTCGATGTCGGGAGCCCGCGGCAGCTTCCTCGAGGACGTCGTCCGCCGGCTGGTCGCGGTCACCGACCCGGGCGACCCCGAGGCGCCCGCCCGCACGATCGCGCGGTCCCGGCTGGTGTCGTCGGACATGGCGCACGCCGTCCACCCGACCCGCTACGACCGGCACGAGCCCGCCCACGCCCCGCAGCTCGGCGGCGGCCCGGTGGTGAAGGTCAACGCCAACCAGGCCTACGCCACCGACGCGGTCACCGGCGGCTGGTTCGCCGAGCGGTGCGCCGAGGCCGGGGTGCCGGTCCAGTACTTCGTCTCCCGCGCCGACCTGCCCTGCGGCTCGACGATCGGCCCGCTGACCGCCACCCGGATGGGTCTGGCCACGGTCGACGTCGGCGCGCCGATGCTGGCCATGCACTCCTGCCGGGAGCTGGCCTCGGCGCTCGACGTGCCGCTCATGGCGGCCGCGCTGACCGCCTGCTACGAGTCCTGAGGACCGGGGTCGGTCGGCGAGCGGCGGACGACGTCGGCGAAGGACTCCTCCAGCCGCGCCCAGGTCGAGCTCCACTCGACCAGCGGGTCGAGGATCCGCTCGAAGACGGCGAGCTGCTCGTCGAAGGCCTGCAGCTGGCCGACCAGGCCCTCGATCAGCTGCCGCTGGGCCTTGACCGACGCCGCGATCGAGCGGACCTGCGCCGCCGACATCGCGCCCGGCGGGGACGGCAGCCGCGGCAGCGACAGCCCCGACGGGACGGCGCCGGCCGCCAGCCGGGTCGCCCGGTCGGTGAACCCGCGCAGCTGCGCGACGAACTCCTCGACCGACCGCGCCACCAGACCGCCGTCGCGCGGCCTGTCCTCCGACTCGCTCACGCGCGCCTCCCCCGGCACCGCCCGCCGCGGTCGGCGGGACCCGCGGACAGTCTCGCGCCCGCGGGCCGCCTCCGCTCAGCCGACGAGGGCGCGCAGCGTCTCCGCGTTGCGGACGGCGTGGCCGTACCCGTCGTTGTTGAAGTAGGCGAACACGTCGCGCCCCTGCGCCGTCCACTCGCCGATGCGGTCGGCCCACCAGCGCAGGTCGGTGTCGGGATAGGAGCCGGCGTAGAGGTGCTCGGGGTCGGGGCCGTGCAACCGGACGTAGACGAACGGCGCCGTCGCCCGCAGCACGCACGGCAGCCCGGCGCCGCTCATCACGCAGTAGGCCGCGCCGTGCCGCTCCAGCAGGGCGAACACCGCGTCGTCGTGCCAGCTGGGGTGGCGGAACTCGACGGCCACCCGCACCCAGTCGGGCAGGACGGACAGGAAGTGGTCGAGCCGGGCGTCGTCGCGGGCCGCCGCCGGGTGCAGCTGCACGAGCAGCACGGCCCGCCTCGGCCCCAGCTCGTGCCAGGCGCCGGCGATCCGCTCGACCCACGCCTCGGGCGCGTAGAGCCGCTTGGCGTGGGTCAGCCCGCGCGGGGCCTTGACCGACAGCGCGAACCCCTCGGGCAGGCGCCGGCGCCAGCCGGCGAAGGTCGCGGTGCGGGGCCAGCGGTAGAAGCTGGCGTTGAGCTCGACGGTGCCGAACCGGCGCACGTAGTGGGCCAGCCGGTCCCGGGACGGCGTCCCCGGCGGGTAGAGGACGCCGTCCCAGTGGTCGTAGCTCCAGCCGGACGTGCCGACGTGGATGGCCACCGCCCGCCGCCCGGGGTCAGGCCCCGCGCCGCAGGCCCGCCAGCCGGGTGGCGGCGGCGAGGACCTTGCCGTACGAACCGGGCGCCAGGCGCACGAGGACGTCCGGGACGACGGCGCTGGCCCCGATGAGCAGCCGCGGCCGGCGCCTCTCGACGGCCTCGACGATCCGCTGCGCGGCGCGGTCGGCCGGGTAGCGCAGCAGCTTGGCGAACTCCGCCTTGCCCTGCGCGGCCTCCGCGGCGTCCACCCCGCTGGCGACGCGGGCGGTCTCGGCGATCCGGGTGGCGATGCCGCCGGGGTGCACGCTGGTGACGCCGACGCCGTCCTCGGCCAGCTCGTGGCGCAGCGCCTCGGTGAACCCGCGGACGGCGAACTTGCTCGACGAGTAGGCCGCCTGCCCGGCCGGCGCCATGAGCCCGAACAGGCTCGAGACGTTGACCAGGTGCGCGCCGGGGTGGGCCCTGAGCGTGGGCAGCAGGGCGTGGGTGAGCCGGACGGCGGCGCGGAAGTTGACGTCCATGACCCACTCGAACTCCTCGAGGGTCACCTGGTCGAACCGCCCGCCCAGCGCCACGCCGGCGTTGTTCACCAGCAGCGTCGTCCCCGGGGAGTCGACGACGATCCGGTCGGTGGCCTCGCGCAGCTGCGCGGCGTCGGCGAGGTCGGCGACGACGGGATCGACCGACCGGGCCGGGGTGGCCGAGCGCAGCGACGCGACGACGCCGTCGAGCCGCTCGGCGTCGCGGTCGAGCAGCACCAGGTCCATCCCGCGCGCGGCCAGCAGCGGGGCGAGCGCCGCGCCGATGCCGCTGGCCGCGCCGGTGACGACGGCGGTGCCGGTGAAGTCGAACGGCCGCATCAGGCCGCCCTCTCCCCGGCCGTGACCCCGGCGCGCTCGCGGACCGGGCGGGTGAACCGGATGCCCTCGTCCTCGACCGGGCCGCGCCGCATGAGCAGCACGTCGCGGATGTAGTTCTGGTACAGCCTCCACGGCGCCCGCGCGCCCTGCTGCGGCAGCGCGGTGAGGCTGCGCCGCACGTAGCCCGCCGACAGCCCGATGAACGGCTCGACCCCGCCCTCGGCGGGAGCGAGCGGGGTGGCGGCGGCGTAGCCGTTGCGGTCCAGGTGGGCCAGCAGCCGGCAGACGTAGCGGGCGACGAGGTCGGCCTTCAGCGTCCACGAGGCGTTCGTGTACCCGATGGTCATGGCGAAGTTGGGCACGCCGGAGACCATGAAGCCCTTGTAGGAGACGGTCTTCGACAGGTCCACGGCCTCGCCGTCGACGGTCAGCGTCATCCCGCCGATCGGCAGCAGGTTCAGCCCGGTCGCGGTGACGACGACGTCGGCGTCGAGGTGCTGCCCCGACTCGAGCAGGATGCCGGTCTCGTCGAAGGTGGCGATGCGGTCGGTGACGATCGAGGCCGTCCCCCGGCGCAGCTCGCGGAACAGGTCGCCGTCGGGGACGACGCACAGCCGCTGGTCCCACGGGTCGTAGGGCGGCGCGAAGTGGGTGGCGACGTCGAGGTCGGCGGGCACCTGCTTGGCCGCGGCCTTGGCCAGCACCCGCTTCATGACCTCGGGCCTGCGCCGGCTGAGCTGGTAGGACGCCATCGACACCAGCACGTTCTTCCACCGCACCACCGGGTAGACGACGCGGTCGGGCAGCCGCCGGCGCAGCTTCTCGGCCAGCGCGTCGCGGCCGGGCAGGCTGACGACGTAGGTGGGCGTGCGCTGCAGCATCGTCACGTGCGCGGCCTGCTCGGCCATGCTCGGCACGAGCGTGACCGCGGTGGCGCCGCTGCCGATGACGACGACGCGCTTGCCGGCGAAGTCGAGGTCCTCGGGCCAGTGCTGCGGGTGCACGATCCGGCCGCCGAAGCGCTCCTCGCCGGGGAACTCGGGGCGGTAGCCCTGGTCGTAGCGGTAGTACCCGGAGCAGACCGACAGCCACGAGCAGGTCCACGTCTCGGTCTCGCCGGTCCCGGTGCGCTCGGCGGTGACCGTCCACAGCGAGTCCGCGGTGGACCACGCGGCGGAGACGACGCGGGTGCCGAAGCGGATGTGCTCGTCGACGCCGTAATCGCGGGCGGTGTCGCGGACGTACTCGCGGATCGAGGCGCCGTCGGCGATGGCCTGCGGCTGCGACCACGGCCGGAACGAGTAGCCCAGGGTGAACATGTCGGAGTCCGAGCGCACACCCGGGTAGCGGAACAGGTCCCAGGTGCCGCCGATGGCCTCGCGGGCCTCGAGGACGGCGTACGTCCTGCCCGGCAGCTCGCGCTGCAGGTGGCAGGCCGCGCCGATCCCGGACAGGCCCGCGCCGACGATCAGCACGTCGACGTGCCGGGTGGTGGTCTCCGTGGGGACGGACTGCGTCATGGCTCTCCCTGTCGGCGGGGGTGACCCCGACCACGGTACTCGACACGGTGTCGAGTCGTTCGACGGCGCGTCGGTCAACGGGTCGTGGTGCCCGGCCTGTCGGTTCCGTAGACGGTGCGCAGCCAGACGGTGAGCAGGACGTCGACCAGGTCCTCCGGGGGGAGCGCGGGCGTCTGCCCGGCGTAGGTGACGTGGATGACCCGCTCGTTCATCCAGTTGAGCGCGACGGCGAGGTCGCGGGCGGGCGGCCCGTCCGGCGCGGCGCCGCGGGCGCGCTCGGCCTCGATGGCCGCCGCGGTGTCCTCGACGAAGCCGTCCATCACGGTCGACCACAGCCCCCGCACCTCGGCGCTGGTGGCCAGCAGCGAGGCGACGGCGGAGACGACCGCCGGGTGGGCGGCGAACGTGCTGCGGACCGCCTCGAGGGCGGCACGCCAGCTCGCGCGGACGTCGTCGCCGGCCCGCCGCAGCGCCGCCGAGCGCGACGCGTGCGCCTCCTCGACCACCCGGTCGAGCAGCGCCAGGACGACCGCGTCCTTGGACGGGAAGTAGAAGTAGAAGGTGGGCCGGGAGATGCCGGCGCCGCGGGCCAGGTCGTCGACGGAGATGTCGGCCAGCGGCCGCTGTTCCAGCAGGTCCTCGGCGGTGGCGAGGATGGCGCGCTCACGGTCGTCGCCCGAGGGCCGGCGCGCCCGCCGCCCCCGGCTGCCGCCCGGTGGGGCGGGGAGCGGTGCGGCCACGGCGGCGACCCTACCCAGCGCCGGGCCCCCCGGCGTCAGGGCAGCCGCCAGACCGTGGTGCGGCGCACGCCCGGCCCCTCGGTCTCCGGCACCTCGTACACGGCCGCCGGCTCCAGGCGCTCGTGCGGGAGGTACGGCCGGCCGGGATCGCCCACCAGCACCTCGCAGCCGCGCGCCCGCGCCCGGTCGAGGAAGGGCAGCACCCGCCCGGTCATCTCCCGGTCGTAGCAGACGTCCCCGGCGACGACGAGGTCGACGGCGGGCGGCTCGCGGTCGAGCACGTCGCCGGTGACGCTGATCCCCCGGACGCCGTTGAGGCCGGCGTTGACGGCCACCGCCGTCCGCGAGAAGGGGTCGACGTCGCTGGCCAGCACCCGGCGGGCGCCGGCGAGGACGGCGGCGATCGCCACCAGGCCGCTGCCCGAGCCGAGGTCGAGCACCGTGCGGCCGGCGACCGTCGCGGGCCCGTCGAGCAGGCAGCGGGCCAGGGCCTGCCCGCCGGGCCAGGCCGCCGCCCAGAACGGCGGCTCCTCCCCCGCGCCGCCGGCCGCGGTCTCCATCGCCTCCCACAGCGCGACGACGTCGTCGGCCACGTGCAGCCGGACCTCGGGGACGAGCGAGGGCCGGCGCACCTGGGTGTGCGCGCGGACGAAGCCCGCGGGCACCACCCGCACGGTCATCGGCCCTCCCCCCGGCGTCGTGCCGGAACGGCTCTCCTGCAGGGTCCCGCGCCGAGCCGGAGCGCGGCGCGGGGGCAGGAGGGTCCTCCTAGTACCAGCCGGTGGCCTGCGAGTGCGCCCACGCCCCGCACGGCGAGCCGTAGCGCTCGTCGATGTAGATCAGGCCGGCGTCGATCTGGCGGTAGCCGTCGGAGGTCTTGGCGATGCCGGTGCTCGCCCAGGTCGAGTCGAGGAACTGCGCGATCCCGTACGCGGTGCTGGTCGGGTTCTGCGCGTTGGGGTTCCAGCCGCTCTCCTTGCCCCACAGGCTCTCGAGGCAGCTGAACTGCTCGGCGCTGCCGACCTTGCTCAGCGCGTAGTCCTTGAACGAGCCGCGCGGGGCGGAGCTGGAGCTCGAGGAGCTGCTGGCGGCGGGCGCCGGAGCCGCAGCCGCCGCGGCGGCCTCCCGCTCGGCGGCGGCCTGCGCCTCGGCGGCGGCCTGCGCCTCGGCGGCGGCCTGCTGCTCGGCGGCGACCCGGGCGGCCTCCTGCTCGGCGGCGATGCGGGCGGCCTCCTGCTCGGCGGCGACGCGGGCGGCCTCCTCGGCGGCGCGGCGGTCGAGCTCGGCCTGGTCCGCGGCGGCCTGGGCCTGGGCGGCGCTGGCCTCGGCGGCGCTGCGATCGCTGCGGGAGGCGGCGACGTCCTCCAGCGGGGCGAGGTCGGCCGGCTCGGGGGCCCGCTCGGCGGCCGGCTGCTGGGGGATGCCCAGCTGCTCGGCGACGCTCACCGAGGCGCTCACGGTGTCGGTCCCGGCGGAGGCGGCGGGGCCGCCCGTCGAGACGAGGCCGACGACCAGGGCGCCGGCGGCGGCGGCACCGAGCAGCAGGGCCGGGCGGCGGTGGCCGAGCGGCGCGCGGCCGAGGCGGGAACGGCGGCGGGCGCGGGGAGCGGGGACCTCGGCGGGATCGCCGCCCAGGGCGGACAGCTCGCGGGTCTCGGCGGTGGCGGTGTCGACGGCGTCGGCGGGGGTGGCGGCGAGCTCGACGGTCGCGGGCGCGTCGGGAGTGCGGCGGGACATGAGGGGGTGGGTGCTCCGAGGGAGAGTGCGCGCGGCAGCCGCCCGGGTCCGGGCGTGCGCACGCGGCGCGGTCTACGGGTGTCGCGTCTGGCGGGTCCCCGGCGGCGCGGAGGGCGTCACCGGTGCGGCGGGCAGGGGCGAGCCGGCGTCGGGACGACGCGGAGGTGCGCGAGGCGCGCGGACGGCTGCACCTGCGGGCCGCGGGGGCCCGGAGGCGGGGTGTGCGGAGGCTCTCCGTTCTTCCGTGAGCCGCCTACCGAGTTAGCTGACGGGTTCGGGCGGGAAGGAGCCCTACGCGGCACCGAGCGCGGCTCGGCGGGCGCGATTCACCCCAGGACTGCGGTGGGTCCCCGGCTCGCGTCCGCGGGACGGACACGACTCGGCGGCGTCCGGCCGAGCTCCCCGGGACGGGGACCAGACGACCAGCCGGACGCCGGTCACCGTACGGGCGTTACCGGTTCGTGACAACTCCCGGGGCGCGCGGGACCGCCGTGACGGCTGGTGCGGCCGGCGCGGTCGCCGGACCTGCCGTGCCGTTCCTCCTGGTCAGGAGGCCGCGGCCACCTCGGTGCGGCCGGGCCCGTGCAGCGGTGTCACCTCGGACACGTCGGCCGGCCGCGAGGTCCCACCGAACGGTCCGGCGGCCTCCTCGGCGCGGACGGCCTCGCGCTTGTCGGCGAGGACGGGGACGTCGTCGGGGAGCACCCCGGCGACCACCGCCAGCGCCTGGTCGATCTGGCCGGTCAGCCGGCGGAGCCAGTCGCGGGCCTCGTCGCGCTCGTCGCGCAGCGGCTGCAGCTCGGCCTCCGCGAGGCGCCGGCGCTCGCGTGCCTCGTCGTCGGCCCGGGCGCGCGCCTCGGCGGCCTCCCGGTCCAGCCGATCGCGCTCGGCCGCGGCCGCGCGCCCCAGCTCGGCGGCCTCGCGGCGGGCCGCCTCGAGCACCGCGGCGGCCTCGCTGCGGGTCTGCTCGCGCAGCGCCCTCACCGCCTCCCGCATCTCGGCCACCCCGGACAGCCGCGCCGCGGCCTCCGTGCGGGCCTCGGCGCGGACCCGTGCGGCCTCCTCCTCGGCGGCCGCGGTCAGCGCGGCGGCCTCCTGCTCCGCCCGGCGCACCAGCGCGAGGGCGTCCTCGGGGCCGGGCAGGGACTGCCGCTCGCGGACCAGCTGGGCCAGCCGCCGGCGGGCGTTCTGCACCTCGGTCGAGGCCGCGGCGTAGCGACTGAGCAGGTGGTCGTTCTCGCGGCGCAGGACCAGCATCTCGGTCTCGGCCCACGACACGTAGTCGTCGACCTGCGTGCGGTCGTAGCCGCGGACCGCGCCGGTGAACACCGGCCCGGTCCCCAGCAGGCCGTCGAGCCCGCTCGGCCGGCCCGACGCGGGCGGACCGCCCGTCCCCGCCGTCCCGCCGTCCCCCGTCGTGACCCCTGCCCGCTGCGACATCCCGGTTCCCCCTCGGTGCGCCGTCCGATCCGGACCCCCGCCGGCCCGGTCCGGACCGTCGGGAGTGATCACAATCTCCCATCCCGCCCCGCGCTCCGCCCCGGCGCTCCGGCGTGCTCGGGCGCGTGCGGAGTGGGACGACCCGGCCGTGCCGGTCCGGTCACCGCCCGCAGTCACCCGGTATCGGGGAGGTAACGACGGCCGGGGAACAACGAGGGCACCGGTACGGTTGCGCCGGACAGCAGTTGAGCTCTCAATCACTTGGAGACGAGATGCAGTTCGGGATCTTCACGGTCAGCGACATCACGACCGACCCGACGACCGGCCGCACGCCGAGCGAGGCGGAGCGGATCCAGGCCGTCCTCACCATCGCGAGGAAGGCCGAGGAGGTCGGGCTCGACGTCTTCGCGCTGGGCGAGCACCACAACCCGCCGTTCTTCTCGTCCTCCCCCACCACCACGCTGGCCTACGTCGCGGCGCAGACGCGGACGCTGCAGCTGTCGACGTCGACCACGCTGATCACCACCAACGACCCGGTGAAGATCGCCGAGGACTACGCGATGCTGCAGCACCTCGCCGGCGGCCGCGTCGACCTGATGCTCGGCCGCGGCAACACCGGCCCGGTCTACCCCTGGTTCGGCCAGGACATCCGCAACGGCATCCCGCTCGCCGTGGAGAACTACGCGCTGCTGCGCCGGCTGTGGGAGGAGGACGTCGTCGACTGGTCCGGCCGGTTCCGCACCCCGCTGCAGGGCTTCACCTCGACCCCGCGGCCGCTGGACGGCGTCGCGCCGTTCGTCTGGCACGGCTCGATCCGCTCCCCGCAGATCGCCGAGCAGGCCGCCTACTACGGCGACGGGTTCTTCTCCAACCACATCTTCTGGCCCAAGGAGCACACCCAGCGGATGGTGGAGTTCTACCGCTCGCGCTTCGAGCACCACGGCCACGGCAGCGCCGACCAGGCGATCGTCGGCCTGGGCGGGCAGGTGTTCGTGCGGAAGAACTCCCAGGACGCCGTCGAGGAGTTCCGCCCTTACTTCGACAACGCGCCGGTGTACGGCCACGGGCCCTCGCTCGAGGACTTCTCCCGCGAGACGCCGCTGACCGTCGGCAGCCCGCAGCAGGTCATCGAGCGCACCCTCGGCTTCCGCGACTACGTCGGCGACTACCAGCGCCAGCTGTTCCTCGTCGACCACGCCGGCCTGCCGCTGAAGACCGTGCTCGAGCAGCTCGACGTCCTCGGCGAGGAGGTCGTGCCGGTGCTGCGCAGGGAGTTCGCCGCGCTCAAGCCGGCGCACGTCCCCGACGCCCCCACCCACGCCGCACGCGTCGCCGCGCGGCGGCAGAGCCCGGAGGAGGTCTCCGCGTGACCACCCGCACCCTGGCCGTCCTCAGCGCCGGCCTGTCGGTCCCGTCGTCGACGCGGCTGCTGGCCGACCGGCTGACGGCGGCGACCGTGGCCGCCCTGCGCGAGCGGGGCGAGGACGCCACCGTCGAGGTCGTCGAGCTGCGCGAGCACGCCCGCGACGTCGCCGACGCCTTCGTCACCGGCTTCCCGAACGCGGCGCTGCGCGCGGCGGTGGAGACGGTCACCGGCGCGGACGCGCTCATCGCCGTCACCCCGGTGTTCACCGCCTCCTACAGCGGCCTGTTCAAGTCCTTCGTCGACGTGCTGGAGAAGGACGCGCTCACCGGCAAGCCGGTGCTGATGGCCGCCACCGCGGGCACCGCCCGGCACTCGCTGGTGCTCGAGCACGCGATGCGGCCGCTGTTCAGCCACCTGCGTGCGGTGCCCGTGCCGACGGCGGTGTTCGCGGCGAGCGAGGACTGGGCCGGCGGTGACGGCACCGGCAGCGCCGGCACCAGCCTGGAGCTGGGCCGGCGGATCACCCGCGCCGCCGGCGAGCTGGCCGACGTCGTCACCGGCCGGCCCGCGTCGGCCCGCCCGGCCGACCCGTTCACCGACGTCCCCTCCTTCGAGCAGCTCCTCCGCGGCGAGGCCTGACCCGGTTCGGCGGCGGCGAGCGGGGTACCCACCCGCCGGCATCGAACAGCCGGTGGCCGCGGAGGGAGAACCGGGGAGCCATCGGTGGAACACCGGATCGAGGTCATCTGGACGTGCGCGCCGTGCGAGGTGGGCGGTCAGGACGCCCGTGAGCGCGGGAGCGCCGACCCGCTGTGCTGGAACTGCGGCGGGCCGGTGGTCGTGGTCGGCCGGCCCGCCGCCCTCCGGATCGCCGCCGGACCGGACGCCGCCTGAGGTGCCGGCGCCCCCGGGCGGTCCCCCGCCCGGGGTCGTCAGCCGACCGCGTCCTCCGACGGGGTCGCCGAGCCGCCCTGGGGCGCGTCGGCGGTCATGATGCGGACGATCTCGGCCCGGTCGGCGGCCGAGGGCAGCCCCCAGTCCGGCTCGTACCCGTAGACCTCCCCGAGCGGGGTCGACGCCGTCCGCCCGGTCAGCACCTCGACCGAGCCGGTGTCGATCAGCCCCGGGTGCTCGACGCCGCACGCCTCGGCCACCTTGAGCAGGTCGCGGCGCAGCGTGGCCACGTAGTTGGCCAGCCGCACGGACTTCAGGGCCGGGTCCAGCCCGTGCGCCAGCCAGGCGTTCTGCGTGGCGACGCCGGTCGGGCAGGTGTCGGTGTGGCACTTCTGCGCCTGGATGCACCCGATCGCCAGCATCGCCTCGCGGGCGATGTTGACCATGTCGCAGCCGAGCGCGAAGGCCACGACCGCGTTGTCGGGCAGGCCGAGCTTGCCGCCGCCGACGAACGTGACCTGCTCGGCCAGGCCGCGGCGGGCGAAGGCGGAGTACACCCGGGCGAAGCCGAGCTGGAAGGGCAGGGACACCGAGTCGGTGAAGATCAGCGGCGCGGCGCCCGTGCCGCCCTCGCCGCCGTCGACGGTCACGAAGTCCACGCCCCGGCCGGTGGTCGCCATCAGCTCGGTGAGCTCTTCCCAGAACCGCATGTCGCCGACGGCGGACTTGATGCCCACCGGCAGGCCGGTCTCGGCGGCGAGCAGCTCCACCCAGTCGAGCAGGCTGTCGACGTCGCTGAACTCCGCGTGCCGCGACGGGCTGACGCAGTCCACGCCCTCCGGCACCCCGCGCGCCGCGGCGATCTCGGCCGACACCTTCGCCGCCGGCAGCACGCCGCCGAGGCCGGGCTTGGCGCCCTGGCTGAGCTTGACCTCCAGCGCCCGCACCGGCGCGCCGGCCACGAGGTCCGTGAGCCGGTCGAGGTCGAAGCGGCCGGCCTCGTCGCGGCAGCCGAAGTACGCGGTGCCGATCTGGAACACCAGCTCCCCGCCGTGCCGGTGGTGCACCGACAGGCCGCCCTCGCCGGTGTTGTGCAGGCACCCCGCCAGCGCCGCGCCGCGGTTGAGCGCCTCGACGGCGGCTCCGGACAGCGAGCCGAAGCTCATCGCCGACACGTTGACCGCCGACGCCGGCCGGAACGCCCGCGCCCGGCCCCGGGGGCCGCCGAGGACCTTCGCCGAGGGCAGCGCCACGTCGGCGGCCGAGTGCGGGTGCGACGGCGGGACGGCCCGGCCGAACGTGCGGTGGTTGATGACCGGGTAGCCGGCCGTGTACTCGAGGTCGTTGTCGGTGCCGAAGCCGAAGTAGTTGTTCTCGCCCTTGGCCGAGGCGTACACCCAGCGCCGCTGGTCGCGGGTGAAGGGGCGTTCCTCGTTGTTGCCGGCCACCAGGTACTGCCGCAGCTCCGGGCCGATCGACTCCAGCAGGTAGCGGGCGTGGCCCAGCACCGGGAAGTTGCGCAGCAGGGTGTGCTCCCGCTGCACCAGGTCCCGGGCGGCCACCGCCGCCACCGCCCCCAGCCCGGCCACCGCGGCCCGCGCCGCACCCCTCATGACGAACCCCTCTCCGCTGCTGCCCCCGGTCCGGGTCGTCATCGTGGCCCGGAACGGCGCCGTCCGCGTCCCGGACGGGCGCGGGATCGCGGACGGCGGTGCTACAGGAAGAGGCTCAGCACAAATGCGAGCACGAACCCGATGGTCCCGAGCAGCGTCTCCATGACCGTCCAGGTCTTCAGCGTCGTCTTCTCGTCCATCTGGAAGAACCGGCTGACCAGCCAGAACCCCGAGTCGTTGACGTGGGAGAGCACCGTCGCGCCGCCGGCGATCGCGATGACGATCAGGGCCAGGTCGATCGAGGACAGGCCGTCGGTGGCCTCCACGACCGGCGCGATCAGGCCGGCGGTGGTGGTGAGGGCGACCGTCGCCGACCCCTGG
Source organism: Geodermatophilus normandii (assembly GCF_003182485.1). Lineage (NCBI taxonomy): Bacteria > Bacillati > Actinomycetota > Actinomycetes > Geodermatophilales > Geodermatophilaceae > Geodermatophilus > Geodermatophilus normandii. Next base: position 3,067,567 of record NZ_QGTX01000001.1, on the reverse strand, counting down.
GCGACCCGCAGCACCACGGAGATGACGAACGCGGCCACGATCACCGGCAGGCCGATGTCGCCGAGGACGTCGGCCAGCGCCTCGCCGATGCCGCTCGCGCGCAGCACGCCGCCGAACATGCCGCCGGCGCCGGTGATCAGGATGATCGCGCAGACCGGGCCCAGGGCGCTGTTGACGATCGACTCCACCTCGGCGCCGCTCTCCCCGCGACGGCGACCCAGCACCACCATCGCCACCAGCACGGTGACCAGCAGCGCGACGGGGGTGGCCCCGAGCAGCTGACCGGCCCGCACGACGAACGAGGACTCCTCCAGCGCGCCCGCGGTGGCCAGCGTGGTCAGCCCGGTGTTGAGGAAGATCAGCACCAGGGGCAGCAGCAGGATGCCCAGCACGGTGCCGAACCCGGGAGGCGCCGGCCGCGTGACCGTCTCCGTGCGGCGGCCTCCGGAGGCGTCCGCCGTCCCCGGTGCCGTGCCGGCCACGGTCCCCTCGGGGGCCTCCGGGGTCGACGGCACGTCGTCCTCCTCCGACGGCGGGACCGCGACGTCGTAGCGGCGGCCGGCCCAGAGACCGAACAGGTAGCCGCCCAGGTACCAGGTGGGCAGGCCGATGAGCAGCCCGAACACCAGGACCAGCCCGATGTCGGCCCCGACGAGCTCGGCCGCGGCGACCGGCCCGGGGTGCGGCGGCACGAAGGCGTGCATCACCGCGAAGGCGCCGGCCGTCGGCAGCCCGTACGTGAGCAGCGAGCCGCCCAGCCGGCGCGCGACGGTGAACACGATCGGCAGGAAGACCACGAGCCCGGCGTCGAAGAAGATCGGGAAGCCGAACAGCAGCGCGGCCACGCCGAGGGCCAGCGGGGCGCGCTTCTCGCCGAAGCGGCCGATGAGGGTGTCGGCGAGCACCTGGGCGCCGCCGCTGTGCTCGAGCAGCCGGCCGAGCATCGCGCCCAGCCCCACGAGCAGCGCGACGTTGGCCAGCGTGCCGCCGAAGCCGGTGGTCAGCGTGGTGACGACGTCCTCGAGCGGGATCTGCGTCGCCAGCGCCACCAGCAGGCTGACGAGGATCAGCGCCAGGAAGGCGTGCAGCTTCAGCTTCATGATGAGGAACAGCAGGACGCCCACCGCCACGGCGGCGATGACGAGCAGCGGGCCGGCGCCCAGCGCCGGTTCGACCTCGGGCACGGCGGATCCTCCAGGGGGTCAGGCGGGGTTGTCCGACGGGGTGTCGTCGAGTGCGTCGAGGGTGGTGAGGACGTCGGCCAGCGCGCGGGCCGACTGCTCGACCAGCGGGCGCATCCGGCGGTAGAGGCCGGCGGCCGCGGGGTCGGGCTCGACGGGGTCGGAGACGCCGACCAGTGCCGTCGCCTCGTCGAGGTCGGGCAGCGCGCCCAGGGCGTGCAGGCCGAGCAGGCACGCGCCCAGGCCGGTGCCCTCGGGTGAGTCGGCCACCCGCACCGGCAGGTCCAGCGCCGCGGCCAGCGTCCGCACCCACAGCGAGGAGGCGACCGCGCCGCCGGTGGCGCGCACCTCGCGCACCGGCAGGCCGGTGGCCGAGAACGCGTCGCGGACCAGCGCCAGCTGCTGGCAGACGCCCTCGACGGCGGCGCGCACCAGGTGCCCGCGGCGGTGCTCGCGGCGCAGCCCGACGTAGGCGCCGCGCAGGCCGGAGCGCCACCACGGCGCCCGCTCCCCCAGCAGGTAGGGCAGGCACAGCAGCCCCGCGCTGCCGGCGGGACGCCCGCGGCCTCCTCGAGCAGCCGGGCGTCGAGGTCGTCGGCGTCCTCCCCCGTCAGTCCCTCCCCGCCGGCGAGGGCCTGCGCCGCCCACCGCACCACCGAGCCGCCGTTGTTGACCGCACCGCCGACCACCCAGTGGTCGTCGGTGAGCGCGTAGCAGAACAGCCGGTTCGCGGGGTCGACCGTCGGCGCCGGGACGACGACCCGCATCGCGCCGCTGGTGCCCAGTGAGACGGCGGCGACCTCGGGGCGGACCGCGCCGATGCCGAGGTTGGCCAGCACGCCGTCGGAGGCGCCGAGGACCAGGGGTGTGTCCGCGGGCAGCCCGGTGGCCGCGACGACGTCGGGGCGCAGGCCCTCCAGCACCGTCGTCGTCGGCAGCACCTCGCCCAGCTGCTCGGGGCGGACGCCGGCCACGTGCAGCGCCTCGGCGTCCCAGGCGCCGCTGCGGATGCCGTACAGCCCGGTCGACGAGGCGCAGGAGCGGTCGAGCACCTGCGGCCCGCCGCGCAGCGCCGACACCACGAGCTCCTTGACCCCGCCCCAGCGCGGCACCGACGCCAGGCGGTCGGGGTCCTCGGCCCGCAGCGAGGCGAGCTTGAGCAGCGGCGACATCGGGTGCACCGGCGTCCCGGTGCGGGCGTGCAGGCCACCGGCCCGGCCGTCGGCGCGCAGGGCCTCGGCGAACCCCGCGGCGCGGTCGTCGGCCCAGGTCACGAGCGGGCCGAGCGGACGGCCGTCGTCGTCCATGGGGACCAGGCCGTGCATCGCGGCCGACAGGCAGATCCCGACCACCCGGTCGCCGCGCTGGCGGGCGGCGGCCGAGACGGCGGCCAGGGCCTCGACGGCGGCACCGGCCAGGCGCTGCGCGTCCAGCTCGGCGCGGCCCGGGGCCGGCACCGACAGCGGGTAGCCGACGCTGACCAGGTCGCGGACCCGCCCGTCGGTGCCCGCGGTGACCGCCTTGGTCGCCGTCGTCCCGCTGTCCAGCCCGACCACGACGTCCATGCCGGGGATCCTGCCCGGACCGGTACCGGCGGCGCGAGCGGTCAGCCGGAGGCGGCCGCGGCCCGGCGCGGCAGCGCGGGGATCGCGAGGATCCGGTCGAGGTCGGTGGAGACCGCGACCACCAGCAGCCCGGTGCGGGCCGCGGTGGCGCCGACCGCCGGCACCGCGAAGTCGATCCAGGCGACCGGGCGGTAGGCGTCCACGGCGACCGCCCGGCGTACGTCGGACGCCGGGGGCGACGGGTCAGCGGTAGGCGGACCCGCCCCGCAGCCGGGCGCTCACGGCGGTGACCAGCGGCGCGAGGACGACGCCGTCGCGCGCCAGCCGCGCGCGCAGCGCCCGGCGGTGCCGGAGCACGCCGACCAGGCCGATCGCCCAGAACACGTACTGGACGGCGAACGCGGCGCGGAAGGCGCCCAGGTCGTAGTCGGTCGAGGCGCCGGGCGTGAGGACGTCGAGCACCGCGCCGATGGCGAGGATGGTCAGCAGCGAGGCGACGAACCCGCCGACGTTGACCACGCCGCTGGCGCTGCCCTGCCGCTCGGCCGGGTTCCAGGTGCGGGCGAAGTCGAAGCCGATCATCGAGCCCGGTCCGTTGGTGCCGAGGACGACGACCAGCCACACGAGCAGCCACAGCGGCGCCCGCCCGGGCCACAGCAGGACGACGGTCCACGTGCCGGCGGTCAGCGCCAGGATCGACAGGACGAGCACCGAGCGGCGCAGCGGCCAGCGCCCGCACAACCGGCCCAGCGCGGGCCCGACCCCCATGCCCACGACGACGAGCAGCGTGAGCAGCCCGGCCGCCGTCGCCGGCGACAGTCCCTGGCCGACGACGAGGAAGGGATAGCCCCACAGCAGCGCGAACACCGTGCCGGAGAACTGGGTGACCAGGTGCGTGTAGAGGCCGATCCGGGTGCCGGACTCCCGCCAGGTCAGCAGCAGGTTGCGCCGGACCTCGGCCATCCCCGCGGGCGGCGCGGTGGGCACACCGGGCGGGGCGTCGCGCAGCGTGGTGAGCACCAGGACGACGACGAGCACGCCCACCGCGGCGGCGCCGAGGAAGGTGTCCCGCCAGCCGGCGGCGTGCAGCAGCGCGACCAGCGGATAGGCGGCCAGGATCTGCCCGACCTGGCCGAGGATGCCGGTGAGCTGGGTGATCAGCGGGACGGTGCGGCCGGGGAACCAGAAGCCCACGACCCGCAGCACGCTGATGAACGTCATCGCGTCGCCGGCACCCACCAGCACGCGGGCGGCGACGGCGGTGGGGACGTCGGTGGCCAGCGCGAGGACCAGCTGGCCGGCGGCCATCGTCAGGCCGCCGGCGAGCACGAGCCTGCGGGACCCGAAGCGGTCCAGCGCCACGCCCACGGGCACCTGCAGGCCGGCGTACACGGCCAGCTGCAGCACCAGGAACAGCGAGATCGCCGAGGCGCCGGCGGAGAACCGCTCCTGCGCCTCCACCCCGGCCACCCCCAGCGAGGCCCGGTGGAAGACGGCGACGACGTAGGCGGCGAGCGCGGTGAGCCACACGGCGTAGGCGCGCAGCGGGGTGCGGGCGTCGGTCGGAGGCGTCACCTGGTGGACGACAGCAACCGCCCGCCGCTTGTTCCCGCGTCGCCCGTGAGTCGCCTCACGCGGCCGCGCGCCACGGACCGGGACCCCCGCCCTGGCACCACCGGGTGGCCGCAGCACCGGTCCCACCGGAGGACCTGACCGGGGACGCCCACCGCCGGGTGCGCAACCTCCTCGCGCTGGCCGCCTGCACGGCCGCCACGGGCTACCGGGCGACGACGATCTCCGGCACCGCCCGCGGGGGCCGGGTGTCCGACCGTCGTCCCCGAGCGGCCGTCAGCGGCGGGCCGGCCGCAGTGCCAGCACCGCCAGCGCGCCGGCCGCGCTGAGCCCGGCACCGGCGAACGCGGCGGCGTCCCACCCGGCGAGCAGCCCGGCCGCGGTGCCGGTGGGCGCGGCCGCGGTCACCAGCAGGACGACGAGGGTGACGCCGACGGCGGCGCCGAGGTAGCGGGCGGTGTTGTTCGCCCCGCTGCCCATGCCCGCCCGCTCCGCCGGCACGTGCGCCACCGCCTCCCGGCCGAGCGCGGCGTTGGCCGCCCCGTAGCCGACGCCGAGGACGACCAGCCCGGGCAGCAGGGACAGGGCCCGGCTCCCGGTGTCGAGGACGGCGAGCGCGGCCAGCCCCGCCGCCGACACCGCCAAGCCGCCGGCCAGCAGCACCCGCCCGTCGATCGCCGGCAGCCAGCGCAGCCCCACCGACGTCGCCGTCGCCACCGCCGACCACACCAGCACGAGCACCGTCACCGCCAGCAGGCTCTCGCCCAGGGCGCGCTGCAGCACGGTGGCCAGGAACGACATCAGCCCGACGGTGGCCGCGCCGGTGACCAGCGCGCCGAGCGTCGCGGCGACGAACCCCCGCACGCGGAACAGCCCGAGGTCGACCATCGGCGCGCGCACGCGGCTCTCGGCGAGGACGAAGGCGGCCGCCAGCACGACGCCGCCGGCGATCAGGCCGACGACGGTGCCGGTCCCCGCGCCGGTCCGGGTGGCCACCAGCCCGACGAGCAGGCAGCACACCGCGGCCACGAGCAGCACCGGCCCGGGGACGTCGACCCGCGGACGGCGTCCCGGCGGGGCGTGCGGCAGCAGCAGCCGCGCCGCGACCGCCAGCAGCAGCGTGACGACGGCGGTGACCGCGTGCGTGGCGCGCCAGCCGGTCTCGCCGTCGAGGACCACCGCGGCCAGGCCGCCGACGCCGGTGCCCGCCCCGAGGGCGGCGCCCCACACGGCCGCCGCCCGGGCGCGCGCGGGCCCCAGCGGGAAGACCTGCGCGATCAGGCCGAGCGAGCAGGCGAGGACCGCGGCTCCGCCCACGCCCTCGACGAGCCGGCCGGCGACGAAGACCCCGGTGGAGTCCGCGGCGGCCGTCAGCGCGGCGCCGGCGGCCAGCAGCACGAGACCCGCGGTGAACACCCGCCGGCGGCCCAGGTCGTCGGCGGCCGCGCCGGTGACCAGCAGCGCCGCGGCCAGCCCGACGCTCATCGCCGACAGCAGCCACGCCTGCCCGCCCGCGCCGGTGCCCAGGTCGGTCGCCGTCGCGACGGAGGTGGCCAGCGGGGTGACGAAGGCGGCGAGGACGACCAGGGTGCTGGCCGCGACGACGGCCAGCGTCCGCCGCTGCAGGGCGGCAGGGGTGCCCGCGGCGGGGGCGGCGTCGTTCCGGGACGTGACCGAGCGGGACATCCGCGCTCCCAGCAGCAGGTCGGTTGGACTGTCCAACCGAGGGGAGCCGACGCTAGCAGGAGCCGGTGCCGGCGCACCACCCCGGCGGGCAGGCAGGCATGGCAGGCAGGCATGGCAAGCGGGCATGGCAGGCAGGCATGGGCGGCGCGGCTCAGGGGCAAGGCCAGTCCGAGGAGCACCGTCCGGGTGCCACCAGACAGGGAGGAGCGCCGCCCATGGCGTCCGTCATCCACTTCACCATCGCGACCGTCGCCGAGGAGAGCCCCGACTTCCGCCGGGTCCTGTGGACGGGGAAGAACACGCAGCTCGTCGTCATGACCATCCCGCCGGGCGGGGAGATCGGCGAGGAGGTCCACGAGGACATCGACCAGATCCTCACCTTCGTCAGCGGGGTCGGGGAGGCGAAGGTCGGCGGCGCCACGAAGAAGGTGGCCCAGGGCGACCTCGTCGTCGTCCCGGCCGGCACCAAGCACAACTTCCTCAACACCGGGCCGAACCCGCTGGTGCTCTACACCGTCTACGGCCCGCCGGAGCACGCCGACGGCGCGGTGCACCACACCAAGGAGGAGGCCGACGAGGCGGAGGAGTCCGGCCAGGACGAGCCGCCCACCGAGGACTGACCCCTCCCCCGGTGCCGTCCGCCCGATCCGGGACGGCACCGGGGACACTGGGCCGGTGAGCACCGTCGACACCCGGAGCACCCAGGACACCGCCGAGGTCACCGCCGCCCTGCGCCGGGCCGGGATCGCCGACGTCGACGACTCGGGCCTCGCCCGCGCGCTGTACTCCTCCGACGGCTCGCTCTACCGCGTGCTGCCGCGCGCCGTCGTCCGCCCGCGCGCCGCCGACGAGGTGGTCGCCGCCCTGGAGGTCTGCCGCGACCTCGGCGTGCCGCTGACCATGCGCGGCGCGGGCACCTCGATCGCCGGGAACGCCGTGGGCACCGGCGTCGTCGTCGACACCAGCCGGTACCTGCACCGGGTGCACTCCGTCGACGCCGAGACGCGCACCGCCGTCGTCGACCCCGGCGTCGTGCAGGCCGCGCTGCAGGCGGCGGCCCGGCCGGCCGGGCTGCGCTTCGGCCCCGACCCGAGCACGTCCAACCGCTGCACGATCGGCGGGATGATCGGCAACAACGCCTGCGGCTCGCGGGCGCTGGGCTACGGCCGCACGTCGGACAACGTGGTGGGCCTCGACGTCGTCACCGGCTCCGGGCAGCGGCTGCGGTTGGCCTCCGGGTCCGCGGCCCCCGGCCTCGACGACCTGCGCACCCTCGTCGCCGGCGAGCTCGCCACCATCCGCACCGAGCTCGGCACGTTCGGCCGGCAGGTGTCGGGCTACTCGCTGGAGCACCTGCTGCCCGAGCACGGCTTCGACGTCGCCCGCGCGCTGGTCGGCAGCGAGGGGACGCTGGCCGTCGTCCTCGGCGCCACCGTGCGGCTGGTCGCCGACGCGCCGTACCGCGGGCTGGTCGTGCTCGGCTACCCGTCGATGGCCGAGGCTGCCGACGCCACCCCGGGGCTGCTGCGGCACGGGCCGACCGCCGTCGAGGGCCTCGACGAGCGGATCGTGCAGCGGCTGCGCGACGTGCCGGCCGCCGTCGTGCCCGACCTGCCGAAGGGCGCCGGCTGGCTGATCGTGGAGCTGACCGGCGACACCGTCGCCGAGGTGCAGGCCAAGGGCGCGGCCGTGGTCGCCGACGCCGGGGCGCTGGACAGCACGGTGGTCACCGACGTCGCGCACGCCGCGGCGATCTGGCGGATCCGCGAGGACGGCGCCGGGCTGGCCGCGCGCACCTCCGACGGCCGGCCCGCGCACGCCGGCTGGGAGGACGCCGCGGTCCCGGTGACCTCGCTGGGCGCCTACCTGCGCGAGTTCGACGCGCTGCTCGACGGGCACGGGCTGCAGGGCGTGCCGTACGGGCACTTCGGCGACGGCTGCGTGCACGTGCGCATCGACTTCCCGTTCGGCCGCGAGCCCGACCGCGGCCGGGCCGCCTACCGCGCCTTCGTGGAGGACGCCGCCCGGCTGGTCGCCCGCTACGGGGGGTCGGTGTCGGGCGAGCACGGCGACGGCCGCGCCCGCAGCGAGCTGCTCAGCAGCATGTACTCCCCCGCCGCGCTCGACCTGTTCGCGCGGGTCAAGGGCCTGTTCGACCCCGACGACGTGCTCAACCCCGGCGTGCTGGTGCGCCCGGCCCGCCTCGACGACGACGTCCGGGTCGCCGCGGCGCCGCGGCTGCGCCGCAGCGACTCGCCCACCCTGGCCCTGCTCTACCGGCACGACGGCGGCGACTTCTCCAACGCCGTGCACCGCTGCACCGGCGTCGGCAAGTGCCGGGCCGAGCCGTCGGGCGTCGCGGTGATGTGCCCCTCGTACCCGGCCACCCGCGAGGAGAAGGACTCCACGCGCGGCCGGGCCCGGGTCCTGCAGGAGATGCTCGCCCCCGGCGGCCCGGTGCGGGACTGGCGCTCGCCGGAGGTGCACGAGGCGCTGGACCTGTGCCTGTCGTGCAAGGGCTGCTCCCGCGACTGCCCGACCGGCGTGGACATGGCCAGCTACAAGTCCGAGGTGCTGCACCAGAGCTACCGCCGCCGGATCCGGCCGCTGTCGCACTACACGCTGGGCAGGCTGCCGATGTGGTCCGACCTCGCGGCGCGGGCGCCGCGGCTGGTCAACGCGGTGATGCGCTCGCGGTTCGGCGGGCGGGTGGCGAAGTGGGGCGCCGGCGTGGACCGGCGGCGCTCGCTGCCCGCCTTCGCACCGCGCACCTTCCGGCAGCAGTGGACGGCGCGCCCCGGGAACGGGGCCCCGGTGGCGCTCTGGGTGGACTCGTTCACCGACCACTTCGCCCCGCAGGTCGCCCTGGCCGCGGCGCGGGTGCTCGAGGCGGCGGGCTACTCGGTGCAGGTGCCCGGCGACGACACCTGCTGCGGCCTGACCTGGACGACGACCGGGCAGCTCGACACCGCGCGGCGCATCCTCGGCGACACCGTGCACGAGCTGGCGCCGCTGGCCGACGCGGGCATCCCGATCGTGGGCGTGGAGCCCTCGTGCACCGCGGCGCTGCGCAGCGACGCCGTCGAGCTGCTCGACGACCCGGCCGCTGCACGGGTCGCCGCCGGGACGCGGACGCTCGCCGAGCTGCTCACCGCCACCGAGGGCTGGACGCCGCCGTCGCTGGCCGGCGTCGAGGTGGTCGCGCAGCCGCACTGCCACCACCACGCGGTGATGGGCTGGGCGACCGACGAGCGGCTGCTGCGCAGCGCCGGCGCGACGGTCACCCGGCTCGGCGGCTGCTGCGGGCTGGCGGGCAACTGGGGCGTCGAGCGCGGCCACCACGAGGTGTCGGTGGCGATCGCCGAGCAGCAGCTGCTGCCCGCCGTCCGGGAGGCCGGCCCGGACGCGGTCGTCCTGGCCGACGGGTTCTCCTGCCGCACGCAGCTCGACCAGCTGGCCGACCGGCCGGGGCGGCACCTCGCCGAGCTCCTGGCCGACGCGCTGGACCGGGAATGAGCCGCCGGCCGGCGCGTTGCCGCGGGGCATGACCACTCTCGGCATCATCGGCGCCGGCCACATCGGCACGGCGCTCGCGCAGGCAGCCGGCGACATCGGCTACGACGTCGTGCTCTCCAACTCCCGCGGCCCCGAGACCCTCGCCGGTCTCGTCGACGCCCTCGGCGACCGCCCGTCGCGGAAGGGCACCGTCCGGGCGGCCACGGCCGCCGAGGCCGGTGCCGCGGGTGACCTGGTCGTGGTCACCGTGCCGCTCAAGGCGGTCGACGACGTCCCGGTCGAGCCGCTGGCCGGCAAGGTCGTCATCGACACCAACAACTACTACCCGCAGCGCGACGGGCACATCGCGGCCCTCGACGACGAGACGACGACGACCGCCGAGCTGCTGCAGGACCACCTGCCCACCTCGCGCGTGGTCAAGGCGTTCAACCACATCCTCGCCGCGGACATCACCGCCCGCCGGACCCCGCCGGGGACGCCGAACCGGCGGGCGCTGGCGATCGCCGGCGACGACGCGTCGGCCAAGGAGACGGTGGCCTCGTTCATCGACGAGCTCGGCTTCGACGTCGTCGACCTCGGCCCGCTGGCCGAGGGCTGGCGCATCCAGCGCGACACCCCCGGCTACGGCGCCGACCTCGACGCCGGCGGGCTCACCGCGGCGCTCGCCGCGGCCAGGCGCTACCGCGACGTGTGAGCGGCGGGGCCGCCGGGTCGCTCAGGCGGCCCGGCGGTCCCGGCGGTCGCGGGCGGCGGCCAGCACGGTGGGGGCCAGCGCCGCGGCGATCCGCGCGTAGCCGGCCGACGAGGGGTGGAACCGGTCGGCGGAGAACAGCGACGGGTCGCGGCCGAACGCGGCGCCCACCTCGGCCGACACCGCGGCGACGGTGGCACCGTGCGCGACGGCGACCTCGGCCTGGCGCTGCTGCAGCAGCGCGCACGCGGCCCGCACGACCGGCCGCAGCGCCGGCGGCACGAACGGCACGCTGGACATGTCCGGTGCGGGGACCACGACGACGTCGGTGCCGGCGGCCTGCAGGTCCCGGACGGCGGCGCCGAGCGCGGCGGTCGCGGCGTCGGCGGGGAGGAAGCGGGCGAGGTCGTTGGCGCCGATCACCACGACGGCGAGGTCGGCGCCCAGCGGGGCTGCCCGGCGCACCTGGGCGGCGAGGTCGCGGGAGACCGCGCCGGGCACGGCCAGCACGGTGAGGTCGGTGTCGATGCCCTCGCTGCGCAGGACCTGCGCCAGCCGCGGGCCGAGGCCGTCCTCGACGCGGGCGGCACCGCTGCCGTACGCGATCGAGTCACCGAGGACGACGAGGCGGATCGGGTCGGTCACGACCGGTGCAACGCCGGCCGGCGGGGCGCTGTGCCCGCCGGCCGGCATGCGGTACGTCTCAGGGGCTGCGCTTACGCGCGCGGGCCGCCTGCGGCGTAGACGACCTGGCCGGACACGAAGCCGGCGCCCTCGCTGACGAAGAACGACACGAGGTGGGCGATGTCCTCGGGCTGGCCGACGCGGGCCACCGGGATCTGCGAGGCGGCGCCCTTGATGAAGTCGTCGAAGGCGATGCCCATGCGCTCCGCGGTCGCCCTGGTCATCTCGGTCTGGATGAAGCCGGGGGCGATGGCGTTGGCGGTGACGCCGAACTTGCCGAGCTCGATGGCCAGGGTCTTGGTGAAGCCCTGCAGGCCGGCCTTGGCGGTGGCGTAGTTGGCCTGGCCGCGGTTGCCCAGCGCCGAGACGCTCGAGAGGTTGACGATCCGGCCGAACCCGGCGTCGACCATGTACTTCTGGCAGGCCCGGCTCATGAGGAAGGCACCGCGCAGGTGCACGTTCATGACGACGTCCCAGTCGACCTCGGTCATCTTGAACAGCATGTTGTCGCGGGTGACGCCGGCGTTGTTGACGAGCACGACGGGCGCGCCGAGCTCGGCGGCGACCCGGTCGACGGCGGCCTGCACCTGCTCGGCGTCGCTGACGTCGGCACCCACGCCGAGCGCCGTGCCGCCGGCGGCCTCGATGGCCTGCACGGTCTCCTTGGTGTTCGCCTCGTCGAGGTCGAGCACGGCCACGGCGTACCCGTCGGCGGCCAGCCGCTGCGCCGTCGCGGCGCCGATGCCGCGCGCGGCGCCGGTCACGATGGCGACGCGGGGGGTTGCCTCGCTCATGGGAGTTCCTCTCGCTGGGGTGGGGCGGCGTCGTCGCCGGCCGTCCGGTCCGGGGCCGCCCACCGGGAGGTACCGGCGGGTAGCCCACGCTGCGCCGGACACGTTACGTCGGGCCCCGGGCGTTCCTCCGGCGGCCCCGCCGGACCGCAGATCAGGGCCAGATCGAGGCGACGATGATCGCGGCCACCGACAGCTGGGCCGCGGCGCTGACCAGGCTCGCGGGGTGGAAGCCGACCTCGGTGACGAGGGCGCCCATCTTCCCCGGCGTGAGCAGGTCGAGGGCGAGGAACGCGACCGCCTGCAGCAGGACGCCCAGCACGCCGAACACCACGGTGTAGAGCAGCGCCTGGCCGAACCCGGAGGTGGCGTTGGTCCAGATCGTGGTGAAGATGATCGCGCCCTGGGCGAGGAAGCCCGCCGACAGCACGATCGCCGCGCTCACCGACCGGTCCTCGTAGATGCGCCGGCCCAGGTGGCCGGGCGTCAGCAGGTCGAGGGCGAGGTAGCCGACGGCCAGCAGCACGAGGCCGACGGCGGTGTAGGCGACGGCGTAGCCGATGCTGGCCAGCACGAGGGGACCTCCGGGAGGGGCTGGGGCGGACGGGCGTGCAGTGTCTACCGCACCGGCTCCCAGGACCGCACAGGGCGCCCCGCGTCGTCAGCTCCCGGGGCGGACGACGTCGACCCGTTCGAACCCCTCGTCCTCCGTCGGAGGGCGGAACCGCGACCGCGCGGCCAGGACGCCGACCAGGGGCACGCGGGCGTGGCCCTCGCGGGCGTCGTTGCGGGCCAGACACTGCTCCAGCGGGGTGTCCACCCACACCGCGCGCACCGGGACACCGGCGGCGCGGGCCGCGACCACGAGCGGCGCGCGCTCCTCCGGCGAGGGGTTCGTGTTGTCGACGACGACGCTGCGCCCGCCCGCGAGCAGCCCGGCGACGACCCGCTGCTGGCGGGCCTCCCGCCGGCGGGCGCGGGGCCAGTGGTCCTTGCTGACCACGGCGTGCGTGGCGGCCAGGTGCCGCTGCACCCACGTCGACTTGCCCGCACCCTGCAGGCCGACCATGACCACCAGCTCGGGGGCCCCGGCCGGGTCGGTCCCGCTGTCCCGGCCTCCCCGCGGGAGCCCGCCACGGGCGTGCGGGTGGCGGGGGACGGGGAGGTCCGTGCTCATGCCGTGCGGCGCAGCGCCGTCACCGGCTCGTCGTCGTCCATCCCCACGCGGGACGCGGGGTGCTCGACCAGCGCGAGCACGCGGCCGGACATGAACCGCGCGGTGCGGACCGGGGTGCCGCCGCGGGTGCTCTCGACGACCTCCACGACCCCGCGGCCGTGGCTCACGTCGACGCGCCGCCCGGCGCGGGTGGCCTCGATCTCGTACGTGCGGGTCGTGCCGCCGGCGTCGATCACGACCTCGATGCGATCGCCCTTCACGGGTCCTCCTCAGGGGTGCTGCCGGGCACCGTGCCCGACTACTGATCAACGTCCTCCTGGGGTCCGACATTCCGTGCCGGGAGCCTGTCTGCGCAGGTCAGTCCGGGGATCCGCGCCTCGAGGGCCAGTGCGGGTGCAGGGACCGCACCGACGCGAGCGCGGCCCGGCGGTCGTGCGCGCGCTTGCGGGCACGGCTGGTCCGCGGGGGCCGTGGCTCCTCCCGCAGGAGGGCGTCGAGCCAGTGCCCGCGCGGGTCGACGTCGACCAGCAGCGCCTTGACCAGCAGCGTCAGCGGGATGGCCAGCAGCGCGCCCAGCGCGCCCAGCACCCAGCCCCAGAACAGCAGGGCGAGGAAGGTGACCGTCATCGACAGGCCGACCGAGTCGCCGACGAAGCGCGGCTGGATGAGCGTCTGGACGACGAAGTTGAGCAGCGCGTAGACGCCGAGGATCACCCAGAACTCGGTCCAGCCGCCGTCGAGCAGGCCGAGCAGCGCCGGCGGGATGACGCCGAGCACGAAGCCGATGTTGGGCACGTAGTTGGTGATGAACGACAGCAGGCCCCACAGCACCGGCAGCGGCACGTCGAGGATCGCGAGCGCGACGGTGTCCCCCACGGCCACGATCGCGCCGAAGACCGTGCTGACCAGCAGGTAGCTCCGCGTGCCGCGGGCGAACAGGCCCAGTGCGATCGGCAGGTGCGGCCGCTCCTCGGCGACGAGCGCCAGCCGCCGGCCGAACCCGCCGGACTCGATGGCCAGGAAGACCATCGCGGAGAGCAGGAGGACCAGCGTCGAGGCGGTGTCGGTGACCCGGGCGAGCAGGCCGGTGGCCACGCCGACGAGCTGGCCGTAGTCGAACCGGTCGACGAGGTTCTCGATCTGCGTGGAGGACAGCCCGGCCTCGTCGAGCCGTCGGACGGTGTCGTCGAGCAGGACGGCGAACTGCGGCGCGTAGTCGGGCAGCAGGACGGCGAACTGGGCGATCGCCACCACCAGCAGCGAGCCCAGCCCGAGCAGCACGCCCCAGACGAGCACCAGCAGCACGGTGGCCGCCGCCCAGCGCGGCACGTGGTGGCGCAGCAGCCAGCGCTGCACCGGCATGAGCGCCACGACGACGACGAGGGCCAGCATCACCGGCGCGATCAGCCACGCGATCTCGCGCACCCCGGCGATGGCGATCGTCGCGGCGGCGGCACCGACGAGCATCAGCAGCCAGCGCGGCAGCACCCGGCTGCCGGCCAGGGCGGCCGGCTCCGGGGCCGGGTCCCCGTCCGGCTCGCCGCCGGGGCGGAGGGCGCCGACGACGTCGTCCACGGACAGGTCGCCGGCCAGCTCGGTCGCCTCCGGCGGCGGGACCAGCCGGGAGGCCCCGGACTGCGGCCGGTCCGCAGCCGGGCCGGGCAGCTGCGACTGCGCGACCATGGACGTCCCTCCCCCCGTTCGGTGACGTGGCACACCAGGGTGTCACGCCGGGGCTGCTCCCGGTGGGAGCCTCAGCCCACGCCGCGGTCGAGCAGCGCGGTCATCTCCGGCAGGTCGAAGAACGCCGCGGTCTCGCGGGCGCTGGGCCCGCCGGCGTCGGGGTCGGCACCGGCGTCGAGCAGGATCCGCACCCCGGCCTGCGAGCGGCGGAACACCGCCGCGGCCAACGCCGTCTGCCCCCGGTCGTTGGCCCGCCCGGAGTCGGCGCCGCGGGCCAGCAGCGCGGCGACCGTCTCCGGGTGGTCGTGGTAGGCGGCCAGGATGAGCAGCGTGTCGCCCTTCTCGTTGGTCAGGTCGACCGGCACGCCGGCGTCGACGTAGGCGGCGAGCTCCTCGGTCTGCCCGGAGCGGGCGAGGTCGAAGACCCGCCGGGCCAGCTCGAGGACGCCGGGGTCGATCGGCTCGCTCACGACGCCGCCCCGCCGCCGACCCGGTCGACGAGGTCGAGCAGGCGGCGCCACGCGTCCTGGCAGGCGTCCTCCCACTCCGGCGCGGCCCGGTCGAAGAAGGAGTGCGGCGCGCCGTCGTAGACGGCGGTGGTGACGTCGGCTCCGCCCCCGCGCATGGTCTCGGCCAGGGCGAGCTGGTCCTCGACGGGTGTCGCGGCGTCGGCGCCCGCGATCAGCACCAGCGTCGGGCGGGAGGCGCGGGCGGCGGCGTCGCCGACCATCGCCGGGCGGCCGTAGAACCCGGCGCAGGCGGCGACGTCGAGGTCGCCGCCGGCCTGCCGCCAGGAGTGGCTGCCGCCGAAGCAGAAGCCGACCGTCACCACCGGCAGCTCCGGTCGGGTGCGCCGACGCAGCTCGGCGATCGCGGCGGTGAGGTCGGCGTCGACGCCCTCGGGGGTCGTCTGCGGGACGTGGGCCTGCCAGTCGAAGCCGGCGTCGCGGGTGCCGCCCTCGGCGGGACCGGCGGTGCGCCCGAACCAGTCGAGCGCGACGGCGGGGACGCCGGCCTCGGCGAACCGCTCGGCCAGCGCCACGTAGTAGGGGTGCAGGCCGCGGATGTCGGGCAGGACGACCACCCCGGCGGTCGCGGCGGCGACGTCGGCGGGCAGTGCGTAGGCGGCGGAGAACTGCGTGCCGTCGGCCGCGGTGAGGACGGTCTGCCCGGTCTCGCCCACCGCGCCGGTGCGCGGCGGTGCGGGCGGGCGGCTGGCGGGGTCGTGGCACATGCCCGCAGTGCTACCAGCCCGTCTGCGGCGCTGCTCGACGACCCCGGTGCTCGGCGACCCGGTGCTCGGCGACCCGGTGCTCAGTGACCCCCGGTGCGCTCCGCGGCCCGCGCCCGGCCGCCGAAGACGTCGGCGGCGACGTCGCGGCGGGCGTCGGTGAGCCACTCGTACTGGCGGTGCGCCTGGTCGATGAGCCGGTCGAGCTCGGGCTTGTCGAGGCGGTCGTCGACCTCCGCCACGATCCGCAGGGTCTCGAAGCCGCTGCGCTTGGCGCGCACCCCCGAGGCGAGGAACTCGAACTCGACGAGGTCCGACAGCGGCGAGCGCGAGAGGAACCGCCCGTTCAGCTTGGCGCGGGTGACCTTCTCGGCCAGCCACACGCCGAGCTGCTTGTACTGGCGCACGGGGACGCCCAGCGCCCGCGCCGTGGCGAGCAGCGAGGACTTCTCGTCGCGCAGCTCGTCGAGCAGCTGCACCAGCGGCGCCTCCCAGCGCGAGCCGCGGTGCACGCCGATCATCCGGCAGACCAGCTCGATGCCGCCGGTGGCCGAGGCCAGGTGGTCGTTGACGTAGACGCCGAGGAGCTCGGCGTTGCGCCGCGGCTGCACGGGTTCGGACACGGGAGCCTCCTGGGGAGCGGGACCACCGCATCCTCCCGCGTGCGGTGATCACGCCGCGCGGGGGTGTCCCCTAACCGGGCGTCCGGCCGGCGGCGCGGTCGAGCAGCCGGGCCGCGGTGGGCCGCAGCTCCCGCTCGAGGTCCCAGGAGGCCGCGGCCAGCCGCTGGGCGACCGCCTGCCGCGAGACGCCGAGCGCCGCGGCGGCCGCGGCCCGGGTCACCCCGGCGGCGACCAGGTCGACGGCCGCCCACGCCGCGGCACTGCGCCGGGCGAGGAGGACGGCGAGGGCGGTGAGCACCGCCTGGGCGTCGGCGGCCGCCTCGGGGTCGGTCCCGCGCACCGCCAGCCGCGCCGGGCGGCGCCCGGCGGCCTCCAGTGCGCGGCGCGCGGCCAGCGTCACCGGGGCGTCGTCCGGACCGGTCGGCGCCGCGCCCACCCCGATCCGGAGGCCACCCGCGCGCACCAGCGCGACGACGGCGTCGACGGCCGCGGCGGCGTCGTCGACGACGGCGACCCAGCCCTCGCCGACCGGCCGCGCCCGGGACCCGAGCACCGCCGGTGGTCCTCCCGCGACGGCGCCCGCGGCCCGCGGGGCGCAGGCGAGGGCCAGGGGCACGCGCGCAGCGTCGCGGCCGGCCGGGCCGCGTGCAAGCTCCTGGGCTTGCCCGGCGTGCCGCTCAGGTCTGCGCGAGCTCCGGCGGGAAGCCGCCGGTGGCCACCGGACCCCAGGCCTCGACCGTGATCCGCAGCAGCGACTTGCCCTGCCGGGCCATCGCGGCGCGGTACTCGTCCCAGTCGGGGTGCTCGCCGCTGATGGACCGGAAGTACTCGACCAGCGGCTCCAGCGCCTCGGGCAGGTCGAGCACCTCGGCGCGGCCGTCCACCTGCACCCACGCGTCGTCGAACTCGTCGGACAGGACGCACAGCGAGACGGCGGGGTCGCGGCGGGCGTTGCGCACCTTGGCGCGCTGCGGATAGGTGGAGACGACGACCCGCCCCTCGGCGTCGACGCCGTAGGTCACCGGCGACAGCTGCACGCCACCCTCGCGGCGGCGGGTCAGCAGCACCGCGCGGTGCCGGGGGCGGAGGAAGTCGAGCAGCTCGGCGCGCTCGACCCGGTCGGCTCTGGCGGTCCTGGGCACGACCCCGACGCTAGCGGCGCCCCCGTCCGCCGGGCGCCGGGGCCGTGCCGGCGGTCAGGAGCCGGTCTTCGTCACGCCGAACATCAGCACCCGGCGGTCGATGTCGTAGTGCACCGTCTCGGTGTTGGCGAGCAGGTCCTGCAGGTTGTCGGCGTCGTCCGGGTCGAGGGTGAGGATCTCCTCCCACGCGCCCTGGTCGAGGACGAGCTGCAGGGTGTACGTGCCTGGCTTGCCGGGCTCCCCGGCGATCCAGCTGAACTGGTAGTGCGACAGCTGACGCACCTTGACGCTGTTGTCGGTGACCGGCTGTGGGACCTCGGACACGTCGGGACCTCCTGGTCGGGCCGGGGCGGGGTCCCCGGCACCCGCGCCCTACCCCGTGCCCGGGCTCCTGACCCGGGCACCTGCGCCCGGACGGTGGAGTGCCGTGATCCGTGGTGCGATGTCGGCATGAGGTTCCGCCTGCCCGGACGCCGGGACGACGTCCCTGCCGGTGGCGGCGCCCCCGCGGGCACCGGTGCCGCCGGTGGCAGCAGCGCCGCGGCCGGCCCCCGCGCGGCGGCGCACGCCGGTACGGGCCTCCCGCCCGACTCCGGTGGCGGACCCGCTCCCGCGCTCACCGGCGAGGGCGGCCCCGGCGACCCGCGCGGCGCCGACCACGACGCCACCGTCGCCCCGGCCCCGGCTGGCAGCGCGGCGAGCGCGCCCGCTCGGCCAGCCGCGCCCTCGCGATCGCCTCGGCCCAGCTGCTGCTCATCAGCGCCGGTCTCGTCGTGCTCGGCTGGGTGTTCGGGAAGCTCTGGGTCGTCCTGCTGCCGGTCATCCTCGGGCTGCTGTTCGCCACGGTGCTGTGGCCGCCGACGCGCTTCCTGCGCCGGCACGGCTGGCCCCCGGCCCTCGCCGCGGCGGTCGTGCTGCTGGCGTTCCTCGGCCTGCTCGGCGGGCTGATCGCGGTCATCGCGCCGCAGGTGGCCGACCAGGTCACCGAGCTCGCCGACCAGGCCGCCGACGGCCTGGAACAGGTGCAGCAGTGGCTGCAGGGCCCGCCGTTCAACCTGGACCAGGAGCAGATCGGCCGGTACGTCGACCAGGCGATCAACTCGGTGCAGTCCAACGCCTCCAACATCGCGGGCTACGCCGCCACCGGGGCGACCGCCGTCGGCAACGGCCTGCTCAACCTCCTCCTGGCCCTGCTGCTGGCGTTCTTCTTCATCAAGGACGGCCCCCGCTGGGTGCCGTGGCTGGCCGCCCAGACCGGGCCGAGGGCCGCGCCGCACGTGGCCGCCCTGTCGCAGAAGACCTGGTCGACCCTGTCGGAGTTCATCAAGCAGCAGGCGCTGGTCGGGTTCGTCGACGCCCTGTTCATCGGCATCGGGCTGTGGATCTTCGACGTCCCGCTGGTGATCCCGCTGGCCGTGCTGACGTTCTTCGGCGCGTTCATCCCGATCATCGGCGCCTTCGTCGCCGGCGCCTTCGCCGTGCTGATCGCGCTGGTCGACGAGGGCTTCACGGTCGCGCTGATCATCTTCGGGATCGTGCTGCTGGTGCAGCAGATCGAGGGCAACGTCCTGCAGCCGATCATCCAGGGCCGGGGCTTCAACCTGCACTCCGCGGTGGTCATCCTCGCCGTCACCGCCGGCAGCAGCCTCGCCGGGATCATCGGCGCCTTCCTCAGCGTCCCGGTGGCCGCGCTGATCGCGGTCGTCTACCGGTACACGCGCGACGTCTTCGACGGCCGGCACCCCGAGGTGGCCGGCGACGGCACGCACACCCGGGTCAGCGGGGACGACGAGGGCGCCGTCCTCACCCGCGCATCGGGCACCCCTGGCTGACCTCCGCGGGAATGCCGGCGGGTCCGGCGTCGCTGCTCGGGGTGACGTCCGACCAGCAGGAGGCCCACCGTGGCGCAGCGACCGGAGGAGCTCGTCGAGCTCACCCCCGAGGCCGATCCCTTCCTCGCCGCCGAGCAGGCGGTGACGCGAGGCGCCGACCGGCGCGGCCTGGTGCTGGTGCACGCCCTCTCCGGCGACTTCGACGCCGCGTCCTCCTCCGCGCTGGCCACCGCCCACCTGCTGGCCACGCTGCCGCACCGCACGATCGCCCGGTTCGACGCCGACCTGCTGGTCGACTACCGCGCCCGGCGTCCCCGGATGTCGTTCAACGGCGACCGGTACGAGGACTTCGCCGCGCCGGAGATCCTGCTGTCGGCGGTGGAGGACGACTCCGGTGAGCCGTTCCTCGTGCTGACCGGGCCCGAGCCGGACTACCGGTGGGAGGGCTTCGTCGCCGCCGTCGCCGGGCTCGTCGAGCGGCTCGGCGTGACCTCGGTCGTGGCGCTGCAGGCGATCCCCATGCCGGTGCCGCACACCCGGCCGGTCACCGTCACCGCGCACGCCACGCGCCGGCAGCTCATCGAGTCCTACCCCGTGTACTGGGGTGAGCTGCGCGTCCCCGGCAGCGCGTCGGCGCTGCTCGAGCTGCGGCTCGGCGAGGCCGGCGTGGACGCCCTGGGCGTCGCCGCGCACGTGCCGCACTACCTCGCCCAGGCGACCTACCCGGCCGCCACGCTCACCCTGCTCGAGCACCTGGGCCGGCTCACCGGGCTGCTGCTGCCCACCGAGACGCTGCGGGAGGCCGCCCAGCAGCACCGCACCGAGGTCGACGAGCAGATCGCCCGCTCCGCCGACAACACCGCGGTGGTCGCCGCGCTGGAGCAGCAGTACGACCAGTTCACCGCCGCCCGCGAGGGCAGCGACCTGCTCGGCGACGTCGGGGAGGTCCCCAGCGGCGACGAGCTCGGCGCGGAGTTCGAGCGCTTCCTCGCCGAGCAGGACCGTCGCCGGGAGTGACGCCGCCCTCAGGCCGCGGGACGGCCTGACGCCCGGGTGACCGCCAGGGCGGCGGCGCCGAGCAGGCCGACCGCGGCGAACATGTAGAAGCCCCACGGGAAGGCCACGCCGGCACCGACGAGCAGACCGGCGACGATGGGCCCGACGATGGCACCGATCCGGCCGGCACCGGCCGACCAGCCGAGCGCGGTACCGCGCACCTGCGGCGGGTGGTTCCTGCTCACCAGGGCGTACACCAGCACCTGCGCGCTGAAGACGAAGCAGCCGGTGAGGAAGACCATCAGGTAGATGCCCACCAGCGGCAGCCGGATGGACAGCAGCGCCAGCAGGACGGCGGCGACGCCGAACCAGGCGATCCCGGCCGGCCGCGGGCCGATCCGGTCGGCGACCGCGCCGGCCACCAGCAGGCCGGCGATCGCGCCGAGGTTGAGCACGGTGAGGAAGGCCAGCTGGGCGCCGAGGTCGTAGCCGGCCTCGCGCATGATCCCCGGCAGCCAGTTGTTCAGGCCGTAGACCAGCAGCAGGCCCATGAACGACGTGACGCCGATCGCCAGGGTGTTGCGCAGGTAGCCGCCGCGGAACAGCGTCGCGAGGGTCGCCGCGGCACCCCCGGCGCTCGCCCGGCCGGCGTGCGGGTCGACCGTCGTGGCCGGCTCCTCGAGCTCGAGGCCGTAGCGGCGGGCCAGCTCCTCGGCCTCGGCACGGCGGCCGTGCGAGGCGAGGTAGGCGGCGGACTCGGGCAGGTGCCGCAGCATGAGCGGGACGAGCACCAGCGCCGGCAGTGCGCCGATCACGTACATCCAGCGCCAGCCCAGCGACTCGACGACGAGGATGCCCAGCGCCGAGGTGGCCACGGCGCCGACGTGGTAGCCGGTCATCATCGTGGTCGTCGCCCGGCCGCCGCGGGCGCCGCGGCTGAACTCGTTGACCATCGCGATCGCCGTCGGCAGGCACCCGCCGAGGCCGAGGCCGGCGAGGAAGCGCAGCGCCCCGAACACGACCGGGTTGGGGGCGAACGCGCACAGCAGCGTCAGCAGGGAGAACGTGACCACCGCGGCGATGAGCGCCTTGCGCCGGCCCAGGAGGTCGGTGAGCGTGCCGATGCTCAGTGCCCCGACCATCATGCCGACCAGGCCGACGGTGATCAGTGCGCTGCCGCCGCCGGCGGTCAGTCCCCAGTCGTCGGACAACCCCTGGAGCGTCGTCGGGACGACGACGAGGTCGAAGCCGTCGAGCAGCACGGCGATCCAGCACAGCGGAGCCACCCAGCCGGCGGCGCGGACGGCGGCACCACCCGGGGCCTGGGCACGCGTCGGGATCGAGCTCATCGGGTCCTCCACGGCGAGGGCATCAGCAGGAGCGGGGCACGGGTCGTCCGACGGTAGGAGTGCCCGCCGCCCTCCCCCACTCGGCTCCCGCCCAGCGGAAGGAACCGGGAGCACCCGCAGACGGCGACGGGCCGCGACCGGGGATCCCGGTCGCGGCCCGCCGTGTCAGCGTCGAGGGGACGTCAGGCGACGACGACCCGCTCGTTGGGGACGCAGTGGGTCATCACGTGCCCGCTGACGTCCCGCGGCCCGTTCTTGCCCAGGTTGGCGGCGCGCTGCTGCTCCTCCTCGCTGAGGGTCTGCGTCTGCAGCGGCGGCAGGCCGCGGACGTCGTCCGCGGAGATGCCCAGGGCATCGCCGACCCGCTGGCCCAGCTCGTCCTCGACCATGAAGAAGTGCCAGACCATCCGCTCCTGGATCTCGCGGCGGCACTGCTGGAGGGCACCGACCAGGTTGGTGACCAGGTCGTCCTTCTCCCACTGGTCGGAGAGCAGGTAGCGCTCGCCGGCCTGCGCGTAGTCGTTCGTGCGCGGGATCCGCTTGCGGGTGAGCCGGCCGACGATCTCCGGGCCCTGCTCGTCGTGGGTCGGGTACTGCGCCTCGCGCAGGCCGCCGGTGATCGAGGGCTCGTAGTTGACGTGCGGGTTGGTGCCCACGTCGTCGCGGCCGTAGGACATCTGGCCACCCTGCTGGTTGGTGGCGACCCGCGCCTTCGGCCGGTTGACCGGCAGCTGGAGGTAGTTCGGGCCCACCCGGTAGCGCTGGGTGTCGGAGTAGGAGAACGTCCGGCCGACCAGCATCTTGTCGTCGGAGAAGTCCAGCCCGTCGACCAGCACACCGGTGCCGAAGGAGATCTGCTCGTTCTCCGCGAAGAAGTCCTCGGGCATCCGGTCCAGCGTCATCGTGCCGACCTTGCGGAGCGGGAAGACCTCCTCCGGCCACACCTTGGTGTCGTCCAGGGGGTCGAAGTCCAGCTCGGGGTGCTCGTGGTCGTCCATCAGCTGGACGTGCAGCTCCCACGAGGGGAAGTCGCCGGCCGCGATGGAGTCGTAGAGGTCCTTGGTGTGGGCGCCGAGGGTCTGCGCCTGGATCTTGGCGGCGTCCTCGGCGGTGTAGGACTTCACGCCCTGCTTGGGCAGCCAGTGGTACTTGACCAGCTTGGTCTCACCCTGCGCGTTGACCCACTTGTAGGTGTTCACGCCGAAGCCCTGCATGGTCCGGTACGACGCCGGCAGCCCGCGGGGGCTGAAGACGAGCATCACCATGTGCATGGCCTCGGGGGTCTGGCTGAAGAAGTCGAAGGCCCGCTCGGCGACGCTGGCCTCGAAGGTGACCGGGTCCGGCTTCTGGGAGTGGATGAAGTCCGGGAACTTGATGGCGTCGCGGATGAAGAAGACGCCGAGGTTGTTGCCGACGAGGTCCCAGTTGCCCTCCTCGGTGTAGAACTTCACCGCGAAGCCGCGGGGGTCGCGGGCCATCTCCGAGGAGTCCCGGCCACCGGCCACGGTGGAGAACCGCAGCGCGACGTCGGTGCGCTTGCCCTTCTCCTGGAACAGCCCCGCGCGGGTGTACCGCGCGATCGGCTCGTCGCCGACGGTGCCGTCGGCCTCGAAGTAGCCGTAGGCGGTCACGCCACGGGCGTGCACGACGCGCTCGGGGATGCGCTCGCGGTCGAAGTGGCTGATCTTCTCGAGGAACTGGTAGTTCTCCAGCGTGGCCGGGCCGCGGGCCCCCACCGTCCGCTGGTTCTGGTTGTCGTAGACCGGGTGGCCCTGACGGTTGGTCAGGACCGGGCGGTCGGCCTCGCTCGGTGCCGGACCCTGCGATGCGACATCGGTCATGCGTGTGCTCCTCCTCGATTGTGGTGCTGAAGGACCTGAGCGGCGCGCTCCGGCGTCCGTGCCCGACAGTCGCGGCACAGGCCCCAGAAGACGACCTCCGCCTCGTCCACGACGAAACCCGCCGTGTCCGAGGGGGTCAGGCACGGAGCCGTCCCGACGGTGCAGTCGACGTCTACGACCACACCGCAGGAGCGGCAGACCAGGTGGTGGTGGTTGTCCCCCACGCGGACCTCGTACAGGGCGGGCGCGCCGGCGGGCTCGACCCTGCGGGCCAGACCGACGGCGACCAGCGCCTTGAGCACGCCGTAGACGGCCTGCGGCGAGATCGTGGGGTGCGCCTCGCGGGCCACCGTGACCAGCGTGTCCGCGTCGGCGTGGGGATGGTCGGCGAGGGCGTCGAGGACGGCGAGCCGGGGCCGCGTGACCCGCAACCCGGCCGCGCGCAGCCGGGGCGCCCACGTCGTCTCCATCGACTCCCACTCAACCCGCTTGTCTTGACCCAGTCAAATCAAGACACGCGGGGGCCGCTAGGCGAAGACGATGGTGCGGTCGCCCTCGACGACGACCCGCTCCTCCACGTGCCAGGTCACGGCCTGGGCGAGCACCTGGCGCTCGACGTAGCGGCCGATGCGGCGCATGTCCTCCACCGTGGCGCGGTGGTCGACCCGCGCCACCTCCTGCTCGATGATCGGGCCGGCGTCGAGGTCGGCGGTCACGTAGTGCGCCGTCGCCCCGATCAGCTTGACCCCGCGGTCGTGCGCGGCCCGGTACGGGTTGGCCCCGACGAAGGCCGGCAGGAAGCTGTGGTGGATGTTGATCAGCCGCTCCGGGAAGCGGCCGCAGAAGTCGGCGGAGACGATCTGCATGTAGCGGGCGAGCACCACCAGGTCGACGTCGCCGACCAGCTCCAGGGCCCGTGCCTCCGCCTCGGCCTTGGTCTCCGGGGTGACCGGCACGTGGTGGAACGGCACGCCGGCCGCCGTCGCCACCGGCTCGAGGTCGGGGTGGTTGGAGACGACGGCGGTGATGTCGGCGCGCAGGTCACCGGCGCGCACGCGGTAGAGCAGCTCCTGCAGCACGTGGTCGGTCCTGCTCACGAACACCGCCAGCCGTGGCCGGCGCGCGGCCTCGGTCAGCCGCCAGGTCAGGTCCCACTGGGCCGCCAGCAGCTCCAGCGCGCCCTCCAGCTGCCGGCGGCGGGTGGTCAGACCCGGCAGGACGAACTCCAGCCGCAGCGTGAACACGCCGCCGGTGGGGTCGGAGGAGTGCTGCTGCGACTCGGTGATGTTGGCGCCGACGTCGGCCAGGAGCCGGGAGAGCACCGCGACGATCCCCGGCCGGTCCGGGCAGCGGACCACCAGTCGCCCGAGGTCGGGAGAGGCGGGGTCGTGCGCGAGCGGGGCGGCGGACACGGCTCGAATCGTGGCAGAGACGGCCGTTCCTGCCGCCCAGGGGTCCTTCCTCAGAGGGAGGGCAGGCGGGCGCGGGTGCGGTCGGCGACGTCGAACAGGTCGCCGTACTCCTCCACCCGGGCCAGCACCTCCTCGGTGCGGAACCGCAGCTCGCCGGGGTCGGCGCCGCCGCGGACGGCGTCCACCTCGTCCCAGCCGATCGGCGTCGAGACCGGGGCGTCGGGGCGGGCGCGCAGGGAGTAGGGCGCGACCGTGGTCTTGGCCGGGTTGTTCTGGCTCCAGTCGATGAGCACCTTGCCCGGCCGCAGCACCTTCTCCATCCGCCAGACGACGCGGTCGGGCGTCTCGGCCGACAGCTCCTGGGCCAGCGCCTTCGCGTAGCGGCTGGGGTGCTCGCGGTCGGTGACCCGGATGGGCGCGTAGACCTGCACGCCCTTGGAGCCCGACGTCTTCACCACCGGGTCCAGCCCGTCGTCGACCAGCCGCACTCGCAGCCGCTCGGCCACGTCGCAGCACTCGCGGATGCCGGCGTCCGGGCCGGGGTCGAGGTCGAGGACGAGCAGGTCGGGCAGCGTCGGCTGCAGCCTGCTGCCCACCTGCCACTGCGGCACGTGCAGCTCCAGCGCCGCCAGGTTGGCCGCCCACGCGAGGTCGGCGACGGTCTCCAGGACCACCATCTCCAGCACCTCCCGGTCCTTCGAGCTGCCGGGGCTGGGCACGGTCACCTTGCGCACCCAGTCCGGCGCGTGCCGGGCGCTGTTCTTCTCGTAGAACGCCTGCCCCTCGACACCGTCGGGCCAGCGGGTGAAGGTGACCGGCCGGCCGGACAGGTGCGGCAGCAGCACCGGCGCGATCCGCACGTAGTAGTCGATGACCGCGGCCTTGGTGAACGAGACCTCGGGGAACAGCACCTTCTCGAGGTTGGACACCGACAGCTGCCGGCCCTCGACCCGCACCCGCTGCCTCACCGCGTCCCCCTCACGGGGACCACTCCACGACGACGTCGTCGGCGTCGACGTCCTCGCGCAGCCCCCGCCACGCAGGGTGGCGCATCCGGCCGTCGGCGGTCCACGCGGCGAAGGCCACCTCGCCGACGAGGTCCGGCTCGGCCCACCGCGCGTCCCGGGCGACGTCGCGCGGCACGCCGCCGTCGAAGGGCGTTCCGCGGCGGGGGGTGAGCAGGCCGCCGAGCTCGCGGAGCGCGGCGTCGGTGAACCCGGTGCCCACGTGCCCGGCGTAGACCAGCCGGCCCTCGTCGTCGTGGACGCCGACGAGCAGCGAGCCCACTCCCCCCGCCCGCCGCCCCTTGCCCGGCCGCCACCCGCCGACGACGACGCTCTGCGTGCGGACGTGCTTGACCTTCCGCCACTCCGGCGCGCGCACGCCCGGCCGGTAGGCCGAGTCCAGCCGCTTGGCGACCACACCTTCGAGCCCGTTGTCCCGGCTGGCCGCGTGCACGTCGGCGCCACCGCCGCGGAACCACGGCGTGGCGACCCAGCGGTGCCCCTCCGGGCCGAGCGCGTCGAGCCGCTCGCGCCGCTGCTCGTAGGGCAGGTCGAGGAGGCTGCGGCCGCCGTCGACGAGCAGGTCGAACACCAGGTAGGTGACCGGGACGGCCGCCGCGAGCCGGGCGGCCTCGGGGCCGCCGGTGCGGTGCATGCGGTTCTGCAGCAGCCCGAAGTCCGGGCGGCCCAGCCGGTCGAGGGCCACCACCTCGCCGTCGAGGACGGCGTCGGCGCGCGCCAGGACCCCCGGTAGGCGACCGAGTTCGGGATAACGGTCGCCGATGTCGGTGCCGCTGCGCGCCCACAGTCCGAGCCGCCCGTCGCGCACCGCGGCCAGCGCACGGACGCCGTCCCACTTGAACTCGTAGCCCCACGCCGCGTCGTCGGCCTCGGGTGGCAGCTCGCCGGCGACGGCGAGCATCGGCGCCGGCACCGGCGGCCCGGGGAGCGGGACGGGCGGCACCGGTCAGGCGCTGCGGCGGGACGCCCGCTTGGCCGGCTCCTTCGCGGCCGGTGCCTTCTCCGCCGCGGTGACCTTGCGCGCGCGAGGGCGGGCGGGTGCCTCCTCGTCGGCGGGCGTGTCCCGCGCCGCGGCGGCCCGCTTCGCGGGGGCCTTCTTCGCGGCGGCCTTCTTCGCCGGGGCCTTCCTGACCGGTCGCGCGGGCGCCTCGTCCTCGTCGGCGTCCTCGTCGGCGGCGGCACCGCCGCGGGCCCGCTCGACGCTGCGCCGCAGGGCGCTCATCAGGTCGACGACGGCCGCGCCCGGGTCGGCGGTCTCGGGGACCGGCTGCACCTCGCCGCCGGTCTGCTTGGCCTCGAGCAGCGAGGTCATCGCCTCGCGGTAGTCGTCGGTGAACTCCGTGGGGTCGAAGTCGGCGGCCATCGAGGTGATCAGCGCCTCGGCCATCTGCAGCTCCTGCGGCCGGACGGACACGTCCTCGTCGAGGAAGCCGAAGTCGGGACGGCGGATCTCGTCGGGCCAGCGCATGGTGTGCAGCACCAGGACGCCGTCCCGGACGCGCATCGCCGCCAGCGACTCCCGCTGCCGCAGCGCGATCTTGGTGATCGCGACCCGGCCGGTGTTCTGCAGGGCGTCGCGCAGCAGGACGTACGGGCGCGTGGCCGGGCCGTCGGGCTCGAGGTAGTAGGTCTTCTCGAACTGGATCGGGTCGATGTCGGCCTGGTCCACGAACTGCAGGACCTCGATCTCGCGCCGCGTGGCCAGGGGCAGCTCGGCGAGGTCGTCGTCGGTGAGGATCACCAGCTGGCCGTCGGGCAGCTCGAAGCCCTTGGCGATGTCGCCGTACTCGACCTCCTCGCCGTCGATCGAGCACACCCGCTTGTACTTCACCCGCCCGCCGTCGACGGCGTGCACCTGGTGGAAGCGGACGTCCTTGTCCTCGGTCGCGGTGTAGAGCTTCACCCCGATGCTGACCAGGCCGAACGAGACCGCGCCGCGCCAGATCGAGCGCATGTCCACTCCCCTTCCCCGGGCTCCGCGACCGCGGGACGGCCGGCCCGCAGGATAGGTGCGGGTCGGCCCCCTCAGCAGCACGGATGCCGCCGGTCTCCTCCGCCCGGGGGAAGCGGGCGTCCTGCTGTCAGTCCTGCTCGGCGTGCCGGCCGGCCTGGTCGTCGTCGCCGTCCTCGTCGCCGGGCTCGTCGCCCCCGCCGGTGACGCTCGTCTGCAGCGCGTCGTAGGCGAACTGGAGGACGTCGGAGCCGGCCACCATCGTCATGGTCAGCGCGGCCAGCCGGGTGGCCCGCGGCGCGGCGACGTAGGAGAACACGAAGGCCGTGCCCACCCACTGGGCGAGGCAGAACGGGCAGGTGACCAGTTCCCCGACGGCGTGCTTCCAGCCGTGCTCGACGCGCAGGTCCTCGGCCAGCTCCGCCTCGCCGGAGGCGCCCTGGAAGCGGGCGAACGGCGCGCGCAGCGGGCTGGTCACCGGGTCCTTGGCGATCCGCCGGGCCAGCCGGAAGGTGCCGACGGTGAGCAGCACCGCGTCGCCGAGCGGGATGCGGGTCGGCAGCTCGCGGCCGGAGGCGCGCACCGCCGCGGCGCCGGCGGCCACCGCGGTGCTGTAGACGCTCATGGCGCCCAGGAACCCGCCCAGGGGGCGGCCCTGCCCGCCGTCGTAGCCGCGTGCCTGCTCGCTCGCCCAGCGGCGGACCGGTTGCCCGATGCGCGCCACCTCGTCCTGGATCGCCATGCGCCTCCGCTACCCGGCGGGCCGGTGCGCCATGCCGCCCTGCGCGACCCGTCACGTCACGAACCGGCCCGCATGGCTCCCGAGGAGGCGGGTAGGCGGGAGGGCAGTCCGCCGCCGGGGCACCCCTCCCGGCGGCCCGAGGAGAGGAACCCGATGACCGAGGCCGACCCGACCAGCACGAGCGCGCTGCACGGCGCGCAGAACGACGCCGACTTCCCCGACGACGAGCGTGGCCTGACCGGGGTCCACGAGGGCGGGGCGCCGGGCTCGCAGGGCCAGACCGCCCGTGACGTGTTCCCGGAGGACAACGGCGTTCCGGACGTCTCGCAGGACGACTTCCCCACCATGCAGCGCTCCGAGGACCCGCAGTTCGCCCCCGAGCCGGGCGACCGGGAGGACCACCGGCCCGTCGACTTCGGGACGACGGCGCGCGAGCAGCAGGAGGGCGAGTCGCTGACGCAGCGCCTGGAGGAGGAGATCCCCGACGACGACCCCGGCGTGCGCCCGGCCGAGGACCCGTCCCGCGCGTTCGCGCAGCTCGACCAGGACCAGGACACCGACGCGCTCAGCGACTCGGGCACCAACCGCACGGGGGACGACGTCGAGGCGTTCGCCGACGCCCCGGTGGCCGGCGAGGGGCCCGAGGAGGGCGCCATGCACGTCGTCGAGGGGACCTGAGGGCCGTCGTCGCGGCGAGCCGACCGGCCCCCCGCCTCCTCGACCTCCCCCGCCCGGGTGGCCGCCGCCCCGCCGCCGCCCGGGCTGGTTGGCGTGCGGCCACTCGGTTGTCTACGTTGTAAATGCGGTTGAGCAGGCAGCCGCGCGCGCCGGTCGGCCGACCGCCTCCGGCGTGCTCCCACGACAGCCGGCCCGCCCGGGGGCCAGACACCCCCGGCGCGCACGGCGGTAGATTGACCGGTGGCCGCTCCACTCGGCGTGGCCACTGAGAGGAGCTGCGTCCGTGACCGCATCCGACCTGCCCGCCGGGGGGCAGCACGACGTGTCCACCGAGGGCACGGAGGCACCCTTCGACGACGTGATCACGCTCTCGACCTCCACCGGTGAGGACGGCGCGGTCACGGTGACGGTCGTCGGCGAGGTCGACACCTTCACCGCCCCGGTGCTGCGCTCCTCGCTGGACACCCAGCTCGAGCAGCAGCCCCGTGAGCTGGTCATCGACCTGTCCGGCGTCCAGTTCCTGGGCTCCGCCGGCCTCGCCGTGCTGGTCGAGACCCAGAAGTCGGCGAAGTCCCGCGACGTCGAGCTGCGCCTGGTCGCCACCACCCGGGCGGTCACCCGCCCGCTGGAGGTCACCGGCCTGATCGACCTGTTCACGATCGTGGACGGCAGCGCTCGCTGACCCCCGCACCACCACTACCGACGAGGCCCCGCTCCGGCGGGGCCTCGTCGCTGTGCGGGCCCCGTTCCCCCCTGCAGGCGGGCCGACCTAGGCGGACAGGAGCCTGCACACCGCCTGCTCGAGCACCTTCTGCGCCTCGCGGTCGTCCTCGGCCGTGGCGACGTCGGCCAGCGCCTCCGCCACGGTCTCGCCGTGCTCGTAGCGGTCGACCACCCGCGGGTCCACGTAGCTGGCCTTGCACACCGCCGGGGTGTTGCCGAGCTGCTCGGACACCCGCACGTAGGCCGCCCGGATCGTCTTGTTCCGCGCGGTGCGGCTGCGCGGCGGCGGCTGCTCGGCGAGCGCGGCGGCCATCATCACCGTGGCGTTCCACGTCCGGAAGTCCTTGGCGGTGATCTCCGCGCCGCTGACCTCCTTGAGGTAGGCGTTGATCTCGTCGCTGGTCACGTCGTGCCAGGTGCCGTCGTCGAGCTGGTAGGCCAGCAGCTCGTCCCCGGCGTCGTCGGGGCGCTCGAGCAGGTGCCGGACGACGGTCGCCGTCGGCCGGTCGGTGATCTCGACCTCCCGCTCGATGCCGCCCTTGGCGGTGTACCGGAAGAACGTCCGCTCGCCGCGCACCGTGACGTGCTCACGGCGCAGGGTGGCCAGGCCGTAGGTGCCGTTCTCCTCGGCGTACTCCTCGCTGCCGATCCGGAAGGTGCCCAGGTCCAGCAGCCGCAGGGCGCAGGCGAGCACCCGCTCGCGGTTGAGCCCGCGGGTGCGCAGCGCGGCGGCCACCTGCTCGCGGACCTCGGGCAGCTCGGAGGCGATGGCGAGCACCCGCTCGTGCTTCTCCGCGTCGCGCCGGGCCCGCCAGGCGTCGTGGTAGCGGTACTGGCGGCGGCCGGCGGCGTCGAGGCCGGTGGCCTGGATGTGGCCGTTGGGCCACGGGCAGATCCACACGTCCTGCCAGGCCGGCGGGATCGCGATCGACCGGATCCGGTCCAGCCGGTCGGCGTCCCTGATCAGCTGGCCGGTCTCGTCACGGTAGGAGAAGCCGCGACCGGCCCGGCGCCGGGTCCAGCCGGGCCCGTGCACGTTGCTGCGCCGGAGTCTCACGCACCGTGGATGGGCACCGGACGGGCCCGGTAAACGGATCGGGCGGGTGCCCCCGTCCCCGGGGCGTCGGCTCAGCGCAGCTCGACGAGCCGCTGCAGGCCGCTGACCTCGAGGATGTGCCGGGTGACGCCGCCGTCGGGCGCGTGCACCACCAGCCGCCAGCCCTCGGCCTCGGCGATCGCGGCGACGGCGAGCACCACCCGCACCGCCGCGCTGCTGAACAGCGTGACCGCGGTGAGGTCGAGCTCCACCCGGACGGTGCCGCCGTGGCTGGCCTCGAGCAGCCGGATGCGCAGCTGCTCGGCGGCGACCATGTCCACGTCCCCGCCGGCGCGCACCACCGGGCTGCCGCCGTCGCGGTCGACGACGACGGTCGCGCCCGTGCCGCCCACCGGGTGCTCGGGCTCCGCGTCGGGCGTCTGCCGCAGCCGGGTGCGCAGCGTGACCGTCGTGCCGTGCTCGCCGCGCACGACCATGCCGTCGACGAGCTGGCGCATGATCAGCAGCCCGCGGCCGCGGTCGCCGGGGTCGCGGTCCGGCGGGCGCCAGGTGCCCTCGTCGTGCACGGTCACGGTGAGGACGCCGTCGACGTCGACCGCGGCGGTGACCTGCATGGGCCCGGGCTCGGTGTCGCGGTAGGCGTGCTCCGCGGCGTTGGCGCAGGCCTCCCCCACCGCGACCATCACGCCGACGCGGTCCTGCTCGCCCATTCCCAGCGCGGTGAGCCAGGCGCCCAGGCGGCGGCGCACCGCCGGCAGCGACGGAGGCACCGCGAGGAGGTCCAGCCGCAACGGCTCCACCGACCGCGCGCGGCGGTGCGCGACGAGGACGGCGACGTCGTCGGGGCGGCCCGCCTCGGTGAGCAGGCGGCCGGCGATCGCGGCGGCCAGCCCGGCCACGGCCTCGCCGTCGAGCGCCTCGGGGTCGGCGAGGGTGTCGCGCGCGACGGCGGTGAGCCGGCCCAGGCCCGCGGACGGCGGAGGGCCGGAGGCGGTGACCGCCCCGTCGGAGTAGAGGACGAGGGTGGCGCCGGGCTCGAGCCGGGCGGTGGCCACCGGCGTCGCCGCGCCGCGCACCGTCCCGAGCGGGGGCCGGGCGGTGACCGGCAGGTAGGCGGTCCCGCCGTCGGCCCGCACCAGCAGCGGCGACGGGTGGCCGGCCGTGGCGTAGGTCAGGCTCCCGGTGGCCGCGTCGAGGACCACGTAGAAGACCGAGGCGCCCTGCACGTCCTCCATCTGGACGGCGAAGTCGTCGAGGGCGGCCATCACCGCGGCCGGGGCGGGGTCGCGCAGCGCGCTCGAGCGCACCGCCCCGCGCAGCCGGCTCATCGCGCCGGCGGCCGGCACGCCGTGGCCGACGGCGTCGCCGATGACCAGCGCCAGCCGGCCGTGGCCCAGCGGTACGGCGTCGTACCAGTCACCGCCGGCGGCGCGGCCGGAGCTGGCCGGGTGGTAGCTGCCCGACAGCCGGACGTCGGGCAGCAGCGGGAGGGACGGCGGCAGGAGCGAGTGCTGCGCCTCCCCGACCACGTCCCCGGTGCCGCCGGCGTCGGCGCCCCGGGCGGCGTACTCGTCCTCCCCGCTCTCGAAGACCAGCACCGCGCCCGGGTCGCTGCCGGAGGCCAGCGGCCGCACGGCCACGGTGACCGACGGGCCGTCCGCGGCCAGGACGCCGGAGAGCACCTCGGGGCGGCCGGTGCGCAGCACCTGCGCGACGACGTCGGCCACCGGCCGGCCGCCGACGACGGGCAGGTCGTGCGGGGTGGGCCCGAGGGCGCGGGCACGGGCGTTGGCCCACACGGTGTGCGCGTCCGGACCGGCCACGAACCACAGGGCCGAGGGGGCCTCCTCGAGCGCGGCGACCAGTGCCGCGGGGCCCTCGTCCTCGGCGGGACGGGGCCCCGGTGGCAGGCTGCCCTGGCTGGCGTTCATCCGGGGACCAACAGACCACAGGGCCCCGACCCCGGCAACCGCGGGTGACGACACCCGCGAGCGCGGTTTGGCTGGCCCGGCGCAGCGGGTAGCGAGGCGTGCTGGTGCACGGCCCGCCCCCGCGGACCCGCCCCCGTGCGCGGCGCGGAGCGGACGACGGGCAGGATGGGTCGTCGGGCGCCGCGGTCCGGACCCCCCGGGGACCGCGCCGCGGCCGGACGGATGAGGAGCGGACGACCGATGGCGGACACGAGGGGTGCCCTCGCCCAGGACGGGCGGCGCGCCGAACGACTGGAACTGCGCGTGCCCACCACGCCGACCCAGCTCCCCGCGGTGCGGGCGATGGCCGGTGACCTGGCGATCCGCATGGACTACGACCTCGACTCGGTCGAGGACCTGCGCCTGGCCGTGGACGAGGCCTGCGCGACGCTCGCGGCGATCGCCCTGGGCGACGCGCCGCTGACGGTCGTCTTCGGCACCACCCGCGCGGGTCTGCACATCGACGCCTGGGTCCCCACCGCCCCGGGCACCGAGGTCCCCCGCGACGGCTTCGGCTGGGCGGTGCTGGCGACCCTCGCCGACAACGTCGACGGCCGGCCCGCCACCCAGCGCGACGTCCCCGCCGGCGACGGC
This sequence comes from Geodermatophilus normandii, assembly GCF_003182485.1. Lineage (NCBI taxonomy): Bacteria > Bacillati > Actinomycetota > Actinomycetes > Geodermatophilales > Geodermatophilaceae > Geodermatophilus > Geodermatophilus normandii. The sequence goes on along the minus strand of NZ_QGTX01000001.1, from coordinate 3,033,855 downwards.
ACCGACAGCGCGGTCGCCGTCATCTCCATGGACAAGTACCTGCCCGGCCACCGGCCGGAGCAGCTCGTCGGCTCCGCGGGCAGCGACCTCTCGGTGGCCCCGTGACACCGGCGGCAGCCGGCTCCCGGGCCGTCGAGGAGGACGCCCTGCACGACGAACCGTCCCGGCCCGCCCCTGCCCCGGGCGCCGACGACGCGGTGGAGACGGACGAGGTGGACGCGGACACCGAGGACACCGAGCCCGAGGACACCGAGCCCGAGGACGCGGCGGACGAGGAGTCCGACGCCGAGGAGACCCCGGCGGAGGGGACGGCTCCCACCCCGGACACCCCGCCGGTCTCGGACAACCGGCGCCGCGCGGAGCGGACCGCACCGCTGTTCGCCGAGCTGGCGACGCTGGCGAAGGACGACCCGCGGCGCGAGCGGCTGCGCGAGGTCCTCGTCGAGGAGCACCTGCCCCTCGTCCGGCACTTCGCCCGGCGGTTCAGCAACCGCGGCGAGCCGTTCGACGACCTGCTGCAGGTCGGCACGCTCGGGCTGATCGCCGCGATCGACCGGTTCGACCCGAACCGCGGCGTGGAGTTCCTCTCCTTCGCCGTCCCCACGATCACCGGGGAGATCAAGCGTCACTTCCGCGACCAGGGCTGGTCGGTGCGGGTGCCGCGGCGGCTGCAGGAGCTGCACCTGTCGCTGAACGCCGCGGTCGGTGAGCTGGCGCAGAAGAACGGCCGCGCGCCGACGCCGTCGGAGCTGGCCGAGCACCTGGGCATCCCGCGCGAGGAGGTCCTCGAGGGCCTGGCGGTGGCCAACGCCTACCGCAGCAGCTCGCTCGACGAGCGGCTCTCCGGCGAGGACGACTCCCCGACGCTGGCGGCCACCCTCGGCGAGGAGGACGCGGCGCTGGAGGGCGTGGAGTACCGCGAGTCGCTGCAGCCGCTGCTGGCCACCATCCCGGCCCGCGAGCGCCGCATCCTCATCCTGCGGTTCTTCGGGAACATGACCCAGTCGCAGATCGCCGCCGACATCGGCATCTCCCAGATGCACGTGTCCCGGCTGCTCAGCCAGACGCTGGCCAAGCTCCGCGAGGGCCTGCTCAAGGACTGAGCGGTCCCGGGTCGCGCCGCACGGGCCGGCCCGCGGCCGCCGGTCAGGCCGGCGGCTGGCCGTTCTGCTGCTGCAGCTCGGCGGTCACCTGGGGCAGCGGCGGGGCGAGCGGCAGCGCCGGCTCGTCGTCGGTGATGCTGCGCAGCTCGATCTTCGCCTCGGGCTGCTCGGCCGCCGGGGGCAGCTGGGACTCGAACCAGCCGCTGGTGTCGATCCCGGCGGCCGGCGCCGCGGCGTCGGCCGGGGCCGGGACGTCGAGGAAGGACCGCTCGCCGTCGGCCCCGCCGAGCCGGCCGAGCCCCTCGAGGGCCTTGCTGAACTCGCTGGGGACGATCCACATCTTGTTGGCGTCGCCCTGCGCGATCTTCGGCAGCGTCTGCAGGTACTGGTAGGCCAGCAGCCCCTGGTCGGGCCGGCCGTCGTGGATCGCCTGGAACACCGTCTCGATCGACTTGGCCTGCCCCTGCGCCTGGAGGAACAGGGCCGCGCGCTCGCCCTCGGCGCGCAGGATGCGGCTCTGCCGCTCGGCCTCCGCCTCGAGGATCGCCGCCTGCTTGCGGCCCTCGGCCGAGAGGATCGCCGAGGCCTTCTGCCCCTCGGCCGAGGTGATCGCGGCCTGCCGCTGGCCCTCGGCGGTGAGGATGGTGGCGCGCTTGTCGCGGTCGGCGCGCAGCTGCTTCTCCATCGAGTCGCGGATCGACGGCGGCGGCTCGATCGCCTTGATCTCCACCCGCGCCACCCGCAGGCCCCACGGCCCGGTGGTGCCGTCGAGGACCTCGCGCAGCTGGCTGTTGATGCCGTCGCGCCCGGTGAGCGACTGCTCGAGGTTGAGCCCGCCGACGACGTTGCGCAGCGTCGTCGTGGTCAGCTGCTCCATGCCGGTGATGTAGTTCGCGATGCCGTAGACGGCCAGCCGCGGGTCGGTGACCTGGAAGTAGACGACGGTGTCGATGCCGACCTGCAGGTTGTCGGCGGTGATCACCGGCTGCGGCGGGAACGAGATGACCTGCTCGCGGAGGTCGACGCTCGCGCGCACCCGGTCGATGAAGGGCACCAGCAGCGACAGGCCCGGCGAGAGGGTGCGGCTGTAACGACCGAGCCGCTCCACCACCTTGGCCTGGGCCTGCGGCACGATCGTCACGCTCCGCGCGACGACGACCACCACCAGCAGGGCGACGACGACGAGCGCGATCAGGGCAGGTGTCACGGTGGCGCTCCTCGGCTCGGGTCCCGCTGGTGATCCTCCACCCGGACGCCGCCGCGGTCACGTCCCCGGCGCGGCGTTCAGAGCTCGAGGGCCTCGCCGACGACGGCGGTGGCGCCGTCGACCTGGAGGATGCGCACCGTGCTGCCGACCGCGAAGCTGCTGTCGCCGTAGTCGGTGCGCGCGGTCCACTCGTCGGCGCCCACCCGGATGCGGCCACCGGACCGGCCGACCTCGCGGGTCACCGTGGCGGTCCGGCCGATGAGCGCCTGCACGCCGTCGACGTGCCGCGGCGTCCGGTTCTCCAGGTGCGCCTTCGCCGCGGGCCGCACGCTGGCCACGAGGAACACCGAGACGGCGATGAAGGCCACCACCTGGAAGGCGAACGAGCCCCCCAGGAGCGCCACGACCGCCCCGCCGAGCGCCCCGCCGGCGAACATGAGCAGCACCAGGTCGAGGCTGGCCAGCTCGCCGGCGACGAACAGGCCGGAGGCGACCAGCCAGACCACCCACGCTGCCATGCCGCCAGTCTCCCAGACGACGGCCCCGCGCCGGGGGCTCGGCGGACCCGTTCGCCCCGGCCGCCCGACGTGCCCGCTCGACGTAGCCTCGCGAGGTGCTCCACGACCTCTCCGCCGGCCGGTTCGCCGTCTGGGCCACCGCGTGGCTGTCCGGCCGCACCTCCTACGACGCCGCGCTCGACGCGCTGACCGACGACCGCGCGCACCGCGTGACGGGCCTGCCCGGCACCTCCGACGCCGTTCCCCTCGGGTGGGCGCTGACCGCGCTGCGTGGCCTGGGCGAGCGGCGGCTGCGGCTCGTGCTCCCGGTACCGGGCGACGTCCGCGGGCTGCCGCGGGCGCCGGGCCTGGCCGCGCTGGCGCTGGAGGCGGGGCAGGCGGCGGTCGGCGACGCCGTCGCGCTGGTGCCCGAGGACCTCGGCCCCGAGGTGACCGCGTGGACGGCGGTCGACCTCACCGGGCTGCCGCCCGCGCCGCCGCCGGTCGAGGGCTCGCTGCGCCAGGTGTCCGGGGCGCTGGACCTCGCCGTCGGCGACGCCGCGCGCACCCTCGCTGCGCTGGACCTCGCCCGCTGGAACCCCGAGGTGCCGGCGCTGCTGGCCGGGCTCGGCAGCGCCCGCGCGCCGGGCCTGCCGCCGGACACCGACCCGCTGGCGCTGTCGGTGCTCGCCCGGGCGCAGCGGCTGGCGCGCGTCCTCGACCTGGCGCTCACCGACGCCCCCGGCGGCGCGGTCACCCACTCCCAGGCCGCCGCCCGCGACGAGGCGCTGCGCCCGCTGGCCACCGCCGTCCGCGAGGCGACCGTCGCCGCCTGCAACGCCGTCCCGCGGTAGCCGCCGCGCCGTCGGGCTCCCCGCCGGGGGACCGCCGGGGCTACGGTCCCGCGGCATGACAGCGCCGACCATGAACGGCCTGATCCACAACGCCGTGCGCCGCGACCTCGCCCGGCTGTCCGCCGCCCTCCACCCGTGGCGCGACGGCGACCGGGACCGCGGCCGCGAGCTCGAGCGGGCCTTCGCCAACCTCCACCGCGAGCTCACCCACCACCACGAGGGCGAGGACGCCCACGTGTGGCCCTTCCTCGAGGCCACCGGCGTGGGCCGGGACCTGCTCGGCGAGATGGAGGACGAGCACGCCGCGATGTCGGCCGCGCTCGCCGGCACCGCCGACGCCCTCGGCACGCTCGCCCGGACCGGCTCGGCCGACGACGCGGCGGCCGCCCGGGCCAGCGTGGAGCGCACCCGGGAGGTGGTGGGCGCGCACCTCGACCACGAGGAGGACGCCCTCGAGCCGCTGCTGCGGCAGCACGAGGGCAGCGCCGAGTGGAAGGCGGTGACCGGCAAGCTGCGCCACCGCTCCCCCGGCGACGCCGGCTCGTTCTTCGCCTGGCTCACCGACGGGATCAGCGAGGACGACCGGGCGGCGCTGCGGGGCACCGTGCCGGCGCCGGTGACCGTCGTGCTCGCCCGCGTCTTCGGCCGCCGCTACACCCGCGACGTCGCGCCGGTGTGGCGGGAGCGGGTCCGCAGCTAGCCGCGGCGCGCGGTGACCAGCCAGGCGGCGGAGCCGAACTCGACCCCGTCCGGGCCGGCGTGCGCCTCGAGCCGGCGCCGCAGGTCGGCCACCGCGCGGGCCCGGGCGTCGTCGTCGAGGCCGTCGAGCATCCAGCCGGCCAGGCCGAGCACGAACGTCAGGGCGTCGTCGGGGTCGGCGCCGAACCACTCCGGCTCGGCCCGACCCTCGACCTCCACCTGACGGTGACCCGCGGCGGTGAGCACCGCCCGGATCCGCGCGGGGTCGGCCAGGGAGAACGGGCCCGGCGCGCCCGGGGGCGGTGCCGGCAGCGGGCGCCCGGCGGCGAGGGCTCCCAGGATCTCGGTCATCCACTCGTTGTCCTCGAGCGCCTGCCACACCAGCAGGACCAGCCGGCCGCCGGGCACCAGAGCCCGGCCCACGTTGGCCAGCGCGGCGACCGGGTCGGCGAAGAACATCGCGCCGGTGCGGCTGACGGCGACGTCGAACCCCTCGGGCGGGAAGTGTGCGACCTGGGCGTCGGCCTGCTCGAAGCGGACGTGGGCCAGGCCCTCGTCGGCCGCGCGCCGCCGGGCGACCTCGAGCATCGCCGCGGACAGGTCCACGCCGAGGGCCGACCCGCGGACCGCGACCCGGGCGGCGTCGCGCGTGCTCCGGCCGGTGCCGCAGCCGACGTCGAGGACGCGGTCGTCGGGGCGCAGGCCGGCGGCGGCCAGGAACGGGGCGTCGTAGCGGGCCACCGCCCGGTCGAAGCGGTCGGCCTGCGCCGCCCAGAAGGCGCCCTGGGCGCCGTCCCAGGCGCCGAGCTGCCCGGCGTTGCCGGGGTCCACGTCGACGGGAGCGAGCACGGTCCACCGTCCCTCGTCCGGCCCCCGATGACCCGAGGGTCTACTCGCGTGGACCGCGGCGGGTCAACGGGGTGCGGCGGGGCGCTGCACGAAGCAGCAGGCCGCCGGGCAGGCGGTGCCCAGGCGCGGCTCCGCGCCCGCGCGGCGCTCCTGCAGCAGCTCGCGGACCATCGCCACGAACGCCGGGTGGGTGCCCGCCGTCCCGGCGCGGACGAAGACGAGCCCGAGCTCGGCGGCGGTCTCCTCGGCCTCGTTGTCGAGGTCCCAGACCACCTCCAGGTGGTCGCTGACGAACCCGATCGGGAACACCACGACCGCCGTCTCCCCGTTCCCGGACAGCGCGCGCAGGTGGTCGTTGACGTCGGGCTCCAGCCACGGCACCGACGGCGGGCCGCTGCGGCTCTGCCAGACCAGGTCGAACTCCCGCCCCGGCTCGACGGCGTCGACGACGGCCCGCGCCGCGGCCATGAGCTCGGTCTCGTAGGCGTGCCCGTCGGGCCCGGCGACGGCGGCCATGGCGTCGGGGATGGAGTGCGCCGTGGCGACGAGGCGGGCGGTGGCGCGGTGCTCCTCGGGCAGCCGGGCGAGCGCGGCGGCGAGGGCGTCGGCGTTGGCCCGCACGAAGCCGGGGGTGTCGAAGTAGTGCGGCAGCTTCTCCGCCGTCGGGCCCCCCGGGCGGCCGGGCGACGACACGGCGATCCGGGCCCGCGCGACGTCCTCGTGGTACTGCCGGCAGCCGGAGTAGGAGGCGTAGGCGGAGGTGGCCAGCACGTAGACGTGCTCGATGCCGTCGTCGGCCATCTGCTGCCAGACGTCCTCGACGTAGGGGTCCCAGTTGCGGTTGCCCCAGTAGACCGGCAGGTCGATCCCGTGCGCGGCGAGGTCGGCCCCGATCGCGGCGACCAGCGCCTCGTTCTGCTCGTTGATCGGGCTCACGCCGCCGAAGTGGTGGTAGTGCTCGGCGACGTCGAGCAGCCGCTCGCGCGGGACACCGCGGCCGCGGGTGACGTTCTCGAGGAACGGCATGACGTCGTCGTGCCCGCGGGGGCCGCCGAAGGAGAGCACCAGCAGCGCCTCGCGGCGGCCGGCCGGGGCGGGGACCGCGGCCGGCGGCGTCCCCCCGTTGTTGCGGACGGCCAGCGACGGGTCCTCGTCGGGACGCTGGCCGGGGTTCAGGTCGACGGTGGCGCGGGGCACGGACTCTCTTCTCGGGGTGGTGCGGGAACGGATGCGGTCACGCCGACGGCCGTCAGACGCCCACGGCGTGGAAGCCGCCGTCGACGTGCACGATCTCGCCGGTGGTGGCGGGGAACCAGTCCGACAGCAGGGCGACGACGGCCTTGCCGGCGGGCTCGGTGTCGGTGACCGACCAGCCCAGCGGGGCGCGGCCCTCCCAGGCCTCCTCGAACTGGGCGCTGCCGGGGATCGACTTCATCGCCATGCTGCGCAGCGGCCCGGCCGCGACGATGTTGGACCGCACGCCCTCGGGGCCGAGCTCGCGGGCCACGTAGCGGCTGACGGACTCCAGGGCGGCCTTGGCCGCGCCCATCCAGCCGTAGACCGGCCAGGCGACGGAGGCGTCGAAGGTCAGCCCGACGACCGAGGACGGGTTGGCCAGCAGCGGCCGGCAGGCCTGGGCGAGCGAGGCGTAGGACCAGGACGACACCTGGAACGCCGTCGCCGCGTGCTCCCAGGCGACCTCGGGGAAGCCCTCCCCCATCGCCTCCTGCGGCGCGAAGCCGATGGAGTGGACGACGCCGTCGAGGGAGTCGCCGACGTGCTCGCGCAGCCGGTCGGCCAGCGTGGCCAGGTGCTCGGTGTCGGTGACGTCGAGCTCGACGACCGGCGCCTCCTGCGGCAGCCGCTTGGCGATCCGCTGGCACAGCGACAGCGCCCGCCCGAAGTTGGACAGGACGACGGTGGCGCCCTGCTCCTGGGCGATCCGCGCGGTGGCGAAGGCGATCGACGCCTCGGTCAGCACGCCGGTGACGAGGACCTTCTTGCCCTCGAGGATCCCGCTCATCAGTGCCCCATCCCCAGTCCGCCGTCGACCGGGACGACCGCCCCGGTGACGTAGCCGGCCGCGTCGCTCGCCAGGAAGCGGACGACGGCGGCGATCTCGTCTGCCTCGGCGTACCGGCCCAGCGGCACCTGCCCGAGGATCTCCTGCTGCCGCTTCTCCGGCAGCTCCGCGGTCATGTCGGTGCGCACGAACCCCGGCGCGACGACGTTCGCGGTGACGTTGCGGCTGCCGAGCTCGCGGGCGATCGAGCGGGCGAGCCCGACCAGGCCGGCCTTGCTCGCCGCGTAGTTGGTCTGGCCGGCCGAGCCGAGCAGCCCGACGACCGAGCTGACGAAGACCATGCGGCCCTTCCGCGCGCGGACCATCTTCGGCGCCGCGCGCCGGGCGACCCGGTAGGCGGCGGTGAGGTTGGCGTCGAGGACGTCGGTGAAGTCGTCCTCCTTCATCCGCATGAGCAGCCCGTCGCGGGTGATGCCGGCGTTGCTCACCAGCACCTCGACCGGGCCCTGGTGCTCCTCGACCTCGGTGAACGCGCGGTCGACGGCGTCGGCGTCGGTGACGTCGCACTGCACGCCGAACAACCCCTCGGGGGCGCCGCTGCCGCGGTGCGTGACCGCCACCGCGTCACCCTGCTCGGCGAAGGAGCGGGCGATGGCCAGCCCGATCCCCCGGTTGCCGCCGGTCACCAGCACCGACCTGCCCACGCTCGACCCCCTGGCTCCCGGCGACGTCGTCCGGTGCCGAACCTAGTCGCTGGACGCCGGTCACACCTGGCCGCGGTCGGCCGCCTCCCGCAGCACCGCGGCCACCTCGGGGGTCGCGGCGTGGACACCGGCCTGCAGGAACGACTGCTGCAGGACCTCCTCGACGCGGTCGCGCGACATCATGTCCGCGCCCATGACCTGCTGCTCGGCGGCACCGGGCGTGAAGGTGACGGTGCGGATCCCGGCCGCCCGCAGCGCGCGGACCTCCCGGTCCATCTGCCGCTGTGAGTGGCGGCGCATCGCCGCCGTGAAGTCCTGACGCCAGCCCGGCGACCCGCTCATCGGGGCCACGACGACGGCGAGGCCGACGCCCGCGCTGCGCAGCACGGCGGCGTTGGTGGCCGAGTGCACGCCGCCGTCGACGTAGGTGTGCCGCCCGATCCGGACCGGCGCGAAGTACCCCGGCACGGCGCACGAGGCGGCGACGGCCAGGTGGACCGGCGCCGGCGGCGCCCCCGGCCGGCCGAAGACGACGCGGCGCCCGTCCCGCCGGCGCACCGTCGTGATCCACAGGTCGCGCTCGGGCCAGGTGGGCCCCTCGACCTCGCGGAGGGCGCCGAGCTGGGACACGATGTCGTGCCGGCCGGGGGCCAGCAGCGTCATGCCGGCGGCCAGCGGGCGGAACCGCCACGGCCGGGCCAGCGCCCGCGCCACCAGCGGCGGGCCGGGCAGCCGCATCGGCCGGCGGAACACCGACAGCGGCTTGAACGGGGCGAGCTCGGGGACGTCGGTGGCGGCCAGCGTCTCCAGGACGTCGCCCTCGCCGGACAGCGGGGCCTTGACCGTCCACGCCGCCAGGTCCTCCGGGGAGACGCCGGCCCGCAGCAGGGTGCCGGTGATCGACCCCGCGGAGGTGCCGACGACGACGTCGGCGGTCCGGGCGTCGAACCCCGTGTCGTGCTGCAGCACCGCCAGCACGCCGGCGTGGTACGCCTGCCCGACGACGCCGCCCCCACCCAGCACCAGACCCACCCGGACCACGGTCCGAGCCTGCCATGCCCGGTCCGGCCCGGCGCGCCCCGGCCGCCCTGCCCCTAGGCTCCCGGGATGTTCCTCCTCTTCGGGTTCGGCACCAAGCAGCAGCACCTGGGCCCCGGGGAGGTCCGCACCTGCCCGCGGTGCGGCAACACCACCCAGTGGGCGCGGATCCGCCAGTTCCGCCAGTTCACGGTGTTCTTCGTGCCGCTCGCCCGGTGGGGACGCCACCGGCTGGAGGTCTGCGGCGTCTGCGGCACCGCCGTCGAGGTCTGAGGCTCACCCCGGCAGCGCGTCGAGGGTCGCCGCACCGATCCGCAGGGGCAGCGCCCGCGGGCCGCGGATCTGGCCGGTCGACCACCGCACCGCTGCGGGGTCGGCGAGGGTGAACTCCGGCACCCGGTCCAGCCAGACGTCGAGCGCCACCCGCAGCTCCATCCGCGCCAGGTGCGACCCGACGCAGCGGTGGATGCCCAGGCCGAAGGCGGCGTGCCGGTTGACCTTGCGGTCGATGAGCACCTCGTCGGCCCGCTCGAACTGCGCGGGGTCGCGGTTGGCCGCCGGGAAGCTCAGCAGCACCCAGTCCTCGGCCTTCATCTGCACGCCGCGCCAGGTGACGTCCTCCGTGACCAGCCGCGCCATGGTCACCGGGGCGTAGGCCCGCAGGAACTCCTCGACCGCGGTGGGTCGCAGCCCTGGCTCGGCGACCAGCCGGCGCCGGTCCTCCGGGTGCCCGGCCAGGTGCCACAGCGAGGCGCCGATCGCGCTCCAGGTGGTGTCGATCCCGGCGATGAGCAGCAGCGCCATGGTGCCGGCGACGTGCGCGGGCTCGAGCTTGCGGCCGTACAGCTCGGCCTCGAGCAGGTAGCTGGTCAGGTCCTGGCGGGGGTGCTGGAGGTGGTCGCGGATCTGGTCGAGCAGGTACTCGAACAGGTGGCTGCTGCGCGCGAGGCGCTCCTCGGGCGGCAGGTCGATGCCCTCCAGCGCGTTCTCGACGAAGCGGGCGAACTGCGGCCCGTCCCCGGGTGGGAACCCGAGCACGTCGGCGATGACCCGCACCGGGACGTGCTGGGCGTAGTCGGCGGCCGCGTCGACGACGTCCCGGCCGGCGAACCCGTCGACCAGCGAGGCGCAGAACGCGCGGGTGCCCTCCTCCTGCCGGCTCACCGCGCTCTTGGTGAACGCCGGCAGCAGGAGCTTGCGGGCGTCGTGGTGGAACGGCGGGTCCGAGGAGATCGGCGGGGCGCCGCCGACGGGCGCGAGGTCGCGCGGCGGCCGGAAGTTGCCCGCGATGATCGCCCGCGAGGAGAAGTGGTCGGTGTCGTAGGCGACCGCGGCGACGTCCTCGTAACGGGTCGGCAGCCACGCCCCGCCGAAGCGCTCGGTGTGCGCGACCGGGCACCGCTGCCGCAGGTCGTCCCAGATGCCGATGGCGCCCTGCGCCCACTCCTCCTCGGTGTGCGAGAAGTCGGTGGCCCAGTCGGTGACGGGACCGCTGCGCACCTCGCTGAACGTGCCGAGGGCGGGGTCCGAGCGCAGCGTGTCCGCGTCGGAGAACGAGCGGCCGTCGACGGTCACCGCGCGGCCTCCTCGAACACGAGCACCGCGGACTCGGGGCAGTTGTCGGCGGCGAGGTGGGCGTCGTCCTCGAGGTCGGCCGGCACCTGCCCGCCCGGGGCGAGGAGGGTCGCGTAGCCCTCGTCGTCGGCGCCGAAGAGGTCCGGCGCGAGGTCGTAGCAGCGGCCGTGCCCCTGGCACAGCGACGGGTCGATCGAGATCCTCATGGACGGCTCCCCGGGGCGTCGGCGGTGCGGGCGGGCGCGAGGCCGGCGACGGGGCGGGCGACGAGTGCCGTCCACTCCGCGTCGTCGACCGGGTCCACGTCGGGACCGACGAGCGCGGTCCCGGCGGCGAGCAAGAGGCACAGGTGGGCGACGGCGTGCGGCGACGGCGCGGCGTCGATCCCGCCGTCGGCCCGGCCGCGGCGCACCGTGTCGGCGAGCCACGCGGCGCGCTCCTGCACGGGGGCGCGGACCAGCGGGACGACGTCGTCGTCGCGGCGGACGGCGACCAGCCGCCGGCGGTGCACCCACGGGGCGTCGGCGGGCAGGGTCGCGCGCGAGCCGGAGTGCGCGGGGAGGGCGCCGTCGCCCGGTCCGGCGGCCTCCACGAGGTCGGGCACGCCGGTGCCCGCGGAACCCCGGCGGGCGAGGACGTCGGCGGTCCGCGGCAGCCGCTCGCGCGTGTCCGCCGCGGTCGAAGCCCGGGTGCGACCCACGTCACGGATCGGACAGCGGTCCGGTTCCCCTCGTCAAGGGGTGCGGGCCGGTCGGGCGGCCCGGCACCGCCATTCCGCTCGGAACCGTTCCGTCCACACAGAGCGAGGACGCGCCCGGAGGCGGTTGACGCCTCCCGGCGCCCCCGCTTGCGTGCAGGGACCGGGCGCCGGGGAGCGGCGTCCCGACTGGGGGAGCATGCATGCCGATCTGGACGGTGCGGATTCCGGAGGGCCGTGACGAGGTGGTCGAGGCCGACCTCCTGACCACGGAGGGCGGCTCGCTCGTCGCCCTGTCGGAGGACGGCCTCCTCCTGCGGGCCTGGGCACCGGGTCAGTGGCGGACGGTGGGACACCTGCCCGGCACTGACCCCGGCCCGGCGGGCACGCCGGAGCGGCACCGCGAGGTCGTGGTCGGGCTCCCCCGCCCCTGACCCCTGGCGGGACGGGGCTCCCGGCGGAGGCGCGGGGCCTCAGCCGCGGCGGGCGCGCACCGCCCCGGCCAGCTCGGCCAGCATGTCCTCGGTGGTGGCCGGGTCGACGCAGGAGTCGGTGACGCTCAGGCCGTACTCCAGCCGCTCGGGGTGCCGCTGGTCGAGGTCCTGCCGGCCCGCGACGAGGTGGCTCTCGATCATCACCCCGCGGATCGCGGACTCCCCGCCGGCGACCTGCCCGGCCAGGTCGCGCACGACGCCGGGCTGGCGGCGGTGGTCCTTGAGGCTGTTGCCGTGCGAGGCGTCGACGACGACGACCTCGGGCAGCCCGCGCGCCGCGAGCCTCCGCCTGGTCTCCGCCACGTGCGCGGCGGAGTAGTTGGGGCCGTCCTTGGCGCCGCGGAGGATGACGTGGCCGGTGTCGTTGCCGGTGGTCGACAGCTGCGCGGACACGCCGTGGGCGTCGACGCCGAGGAACTCGTGCGGCGCCCGCGCGGTGAGCACCGCCGAGATCGCGGCGTCGATGCTGCCCTCGGGCGAGTTCTTGAAGCCGACGACCGACGAGAAGCCCGACACCCGCTCGCGCGCCGTCTGGTCGGTGACGTTGCGGGCACCGACGCCGTTGTAGGTGACCAGGCCGTTGACGTACTGCGGCGTGAGGGCGTTCAGCGGCTCGGCCGCGACCGGCACGCCGAGGTCGGTGATGCGGGCCATGAGCATGCGGGTGGCCACGAGCCCGACGCTGATCCGGCTGGACCCGTCGAGGAACGGGTCGTAGGCGAAGCCCTTCCAGTCGACCTCGGTGCGCGGCTTCTCGGTGTAGGTGCGCATGAGGATCTCGAGGTCACCGCCGTGCCGCTCCCGCATGCGGGCCAGGAAGGCGGCGTACTCCAGCGCCGCGGCCGGGTCGTGGATCGAGCAGGGGCCGGCGATCACGACGAGGCGGTCGTCGTCGCCGGTGAGGATCCGGGTGACGGCGCGGCGGGCGGCTCCGGTCGTGGCGGCCGACGCCGCGGACAGCGGCACCACGGTCGCGACCGCCGCCGGGGTGACGACGACGCTCAGGCCGGTGATCCGGGCGTTGACCAGGCCGGACAGGTCGACGTCGCCGTCCGGCGCGAGGCCGAGCTGCCGGCGGACGCCGGGCAGCAGGTCCGAGAGCGTGTCGTCGATCTGGGCGTTCACCCGGGTCTGGACCTCGAGCAGCAGGTCGGCGACCCGCGCGGCCTCGTCCAGGATCTGGTCGGTGGGGATGGGGGCCTCCTCGGTGCGCGCCGGACGTCGGCCCGGCCCGCCCAGTGTGCCGGGAGCGCCGGGCCGGTCCTGTCACACCCCGGGAGCAGCATCGGCGCATGAGGACACCGCGGCGCGTGCAGCTGTCCCGGGCCCGCGGCTGGCGCAAGCCGCCCGGCACCGTCGTCGTCGCCCGGCCGTCGCGCTGGGGCAACCCGTTCCGGGTCGGCGGGACCTACATGTGGCCGGCCGGCTGTGACGACGACGGCGAGGACGGCACCGGCTGGCCCCTGCCCACCTCCCGCGAGCCCGGTGTCCACGACGACGGCGTCCGCGTGGTCCGCTGTCCCGACCGGGCCACCGCCGTCGCGTGGTACCGCCGGTGGGCGGGGAGCGCCCACGCCGGGCAGGCCCGCCTGCTGCTCGCCGGCCGGGACCTGGCGTGCTGGTGCCCGGTCGACGAGCCGTGCCACGCCGACGTGCTCCTCGAGATGGCGAACCGGGCACCCGTCCTGCGGTAGCACGGCGCTCCACCGGCCCCGCCCGCGGGCGGGTGTGCGCTCCCGCGCGCGGGGTATCCGTCCACGGCGCGGTCAGGGGTCCAAGGACGGCCGAGACGCCGCGCCCTGTCGTCCTGACGACCCGGATCCGACCCCGGCCCCGCTCCCCGGCGCCGCGCCGGTCCGGGCGGGACCGTCGGTCCCGGCCGGGACAGTCGGGAGGTCCCCATCCCGCTCGCACCGCTGCGTCCGCGCCTCACCGCGCCGCCCCGTCCCGGCGGCCTGCGGACCCGACCCGTGGTCGTCGCGCGGCTCGCGGTCCTCCTCCTCGTCCTCGCCGCCGCCTGGTGCCACGGGCTCCCCACGGCCGACGCCCGCGGCCACCACCTGCGACCGGGCCCGCCGGGAGGCGTCTACCCGCTGGCGACCGACCGGGGCCTGGCGCTCGACCCGTGGGGCTTCGTCGCGCGGCAGTGCACCTCGTACGCGGCCTGGTACCTCAACGCACGAGGGGTGCCCTTCGGCCTGCTCACCCGCGGACCGGCGGGGAACGGGCTGTTCACCTCCGCCGGGAGCTGGGACGACGCCGCGCTCGCGGCCGGCTTCCCCGTCCGGTCCACGCCGGCCGTCGGCAGCATCGCCCAGTGGAACCCGGGGGAGCGCTCCCCCGAGGCACCGTGGGGCGCGCCCTGGGGAGCGGCCCGGGAGGCCGGCGGCTACGGCCACGTCGCGGTGGTCCAGGACGTCCTGCCGAACGGATCGGTCCTGGTCAGCGAGTACGACGGCGAGGACGGCACCTTCCACGAGAGGGTCACCCGCGCGCCGCGGTACCTCTACGTCGGGCTCCCCGGGGACGCGGCGGCACCGTCCGCGCGCGCGGGGCGGCCCGGGGCGGCCGCCGCGGCGGGCCCGGACACCGGAGGCTGACGCGCAGCGGTCCGGATCCGGCCCCCGGCGGCCTGGGATGGTCGGGGTCCCCCGACCGACCGCAGGAGGCGCCGTGACCGGAGGCAGGAGCCGCTCCCTCGCCGAGGTGTACCGGCGGTTCGGGCAGGGCGAGGCCGCCGGGACCTCCCCGCTGCACGGGCGCGTCGCCGTCGCCCTCGGGCAGTCCGACGAGGCACTGCGCGCCCTCGCGGCGGTGCCGGCGCGCCGGCGGCAGCCCGCGTTGGTCCTCGCCGCGCTGCACGACCTCGCCCTCGCCGGGCGCGCCCCGGCGCTCGCCGCGGCCTACGCCGCGGCGGACGGCGACGCCGCCGCCGGCGCGGCGGTCGACACGCTGGTCCGGATGGCCGAGGCGGTCGCGGCGACCGCCGCCTCCCGGCGGCCGCGTCCCGACGAGACCGGACGCTGCGCCGTGCTGTACCCGGCGATCGCCGAGGCGGCGCGCCGGGCCGGCGCGGACGCGGTCGGGCTGGTGGCCGTCGGCTGTCCGGCCGGTCTCGACCTCACCGTCGACCGCGTCGGCATCACCTACGGCGACGGCCCGACGCTGGGCGACCCGTCGTCCCCCGTGCAGCACTCGTGCGCCACCGTGGGCGCCCGGCCCGTCCCGGAGCGGGCGGTGCCCGAGGTGGTCACCCGGATCGTGGTCGACGTCGACCCGCTGGACGTCACCGATCCGGACGACGCCCGGTGGCTGCGCGCCTGCCTGCCGCCGGACCGGCCGGAGGAGCGCGCGCGGCTCGACGCGGAGATGGCGCTGGCGGCGACGGCCCCTCCCCTGCTGCTGCGGGGCGACGCCGTCGAGGTGCTGCCCGACGCCCTCGCCCGGGTGCCCGCCGGCGCCCTGCCCGTCGTCACGACGACGTGGGCGCTATCGCGGTCGGAGCCCGCGAGCCGGCTGCGCCTCCTGCAGCGCCTCGACGAGGCGGCGACCGGCCGGCCGGTGGCGTGGGTGTCCGCGGAGGGGGTCGGCGTGGCGCCGGCCGTCCCGACGCTGGGCGACCGCCGCGCGTCGGGGCACAGCATCGTCGGGGTGGTGGTGTCCGGGCACTCGACCCTGCACGCCGAGGCCGTCGGCCGCTGCTGGTCCCGGGGCCGCCTGCTGGCCTGGCTGGCCGGCGCCTGACGCCCTCCCGGGGCGGGGCCGGTGTGGCGCCCGGGGCGCGTGGGGCGCGGCGCCGCCCCCGTGGAGGCGGGGTGCGCACGATGGAGGCGTGACCGCCCGACCGGACGCCGTCGCCGCGCTGCCGGCGGCTCCCGGCGTGTACCGCTTCCGGGACGACGCCGACCGCGTGCTCTACGTCGGCCGCGCCGGGGAGCTGCGCCGCCGCGTCGGCTCCTACTGGGGCGACCTGCGCGACCGTCGCCACCTGCGGCAGATGGTGGCGCGGGTCGCCCGGATCGAGGCGCTGGTCTGCGACTCCGCCCACGAGGCGGCGTGGGCCGAGCGCAACCTGCTCGAGCGGTCGCTCCCCCCGTGGAACCGGATCGCCGGCGGCCTGGAGGTCCCCGTCGGCATCCGGCTGGACCCCTCTCCGGAGGCGCCGGGCCTCGCCGTCGTCCCCGAGCACCGGCCGGCGCCCGGCGTCCGTGTCTTCGGTCCCTACCTCGGCCGCCGCAAGGTGCGGCTGGCGGTCTCCGGACTGGACCGCGTGTACCCGCTCGGCTCCGCCGGCCCGCCCCCAGCGCGGGCGCGCGGGAGCTGGCGCGGCTGCGCGGCGCGCGGGACACCCTCGTCGCGGAGCTCGCCGCGGCGGTGACCTCCGTGCTCGACCGCGAGCCCGCCGCAGTGGCCGCGGCGCTGGCGGCGCTGACCGCCCGGCGGGACGCCGCGGCCCGGGCGCAGGCCTACGAGGCGGCCGCCAGGATCCAGGAGGAGATCGGGGCCCTCGAGTGGGTGGTCGCGCCGCAGCGGGTCACCGCGCCCGGTGGGGAGGCCGACGAGGACGTCACCGGCTGGACGGGCGACGTCCTGGTGCGGCTGCGCATCCGGCGCGGCCGGGTGCGGGGCTGGGAGCAGGAGGCCTGCGCCCGCGCGACGGCCGGCACCCGTGCGCCGGCCGGGTGGGGACCGTTCCTGCGTCGCAACGCCGACCTGGCCGCACGGCTGACCGCGCTGCCCGTCGGCTGAGCCACGGACGGTCAGACGCGGTCGCCCGTCCGGTCCTCCGCCTGCTCCTCCCCCGCCGACGCCGCCCGGCTGGCCAGCAGCGTGAGGCCGTCCTCCGACGGTGACCCCGGGACGGCGGTGCAGACGGTCAGGCGCAGGTCCGCGCCGTCCTCGGCGCGCACCCGGTCATCGAGGCCGTCGGCACGCAGGAGTCGATGACGCAGGCCATCCGGGCCATCGACCCGGACCGCGTCTTCGCCCTGGAGCTGCCGCTCGATCAGGCCGCCGAGAGCCACCGCGCCATGGACGAGCGGCGCGCGGTCAAGACGCTCCTGCGTCGCTGGGGAGCTGACCCTCACCCTGCTGTCCCCGCTGGCCGCGCCCACGGTGGTGCTCGTCGCGCTGCTCGGCCTCGTGGGCATCAGCGCCGACCCGGTGCTGTCCGCGCTGGCCGTCCGGTTCGCCGGCGTGGCGCCCACCCTGGGGGTGGCGGTGTCGGTCGCGGCGTACGACCTCGGCACCGCGGCCGGCTCCGGGCTGGCCGGGCGGACCCTCGGCTCCGGCCTCGGTGCGGCCGGCCCGGCTGCGGTGGGCACCGTCCTCGCCGTGCTCCCCTGGTCCCCGCCGTCGCCCTCGCCCGCCGGCGGACGGCGGACGGCGTAGCGGAACCGGCGGTGCCCGGGACCTGTCGGTCGTGGTCCGACGGGGGCATGCTCGCAGCGATGAACGTCGATGCCGACCGCCGCTCCCCGCCGTGCGTCCTGGTGATCTTCGGCGCCTCCGGTGACCTCACCGCCCGCAAACTGCTGCCCGCACTCGAGCGGCTGGCCGGCTACGGGGCCCTGCCTGCCGAGGTCGCGCTGGTCGGCGTCGCCCGCACCCCCATGAGCGACGCCGAGTTCGGGGACCTGTGCCGGCGCAGCGTGTCCGGGGAGGACCACCCGCGCTGGCGGGACCTCACGTCGGCGGCCCGCTACGTCCACGGCGACTACGACGACCCGGCCACCCACCAGCGCCTGGCCGAGGTGCTGGCCGAGTGCGACCACCGGCACGGGACGGCCGGGAACCGGGTGTACTACCTCGCCACGCCGCCCCGCCTGTTCGGGCCCATCGCGACGAGCCTGGGCAAGGCCGGGCTGTCGGTGCCCGCCGGCGACGGCTTCGTCCGCGCGGTCGTCGAGAAGCCGTTCGGCTGGGACGAGGCCAGCGCCCGGGAGCTCTACGCGGAGCTGTCGTCGGCGTTCACGGAGGAGCAGATCTTCCGGATCGACCACTACCTGGCCAAGGAGACCGTGCAGAACCTGCTCGCGCTGCGGTTCGCCAACTCGATCTTCGAGCCCATCTGGAACCGCACGTGGGTGGACAACGTGCAGATCACCGTGGCCGAGACCCTGGGCGTCGGCGAGCGCGGCGGCTTCTACGAGACCACCGGCGCCATGCGCGACATCGTCCAGAACCACGTCCTGCAGGTCCTGTCGCTCTTCCTCATGGAGCCACCGACCTCGTTCCACCCGGAGGCGATCCGCGACGAGAAGGTGAAGCTGCTGCGCGCCATCCAGCCGCTGGACGAGGAGGCGGAGATCGCGGCGAACGCGGTGCGCGGGCAGTACACCCGCGGCGGCACGCGCGAGGACCTGATGCCCGGCTACCGCGACGAGCCCGGCGTCGACCCGCTGAGCGCGACCGAGACCTTCGTGGCGATGCGGCTGGAGGTGCAGAACTGGCGGTGGACCGGCGTGCCGGTCTACGTGCGCACGGGCAAACGGCTGCCGGCACGGCTCACCGAGGTGGCCATGGAGTTCCGCCGCCCGCCGCAGCTCCCGCTGTTCCCCGGACGGGGGCAGGGGCTGGAGCCCGACGCCCTGGTCGTGCGCGTGCAGCCCGACGAGGGGCTGAGCCTTCGCTTCGGCGCCAAGGTGCCCGGACACGCCTTCCGCGTGCAGAAGGCGTCCATGGACTTCTCCTACGAGAGCTTCGACGAGCAGTCCCCCGACGCCTACGAGCGGGTCATCCTCGACGCCCTGATCGGCGATCCCACCCTGTTCATCCGCGCCGACGAGGTCGGGCGGTCCTGGCGCATCGTCGACCCGGTCATGCGCTACTGGGCCGCCGACGAGCGACCCATCCCGCTCTACCAGGCGGCCACGTGGGGCCCGCCGGAGGCCGACTCGCTGATCGCCCGCGACGGCCGGAGCTGGCGCCACTCCTCCTGACCGTCCCGGACGGGGCGCCCCTCCTCAGCGACCGACGGTGAGCACGGTCAGGTAGCCGGCCAACCCGAGGACGAGGCACCCGGCGATGGCCCAGGCGTAGGAGCCGGTGGCGTCGACCGCCGCGCCGGCGAGCGGAGCGCCCACCGCCGATCCGATCCCCGCGCTCGTGTAGAGCACGCCCAGCAGCCCGCCGAGCCGCGTGGTGCCGAAGCGCTCGGCGACGACGGCCGGGCCGAGGGCGACGAAGCCCCCGTAGCCGACGCCCAGCACGACGGCGAACGTGACGAGCACGCCGTACCCGCCGTCGAGGGCCCACAGCGCGAAGCTCGCGCCCATGGTCAGGAAGCACCACTGGAAGGCGCGCAGCGCCCCCGTCCTCGCCGCGACCACCCCGAGCACCAGGCGGCCGGCGGTGCTCGCCGCGCCGATCACCCCCACCAGCGCCGCCGCCGCGACCCGCTCGGCGCCGGCCTCCTCCGCGTACCCGGGCAGGTGCACGAACGGCACGAACAGCGCGACGGACAGCAGGCCCGACGCCAGGTAGATCCGCCGGTAGTCCCGGTTGCGCACCGCCTCCCCGAGCGTCAGCGCCGCGGGCCCGGGGGTCACCGGCGGTGGGGCCACCACCAGGGCGCAGACCACGAGCACGGCCGCGCCGGCCGCCCCGAGCACGAGGTGGGTGTCCCGCCACCCCAGGGCGTCGATCAGCGCGGCGGCCAGCGGCGCGACGGTGAGGGTGCCCAGGCCGATCCCGGTCACCGCCACCCCGATCGCGAGCGTGCGCCGCCGCTCGAACCAGCCGCTGACGACGGCCACCATCGGGACGTAGGCGCAGGCCACACCGATGCCGACGCCCAGGCCGTAGGTGACCAGCCCGATCCACAGCTCGCCCGCCTGCGAGGTCGCCGCCAGCCCCGCGCCGAGCGCGACCGCACCCACCAGCAGCACCCGCCGGGGGCCGTAGCGGTCCACCGCGACGCCGCTGAGGGCGCCGAGGCCGAAGTACGTGAGCGACGTCAGGGCGAAGAACGTCGACGTGGCGCCGCGGCCGGCGCCGAACTCCTCGGCCATCGGCTCCAGGAAGGCGCCGAAGGAGTAGGCGATCCCGAACGAGGCGAACACCGCCGCGAACGCCGCGGCCACCATGACCCAGCTCCGGGCCGAGTCGACCGACGCCGCGGGCCGCATGCCGGAGGACGATACGAGGCCGCCTGCACGACCGGCCTCCGGCCACGGCAGGCGGCCCCCCGCCGGCGGCCGTACGTGGCGAGCGCCGCCCCCGCACGCCGCTCGGGGATCCGATCACCGCGCCCGAGGGCGAGGCCCGCACTCCGTCCCTCCCCACCGGAACCGACGCGGGGCACGACGGCGGCGGTGGGCTGACCGGCGCCGTCGTGGTCGTGGCCCTGGTGTCGGCCATCTCGGGACCGCTCCACGGCCACGACACGGGGATCGTCTCCGGGGCGCTGCAGGTCAGCGGCGGGTTCGGCACCGGCCGCAGCCTCGAGCAGATCGAGAACGGGCTGTCCGCGGGGCGCTTCGCCCGCGGAGTCCGCCGAGAGGCGCTGGAGTCCGCCCCCGGGACGGGAGCGGTCAGCCCGTGTCCGTCAGGGACCGCGGTCCACCCCGTCCCAGGTGGTGCAGCAGCGTCGCGGCCTCGTCCGTGATGATCGCGTCGACCCCGAGGGACGACGCGAAGTGCATGTCGCGGGGGCGGTTGACGACCCACACGTGGACCTGCAGACCGGCCCGGTGCAGTCGTGCGACCAGGCCCGGGTCGTGGCGCAGCAGCGCGAGGGACGGGCCGATGGCGGTACCCGCGGGGAGGGCCGGCCGCGGCCGCGACCGCGACCGCGACCGCGACCGCGGGAGCACCTGGCGGACCAGGTGCACGGTGGGGAGGTCCGGCGCCAGGACACGGACCCGCCGCAGCGCCGTCGGCGAGAAGCTCATGACCCGGACCGCCGGACGTCCCGACCACTCGAGCGGACGCCCGCCGGAGAGCAGCCCGAACCTCCGGAGACTCGTCAGCAGGGCCACCTCGACCTGCCCGGCGTGGCGGGTCGGGTGCTTGGTCTCGATCGCCAGGCGCACCCGCCCCGGCGAGGCCGTCACGTAGTCCAGCAGCCGGTCCAGGGTGAGCACCCGTCCGGCGTCCTCGTCGGCCTCCACGTCGTCGTCCGTGACCGCGGGACGCGACGGGCGGCCCCGGATCCCGGCACGCCGGGGGCGCCGGTGGACGACGCGGTGCCGCTCCAGCTCGGCGAGGTCCAGCGCCGACACCACACCGCGGCCCGTGGACGTCCGGTTGATGCGGCGGTCGTGCACGCACACCAGCACGCCGTCGCGGGTCATCCGGACGTCGCACTCCACGGCGTCCGCCCCGAGGGCCAGCGCCTGCTGGTAGGCGGCGAGGGTGTGCTCGGGGGCCTCCGCCGAGACGCCGCGGTGCGCCACGACCTCGATCTCGGACGGCGCGCGCGGCGGCAGGCTCACGACGCCCTCGCCGCGGCCGTACCGGTCCCGGTACGGGACACGCGATCTCCTCGAACGGTCCGGGCACCGGGCGCGAGCACCGGGTCGCCGTCGTCCGGCGGCAGGACACGTCCCGCCACCGCTGACCGCGCCTACTACCCGGCGCCCGCCACGCGACACCTGCACCGGTCGCCCGGCTGCGCGCCCGGGAGCAGGCGCGCGACGGGCTGACGGCTCCCACGCCGCCCCGCGAGGTGGTGGGCGGCGGCACGGCCACGTCCTCCGGGCTACCGGCGCTCCCCGCCGGTCGGCAGCTCCCAGCGCCAGACGGCGCCGGCGTCGGGGTCCGTGACCTCGGCGGTGCGGTGGAACCCCAGACGCCGGAGGACCGCCGTCGAGGGGTTCTCCTCGGCGAGGGTGTGAGCGACCACCAGGGTCACTCCGCGGGCGGTGGCGATGTCGATCCACCGGCGGGCGGCCTCGGTGGCGTGGCCCCGCCCGCGGTGGGCCGGAGCGATGCTGTAGCCGATCTCGACCGCTCCGTCGGTGGGTGGACCGGCGAAGCCGCCCATGCCGACGACCGTGGCCGTCGAGGGGTCGATGACCAGGTGACTGAACCACTCGGGGTCCATCCCCTCCCGGAGCGCCCGGACGGTCGCGGGGAGGGCCTCGGGGAACTGGAGGAAGCCCTCGGCCACCGAGTAGCCGGACACGCGCGAGAAGGCGTCACCCCCCTCGGCCAGCGCCTCCGCGCGGTCGAGCGTCAGGGGTTCGACGACCGTGTGCGGCGTTCCCATGGTCCTGTCCTCCGCCGAGACGAGCGACTGCCCTGAGCCGGGGGTGGAGACACTGGCGGTGACGGGTGAGGACGCCGCCGTCGAGCACGACGGCCTGGTGCGGGGTGCTCGAGCCGGCCGAGAGGACGAGCTGCCCGCCTCCCTCGACGGCGTGGACCACGTCCCGTGGCCGACCACCGCCCGTGCGGTCAGCCTCCGGGGATGGTGAGCTCCTGGCCGGCCCGGAGGAGCCCCGGGTCCGGTCCGATGACGGCCAGGTTGGCGGCGTGCAGGTCCTGCCAGCGCACGCCGTACCGGGCGGCGATCGAGCTGAGGCTGTCGCCGGGGCGCACCACGTAGCTGGTCCCCCCAGCCTCCGACGACGACGCGTTCGTGCTCTCCTCGCCGGAGCCGCCCGCGCCGGGCACGGTGAGCCGCTGCCCCGCCCGCACGAGTCCCGGGTCCGGCCCGATGACGGCCAGGTTGGCGGCGTGCAGGTCCTGCCAGCGCACGCCGTACCGGGCGGCGATCGAGCTGAGCGTGTCACCCGGCTGCACGACGTGGGTCCCGCCGGCGCCTCCGCCGTCGCCGACCGGTGCACCCGCGCTCCCCTCGGCGTCCGTCCCCTGCCGCGGCCCCCGTCCCGCTGGGTCGGTGAAGACGTGTCCGCGAGCGACGTAGTCGGAGATGATCGGGTCCAGCGCGGCCACCGTGTTCTGCCGGTCACCGCCGCCGTCGTGCAGGAGCACGATCGGGTGGGCGCCGGCCGGTGCGGTCGCGGCGTCGACGATCTGCTGCTGGAACGCCGGGCTCCATCCCGCCGGCGTGGTCCAGTCCCGGGTGTCCAGCGTCCAGCCGACCACCGACATGCCCCTCTCCCAGGCCGGGCCGGCGATCGAGGCGCTGCGGTGGATGCCGTACGGCCCGCGGAAGAAGCAGGGAGCCGTACCCGTCGCGTCGACGATCGCCTGCGTCGTCCGCTCGATCTCCGCCACCCGGCCGGCCGGGGACAACCCGCTGAGGTCCGGGTGCGACCACGTGTGGTTGCCGATGGTGTGCCCCTCCGCGACGATCCGCCGCACGAGGTCCGGGTAGCGGGCGGCGTTGCTGCCGGTCACGAAGAACGTGGCCGTGACACCCCTGGCCCGCAGCACGTCCAGGACGGCGGGCGTGCTGTCCGGCCGCGGCCCGTCGTCGAAGGTCAGCGCGACCGTGCGGTCGGCCGTGGCGGGCGTGGCGTCCAGCACCGTGGTGATCGGCTCGGGACACGCGGCGGCCCGCGCCACCGGACCGAGGAGGAGCTGCCCGGCGCAGAGGGCCGCCACCGCGGCGGCCAGCACTCCCCACGGGCGTCGTCGTCGCGCACCGGTCGGCTGGACCCACGAGTCACTCACGGCCACTCCTCCGTTCCCCCGTGGCTGTGGTGCGGAAGCGTGACAGCACGACGGATCGAGCGCATCCCGTCGGGGCGCGAGTTCGGACCTCAGCGTCGTCGCCCGGTGCCCCGGAGCAGACGACGGCGGTTCGGGACCTGCCACGGGCGACGGCCAGCGGCTGGTCGAGGTGGGTACGGCCGGCGTGCTCAGAGGGACGGGTCGCCCTCCGGCACCTCGGTCGCGACCACCTCGGCCACCTCCGCGTCCTCGCCGGACAGCCCCTCGGCCTGCTCGTGCTCGTCGTGGAACGCCAGCCAGCGCATCCCGAGGGCCTCCCGCTGCTCGTCGTCGACGGCATCCTTGAACGGAGGGAAGAAGTCCGTCTCCTCCTCGGCCATGTGGTCGGCGTTGACCTGCCGGGCGTGGCGCACCGCCTCCCACCACGCCTCGCTGCCGACCTCGTGCTCTGCGACGGCGGCCGCGGCGTGCCGGATCTCGTTGTGGTCGTGCACACCCTCCGCCGTCTCCTGCTCGCCGTCCGCCTCCTGGGCGAGCAGCGGGTAGAACAGCTGCTCCTCGGCGACGGCGTGTACCTCGAGCTTGGCGTGCAACGCCTCCCATGCGGCGGCGAGCTCCGGGCCGGGCAGGTCCTCGAGCGCCGAGAACTCCCGCCGGAAGACCTCGTGCTCGGCCAGGACGAGGGCGGTAATCTCGAAGTCGGACACGTCGGACACCTACCCGTACCGCGGGGAGGTAGGCCGGCGGAGCAGGCCGGGGCGCTCCCCGGGCTGGGCGCCGCCGTCCACGGTCGGCCGGCCCCACGCCACAGCCTCAGCTCGTGCGTGCCGTGCAGATCGCCCGCTCCGGCGGCCCGGAGGTCCTCGACGTCGTCGACCTCCCCGACCCCGTCCCCGGCGACGGCCAGCAGCTCCACGAGGTGAGTGCCGCCGGCGTCAATCGTGCCGATACCCACCACCGGCTGTCCTGCAACTGACCTCAAGCCGCAGGAGACGCCGAGTCCGCTACCCGCGTCCTGGAGGTCTTAGTTGGCGTGATCGCCGGCCGAGGCGGGGTGACCGGCAGGGGTCTGCCTCGGACCGGCTCACGCAGACTGATTGCCCCTACCGAATCCAGTCGACTCACGTAGGGGCAGTCCCGTCCTGTGGCTCGGGGAAAACCTCGGCGTAGAGGTCAAGGCCACCCATCGTCCTCCACGCGGTCAACGATCTTCAGACCTCGGACACTAGGGGGTGTCTCGAGGGGACGACCGTCGGTGCGGGGTGGCCGGCTCGGGACCGCGACTCTGCGACGTCAGGAGACCGAGGTCGCCTTCCCGGCCCTGTACGTCTGCTCGAACGCCCGCAGGTCGGAGCTGTCGCTCCAGACGGAGGTGACGGAACGGCGCGTGACCGCTCGTGCGCGGTCGTACAGGACGTCCGACTCTCGCTGACCGTCATTCGTCCGCGGCCCGTCCTGCCAGACCAAGGTCTTGACGAGGTCACGGGCGTCCGTGACGACATCCGCCCATTCGTCCCAGAGTTGGTGATTCGAGTCCTTTTCGCTGATCCTCCAGGACGCGATGGCAAGAGCGCCGTACAACATCACCGGCTTCCGCGGGATGTTCCCCCGGAGGGCGGCCGCCTCCAACTCCGAGACGGCCGCGCGGACGGGATCGATGGTGTCCACCGAGGTGGAGTACCAGCGAGCCCTCTCGACGTCTGCCACCGCCGAGATCACGTTGACGCGCGCGTCCTGGCGACTGCGCCGTCCCGACAGCCAGTGCCCGAGGAGGGTGCCGATTCCGAGGCTGCCGATGCCGGACAGCAGCGAAGCAAGGTCCATGACAGGGCATTCGGCCAGAGACGCCGGGGTTCCAGTCGAAACCTTCTCGCTAGCACTTCGCCTCCGGGACCAGGGGGCAGTGCGGGCCAAGGACCGGACCGGTGCGGACCGTCCCTGACAGCTTCCGGCGACGCCGGCTTCCGTCGACTCTGCGGAGCTCGACCTGGCGCCACAAGGGGAGGACTTAGCCTCAGCTCATGCGTGCCGTGCAGATCACCCGCTTCGGCGGCCCCGAGGTCCTCGACGTCGTCGACCTCCCCGACCCCGTCCCCGGCGACGGCCAGCAGCTCTACGAGGTGAGTGCCGCCGGCGTGAACTACGCCGACACCCACCAGACCGAGGACAGCTACCTGGCGCCGCAGCAGCTGCCGCTGATCCCGGGCGCGGAGTTCGTCGGCCGCCCCGCCGGCGGCGGTGAGCGCGTCGTCGGCCTGGTCGAGGGCGGGGGCTACGCCGAGAAGGTGGCCGCGAACCCGCGGCTGACCTGGCCGGTGCCCGACGGCGTCACCGACGAGCAGGCCCTCGCCGTCGTCCTGCAGGGCGCCACCGCCTGGCACCTGCTGCGCACCAGCGCGCACCTGGCCGCGGGCGAGTCGGTCGTCGTCATCGCCGGCGCCGGCGGGGTCGGCTCGCTCGCCGTCCAGCTGGCCAAGCGGTGGGGCGCCGGGCGGGTCATCGCCACCGCCTCCAGCCCGGAGAAGCGAGCGCTGGCCGAGGAGCTCGGCGCCGACGCCAGCGTCGACCCCGCCCTCGCCGACGACGACCCGAAGACGTTCGCCGCCGCGCTGCGCGAGGCCAACGGCGGCAAGCGGGTCGACGTCGTCCTGGAGATGACCGGCGGCAACGTCTTCGACGGCGCGTTCTCCGCGCTGGCACCCTTCGGCCGGGTCGCCTTCTACGGCATGGCCGGCCGCCGCCCGCCGAAGCCGGTGCAGGCCCCGGCGCTCATGGGCACCAGCCGAGCGGTGATCGGCTTCTGGCTGGCGCACTGCATGAGCCGCCCCGCGATGATGGACGACGCCCTGACCGAGCTGCTCCCGCTCGTCGCCGACGGCGCGCTGAAGCCGGTCGGCGGCGGCCGCTACCCGCTGAGCGCCGTCCGCGAGGCGCACCAGGACATCCTGTCCCGCCGCACCACCGGCAAGCTCGTCCTCGACCCCACGCGGTGACCGGCCGGGCCGGGGGCACGTGTGTCCCCGGCCCGGTCGGTCAGAACAGGCGCTGCAGCCGCCAGGCGGCGAGCCCGAGCCCGCAGGCGAGCAGCAGCGTGGCCACCCGCACGAACCAGTACGAGACGTCCTGCGGCTCGGTCGTGTAGCCGATCTGGCTGCCGAGGTCGTCGTAGACGGCCTCCAGCTCGGCGCGGGTGCGGGCCTCGTTGTACTGGCCGCCGGTCTCGTCGGCGATCTGCCGCAGCGCGTCGCGGTCGATCGGCACCGGCGTCACCTCGCCGCCGATCTCGATCGACCCGTAGTCGGTGCCGAACGCGATGGTCGACACCGGCACCTGGGCCGCCTGCGCCGCGGCGATCGCCTGCGTGTTCTCCCGGCCGACGGTGTTGTAGCCGTCGGACAGCAGCAGGATCCGCGCCGGCGGCAGGGCCTCGTCCTCGCCGACGTCGAGCGTGGCCTGGAACGTGGCGATGGTGGTCAGCGAGGTGAAGATCGCCTCGCCGATCGCCGTCGCCTCCGACAGCTCCAGGTTCTGGATCGCGCCACGCACCTGCTCGCGGTCGGTGGTCGGCGCCACCAGCGTCGACGCGGTGCCCGAGAACGACACCAGCCCCAGGTTGATCCGCTCCGGCAGGATGTCGACGAAGTCGCTGGCGGCGTCCTTCATCGCCTCGAACCGGCTGGGCTCGATGTCCTCGGCCTGCATCGACAGCGAGACGTCCAGGGCCAGGACGACGGTCGCGGTCTCCCGTGGCACCCGCACCTCGGTGCTCGGCTGCGCCAGCGAGAGGACCAGCCCCAGCAGCGCCGCCAGCGTCAGGCCGAACGCGACGTGCCGCACCCAGCCGGCCCGCTTGGGCAGCAGGCTCTGCACCAGCCCGGTCTGGGAGAACCGCGCCGCGTACACCCGGCGGCGCAGCTGGCGGACCACGTAGAGCACCGCCAGCGCGACGACGGGGACGAGCGCGATCAGCCACAGCGGTGACTGGAAACTCACGGGCGGACCTCTCTCGTACTGCCGGGGGTGCTCACCGGGACGCCCCGCCGCTGCCGGCACGCCGGCGGTCGGCGACGAACCGGACGACGTCCATCACCCAGTCGCGGTCGGTCCGCAGCTGCAGGTGCCCGGCCCCGGCGCGGCGCAGCCCGGCGGCGATCGCCCGCCGCTGCTCGGCCGCCGCCTCGGCGAAGCGGGCGCGGAAGCGCGGGTCGCCGGTGGGCACCTCGAGGGTCTGCCCGGACTCCGGGTCGACGACGGTCAGCGGGCCGACGTCGGGCAGCTCCAGCTCCCGTGGGTCCACCACCTCGATGCCCAAGAGCTCGTGCCGGGTGCCCAGGCCGCGCAGCGGACGCTCCCAGTCGAGGTCGCCGAGGAAGTCGGACACGACGACGACCAGCCCGCGGCGCCGCGGCGGGCGGCGCAGCGTCTCCAGCGCGGCCGCGAGGTCACCGCGGCGCCCGGTCGCGGCGCGGGGGGTGGCGACGACGGCGCGCAGCAGCCGGTCGGCGGCCAGCCGCCCCGCCTGCGCCGGGTAGCGGTCGATCCGCTCGCCGGTGGTGACGACCGCGCCGAGCCGGTTGCCGCCGTGCACGGTGAGGTGGCTGACCGCGGCGAGCCCGGCGATCGCGAGGTCGCGCTTGTCGCACAGGCCGGTGCCGAAGTCGAGACTGGCCGACAGGTCGACCACCGCCCAGGTCTCGAGCTCGCGGTCGGCGATCGTCTCGCGGACGTGCGGCACCTGGGTGCGCGCGGTCACCGGCCAGTCCATGCGCCGGACGTCGTCGCCCGGGTGGTAGGTCCGGGAGTCGCCGGCCTCGCTGCCCGAGCCCGGCACCAGGCCCAGGTGGTCACCCTGCAGCAGCCCGTCGAGCCGCCGGCGGACGGTGAGCTCCAGCCGCTGGAGCAGGACGTCGGCCGGGCCCTCGCCGAAGTGCGGCGGTGCGCCGTCGGGGTCCGCGGCCGGTACCGGGGTGGGAGCCGGGGCCGGCTCGTCCGCGGGCGGGGCGGGGTCCTCCCCCGCCCGCGCCCGGCCGCGCCGGAGCCTCACGCCTGCGGGTTCCCCGGGGCGTGCCCGTTGCCGCCGGGACCCGGCTGACCCTGGGGCGCCTGACCGTTGGGGACCTGGCCGTGCGGGGCCTGGCCGTTGGGGACCTGGCCGTGCGGGGTCTGGCCGTTGGGGACCTGGCCGTGCGGAGCCTGGCCGTTGCCCGGCAGGCCGCCCGGGGCCTGCGGAACGGGCGGGAAGCCGGCGCCGTAGGGACCCTGCGGCGGGCCGAACAGCGGCGCCCCCGGCGGCGGCACCTGCGGGCCGCCGGGCGCGGCCGGGCCGAAGCCGCCGGAGCGCTGGCGCGGCGTGACCTGCGGCAGCGGCACCGTCTGCAGGATCCGCTTGACCACGTGGTCGGCGGGGACCCCGTCGGCCAGCGCGTCGTAGGACAGCACCAGCCGGTGGCGCAGCACGTCGGTGGTGACGTCGAGGACGTCCTGCGGCAGCACGTAGTCGCGGCCGCGGACCAGCGCCAGCGCGCGGCCGGCCGAGATGAGGCCGAGCGAGGCACGGGGGCTCGCGCCGTAGGACACCCAGGAGGCGACGTCGTCCATGCCGTGCTCGCGCGGCTGCCGGGTGGCGACGACGAGCCGCACGACGTAGTCGACCAGCGCGTGGTGCACGAACACCTGCGAGGCGGTGCGCTGCATGCGGCGCAGGTCGTCGGGGCCGAGGATCGTCTCGGCCACCGGCGGGTTGGCACCCATCCGGTAGATGATCTCGCGCTCCTCCTCCGGGCTCGGGTAGTCCACGAGCACCTTCATGAGGAAACGGTCGCGCTGGGCCTCGGGCAGCGGGTAGACGCCCTCGGACTCGATCGGGTTCTGCGTGGCCAGCACGAGGAACGGGTCGGGCAGCCGGTGGGTGACGCCGCCGATCGAGACCTGCCGCTCGGCCATGACCTCCAGCAGCGCCGACTGCACCTTCGCCGGCGCGCGGTTGATCTCGTCGGTGAGCACGAAGTTGGCGAACACCGGGCCGAGCTCGGTGTCGAAGGCGTCCTGCCCGGCCTTGTAGATGCGGGTGCCGAGGATGTCGGCGGGCACGAGGTCGGGGGTGAACTGCAGGCGGGCGAACTTCCCGCCCACGACCCGGGCCAGCGTCTCGACCGCGAGGGTCTTCGCGACGCCGGGTACGCCCTCGAGGAGCACGTGGCCGCGGGCGAGCAGGGCGACCAGCATCCGCTCCACCAGCCGGTCCTGGCCGACGATGACCCGCTTGATCTCGAACAGGGCGCGTTCCAGCCGCGCGGCGTCCACCGAGGGCGGGACCGGCGCGCCGGCGCCCACGGCACTGGCGCCGGCGGGCTTCTCGAGCGGGCTGCTGGCGGCGGTGGTCACAGGGCTCCCTGTCGTGCCGGTCCTCGGCCTCCGGCCGCGTCACGGCAGCGACACGGGAGGCCGGCGACGGGGCTCCTCGCCCGTCCCGTCCGCCAGTGTCCTACACGGAGCTGGCAGTCCGTCCGTCGCGCGCGCGGGCACGCCGGAGGCCCCGGCGGCGGCCTCGCGGCGCGACGCGCCGGGCGACGCGCCGTCGCCGCGCGACCACGGCACGCCCGGGGTGCGCAACCCCTGCACCAGCGCGGGCGTGACTGCTAGCGTGGTCGGTGCGTCGGGCAGCTCCCCCCGTGGCTGCCCGACGCCCCAACTCCCCGGCCGCGAGCTACGCCGTCGGGCGCACGGCACCGAAGTAGTCACTGCCGTACCACATCGGCGAGACCCTGACGACGTCCCCGCTCTGCGGCGCCTGCACCACCGTGCCGTCGCCGAGGTACATGGCCACGTGGTAGATGGACCTGTAGTCGTCGCCGGTGCCCCAGAAGACCAGGTCACCGGCACGCAGGTCCGCCCGCGCCACGGTCTTCCCGCGGTTGAGGTACCACTGGTCGCGGCTGGTGCCGCCGATCCGGATGCCGGCCCGCGCGTAGGCGTACTCCATCAGCCCCGAGCAGTCGAAGCCACGGATGCCGGTGTCCGGGTAGGTGATGCCGTAGCTCGGCCCGTTGGCGCCGCCGCCTCCCCAGCTGTAGGGGACGCCGCGCTGGGAGAGCGCCGCGTCGATGGCGGTCCGCACCGCCGAGGCCGACGGTGCGCCGGCCGTGGTGGCCCGCGGCGGCGCCGGGTTGCCGGAGGACGCGCCGGTCGACGGCGTCGAACCCCGCGAGGACGACGTCGAGCCGCCCGAGGACGACGACGACGAGGACGACGACGGCGACGGCGAGGACGACGACGAGGACGACGACGGCGAGGACGCGCTGCTGGACGTGCTGCCGCGCGACGGCGCGGCGGCCGGTGCCGGGGCGGGGGCGGCAGGCCGGGCGGCGGCGGCCCGTGCGGCGGCGGCCTGGGCGGCGGCGGCCTGCGCGGCGGCGGCCTCGGCGGCGTCCTGCTCGGCCTGCATCCCGGCGACCTGCTGCCCGGCGGCCTCGGCCTGCTCGGCGACGGCGTCGCGCTGCTCGGTGAGGGCGGCGGTCTGCGCGCGGGCGGAGCTCTCCTGCGCCTGGGCGTCGGCCAGCGCGACGGCGGCCTGCTCCTGCAGCACCTCGGCCTCGGCGGACGCGGTCTGCGCCTGCTCCTCGGTGCGGTCGGCCTGCACCTGCAGCGCGGTGAGCTCGGTGACGACGTCGACGCGGTGGGTGCCGGCCGCCTCGAGCAGCGCGGCGCGCTCGATCAGCTGGGCCGGACCGTCGGCGGACAGCAGCGCCGTGGCGCCGGGCGCGGTGCTGCCCTGGATGTAGGTGGTGCGCGCGTAGCCGGCGACCTGCGCGACGCCCCCGGCGACGTCGGCCTCGGCCTGCGCGGCGGCGGCGACGGCGGCGTCGGCGGCGGCCCGGGCGGCCTGGTAGGCCGCCTGCAGCTGCTCGTAGTCCTGCAGGGCGATCTGCGCGCCCTGGCGCGCCGCGTCGGCGGCGGCCTCGGCCTCGGCCAGCCGGGCGCTGAGCACGCCCACCTGGGCGGCGGCCGCGTCGCGGGCGGCCTCGGCCGCGGCGATCTCGGCGTCGCTGGGGGCGGCCGAGGCGGTGCCCGGCGTCAGCCCGAGGAGGACCAGCCCGGCGATCGCCGTGCCGGCGGCGCGGACCGCCCAGTGATGTCGCGTGCGCGTACCCGTACCCACGTGCCGACCCCTCCCGGCGCGCCGGCGTCGGGGCCGGGCGCGTGCTCTCCGGGCGCCCGTGCGAGCGCCACCCGGACCGGTGATCGACCGGTCCGGGTGACCTGCGGAGGGGTGGACGGGCCCCCCTCACCCCGAGGGGGGAGGCGTCGGCCGGCGCTAGTTCACCTGGCGGCCGCCGGTGCCGGACCAGAAGGACTCGCGCAGCTTGAACTTCTGGATCTTGCCGGTGGCGGTGCGGGCCAGCTCGTCGCGGAACTCGACCCGCTTGGGCGCCTTGTAGCCGGCCAGCCGCGACCGGCAGTGGGCGATGATCTCCTCGGCGGTGGCGGTCCGGCCCTCGGCGAGCACCACGAGCGCGGTCACCAGCTCCCCCCACTTGTCGTCGGGGATGCCGATGACGGCGACCTCGGCGACGGCGGGGTGGCTGAACACGGCGTCCTCGACCTCGATGGAGGAGACGTTCTCGCCGCCGGTGATGATCACGTCCTTCTTGCGGTCGGAGATGGTCAGGTAGCCGCCTTCGTCGAGGCTGCCGCCGTCGCCGGTGTGGAACCAGCCGTCCTCCAGGGCCTCGGCCGAGGCGTCGGGGTTCTCCCAGTAGCCGGCGAGCACGGTGTTGCCCTGCGCGAGCACCTCGCCGGTCTCGCTGACGGCGATGCGCGTGCCCAGCGCCGGGACGCCGGCCCGCGAGAGCAGCTTCGCCCGCTCCTCCCGGTCGAGGTCGTCCCACTCGGCGCGCGGCCGGTTGACGGTGAGCAGCGGCGCGGTCTCGGTGAGGCCGTAGATCTGGTTGAACTCCCAGCCGAGCTCGGCCTCGACGCGGGCGATGGTGCGCGAGGGCGGCGGCGCCCCGGCGACGACGATCCGCACCCGGTCGCGGCCGGGGACCTCGCCGTCCCAGTCGGCGGCGGCCTCGAGGACGGCGTTCCACACCGCCGGCGCCCCGGACATCATCGTCACGCCGTGCTGCTCGACGCGGCGCAGGATCTCCGCGCCGTCGACCTTGCGCAGCACCACCTGGCGGGCTCCCAGACCGGCCATCGTGTAGGGCAGGCCCCAGCCGTTGCAGTGGAACATCGGCAGCGTGTGCAGGTAGACGTCGCGGTCGCTGACCTGCATGTGCATGCCGAAGGTCACCGCGTTGACCCAGATGTTGCGGTGGGTCATCTGCACGCCCTTGGGCCGCGCCGTCGTCCCGCTGGTGTAGTTGATCGTGGCGGTGGCGTCCTCGTCGGGCTCGCCCCACGCGCGCGGCTCGGCGTCGAAGGCGAGCAGCTGCTCGTACTCCTCGCCGGTGCCGAAGCGGTGCTCGGCCTGCACGCCCTTGAGCGAGGTCTCCAGCTCCGGGTCGACCAGCAGCACCCTCGCGCCGCAGTGCCCGACGATGTAGGACACCTCCTCCGGGTTGAGCCGGAAGTTGACCGGCACCGCCACCCGGCCCGAGGACGGGACGGCCAGCAGCACCTCCAGCAGCCGCGCGGCGTTGTGGCTGACGATCGCGATCCGCTCGCCCTCCCCCACCCCGAGCGCGTCGAGCCCCGCCTGCAGCGCGCGGCCGCGGCGGGCCACCTCGCGGTAGGACACCTCCCCGAGCGACGGTGCCGGCTGGGCGGGCTCGTCGACGACACCGACCCGGTCGCCGTAGACCAGCTCGGCACGGTCGAGGAAGTCGCGGGTGGTCAAGGGCACGCGCATGCGGGCTCCCGGTGGCAGGGCTGCCGGCGTCCCGGTCAGCCGCTGGACGTGGTCGGTGTCACGCTAGCCGCTGGCGAGCAGCAGCCACGCGGCCACGACCGTCCCGGCGCTGGCCGCGAGCGCGCGGACGGTGTCCACCCGCAGCAGCCGGGCGAGCACGCGGGCGTCGAAGCCCTCCCCCAGCCGCCGGTGCAGCGGCACGGCCAGCAGGCCGGTGACGCCGAGGACGACGGCCAGGCACACGCCGCCCGCGAAGACCGGCAGCAGCGGGACCCCCTCGGGCCGGGCCGCCAGCAGCCACAGCGTGGTGATCCCCTGCCCGGCGAACAGCGGGCCGACCACGGGCGGGATCCGCCGCTGGTGCGCCCGCTCGTAGGCGGGGAACGCCGCGGCCGGCACCAGGGCGAACTGCGGGTAGACGACGGCGCGCACCGTCCACTGGAAGCCGGCGTAGGCCGCCGTCAGCACCAGGTGGACGACGAGCAGCGTCACCGCCGCGTCGTCGCCGGCTTGGGCGGCCTGCCGCGCCAGGCGAGGCTCTGCGCGTCCAGCGCGCGCAGCAGCGGGTCGCCCTCGGCCAGCACCCGCTCGGCCAGGGCGACCGCGCCGGCCAGCTGCTCGTCCGACAGCTGGGCGAACGCCGGGGAGCGCCGGCGGTCGAGGACGTCGTACCAGCGCCCGCCGACGGCGTGGTCGAGCACGATCCGGCCGAAGCAGTGGTCGGCGGTGACCACCCAGCGCCCCTCCCGCGCGCGCTCGGGCAGCTCCTGCAGCACCAGCGCGCGGTAGCGGGCCTCCAGCTCGGCGCGGCTCACGCCGTCCCCAGCAGCCGTGGCAGCGCGTCGGAGATCGGCTCGCGGACGACGAGGTCGGCCAGCCCGTCGTAGGGCGTGGGCTCGGCGTTGACGATGACCACGCGGGCACCGTGCGCGGCGGCGATCTCCACCAGGCCGGCCACCGGGTACACGACCAGCGAGGTCCCGACGGCGAGGAAGACGTCGCAGTCGGCGGCCGCCTCCGCCGCCGCGGCGAGGACCCGCTCGTCCAGCGCCTGGCCGAAGCTCACCGTGGCCGACTTGAGGATGCCGCCGCAGGCCAGGCAGGCCGGGTCCTCCTCGCCGGCGTCGAGGCGGGCCAGGGCGCTGTCCATCGACGTCCGGTCGCCGCAGGACAGGCACTCGACGGCGTGCACGGTGCCGTGCAGCTCCAGCACCCGGTCCGGCGAGGAGCCCGCGGCCTGGTGCAGCCCGTCGACGTTCTGGGTGAGCAGCGCCCGCAGCCGGCCCTGCGCCTCGAGGCCGACCAGCGCCCGGTGCCCGGCGTTCGGGGCGACGTCACCGGCCCGCAGGTCGGCACGCATGCGCCACGCCTTCCGCCGGATCGCGGGGTCGGCCACGTAGTAGGACAGCGTCACGAGCTTCTCGGCGTCGGGGTCGCGGGTCCACACGCCGTTCGGGCCGCGGTAGTCGGGGATGCCGCTGTCGGTGGAGACGCCGGCACCGCTGAGGACGGCGATCCGCCGGGCGCCGGTGAGCCACTCGGGCAGCGGGTCGGGGACGGCACCGGTCACGCACTCCACCGTAGGTCGGTGGTGAGAGCGACGTCACGGAGGAAGGGAAGGGTCGCCTCACCAGGACCTCTGCGTCGCGGGCTGGGATGATGGAGGGTGGCATTCAAGCCCGATGGACACTCGAGGGTGAGGCGCAAGCAGTGGCAGCCAGCAAGGACAGCTTCGGAGCCCGGTCGACGCTCAGCGTCGAGGGCACCGACTACGACATCTACCGGCTCGACGCGGTCGAGGGCTCCGACAAGCTCCCCTTCAGCCTGAAGGTCCTGCTCGAGAACCTGCTGCGCACCGAGGACGGCGCGGACATCACCGCCGACCACATCCGGGCGATCGCGAACTGGGACCCGTCGGCCGAGCCCGACCAGGAGATCCAGTTCACCCCGGCCCGCGTGGTCATGCAGGACTTCACCGGCGTCCCCTGCATCGTCGACCTGGCCACCATGCGCGAGGCCATGGCCGACCTCGGCGGCGACCCGAACAAGATCAACCCGCTCGCCCCGGCCGAGCTGGTCATCGACCACTCCGTCATCGCCGACGTCTTCGGCACCCCGGAGAGCTTCGAGCGCAACGTCGAGATCGAGTACCAGCGCAACGGCGAGCGCTACCAGTTCCTGCGCTGGGGCCAGGGCGCCTTCGACGACTTCAAGGTCGTCCCGCCGGGCACCGGCATCGTCCACCAGGTCAACATCGAGCACCTGGCCCGCGTGGTCTTCCCGCGCCAGGAGGGCGACCGCGTCGTCGCCTACCCCGACACCTGCGTGGGCACCGACAGCCACACCACCATGGTCAACGGCCTGGGCGTGCTGGGCTGGGGCGTCGGCGGCATCGAGGCCGAGGCCGCGATGCTCGGCCAGCCGGTGTCGATGCTCATCCCGCGCGTCGTCGGCTTCAAGCTGACCGGCGAGCTGCCCGAGGGCGCCACCGCCACCGACCTGGTCCTGACGATCACCGAGATGCTGCGCCAGCACGGCGTCGTCGGGAAGTTCGTCGAGTTCTACGGCGCCGGCGTCTCCGCCGTCCCGCTGGCCAACCGCGCCACGATCGGCAACATGAGCCCGGAGTTCGGCTCCACCGCGGCCATGTTCCCCATCGACGAGGAGACCATCACCTACCTGCAGCTCACCGGCCGCTCGCCGGAGCAGGTGGCGCTGGTCGAGGCCTACGCCAAGGAGCAGGGCCTCTGGCACGACCCCTCCCGCGAGCCGGCCTTCTCCGAGTACCTCGAGCTGGACCTGGCCACGGTCGTCCCCTCGATCGCCGGCCCCAAGCGGCCGCAGGACCGCGTGGCGATCACCGACGCCAAGCACGCCTTCCGCGCCGCACTCGCCGACTACGTCTCCGACGACGAGACCGGCGGGGACGACCGCAAGCCGGGCGTGCCGCAGAACGAGCAGCCCTACGGCGTCGAGTCCCGCGTCGACGAGGCGTCGGCGGAGTCCTTCCCGGCCTCGGACCCGGCCACCTCGGCCCCGGGCAGTGAGCGCGGCAACGGCAGCGCCGGCCAGCCGCACCACTACGAGGACGACCCGGTCTCCGGCCGCCCGTCGAAGCGGACCCGCGTGGTCCTGGAGGACGGCACCGAGACGTTCGTCGACCACGGCTCGGTCGTGATCGCCGCGATCACCTCGTGCACCAACACGTCCAACCCGCAGGTGATGATCGGCGCGGCGCTGCTGGCCAAGAACGCCGTCGAGCGCGGCCTGGCCACCAAGCCGTGGGTGAAGACGACGCTGGCCCCCGGGTCCAAGGTCGTCATGGACTACTACGAGAAGGCCGAGCTCACCCCGTACCTGGAGAAGCTCGGCTTCTACCTGGTCGGCTACGGCTGCACCACCTGCATCGGCAACTCCGGCCCGCTCCCCGAGCCGGTCAGCGCGGCGGTCAACGAGGCCGACCTCGCCGTCGTCTCGGTGCTCTCGGGCAACCGCAACTTCGAGGGCCGGATCAACCCCGACGTCAAGATGAACTACCTGGCCTCCCCGCCGCTGGTCATCGCCTACGCGCTGGCCGGGTCCATGGACGTCGACCTGAACAACGACCCCCTGGGCCGCGACGAGGACGGCAACGACGTCTTCCTGCGCGACATCTGGCCGTCCCCGCAGGAGGTCCAGCGGGTCATCGACCACGCCGTCTCGGCGGAGATGTTCAGCAAGGACTACGCCGACGTCTTCGCCGGCACCGAGCAGTGGCAGGCGCTGCCGACCCCGACCGGCGACACCTTCGAGTGGGACCCGCAGAGCACCTACGTGCGGCGTCCCCCGTACTTCGAGGGCATGCCGGCCGAGCCGGCCCCGGTCGGTGACATCACCGGCGCCCGCACGCTGGCGGTGCTCGGGGACTCGGTGACCACCGACCACATCTCCCCCGCCGGCTCGATCAAGGCCGACAGCCCGGCCGGGAAGTACCTCCGGGAGCACGGCGTCGACCGGCGCGACTTCAACTCCTACGGCTCGCGCCGCGGGAACCACGAGGTCATGATCCGCGGCACCTTCGCCAACATCCGGCTGCGCAACCAGCTGGTGCCCGGCACCGAGGGCGGCGTCACCAAGAACCACCTCACCGGCGAGACGACGACGATCTACGACGCCTCCGTGGCCTACGCCGAGGCCGGCATCCCGCTGGTCGTGCTGGCCGGCAAGGAGTACGGCTCGGGCTCGTCGCGCGACTGGGCGGCCAAGGGGACGGCGCTGCTGGGCGTCAAGGCGGTCATCGCCGAGAGCTACGAGCGGATCCACCGCTCCAACCTCATCGGCATGGGCGTGCTGCCGCTGCAGTTCCCCGAGGGCCAGAACCGGGAGTCGCTCGGCCTGACCGGTGACGAGGAGTTCACGATCACCGGGATCACGGCGCTCAACGACGGCGAGACCCCGCGCACGGTGAAGGTGAGGGCGGGGGACGTGGAGTTCGACGCCCGCGTCCGGATCGACACCCCCGGCGAGGCGAACTACTACCGCAACGGCGGGATCATGCAGTACGTGCTCCGCTCGCTGCGCGGCACGGCCGCCTGATCGGGGCTGCGTCATGGACCTGGGCCTGGGCGGTCGCGGCTACCTGCTCACCGGCGCGAGCCGGGGGCTGGGCCTCGCGACCGCCCGGGCCCTGGTCGCCGACGGGGCGCGCGTCCTCGTCAGCTCCCGCTCGGCCTCCTCGGTCGACGCGGCCGTGGCGGCCCTCGGCGACGGCGCGTCCGGGGTGGCGGCCGACCTCGCCGACCCCGGCGCGGCCGGCACCCTGGTGACGACGGCGCTCGAGCGGCTCGGCCGGGTCGACGGCGTCCTCGTCTCCGTCGGCGGGCCGGCGCCCGGCACGGTGCTGCAGACGGCCGAGGAGGACTGGCGGGCCGCCGTCGACAGCGTCCTGCTCGGGCCGCTGCGGCTGCTGCGGGCGCTGGTGCCGCACCTGTCCGAGGGCGCGGCCATCGGCATGGTCCTGTCGACGTCGGTGCGCCAGCCGATCGGGCACCTGGCCATCTCCAACGCCCTGCGCCCGGGCCTGGCCATGACCCTCAAGGCACTGGCCGACGAGCTCGGCCCCCGCGGGATCCGGGTGGTCGGGCTGATGCCCGGCACGATCGCCACCGACCGCATCACCGAGATCGAGGCCGCCTCCGGCGACCCCGCGAAGGCGCGCTCCCGGACCGAGGCCGGCATCCCGCTGCGGCGGGTCGGCGAGCCCGACGAGTTCGGCCGGGTCGCCGCCTTCCTGCTCTCCCCCGCCGCGTCCTACGTCACCGGCACGATGGTCGCCGTCGACGGCGGCGTCCTCCGTACTCCATGACGGACCCCCTCGCCCCCCGCCCCTCGCAGGCTCGCGGCGGGCCCCTGCGCGAGGGCCACGTCCTGGTCGCCTGCGCCCACGGCACGCGCAACCCCACCGGGCGGCGGCTGGTGGCCGAGCTCGCGCTGGCCGCGCGCCGGCTGCGGCCGGGCCTGGTGACCACGGCGGCCTTCGTCGACGTGCAGCCGCCCACGGTGGTCGACGTCGTCGCGGGGCTCGCCGCGGACGGGCGGCCGGCCGTGGTGGTGCCGCTGCTGCTCTCGGGCGGGTACCACGTGCACGTCGACATCGCCGGCGCCGTGGCCGCGCACGACTCCGCCGTCGCCGCCCGGCCGCTGGGACCGGACCCGCGGCTGGCGGCGGTGCTGTCCGACCGGCTGGCCGAGGCCGGCGCCGACCCGCGCGACCCGCTGACCGCCGTCGTGCTGGCCGCCGCCGGGTCCTCCGACCCGCGCTCGCGAGCCGACGTCGAGGACACCGCCGACCTCCTGCAGCGCTCCTGGGCCGGCCCGGTGACCACCGGCTACGGCTCGGCCGCGCAGCCACCGGTGCCCGACGCGGTCGCCGCGGCGCGGCGCGGGGGTGCCGAGCGGGTGGTGGTCGCGTCCTACCTGCTGGCGCCCGGGCACTTCCACGGCAGGCTGGCCGAGGCCGGCGCCGACGCCGTCACCGCTCCGCTGCTGCCCGACGAGCGGATCGCCGCCGTCCTGCTCGACCGCTACGACGCCGCGTTGGACTGAGCTCAGCCGGGCAGCTCGCCGACCCGCGCCACCACCCGCCCGCTGCGGTCGCACACCCACACCGCGGCCGCGTCGCGCGCCTCGACGGTGAGCGGGTGCCCGCGGGGGTGCTCGGGACACTCCGGCCAGGCGCCCCACACGACGTCGAACGCCGCCTCCTGCAGCTTCTCCGTGGCGTCGAGGACCTGCTCGAGCGGTGTGCCGTCGACGAGGAAGAGGCCGGTCCCGGTGCCCGTCCGGGTGTCCCGGAGCCAGCCCTCGGCCGGCACCGGGAAGGCCCCCGTGTCCCGCTCGAACCGCGCCCCGCCGGGGTGCGTGCGCTCGAGGTCGGCCAGCACCGGCGCGCACGCCGCCCGCACCTCGTCCCACGTCGCCACGGGGGCAGGCTAGGCACCGGGACCTCCCGCGCGCGAACCGCGGACAGCGCTCAGCCGGGCC
Organism: Geodermatophilus normandii; assembly: GCF_003182485.1. NCBI lineage: Bacteria > Bacillati > Actinomycetota > Actinomycetes > Geodermatophilales > Geodermatophilaceae > Geodermatophilus > Geodermatophilus normandii. Next base: position 2,994,154 of record NZ_QGTX01000001.1, on the reverse strand, counting down.
CGGTGGCCACCGGGCGGGACGGGTCGGCCGACCACTGCGACCACGACCCCGGCCACAGCGCCGCGTCGATCCCGGCCTGCGCGAGCGCGGCCACCTCGTGCGCGGCGGTGACGCCGGAGCCGCAGTAGACGCCGACCGCCGTCCCGGGCCGCACCCCGAGCGCGGCGAACCGGTCGGCGAGGTCGCGGCGGAACGTCCCGCCGGCGGCCAGGTTCTCCGTCGTCGGCGCGCTGACCGCGCCGGGCACGTGGCCGGCGCGCGGGTCGACCGGCTCGACCTCGCCGCGGTAGCGCTCGCCGGCCCGCGCGTCGAGCAGCACGCCACCCCGCGCGGGCAGCGCCGCCGCCTCGTCGGCGGTGAGCGTGGGCATCCCGCCGCCGGTCAGCACGACATCCCCGGGCTCCGGGACGACCTCGCCGGTCTCGAGCTCCCCGCCGGCGGCGACCCAGGCGTCCAGCCCGCCGTCGAGCAGCCGCACGTCGGTCAGCCCGCCCCAGCGCAGCAGCCACCACGCCCGCGCGGCGGCCAGCCCGCCGGTGGCGTCGTAGGCGACCACCGCGTCCCCGGCCCGGATCCCCCACCGCCGGGCCGCGTCCTGCAGCGCCCGCACCGGCGGCAGCGGGTGCCGGCCCTGGGCGGACGACGGCGGCGCGGCCAGGTCGGTCTCCAGGTCGGCGAACACCGCGCCCGGCAGGTGCCCGGCCCGGTACCGCTCCCGCCCGTGCGGGTCGCCCAGCGCCCAGCGGACGTCGAGCAGCACCGGCCGGGGAGCCGCCGCCCGCAGCTCCGCGGCACCGACCAGCACGCTCACCGGGGAGCGGTCAGCAGCCCGCGCAGCTCCTGGGTGAGGGCGTCGCGGGCGTCGCGGCGGCCGAGCCACGCGGCCGGCGTCGCCTGGAAGAGCGTGGTCTTCCACCGCCCGCCGCCCTCGTCGACGGCGACCAGCGTGTGGATGCTGTGCAGCCCCGGGTCGATGTCGTCCTCCCCCGGCGGGATCATCCCGGCGTGCGCGTGCAGCACGGCCACGCCGTCGCTGATCGCCCGCACGGACCGGACCACGGCCACGTAGGTCGCCGTCGGGTGGCTGCCGAACACGCGCCGCAGGTCCGAGGCGATCGAGAGCCGGCCGCTCACCGTCGTCCCGTCGTAGCCGACCATGTCGCCGTCGTCAGCGAACACCGCGGCCACCGCCGCGCCGCTGCGCCGGTTCCAGCCGTCGACGAAGGCGGCGTAGAGGGCGCGGATCTGGGCGTCGTACGGGTGCGCGGACGTCACGGAGCTCCTCCTGGTGCTGCTGGGGCAGGAGGAACGCTAGTTGCTACGCCGCGCCGACCGTCCGACGCTCGCCGTCGGCGAACTGGGTCCGGTAGAGGTCGGCGTAACGCCGTCCGAGCGCCAGCAACTCCTCGTGAGTGCCCGACTCCACGATGCGACCGTCGTCGACGACGAGGATCTGGTCGGCGCTGCGGATGGTCGACAGCCGGTGCGCGATCACCAGCGACGTCCGCCCGGCCAGCGCGGTGTCCAGCGCGTGCTGCACGGCCACCTCCGACTCGCTGTCGAGGTGCGCGGTCGCCTCGTCGAGGATGACGACGCCCGGCGCCTTGAGCAGCACCCGGGCGATGGCCAGCCGCTGCTTCTCCCCGCCGGAGAGCCGGTAGCCGCGGTCGCCCACCACGGTGTCCAGCCCGTCGGGCAGCGAGGCGACCAGCGCGGCGATCCGGGCGCCGGTCAGCGCCGCCCACAGCTGCTCCTCGGTGGCCTCGGGCCGGGCGTAGAGCAGGTTCGCGCGGATGGTGTCGTGGAAGAGGTGGGCGTCCTGGCTGACGACGCCGATCGTGTCGCGCAGCGAGGCCAGCGTCGCCTGCCGGACGTCGACGCCGCCGATCCGCACGGCCCCCGAGGTCACGTCGTAGAGCCGCGGCACGAGGTTGACGATCGTCGACTTGCCGGCACCGGAGTGCCCGACGAGCGCGACGAGCTGCCCGGGCTCGACGCGGAAGGACACGTCGTGCAGCACCGCCGTCGGCCCGCCGTGCTCGGGCAGCGACACGTCCTCCAGCGACGCCAGCGACACGTCCGCGGCCGCCGGGTAGCTGAACGACACGGAGTCGAACTCGACGGACCGGTCGTCGGCGGGCAGCGGCACCGCGTCGGGTGCCTCGGCGATCATCGGCGGCAGGTCGAGCACCTCGAAGACGCGGTCGAAGCTGACCATGGCGCTCATGACGTCGACCCGGACGTTGGACAGCGCCGTCAGCGGGCCGTACAGCCGCGACAGCAGCAGCGCCAGCGCGACGACGTCGCCCGGCGACAGCGACCCGTCGAAGGCCAGCCAGCCGCCGAGGCCGTAGACCAGCGCGGTGGCCAGCGCCGCCACCAGCGTGAGCGCGGTGAAGAAGGTGCGGCCGTACATGGCCGACAGGACGCCGATGTCGCGCACCCGCGCCGCGCGCCCGCGGAAGCTCTCGGCCTCCGCGGCAGGGCGGCCGAACAGCTTGACCAGGAGCGCGCCGGCCACGTTGAACCGCTCGGTCATCGTCGCGTTCATCGACGCGTTGAGGCCGTAGGACTCCCGGGTGATCTCCTGCAGCCGCCTGCCGATGCGGCGGGCGGGCAGCACGAACAGCGGCACCATCACCAGCGAGAGCAGCGTGATCTGCCACGACAGCGAGAACATGACGCCGGCGGTGAGCACCAGGCCGATGACGTTGGAGACGACGCCGGACAGGGTCGAGGTGAACGCCTGCTGCGCGCCGACGACGTCGTTGTTCAGGCGGCTGACCAGCGCGCCGGTCTGCGTGCGGGTGAAGAACGCGACCGGCATCCGCTGGACGTGCTCGAACACGCGGGCGCGCAGGTCGTAGATGACGCCCTCGCCGATGCGCGCGGAGTACCAGCGGGTGGCCACCGAGATGCCGGCGTCGACCACGGCCAGGCCCGCGATCAGCAGCGCGATGCGGACGATGCCGCCGGCGGTGCCGTCGAGGCGGGCGATCCGGTTGATGATGTCGCCGGCCAGCAGCGGCGTGATGACCCCGATGACCGAGGACGCCACCACCAGCAGCAGGAACCCCGTCAGCTCGCGCCGGTAGGGCCGGGCGACGCCGAGGATCCGGCGCACCGTGCCCTTCGGCAGCTCACGCGAGGTGACCGACGGGTCGCGGCGGAAGGAACGCATCGCCGCCATGGAGGTCATGGGGCTGCTCATGCGGTGACCTCCTCAGCCGGAGACGGGGACCGGCGGCAACGAGAACAGCCACCGGTCCCCCGCTGTTCCGGTCGGCTCAGCGCCCCGCCAGCTCGGCCAGGCGCCGGGCCTGGGCGGCCCGCTCGGCGGCGTCCTGCGCCTCCGGGGAGCTGCGGACGGCGGAGCGGACCAGCGCCGCGGTCTCGCGGACCGCGCCCACCGGCGGAGCGGTGAGCGCGGCGACCAGCGTGGCCACCGCGCCGTCGAGCTCCCCGGCCGGGACGACGGCGTTGGCCACGCCCCACGTCAGGGCCTCCGCCGCGGTCACCGGCCGGCCGGTGACGCAGACCTCCATCGCCCGCCCGTAGCCGACCAGCTCCGCCAGGGTGCTCGTGCCGGTGAGGTCGGGGACGAGCCCGAGCGTGGCCTCGGGCAGCCGCAGGGACGCGTCCTCGGTCATCACCCGCAGGTCGCAGGCCAGCGCCAGCTGCGCACCGGCCCCGATCGCGTGGCCCTGCACCGCGGCCACCGACACGATGCCCGGCGAGCGCAGCCAGCGGAACCCGGCCTGGTACTCGCGGATGCGCTCCTGGGCCAGCTCCGCCGGCATCGACCCGAGCTGGCCGAGGCCGCCCGCCGTCGAGGGGTCGGCGCTGAACAGGGTGCGGTCCAGGCCCGCGGAGAAGGAGCGGCCGCTGCCGCGCACCACGACCACGCGGACGTCGTCGTCGAGCGAGTCGCCGACGGCCTTGAGCGCCGCCCAGGTCGCCGGCGTCTGGGCGTTGAGCTGGTCGGGACGGTCGAGCGTGACGGTCAGGACGGCGCCGTCGCGGCCGGTGCGGACCCAGCCGTCGGTGTCGACCGCCGTCACGCGCTCTTCTTGCTGTTCCGGTTGGCCCCGCCACGACTGCGGAGGGTGGCACCGGACTCCGACAGGAGCCGGTGCACGAACCCGTAGGAGCGGTTGGTCGAGGTGGCCAGCGACCGGATGCTCTCCCCGCCGTCGTAGCGCTTCTTCAGCTCATCGGCGAGGGACGTGCGGTCCCCTCCGGTGATCCGCTTGCCCTTGCCGAGGTCCGTGCTCGAGTCGGCCATGACTCCCCTCCGTCGCAGCCCTGGGCGCCGGCGCGGGTCGCCGGCCCACCGGGTGCTGGCTCGCGTGGTGCCGCCGTCCCCATGACGACGGCCTCCCGCGTCGATGATCACCCAGCCCGGGCGACGCGGCCACGCGAGCGGGAAGATCGCAGGTGGGTCGCGCGGAGCGGCACGGCGCAGCCGGGGACGGTGCCCGCCTGCGGTGCCGGCCGGCGGGCCGACGAGGGGCTACGCCAGCTCGACGAGGTCGGCGAGGTCCTCGCTCCAGGCGTCCTCGGTGCCGTCGGGCAGCAGGATCACCTTGTCCGGGTCGAGCGCGCGGACGGCGCCCTCGTCGTGGGTGACCAGCACGATCGCGCCCGCGTAGGTGCGCAGCGCGTCGAGGACCTGCTCGCGGCTGGCCGGGTCGAGGTTGTTGGTCGGCTCGTCGAGCAGCAGCACGTTGGCGCCGGAGACGACCAGCGTGGCCATCGCCAGCCGCGTCTTCTCACCGCCGGACAGCGTGCCGGCGCGCTGGTCGGCGGCGTCGCCGGAGAACAGGAAGGCGCCGAGGATCCGCCGCAGCTCGGTGTCGGTGCTCTGCGGCGCGGCGGCCCGCATGTTCTCCAGCAGCGAGCGGTCGTGGTCGAGCGTCTCGTGCTCCTGCGCGTAGTAGCCGATCCGCAGCCCGTGGCCCGGCTGCACCTCGCCGGTGTCGGGGACCTCGGTGCCGGCCAGCATCCGCAGCAGCGTCGTCTTCCCGGCCCCGTTGAGCCCCAGGACGACGACCCGCGCACCCCGGTCGACGGCGAGGTCGACGTCGGTGAACACCTCGAGCGAGCCGTAGCTCTTGGACAGGCCCTCGGCGGTGAGCGGCGTGCGCCCGCACGGCGCCGGCGTCGGGAACCGCAGCTTGGCGACCCGGTCCTGCACGCGCACGTCCTCCAGACCGGCGGCCAGCCGCGCGGCGCGCTTGTCCATGCTCTGCGCGGCCTTCGCCTTGGTGGCCTTGGCGCGCATCTTGTCGGCCTGGGAGGTCAGCGCGTCGATCTTGCGCTCGGTGTTGGCCCGCTCCTGCCGGCGGCGACGCTCGTCGGTCTCCCGCTGCTGGAGGTAGGGCTTCCAGCCGAGGTTGTAGACGTCGACGACGGCGCGGTTGGCGTCGAGGTGCCAGACCTTGTTCACGACCGCGTCGAGCAGCTCGACGTCGTGGCTGATGACGACCAGGCCGCCCTTGTGGGAGGCGAGGAAGCCCTTGAGCCAGGAGATCGAGTCGGCGTCGAGGTGGTTGGTGGGCTCGTCGAGCAGCAGCGTCTCGGCGTCGGAGAACAGGATGCGGGCGAGCTCGACCCGGCGCCGCTGGCCGCCCGACAGCGTCCGCAGCGGCTGGCCCATGACCCGGTCGGGCAGGCCGAGGGCCGTGCAGATGCGGGCGGCGTCGCTCTCCGCGGCGTACCCGCCGAGTGCGGCGAACTGGTCCTCCAGCCGCCCGTACCGGCGCACGGCGCGGTCGCGCTCGGCGTCGTCGGCCGGCTCGGCCATGGCGACCTGCGCCTTGACCAGCTGGGCCCTGAGGACGTCGAGGCCGCGGCCGGAGAGCACGCGGTCGCTGGCGGAGACGTCCAGGTCGCCGCTGCGCGGATCCTGCGGGAGGTAGCCGATCTCGCCGGTCACCTCCACCCTGCCGGCGTGCGGCAGGCGCTCACCGGCGAGCGTGGTGAGCGTGGTGGTCTTGCCGGCGCCGTTGCGCCCGACCAGACCGATGCGGTCGCCCGGCTGCACGCGCAGGCTGACGTCGCCGAGGAGGATGCGGGCGCCGGCGCGCAGTTCGAGGCCGGTCGTCGTGATCACTGATCCCAGGGTAGGCGCTCCCCGGCCGGAACCGGAGCGGATTGCCGGGTGACGTCCACAGCAGCCCCTGCGTCCCCAGTCCGGACGAGACCGGTTCCGCTCCCGGCGGCCGCACGTCACGATCCCGCCCATGAGCACGCCGACCTGGGGGCTGCCCTGCCCCGTCTGCGGGACGCCGGCCGTACCGGCGCCCGCCTCCTGCGCCACCTGCGGGCTGCCCGCGGTGGCGCAGGCGGCCACGGTGGTGGCCCGGATGGGGGCGACGATCGACGAGTTCGCCCGGGAGCGCGACGCCCTGGTGGCCACGCTGCGCGCCGCGGCCCGGGGTCCCGCGCCGGTCCCCGTCCCGCGCCGGTCCCCGTCCCCCCTCCGGCTCCCGCGTGGGCTCCGCCGCCGGAGCCCGCGTGGTCCCCGCCCTCCCGCCTCCTCCGGCCGGGCCCGCGCTCCCGCCGGCACCGCGCCGGCGGCTCAGCCCCCAGCAGGTGCTCCTGGGCCTGGGCGCGCTGCTCGTCGTCGCCGCGGCCGCCGCCTTCGTGGCGGTCGCGTGGACCCGGCTGGGCGTGACCTTCCAGGCCGCGGTCATGGCCTCCGTCACCGCCGCTGCCTGCGCCACCTCCGCCTGGAGCGCCCGCCGGGGCCTGCGCGCCACCGAGGAGGCCCTCGCCGCCGCCGGGGCCGCGCTCCTGGTGATCGACCTCGCCGCCGCGCACGCGCTCGGCCTGTGGGGCGCCGACACCGTCCCCGGCCGGCTGTGGGCAGGACTGTCGTGCGCGGTCACCGCCGGTGCGGCGCTGGGGCTGGGGCGGCTCACCCGCAGCACCGTCACCTGGCCGCTGGTCGCGCTGCTCGCCGCGCAACCCGCCGGCTGGCTGCTGCTGCCGGCCGGCCTCGCCGACGGCGCCGCCGGGGTCGCGGTGCTGCTGGGCACCGCGCTGCTCGACGTCCTCGTGCTGCTCGTGCTGCGCCGGCTCCTGCACCCGGTGGCCCTGGTGCTGGGCGGGCTGACCGGGGCGGCCGGCGTGCTGCTGGGCGTGCCGCTGGCCTGGGTCGGCGGAGCGGTCGACAGCTGGGGCGCGACGGCCGTCCTGGCCGCGGCGGCGGCCGGAGCGGCGGTGCTGCTGCGCGAGCCGCGGCTGGCGCCCCGCCTGCCGGAGGGCCGCACCGCCGCGGCCGTCGTGGCGGGCGTCGCCGGCCTGGCCCTGGCCGGGTCCCTGACCGGGCTCGGCGTCACCGGCACGGTCGCGGCGGCCGGGCTGGGGCTGGTGCTGCTGACCGCGGCGGCGGCGCCCCGGGTGGCCGGGCCCGCCCTGTGCGCGGTGCTGGCCGTGGGCGCCGCCCTCGCCGGCGCGGGCGGCACGGTCCTCGACCTCACCGGACGGGAGGGGCCGCTGGCGCTGCTGGTCGGAGCCGCGGCCGTGCCTGCCGTCCTCGCCGCGGCGCTGCGCCCGGCCGTGCGTCCCGCCGCCACCGCGGCGGCGGTGTGCGCGCCCGGGCTGGCGGTGCTGGTGGCGCTGGAGGGCCGGCTGCTCGACCCGGCGCCGGCCGCGCTGCTGCTCGCGCTCACCGGCGCGGCCGCCTTCGCGGTGGCCGCGCTGCGCGCCGGGACGCCGGAGGAGGTCGCCGCGGCGGTCCCCGGCACGCTCGCCGGGCTCGTCGCCGGCGGGGTCGCCGCGGACGCCGCTGCGTGGGGCCAGGTGGCCGTCGACCTCGCGGTCGTCGGCGCGGCCGCCGGCTGTTACGCCCTGACCGCGCGACGGCGGCCGGTGGCGGTCCTCGCGGTGGCCGACCTCGTGCTGGCCGGGTGGGTCGCCGCGGCGGGTGCCGACATCCGCACGCCGGAGGTCTACACGCTCCCGGCGGCCGCGGGACTGCTGCTGCTGGCCGTCCCGGCACTGCGCGCGGGCGCCGCGTCCTGGGCGGCGGAGGGCCCCGGGCTGGCGGTGGCCCTCCTGCCGTCGGCCCTCGTGGTGGTCGTCGAGCCGACGGCCGCACGGCTGGTGGTCGTGGTCGCGGCGGCCGCGGCGCTCACCGTGGCCGGCACGCTGACCCACCGGCAGGCGCCCTTCGTCGTCGGGGCCGCTGCGCTGCTGGTGGTCGTGCTGGGCCGGCTGGCGCCCTACGCCCCGCTGGTCCCGCGCTGGGTCACGCTGGCCACCGCCGGCCTGCTGCTGCTCGTCGTCGGCGCCACCTACGAGCGCCGCCGCCAGCAGGCGCGGGAGGCCGTCGCCTGGGTCGCGCAGATGCGCTGACCGCCCCTAGCGTGGGCCCGACGGGCGGGTGAGGGGGACGGCGATGACGAGCGCGCCGGTGCCCCCGCTCCCCTACGCCGGCCCGCCGGCCCCGCGCCCGACCCGGCTCCGCTGCCCGCGCGGATCCGGCCGCCGCAGGTGCTGCTGACCGTCGGCGTCGTGCTGCTGGTCACCGCCGCCCTGGCCGGGCCCCGGCTGGCCGGCGACGTCGCCCGGATCGGCGTCCTCCTGGCCGCCCTCGTCGCCGGGTGCGCGTCGGCGTGGGCGGCGCGCGCACGGCTGCGCGACACCGAGGAGGCCTGCGCGGCCGCGGCCGCCGCCCTCGCGCTGACCGGCGTGGCCGTCGGGGACGCCCCGCTCGGGGCCGGTCCGCTGCCGGCGCTGGTGGTGGCCGGGGTCCTGCTCAGCCTCCGGGTCCTCCTCCCCTGCCCGCTGAGCTGGCCGCTGGCGGCGTGGATCGCGCTGCAGGTCGCGGCCCTGCGGTCGCTGGCCCTGGTGCCCGACGGGGTTCCGCGCACCGTCCTGCTGCTCACCGTCGCGCTGACCGGGCTCGCGGTCCCCCTCGGCGCGCGCCGCCCGCTGGCCCGCGTCGCGCTGCTCACCACCGTGCCGTGGCTCGTCGCCGGCGTCGCCGCGGGGCTGCTGACCGCCGCCACCGCCGCGGGCCCGGCCCGCTGGCTGTCGGCCGGGTTGACCGTCGCCGCCGCGGCGGGACTGCTGCTGGTGCGGCTGGACCGCGCGGTCGGCTCGCTGCTCGGGCCGCCGCGGCTGGTGCCCGTGGTCGCCGGGACGGTGGCGGGGGCGCGGTCGGTGCGGCGCTGTCCACCGGCGGTCCCGTCTCGCTGCCCCTCGCCGGCTGGCTCGGCGTCCTGCTGGCGAGCACGGCCTCGGCCACGCTGACCGGCTGGCGACGGGGCCTCCTGCTGCCGGCCGCCTCCGCCGCCGGGATCGTCCTCGTGGTCCTGGCGGTCGCCCAGCTGGTCGCCGCCGCCCGCTGGCCGGCGCTGGTGGCGCTGCTGGTCCTCACGGCCCTGCCCGCGGCCGGTGTGGCCGCGGTCCGGCGCGACGAGCGGCCCGACGCCGTGCCGTCGGCGGCCGGGTGCCTCGCCGCGGCGGCGCTGCTGGCGGTCCCCGCGGGACTGCTCTCCCCCGGCGCGGCCGCCGCGGCGCTGACCGGGCTGTTCGCCGCCACCCTGGCCGCCCGGCCCGGGATGGCGGCCGACCTGCGCGGTCCCACCGGCACGGTCGGTGCCGTCTGCGCCGGCGCGGCCCTGGTCGTGCTCGCGGTCGACGCCGCGTGGGCCCCGCTGGCGCTGCACCTCGCCGTCCAGGGCGTGCTGTCCTGCGGCTGGGGCGCGCTGCTGGCCCGGCGGCGGGACGACTCCCCCGAGGCGGCCGCCGCCTGGCGCACCGGCGCGGCGGAGCTCGGCGCGGCGGGCTGGACGGCGGCCGCGCTGGCCGGGTCGACGGTGGTCGAGGCGTGGAGCCTGCCGGCGGCGGCCGCGCTGCTCGTCGCGGCCGGCCCGCGGCTGCTGGACGGGCCGTCCTGGCCGGCGTGGGGCCCGGGGCTGGTCACCGCCGCGGCGCCGTCGACGGTCGCCGCGGTGCTGCAGCCCGGCGCGCTGCGCCCGGCGCTCGTGCTGCTCGCCGCGGCCGCGGCGATGGCGCTGGGCGCCCGCGCGGCGGTCCGGGCGGCGCTGCTCACCGGGGCGGTGACGGCGGTCACGCTCACGGCCGGGCTCGTGGTGGCGGCGCTGCCGCTGCCGCTGGCCGCCGTGCTCGTCGTCGGGACCGGGCTGCTGGGGCTGGGCGCTCGCCGGGAGCTGCGGCCGGTCGCCGGGTTCGGGGAGCGCCTGGCCGAGATGCGCTGAGTCCCGGCCGGAGGGGCCTCAGGCGCCGAACAGCGACTCGGCGCCCACGGGCCGGTAGCCCGCCGCCAGGAAGGCACGCAGCGAGGCGGTGTTGGCCGGCGCCACCTGCGCCCACAGCGGCGCGCCGCCGGGCACCAGCCACCGGGCGGCCGCGACCAGGGCGGTGCCCAGTCCCCGCCCGCGGGCGGCGGCGTCGACCTCGACGCTGACCTCCCACCGGCCCGCGACGCCGCGGCCGAGCGTGAGCAGCCCGCAGCCGTCCGGCGTCGTCCAGATCCGGACGTCGGTGCGGTGCAGCAGCGCCCGGGCGACCCGGGGGTGGTCCAGCTCGGCGGGCACGAGGTCGAGGCCGGGACCGGCGGCCGGCGGGGCGACGAGGACGGCGTCCACCACCCCCGGCTCCACGCCGATCCGGTCGGCGAGCGCGGCGAGGAAGCGCGCGCCCAGCGGCAGCGCCAGCGGGTCGGGGGCCACCTGGCCGGCCACCCACGACGGGTCGACGTCGGCGGCCACCACGTGCCAGGCGCTGCCCCCGACGACGACTGCCCGCGCCCCGGAGGGCGCGGGCAGCACGATCACGCTGCGGTCCGCCGGCGGGTCGTCCCCGGCGGCCAGTCGATCGAGGAGGTCGGGGAGCAGCGTCACACCCGGAAGCCGAGCGCGCGCAGCTGCTCGCGCCCGTCGTCGGTGATCTTGTCCGGGCCCCACGGCGGCATCCACACCCAGTTGATCCGGATGTCGTCGACCAGGCCGGGGCCGGGGCCGCCGGTCAGGGCCTGGCGCGCCTGGTCCTCGATGACGTCGGTCAGCGGGCAGGCCGCCGAGGTCAGCGTCATGTCCAGGACGGCGACGTTGTCGTCGTCGACGTCGATGCCGTAGACCAGGCCGAGGTCGACGACGTTGACGCCGAGCTCGGGGTCGACGACGTCGCGCATGGCCTCCTCGACGTCCTCGAGCAGCGCCGACTTGTAGGCCGGCAGCTCCGGGGTCTCGTCCGCCGTCGTGGGTTCGGTGGTCTCGCTCATGCCTGTCCTCCGGTGGGGGTGGCTGCCAGCGCGCGGGCGGAGGCGTCCTTGAGGGCCATCCAGCTCATCAGCGCGCACTTGATGCGGGCGGGGTACTTCGACACCCCGGCGAACGCGACGGCGTCCTCGAGCTCGTCCTCGAGCTTCTCGGCCACCGCGGCGTCGCCCTTGCTCTGCATCAGCGTCACGAAGTGCTCGCCGGTGCCGAGCGCCTCGGTGACCGACCTGCCGACCACCAGGTCGTACATGGCCGACACCGACGCCTGGCTGATCGAGCAGCCCATGCCCTCGTAGGAGACGTCGGCGATCGTGTCGCCGTCCAGGTGCACCCGCAGCGTCACCTCGTCCCCGCAGGTCGGGTTGACGTGGTGCACCTCGGCCTCGTACGGGTCCCGCAGGCCGCGGCCGTGGGGGTTGCGGTAGTGGTCCAGGATGATGTCCTGGTACATCGACTCGAGCTGCATCAGGCGGTTGCCTCCTCCGGCGTCACACCGAAGAAACGCTGCGCGGCCCGCACACCTTCCACCAGCGCGTCGACGTCGTCGTAGCCGGTGTGCACGTAGAACGTGGCCCGGGTGGTGGCCGGGACGCCGTAGCGCCGGACCACCGGCCAGGCGCAGTGGTGCCCCACGCGCACGGCGATGCCGAGGTCGTCGAGGACCTGGCCGACGTCGTGCGGGTGGATGCCCTCGACGGTGAACGACACCGCTCCCCCGCGCGCGACGGTGTCGGGCGGGCCGATGACGGTGACGCCGGGGACGGCCTGCAGCTGCTCGAGGGCGTAGCCGGTGAGGGCCTCCTCGTGCGCCTGCACCCGGTCCATGCCGAGGTCCTGCAGGTACGCGACGGCGGCGCCGAGCCCGACCACCTGCGCGGTCATCGGCACCCCGGCCTCGAAGCGCTGCGGCGGCGGCATGAAGGTGCTGCCCTCCATCCGCACGACCTCGATCATCGAGCCGCCGGTGAGGAACGGCGGCAGCGCGTCGAGCACCTCGTACCGGCCCCACAGGACGCCGACGCCGGTGGGCCCGAGCATCTTGTGCCCGGAGAACACCAGGAAGTCCGCGCCGAGCGTGGCGACGTCGACCGGCTGGTGCGGCACCGACTGGGCGCCGTCGACCAGGACCAGGGCGCCGACCTCGCGGGCCCGGGCGACGATCGGCTCCAGCGGGTTGATGGTGCCCAGGATGTTCGACTGCTGGGTGACCGCGACCAGCTTCGTGCGCTCGTTGACCACGGTGGCGAGGTCGGAGAGGTCCAGCCGCCCGTCGTCGGTGAGGCCCAGCCAGCGCAGCGTCGCGCCGGTGCGCTCGCACAGCTGCTGCCAGGGCACCAGGTTGGCGTGGTGCTCCATCTCGGTCACGACGATCTCGTCGCCCTGGCCGACGGCGTACCGGCGGAAGGACGGCTCCTTGGCCGTGGCGGCGTTGGACAGCGCGTAGGCGACGGTGTTGATCGCGTCGGTGGTGTTGCGGGTGAACACCACCTCCTCGACGGCGCCGCCGATGAACGCAGCGATCCGCGCCCGGGCCGCCTCGTAGAGACCGGTGGCCTCCTCGGCGAGCTGGTGGGCGCCGCGGTGCGGGGCGGCGTTGTGGTTCTCGTAGAAGTCGCGCTCGGCGTCGAGGACGCTGCGGGGCTTCTGCGAGGTGGCGCCGGAGTCGAGGTACACCAGCCGCTTCCCGTCGCGCACGGTGCGCGTCAGGATCGGGAAGTCCGCCCGGATCGCCTCGACGTCCAGGGGCAGCGGGACACGCGTCCCCGGAGGACGCGAGGCGGTCTGCGTCATGCGGTCGCGGTCTCCTTCGAGTCCTTCACGTACGCGGCGTAGCCCTCGTTCTCGAGCTTGTCGGCCAGCTCCTGGCCACCCTCGTCGACGACGCGGCCGTTGACGAACACGTGCACGAAGTCCGGCTTGATGTAGCGCAGGATCCGCGTGTAGTGGGTGATCAGCAGGACGCCGACGTCACCCTCCGCGCGGCTGCGGTTGACGCCCTCGGAGACGACCCGCAGCGCGTCGACGTCGAGGCCGGAGTCGGTCTCGTCGAGGATGGCGACCTTCGGCTGCAGCAGCCGCATCTGCAGGATCTCGTGACGCTTCTTCTCACCGCCGGAGAAGCCCTCGTTGACGTTGCGCTCGGCGAACGCCGGGTCCATCTCCAGGGCGGTCATCTCCGTGCGGACGTCCTTGACCCAGGTGCGCAGCTTCGGCGCCTCGCCCTTGACGGCGGTCGCGGCGGTGCGCAGGAAGTTCGACACCGAGACGCCGGGGACCTCGACCGGGTACTGCATGGCGAGGAACAGGCCGGCGCGGGCGCGCTCGTCGACGCTCATCGCGAGGACGTCCTCGCCGTCGAGGGTCACCGTGCCGCCGGTGATCGTGTACTTCGGGTGCCCGGCGATCGAGTAGGCCAGGGTGGACTTGCCCGACCCGTTGGGGCCCATGATCGCGTGGGTCTCACCCGACCGGACGGTCAGGTCGACGCCCTTGAGGATCTCCTTGGCGTCGTCGCCCTCGCCGACCGTGACGTGCAGGTCGCGGATCTCCAGAACCGACACTTCTCTTCTCGCTCCTCAGTTGCCCGACGCCAGCGGGAGGCGGCCGTCGAGCTCGGTGTCGACCAGCACGTCCTCCCCCTCCAGGCGCACGGGGTAGACGTCGACCGGCTCGGTGGCCGGCAGGTTGGTGGGCTCGCCGGTGCGCAGGTCGAAGCACGACCCGTGCAGCCAGCACTCGATGGTGGGGGCGCCGTCGAGGGTCTCGACGTCGCCCTCCGACAGCGGGACCTCGGCGTGCGAGCAGAGGTCCTGCAGGGCGTACACCTCGCCCTCGTAGCGGACGACGGCGACGTCGAGGTCGGCCAGCTCGACCCGCAGGGCCCCGTTCTCCGGGATCTCCGACAGGCCGCAGACCCGCTCGAAGGCCATGGGTCAGGCCACCTCGACCGGCTGCTCGTCGAGGCCCGGCAGCGCACCGAGACGCGTCTCGATGGTGCGCATCAGCCGGTCCTGCAGCGCGTCGATGCCGATGCGCGAGACGACGTCGGCGAAGAAGCCGCGCACCACCAGGCGGCGGGCGGTCTCGGCGTCGATGCCGCGCGAGCAGAGGTAGAACAGCTGCTCGTCGTCGAACCGGCCGGTGGCGCTGGCGTGGCCGGCGCCGACGATCTCGCCGGTCTCGATCTCCAGGTTGGGGACCGAGTCGGCGCGGGCGCCGTCGGTGAGCACCAGGTTGCGGTTGAGCTCGTAGGTGTCGGTGCCGGTGGCCGCGGGGCGGATGCGGACGTCGCCGATCCACACCGTGCGCGCACCCTCGCCCTGCAGCGCGCCCTTGTAGAGCACGTTGCTGGAGCAGTTGGGCACCGCGTGGTCGACCCACAGGCGGTGCTCCTGGTGCTGCGTCTCGTCGGAGAAGTAGACGCCGAACAGCTCCGCCGACCCGCCGGGACCGGCGTACTGGACGTTGCTGACCAGCCGGACGAGGTCGCCGCCGAGGGTGACCACGACCTGCTTGTAGCTGGCGTCGCGGCCGACGACGGCGTCGAACTGCCCGCCGTGCACCGCGCCCGGCGCCCAGTCCTGGACGGACACGACGGTCACCTGCGCGCCGTCACCCACGACGACGGCGACGCCGCCGGCGTAGCGGGCCAGGCCGCTGTGGTCGAGGACGACGGTCGCCTCGGCGAACCGCCCGACCTCCACGACCAGCTGGCCCCACACGACGTCCTCGGACCCGGTGCCGGCCAGGCCGAGGGTGACCGGGCGGTCGAGCCGCGCCTCGGGCGCGATCCGGACGACGGCGGCGCCGCCGCTGCGCTGCCGCGCGAGGGCGGCGAGCCGGTCGACCGGCTCGGGCAGCCCCTTGAGCAGCGGGTCGTCGGCGTCGACGGAGACGAGCTCGGCGCCCTCGGGCAGGTCGGTCGTCCACGTCAGGTGCGCGTCGGACCCCGTCCCCGAGGGCGCCGCGCCGTCGAGCAGCGGGCGGATCCGGCGCATCGGGGTGAAGCGCCAGGTCTCCTCGCGGCCGGTGGGCACGCCGAAGGCGTCCGGGTCGGTCGAGGTGAACCGCTCGGCCGGCGAGCCGGTCGGGGCGGTCCCGCCGTGCGAGTGCGAGCCCGGGGCGGCCTGCCCGGCCGTGCCGGTGCCCGCCGCGGGGACGGCGGGCGGGCCGGCCTGGGTGCCGACGCCCTCGCCGAACAGCTCGCCGGCGAGGACGGCCGACTCGGTGGTGAGGCCGGTGGTGCTGGGGGTGTTCTCTGCCGACATCAGCCGACGGCACCTTCCATCTGCAGCTCGATGAGCCGGTTGAGCTCGAGGGCGTACTCCATGGGCAGCTCGCGGGCGATCGGCTCGACGAACCCGCGGACCACCATCGCCATGGCCTCGTCCTCGGACAGGCCGCGGCTCATGAGGTAGAAGAGCTGGTCCTCGCTGACCCGGGAGACGGTCGCCTCGTGGCCCATGGCGACGTCGTCCTCGCGGACGTCGACGTAGGGGTAGGTGTCCGACCGGCTGATCGCGTCGACCAGCAGCGCGTCGCACTTGACCGTCGACTTCGAGCCGTGCGCGCCCTCGTCGATCTGCACGAGGCCGCGGTAGGAGGTCCGGCCGCCGCCGCGCGCCACCGACTTCGACACGATCGTCGAGGAGGTGTTCGGCGCCGCGTGCACCATCTTGGCGCCGGCGTCCTGGTGCTGGCCCTCGCCCGCGAAGGCGATGGACAGGACCTCGCCCTTGGCGTGCTCGCCGGTCATCCAGACCGCCGGGTACTTCATGGTGACCTTGGAGCCGAGGTTGCCGTCGATCCACTCCATGGTCGCGCCCTCGTGGGCGATCGCCCGCTTGGTGACCAGGTTGTAGACGTTGTTCGACCAGTTCTGGATGGTCGTGTACCGGCAGCGCGCGTTCTTCTTGACGATGATCTCGACGACCGCGGAGTGCAGCGAGTCCGACTTGTAGATCGGCGCGGTGCAGCCCTCGACGTAGTGCACGTAGGCGCCCTCGTCGACGATGATCAGCGTCCGCTCGAACTGGCCCATGTTCTCGGTGTTGATCCGGAAGTAGGCCTGCAGCGGGATCTCGACCTGCACGCCCTTCGGCACGTAGATGAACGAGCCACCCGACCACACCGCGGTGTTCAGCGCGGCGAACTTGTTGTCGCCGGACGGGATGACCGAGCCGAAGTACTCGCGGAACAGGTCCGGGTGCTCCTTGAGGGCGGTGTCGGTGTCGAGGAAGACGACACCCTGCTCCTCGAGGTCCTCGCGGATCTTGTGGTAGACGACCTCGGACTCGTACTGGGCGGCGACGCCGGCGACCAGGCGCTGCTTCTCCGCCTCGGGGATGCCGAGCTTGTCGTAGGTGTTCTTGATGTCCTCGGGCAGCTCCTCCCACGAGGTCGCCTGGGCCTCGGTGGAGCGCACGAAGTACTTGATGTTCTGGAAGTCGATGCCGGAGAGGTCCGAGCCCCAGTCGGGCATGGGCTTGCGGTCGAAGAGCCTGAGCGCCTTGAGGCGGCGCTCGAGCATCCACTCGGGCTCGTCCTTGCGCGCCGAGATGTCGCGGACGACGTCCTCGGACAGGCCGCGGCGGGCGGAGGACCCGGCCACGTCGGCGTCGGCCCAGCCGTACTGGTAGCGGCCGAGCTGCTCGATCTGCTCGTCCTGCGTCAGCGGCTGGCCGGTCACCGGCTGCTGGGTGCTGGTCATGCGGGCGTCCTCTCCCGGTCGTTCGTGGGGGTGGTGCTGGTGGACGGTGCGGTGCGCGGGACCCGCGCTGCTCGCTCACCTGGTACAGGGCGTGCGGGGGGAGTTCTGTTCCCCACACGGATGTGAGGAAGGACCTCGTCCCCCTCACCCCTCGCACGCTCGGGGTGAGCCTCCGGACGAGGCCGCGGGTGCCCAGGAGCGGCGTGCGCCGGCCCCGGGATGTGGGTGGTGCAGACGCCGTCGCCGTGGGCGATCGTCGCCAGCCGCTGCACGTGCGTACCCACCAGCCGGCCGATCACCGCCGTCTCGGCCTCGCACAGCTGCGGGAACTCCGCCGCCACGTGCGCGACGGGGCAGTGGTGCTGGCACAGCTGCCCGCCACTGGCGATCGCGGAGGCCGAGGCAGCGTAACCCTCGGCCGTGAGCGCCTCGGCCAGCGCCCGGGCCCGCTCGACCGGCGCGCCGGTGGTCCGGGCGACGGCGTCGGACGCCCGCTGCTCCAGACCCGCCAGCTGTGCCTGGGCGACGGCGCGGACGGCGTCGGGACCGCCGGAGGCCGCGACGTAGCGCAGCGCGGTGAGCGCCAGGTCGTCGTAGGCGTGGGCGAAGCCGGAGCGGCCGGCGTCGGTGAGGTGGAAGTGCCGGGCGGGCCGGCCCCTCCCCCGCTGGGCGCCCGCGGTGGTGCGCTCCTCGACCCGCCCCTGCGCCTCGAGGGCGTCGAGGTGGCGGCGGACGGCGGCGGGGCTGACGCCCAGCCGCCCGGCCAGCTCGCTGGCGGTCTGCGGGCCGTGCTCGAGCAGCAGCGCGGTCACGCGGTCACGGGTGCGGACGTCCTCGGCCCGCACCGTCCCCGCCTGCCCGCCGCTTTCCACAACACGATTGTGACCTATTTCGGGACGTCTGCAACCAAGGCCGCCCTAAGTCACCCGGCCCCTGACCGCGCAGGTCAGGGGCCGGGTGACGGGGATCACCACGCAGGTCAGGCCTGCCCGGCCAGCGCCTCCGCGGCGTCCTCGACGGTGAGGTCGAGCGCGCCGTCCCGGACGTCGACGACGACGTGCCGGCCGGCCCCGACGCGGCCGTCGAGCAGCAGCCGGGCCAGCGGGTTGTCGACCTCCCGCTGGATCGCCCGGCGCAGCGGGCGGGCACCGAACTGCGGCTCGAAGCCCCGGTCGGCGATCCAGGCGACGGCCTCGTCGGTGAAGGTCACCGCGATGTCCTGGGCCGCGAGCCGCCGGCGGGTCTCGTCGAGCAGCAGCCGGGTGATCTGCTGCAGCTGCTCGCTCTCCAGCTGCTGGAAGACCACGATCTCGTCGATCCGGTTGAGGAACTCGGGCCGGAACGAGTCGCGCAGCCGCCGCATCAGCCGGTCGCGCAGGCCGGCGTCGGCCGCGGCGGCGTCCCCGGTGCCGAAGCCGAGCGGGGCGTTGCGGCCCTGGATCAGCTCCGACCCCAGGTTGCTGGTCATGATCAGCACGGTGTTCGTGAAGTCGACCGTGCGACCCTGCGAGTCGGTGAGCCGGCCGTCGTCGAGCACCTGCAGCAGGGTGTTGAAGACGTCGGGGTGCGCCTTCTCGATCTCGTCGAGCAGCACGACCGAGTAGGGCCGGCGGCGGACCGCCTCGGTCAGCTGGCCGGCGTCCTCGTAGCCGACGTACCCGGGCGGGGAGCCGACCAGGCGGCTGACGGTGTGCCGCTCCTGGAACTCGCTCATGTCCAGCCGGATCATCCGGTCGGAGTCGCCGAACAGCGCCTCGGCCAGCGCCCGGGCCAGCTCGGTCTTGCCGACGCCGGTGGGGCCGAGGAACAGGAAGCTGCCGATCGGCCGGTCGGGGTCACCCAGGCCCACGCGGGACCGGCGGATCGCCTCGGAGACCACCCGGACGGCGTCGTCCTGCCCGACCACGCGCTCGTGCAGGCGCTCCTCGAGCTGCAGCAGGCGCTGCACCTCCTCCTGCGTCAGCTGGGCCACCGGGACACCGGTCAGCCGGGACACCACCTCGGCGATGTCCTCGACGCCGACCTCCGGCACCCCCGGCTGGCCGCCGCCACCGCGCGCCTCCTCGAGCCGCTGCTGCGCGGCGGCGAGCTGGTCGCGCAGCTCCGAGGCGCGCTCGTACTGCTCGGCGGCCACGGCCTGGTCCTTCTCCCGCTGCAGCCGGTCGACCTCCTGCTCGAGGCCGCGCAGGTCCGTCGGCGGCGTCTTCACCCGCCGGCGCACGCGCGCGCCGGCCTGGTCGATCAGGTCGATCGCCTTGTCCGGCAGGTGCCGGTCGGGGACGTAGCGGTCGGACAGCTCGACGGCGGCACGCACCGCGTCGTCGGTGAAGCGCACCTGGTGGTGGGCCTCGTAGCGGTCGCGCAGGCCGCAGAGGATCTGCACGGTGTCCTCCACGCTGGGCTCGGACACCAGGATCGGCTGGAACCGGCGCTCCAGCGCCGCGTCCTTCTCGATGTTGCGGCGGTACTCGTCGAGCGTCGTCGCGCCGATGACGTGCAGCTCGCCGCGGGCCAGGGCCGGCTTGAGCATGTTGCCCGCGCCGCCGGAGCCCTCGGACGCGCCCGCGCCGACCACGGTGTGCAGCTCGTCGATGAAGACGATCACCTCGTCGGAGTGCTCGCGGATCTCGTCCATGACCTTGCCGAGCCGCTCCTCGAAGTCGCCGCGGTACCGGGTGCCGGCCACCAGGCCGGTGAGGTCGAGCTCGATCAGGCGCCGCCCGCGCAGCGTCTCCGGGACGTCGCCCTCGACGATCTGCGCGGCGATGCCCTCGACGATGGCGGTCTTGCCGACGCCGGCCTCGCCGATGAGCACCGGGTTGTTCTTGCGGCGGCGCGAGAGGACCTCGACGGTCTGCTCGATCTCCTGCTCGCGGCCGATCACCGGGTCGATCTGGCCGTTGCGGGCCATCGCGGTGAGGTCGCGGCCGAACTCGTCGAGCGTCGGGGTGTTCGACTGCTGCCCGGCGCCGCCGGGACGCCCACCACCGGGCGCGCCGCCGCCGGCCGCCGCCTGCTGCAGCGCCTCCGGGGTGACGCCCTGCTCGCGCAGGATGCGGCCGCCGGGTGAGTCGGGGTTGAGGGCGAGCGCGAACAGCAGGTGCTCGGGGCCGATGTAGGTGGAGCCGAGGGCGCGCGAGACCCGGTGGGCGTCGAGCAGCGCCCGCTTGGCGGCGGGGGTCAGCGACGGCGCCTCGTCGAGCGGCTCACCGCGCCGCATCTGCTCCTCGAGCCCCGAGCGCAGCCGCTCGGGGTCGAGCCCGGTGCGGGACAGGAAGGCCCGGGTCGACTCGTCGCCGGTCATCGCCCAGAGCAGGTGCTCGGTGTCGAGGTCGGCGCTGCCGGCGCCCACGGCCTGGCGGGCCGCGGCGTTGACCAGCTCGCGGGCCTGCTGGCTCAGGAACTGGGTGATGTCCACGCGCTGCCGCGGCACGCGCTGCTCGCCGCCCAGGTAGCGGGCGAAGAAGTCGTCGAACGGGCTGCCGTAGGAGCCCGGGAAGAAGGGGCTGGTCATTCCTCACGTCCAGGGGAAGTCGGGGCGTCGGTGGGACTCCGGTGGTCTCCCGGAGAGCACCTGCTGGTGCTCCGGTACCCGGGAGTCCCTCCCGACACCAGGACGGCGCGTCGGCCGCCTGCGCCGTCTACAGCGCGGGACGCCGTCGCCGCCTTCCGCCCCGTGATCCGCCCTGAGCGAACCCGGGGAGGGCCCCGGCCGCGGCTAGCATCGGGACGTGCCGGTCCTGCCCGCGTTCTCCCCCGCCGTCATCACCCGCCTGGCGCTGGCCAACGTGGTCGCCAACGGCGCGATCGTGGTCACCGGCGGCGTCGTCCGGCTGACCGGCTCGGGCCTGGGCTGCCCCACCTGGCCGCGGTGCACCGAGGACAGCTTCGTCACCACGCCGGAGATGGCCGGGCACGGCCTCATCGAGTTCGGCAACCGGCTGCTGACCTTCGTGCTCACCGCGGTCGCGATCGCGGTGCTCGTCGCCGTCTGGCGCTCGGCTCGGCGCGACCTGCGGCCGCTGGCGGTGCTGACGTTCCTCGGGGTGCCGGTCCAGGCCGCGATCGGCGGCGTCACCGTGCTGACCGGGCTCAACCCGTGGACCGTCGCCGTCCACTTCCTCGTCTCGACCGTCCTGGTCGCCGTCTCCACCGTGCTGTGGCTGCGCTCCCGCGAGCCCGGCGTCGGGCAGCCGCTGCTGCGGCGCCCGCTCGCGCTGCTGGCGGGCGGGATCGCCGCGGTCACCGCGGTGGTGCTGCTGCTCGGCACGGTCGTCACCGGCAGCGGCCCGCACAGCGGCGACCTCGACGAGAGCGGGCAGCCCTCCGGCGGGCGGATGGGCTTCGACCCCGAGACGGTCAGCCAGCTGCACGCCGACGTCGTCTTCCTGCTGGTCGGGCTGACCGTCGCGCTGCTCGTGGCCCTGCACGCCGTCGACGCCCCCGGCCGCGTCCGCCGGGCCGCCCGCGACCTGCTCGTCGTCCAGTTGCTGCAGGGCGTCGTCGGGTTCGTGCAGTACTTCACGCACCTGCCGGTCGTGCTGGTGCTGCTGCACATGCTCGGCGCGGTGCTGGTCACCGTGGCCACCGCGCGGCTGGTGTGGTCGGCCCGCGGCCCGGCGACCGAGCAGCCCCTCGACGCCCCCGCCACCCAGGTCCCCGCCACCCGCTGACGCCCGGGGCCGCGGACCCCGAGGCGCGCACCCCCCGTCGTCGACCCAGGGCGCCCTCGACGGCCCGGAGACGACCGCAGGTCGAACGAGCGGCGCCGGCCCGGGCGCGTGGCGGAGCGGGGGGGTCAGACCAGGACGTCGATGGCGATGGCGATCGACAGCAGCGTCATGTGCGTGATCGACACCGAGAACAGCCGCATCGGCCGGTCGGGGACGGCGTTCCGGATGCGGGTGAGCCACTGGTGGGACTCGGCCACGTACCAGGCGCCGAGCAGCCCCCCGCCGATGGCGAATGCCCAGTTCAGCACGGGGGTGATCGACCCCATGAGCAGGGTGGCGCCGAGGGTGGCCCACGCCCACGCGACGGACTGCCGGCCGACGCTCGCCGGGCCGGCGACCACGGACAGCATGGGCACGCCCGCGCGGGCGTAGTCCTCGCGGTACCGGCTGGCCAGGGCCCAGAAGTGCGGCATCTGCCAGCAGAAGACGACGGCGAAGAACGCGACCGCCGGCCAGTCCAGCGAGCCGGTCACCGCCGCCCACCCGATGAGCACCGGCGCCGCCCCGGGGAAGGCCCCGAACACCGTGTTGTGCCGGGTCCGCCGCTTGAGCACCATCGTGTAGACGACGGAGTAGGCCAGGATCGCGACCGCGGCCAGCGCCGTGGCCAGCGGCGTGGTGGCCACCCACAGCAGCGTCAGCGACGCCGCGGCGAGGACCAGCCCGAAGGCCAGCGCCGCCCGCGGGGACACCGCCCCGGAGGGGATCGGCCGGTCGCGCGTGCGCGACATCAGCCGGTCGATGTCCCGGTCGTACCAGCAGTTGAAGGTGTTGGCCGCACCGGCGGCGAACATCCCGCCGACCATCGTGGCGCCCACGAGCTGCCAGGAGGGCCACCCGTCGGCCGCCATCATCATCGCCGGCAGCGTGGTGACCAGCAGCAGCTCGACGAGCTTCGGCTTGGTCAGCGCGACGTAGGAGCCCACCACCCCGGACAGCCGCCGGGCGGAGACGGCCGGTCGCTCGGAGAGCGCCGTCACCGGACGGCCTCGCACCGGAGCGCCGCGGCCGCGCGCACCCACGGGCGGCAGGGGGCCACCGGGCACGGAGACAGCACGGGGGTCCCTTCGAACCGGGGATGGAACGGCCCCACTGTAGCCCGCGGCCACGCCGGGGACGGCTCGGGATGACTAGGGTCTGATCACGTTGACGCCGCGGGAACTGCGGGTAGGGCCGTCGCCGACGACGGAGGCCACGGGTCGATGGGGACTCCGGCCGCAGCCGCACCCACTGCGCCGCCGCACCACCGCACCGCACCTCCCCGTCCGCCCGGGAGCACGGGACACCGGTCCCCCGGGCGGCCCAGCGCACGGCCGACCTCGAGGAGTTCCGCCCGCCATGACCCAGGCCAACGACACGAAGAGCACGGAGTCCGAGGCCCCCGCCGAGGCCGCCAGCGACTCGCCCACCGGCTCGCCGCGCCAGCCGCACCCGACGCTGCCCGAGGGCTTCGGCGACCTCGACCGGCGGGCCATCGACACCGCCCGCGTGCTGGCCATGGACGCCGTCCAGAAGGTCGGCAACGGCCACCCCGGCACCGCGATGAGCATGGCGCCCACCGCCTACCTGCTGTTCCACAAGTGGCTGCGGCACGACCCCGCGGACCCGAACTGGGTGGCCCGCGACCGCTTCGTGCTCTCCATGGGCCACTCCAGCCTGACGCTGTACGTGCAGCTCTACCTCGCCGGCTACGGCCTGGAGCTCGAGGACCTGCAGGCGCTGCGCACGTGGGGCTCGAAGACCCCCGGCCACCCCGAGGTCAACCACACCCCCGGCGTGGAGACGACGACCGGCCCGCTCGGCCAGGGCGTCGGCAACGCCGTCGGCATGGCCATGGCCGCCCGCCGCGAGCGCGGCCTGCTCGACCCCGACGCCCCGGAGGGCGAGAGCCTCTTCGACCACACCATCTGGGCCTTCGCCTCCGACGGCGACCTGGAGGAGGGCGTCAGCGGCGAGGCCTCCTCCCTGGCCGGCACCCAGCAGCTGGGCAACCTCGTCCTCGTCTACGACGACAACAAGATCTCCATCGAGGACGACACGACCGTCGCCTTCACCGAGGACGTCGGCAAGCGCTACGAGGCCTACGGCTGGCACGTGCAGCACGTCGACGACGGCGAGGACCTGGCCGCCGTCGACGCCGCGTTCGCCGCCGCCAAGGCCGAGACCGGCCGCCCCTCGCTGATCGTGCTGCGGACGATCATCGGCTGGCCCGCGCCCAACAAGCAGAACACCGGCGCCGCCCACGGCTCGGCGCTGGGCGAGGACGAGGTGCGCGCCACCAAGGAGGTCCTCGGCTTCGACCCGGACAAGACCTTCGAGGTGGCCGACGAGGTCATCGCGCACGCGCGCTCGGTGGTGGACCGGGGCGCGCAGGACCACGCCGGGTGGCAGGAGCGCTTCTCCGCATGGGAGTCCGAGCAGCCCGAGCGCGCGGCCCTGCTGGCCCGCATGGGCGAGCGCCGGCTGCCCGAGGGCTGGGCCGACGGCCTGCCCACCTTCGACGCCGACCCCAAGGGCGTGGCCACCCGCAAGGCGTCGGGCAAGGTGCTCGCCGCGCTCTACCCGCAGCTGCCGGAGCTGTGGGGCGGGTCGGCCGACCTGGCGGAGAGCAACAACACCGCCGTCGAGGGTGAGCCGTCGTTCCTGCCGGCCAACCGCCAGACGAAGATGTGGAACGGCGGGCCGTACGGCCGCACGCTGCACTTCGGCGTCCGCGAGCACGCCATGGGCGCGGTCATGAACGGCATCGCGCTGCACGGCGGCACCCGCGTCTACGGCGGCACCTTCCTCACCTTCTCCGACTACATGCGCGGCGCGGTCCGCCTGGCCGCGCTCATGCAGCTGCCGGTCACCTACGTGTGGACGCACGACTCGATCGGCCTGGGCGAGGACGGCCCGACCCACCAGCCGATCGAGCACTTCGCCGCGCTGCGCGCCATCCCCGGTCTCGACGTCGTCCGCCCGGCCGACGCCAACGAGGTCGTCGTCGCCTGGCGGACCGTCCTCGAGCACAACGACCGCCCGGCCGGCCTGCTGCTGTCGCGGCAGAACCTGCCGGTCTTCGACCGCGCGCAGATGGGCTCGGCCGAGGGCACCGCCCGCGGTGCCTACGTCCTGGCCGACGCCTCGAACGGGCAGCCCGAGGTGATCCTGCTGGGCACCGGCTCGGAGGTGCAGATCGCCGTGGCCGCCCGCGAGCGGCTCGAGGCCGACGGCGTCCCGACCCGCGTGGTGTCGGTGCCCTGCGTCGAGTGGTTCGCCGAGCAGGACCAGGCCTACAAGGAGGAGGTCCTGCCGCCCACGGTCCGCGCGCGCGTCAGCGTCGAGGCGGGCGTGCCGATGGGCTGGCGCGAGTTCGTCGGCGACGCCGGCCGCATCGTCGGGCTGACCCACTACGGCGCGAGCGCGGCGTACTCCGTGCTGTACGAGGAGTTCGGGCTGACCGACGAGGCCGTCGTCGCCGCCGCCCGCGAGTCCCTCGAGGCCGCCCGCTCCGGGAACGCCGTCCCGGCCGGCCCGGTAGCAGCCACCGGCGGCCTCCCCCACCCGACCGGCGACCGCTGAGGCCCCGGCCCCGTCCGAACGGAAGGCAGAACCATGGCACAGAACGAGAAGCTGGCCGAGCTGTCGCAGGCCGGCGTCGCCGTCTGGCTCGACGACCTGTCGCGCGACCGCATCCGCAGCGGCAACCTGCAGTCGCTGGTCGACGAGCGGTCGGTCGTCGGCGTCACCACGAACCCGACGATCTTCGCCGCGGCGATCAGCGGGTCGGACTCCTACGACGACCAGCTGCACGCGATGGCCGTCCGGAAGGTGAGCGTCGAGGAGGCGCTGCGGACCATCACCGCCGCCGACGTCCGCGACGCGTGCGACCTGCTCGCGCCCGTGGCGCAGCGGCAGCCCGGTGACGGCCGGGTGTCGCTGGAGGTGGCGCCGGGCCTGGCCCACGACACCGACGCCACCGCCGCCGAGGCCGCCCACCTGTGGTGGCTGGTCGACCGGCCGAACCTCTACATCAAGATCCCGGCCACCGAGGCCGGCCTGCCGGCGATCACGACGTCGATCGCCCGCGGGATCAGCGTCAACGTCACCCTGATCTTCAGTCTCGAGCGGTACCGCGCCGTCATGGACGCCTACCTCTCCGGCCTGGAGCAGCGCCTCTCCGACGACGCCGGTGCCGACCTGAGCCAGATCGCCTCGGTCGCCTCGTTCTTCGTGTCCCGCGTGGACACCGAGATCGACAAGCGATTGGAGAAGGCCGGCGCCGACCAGCTCAAGGGCAAGGCCGCGCTGGCCAACGCCCAGCTGGCCTACCAGGCCTACGAGGAGGTCTTCTCCTCCGACCGCTGGAAGGCGCTGGAGGCCAAGGGCGCCCGCCCGCAGCGGCCGCTGTGGGCCTCGACCGGCGTGAAGGACCCGGCCTACCCGGACACCCTCTACGTCAGCGAGCTCATCGCCCCCGGCACCGTCAACACGATGCCGGAGAAGACCCTGCAGGCCTACGCCGACCACGGCAGCCCCGGCACCCCGGTGCAGAAGACCTACGACGACGCGGCGGCCACGATGAAGGCCATCGCCGACGCCGGGGTCGACCTCGACGACGTCTTCCGCGTGCTCGAGGACGAGGGCGTCAAGAAGTTCGTCGACTCGTGGGACGAGCTGACCGACTCGGTCAAGGGCGAACTGCAGGACAAGGCCTGACGCCGGAGTCCACCCGCTGCCGCACCACGCACCCGGCCGGCCGGTCCGCCGGCACCGGCCGGGTGCCCGACTCCCTCGGCTGAGCGTCCGCTCTCCGGCCCCACGAGGAGGGCCTGTGATCCCCAACCCCCTGCGCGACCCCCGGGACCGGCGACTGCCGCGCGTCCCGGAGCCGTGCGCCCTGGTCGTCTTCGGCATCACCGGTGACCTGGCCCGCAAGAAGCTGCTCCCGGCGGTCTACGACCTGGCCAACCGGGGGCTGCTGCCGACCAACTTCGCCCTGCTCGGCTTCGCCCGGCGGGACTGGGGCGACCAGGACTTCGCCGAGCTGGCCCGCGACGCCGCCCGCAACGCCGCCCGCACCCCCTGGCGGGAGGAGGTGTGGGAGCGCCTGGCCGGCAACGTCCGGTTCGTCCAGGGCTCCTTCGACGACGACAACGCCTTCGACGAGCTCGCCAACGCGCTGTCGGACCTGGAGAGCAGCCACGGCATCGGCGGCAACGCGGCGTTCTACCTGTCGATCCCACCGGCGATGTTCCCGGTCGTGCTCAAGCAGATGCAGCGCACCGGCATGGCGGAGAGCACGGCCGACCGGTGGCGGCGGGTCGTCGTCGAGAAGCCCTTCGGCACCGACCTGGCCTCCAGCCGGGAGCTCAACGAGCTGGTCGACTCCGTGTTCAGCGCCCAGGACGTCTTCCGCATCGACCACTACCTGGGCAAGGAGACCGTCCAGAACCTGATGGCGCTGCGGTTCGCCAACGAGCTGTTCGAGCCGGTCTGGAACGGCCACCACGTCGACTCGGTGCAGATCACCATGGCCGAGGACGTCGGCATCGGCGGGCGGGCGGGCTTCTACGAGAAGACCGGCGCGGCCCGCGACGTGCTGCAGAACCACCTGCTGCAGCTGCTGGCGCTCACCGCGATGGAGGAGCCGGTCGAGTTCTCGGCCGACGAGATCCGCACCGAGAAGCTCAAGGTGCTGCGCGCGGTCTCGCTGCCCGAGGACCTGGGCCGCTTCGCCGTCCGCGGGCAGTACGAGCAGGGCTGGCTGGCCGGCCAGCGCGCCAAGGGCTACCGGCAGGAGGAGGGTGTCGACCCCGCGTCGGACACCGAGACCTTCGCCGCCGTCCGGCTCGGCGTGGAGACCCGCCGCTGGGCCGGCGTCCCGTTCTACCTGCGCACCGGCAAACGGCTGCCCCGCCGGGTCACCGAGATCGCGCTGGTGTTCAAGCGGGCGCCGCACCTGCCCTTCGCCGACACCGACACCGAGGAGCTGGGCAACAACCAGCTGGTCGTGCGCGTGCAGCCCGACGAGGGCGTCACCCTCAAGTTCGGCTCGAAGGTGCCCGGCAGCGTCATGGAGGTCCGGGACGTGTCCATGGACTTCCTCTACGGCGAGCAGTTCACCGAGACCAGCCCCGAGGCCTACGAGCGGCTGCTCCTCGACGTCCTGCTCGGCGACGCGACCCTGTTCCCGCGCAACGCCGAGGTCGAGGCGTCCTGGGCGGTCATCGACCCGCTGGAGGAGTTCTGGGCCGGCAGCACGCCGCACCCGTACCGGGCCGGCGAGTGGGGGCCGCGCGCCGCCGACGAGATGCTGGCCGCCGAGGGGCGCCGGTGGCGGCGTCCGTGAGCGGCCGGCCCACCCGAGCAGAGGAGACCCCGTGACGACGCTGTGGGACACCACCGGTTCTGCGGTGGTCAAGGAGCTGGCCGCCCAGCGGCGGACCGGCGGGGCGGTGCTCTCGGGCGTCGCGCTGACCCTGGTCGTCGTCGCCGACGAGGGGCGCGTGGCCGAGGCCGAGGAGGCCGCGACGGTCGCCGCCGAGCAGCACCCGTGCCGGATCCTCGTCGTCGTCCGCCGGCAGATCGAGGCGCCGGTGCCGCGGCTGGACGCCGAGGTGTCCATCGGCGGGCGGCTGGGCCCCGGCGAGGCGGTCGTGATGCGCATGTACGGGCGGCTGGCGCTGCACGCCGAGTCGGTCGTGCTGCCGCTGCTGGCCGCCGACGCGCCGGTGGTCACCTGGTGGCACACCGAGCCGCCGCGGCAGCTGACCACCGACGCGCTGGCGGTCATCGCCGACCGGCGGATCACCGACAGCACCTCCTCGGCCGACCAGCTCGCCGCGCTGCGCACCCGGGCCCAGGACTACGCCCCGGGCGACACCGACCTCGCCTGGACCCGGGCCACCGGCTGGCGGGCCACGCTGACCTCCGCGCTGGACTCGGTCTCCGGCCGCCGGGGCGACGCCGTCCGGGTGCTCGGCGCCCGCATCGAGGGCGACCCCGGCGCGGCCACCGCACAGCTGCTCAGCGGCTGGATCGCCTCCCGCACCGGCACCTCCAGCGAGGTCGTGCAGGCCACCCGGCACCCCGGGGTCAGCGGCATCGACTCGGTGCTGCTGACGCTGGACCAGGGCGAGGAGGTCCGGGTGCACGCCGACCGCCGCGGCGGCGCGGTGATCAGCCAGCCCTACCGGCCCGACGCCACCATGGCGCTGCCGGACCGCGCGCTCGGCGACCTGCTCGGCGAGGAGCTGCGCCGGCTGGACCCCGACGAGCCCTACGCCGAGGCGCTGGAGGCCACGACCGGGCTGAGCGGCCTGGTCGGCCGCGCTCCGGTGCGCGCGCACGTGTGGGTCGACCCGGCCGAGCAGACGGGCGCGCCCTTCGCGAAGGACGACGTCGGCGCGGGCAGCCCGCACGGCGAGGCGCCGACGGTGCCCCCGGACTCCGAGGGGACCGACGAGGTGGCCGAGCACGGCGAGCACGACACCCCCGACCCGACCGCGCCCGAGACCGAGTCCGAGTCCGAGTCCGAGGCGGTCCGGTGACGCTGCCGCCCGGGGACCGCATCGTCGCGGCACTGCCGGAGGCGCCCGACGTCCCCGGCCTGCAGGTGGTGGTGGAGCCCGACGCGGAGATGCTGGCGCGAGCGGTGGCCTCCGCCCTCGTCGCCCGGCTGGCCGCCGCCCAGGCGGTGCACGGGACGGCGTCGGTGGTGCTGACCGGCGGCGGCATCGGCACGGCGGTGCTGCGGCACGTCGCGGGGCTGGCCGAGGAGCCGGCCCCCGGTCAGGACGTCGACTGGACGGCGGTCGACGTCTGGTGGGGCGACGAGCGCTTCGTGCCCGGCGACGACGACGAGCGCAACGAGAAGGGCGCCCGCGGGGCCCTGCTGGACCGGGTGGGGATCCCGCCGGAGCGGGTGCACCCGATCCCCGCCTCCGACGCCGGGTTCGACACCCCCGAGGAGGCCGCGGACTGGTACGCCGGTGCGCTGTCCGACGCCTCCGGTGACGGTCCGCTCCCCCGCCTCGACGTCCTCCTGCTGGGGATGGGCCCGGAGGGCCACGTGGCCTCGATCTTCCCGGACTCACCGGCGGCGACCGACGAGCGGACGGTGGTCGCGGTGCGCGACTGCCCCAAGCCGCCGCCCACGCGGGTGAGCCTCGGCTTCGCCGCCATCACCGCCGCCGAGGAGGTCTGGCTGCTCGTGTCCGGCGAGGGCAAGGCGGAGGCCGTCGCGCGGGCCCTCGGCGGCGCCGAACGCACCGAGGTCCCCGCCGCCGGCGCCCGCGGCCGCCGCGCCACCCGCTGGCTGCTCGACGCCGCGGCGGCGAGCCGGTTGCCGGGGGCCGACGGGCCCGGCTGACGTCTCGCGGGCCGTCAGGGGACCGAGGCCACCAGGGGACGCTCCGACCGTCGGCGCAGGTCGGGCAGGCACAGGCAGGCCAGCCCGACGACCTGGCCGGCCAGGAGCGCGAGGCCGACGCGCACGAGGGCGTCACCCGGCACGAACAGGGCGGCTGCCGCAGCCGTCGTGGCCAGGAGCCAGGACGAGACGAGGCGTCGGGTCCGCTCGCGGACCAGCACGGCCTGGTTGACCAGCAGGGCTCCGGAGGCCAGGACGACTCCCGCCGCGACGAGGGCGACGAAGCCCGCCGGGGGACGGACCCCGGCCCCGAACACCAGGGCCAGGACCGGCGGGCCGACCAGCGCGCCGACCGGCGCGGCGAGGGCGGCCAGACCCAGGACGACGAGCGCGGTCCGCCGGGCGTCCCGGGCGACGGCGGCCTGCCCGCCCTCACGCAGCAGGGTGAGCAGCGCCGGCAGTCGGGTGGACACCAGGCCGCCCAGGGCGAGGAACACCGGCATGCGGGCCGCGGTGAGCGTGACGAAGGCGATCGTCACCTCGCGCGCGCCGCCGCCCAGCAGCGGGACGAGGACCGTCCCGCCGGCCAGGCCGAGCTGGACGCCCGCCCCGGCCAGGGTCCCGGCCACGAGGTGCCGCGCCCCGCCGCCGCTGGTGCCGTCGACCCCGGTCTCACCGTGACCCGGCCGTCCCGGCTCCGGCCCCACCGGCCGCCGCAACCTGCCGAGCAGGAGGAAGGCGCCGATCACCACCGGCGGGCCGGAGGACAGGAGCCAGGCCACCGCAGTCGCGCTCGGGGCCAGGAAGGCGACCGGGAGGGTGAGCAGCAGCCGCACCACGGCCTCACCGGCCGTGACGACCGCGTAGCCGTAGGCATCACCTCGAGCGGTGAGGATCCCCCGGCCGATGGTGAAGACCCCGTAGGACAGGACCACCGCGACACCGCCGAGGCCGAGCAACAGCGGCCCTCCCGGCAGCCGGCCCGCCGACGCCGCCAGGCCCGCCCCGGTGACCAGCGCCAGGACGACGGTCCACAGCAGACAGGTCCGCGCCCGCCCCGGTGGGCCGCCGGCGATGAACGACTCGAACGGGAAGAGCAGGATGGCGAAGACGAGGTACTGGACGGTCCACAGCACCGACACCGGCGCGTAGGCCTCTTCTCCTAGTGCGCGGACCCCCGCGACCTGGTAGCCATACGTGGCCAGGCCCGAGATCGCGGCGCCGAGGACCACGGTCCCCGTCTGCCGGCGCCGCCCAGCCCGGGCGCGCGTCGCTTGCTGCGTCATCGGCGCGTCCCCGTGGAGGGGCGACGGTCTGGAGAACGGCGGTCATGCACCACCTGAGCATGCGTGACCGATCTGGAACGCGTCAGGCGACACGACGGAGGGTGCGGATGACCACAACACGGGAGGCTCGTGCGCTCCTCCGTGCTCACTATCCCATCAGCGCACCCAAGATCCGCGCGTACAACGCCGCGCGCCTGTCGGTCCTGCCGGTCCCCTGGGTGCTCAGCCTGCTCGACGACCTCGAGGGCACCGTCCTGTGCCTGGGCTGCGGCTACGGGACCCTCGAGACGGTGATGGCGGCCACCCACCCGAAGCTGGAGTTCGCCGCCAGCGACTTCAACGAGCGACGGATCGCGGTCGCCCGGTCGACCGTGCGCGGCCTGCCGAACATCAGCTTCTCCACCGCCGACGCGACCCAGGAACTACCCGACGAGTCCTACGACAACGTCTTCCTGTCCGACCTGCTCCACCACCTGCCCGCTGGGGAGCAGGAGCCACTCCTGCAGCGCCTGTGGCAGGTGGTCCGCCCGGGCGGGGCACTCGTGATGAAGGACCTCGACGTGCGACCACGGTGGAAGTGCTGGTGGAACCACCTCCACGACCGCGTCGTCGCCGGTCCCCCGCTGACCTACCTACCGGCGTCCAGCTACCACGCCATGCTCACCCGCCTCGGTGCCCGGGTGCAGGTGGCGGTGCCGCGGACGAGACTGCCCTACGCCCACTACGCACTCATCGCCGTCAAGCCGGCCGACGGCGCGGCCGGAGGGTGACGGTCGCGGGTCCGCCGCAGCGCTCACGCGCGGCGGACCCGCGACCCGACCGCCTGGGGGTTCAGGCCCCGCGGCGGGCCCGCAGCTTGGCCAGGGCCTCCTCGAGGAGCGCGTCGCCGTCGGCGTCGCTGCGCCGCTCGCGTACGTAGGCGAGGTGCGTCTTGTACGGCTCGGTCCGCGGCGCCGGCGGCGGCGCCTGCGGGTCCTGGCCGGCCGGGAGCCCGCAGCGCGGGCAGTCCCAGGACTCGGGGATCTCCGCGTCGGTGGCGAAGGCCACCCGCGTCTCGTGCCCCGAGCTGCACCAGTACCCGACCCGGTGTCGCGGCGCTGCCTCCCCGCGCTCGGCCTCACCCATCGGACCCGCGCCGACCCGGGTCCCCCGGATCGCGTTGCCACCAGCCACGAGCGCCCCCTCCTGGACGGACCTGCACGGTGCAGACCGCACCGCCCGGGCAGTCTATGGCCTGGAGGGTGTTCCCTCGATCACGATTTCGCGCCGACCCGGGGCGCGACGGCCTCAGACCTTGAGCAGGATGCCCAGGGCCACGATGCACACCGCCCAGACGAACCCGACGATGACCGTGAGCCGGTTGAGGTTCTTCTCGACGACGGAGGACCCGGACAGCTGCGAGGAGACCGCGCCGCCGAACATCGAGGACAGGCCGCCGCCCTTCCCGCGGTGCAGCAGGATCAGCACCACCAGCATCACGCTGGTGAGGACCAGCAGCACGTTGAGGACGATTTCGAACACGGACCCAGACTAACCGGAGCGCCGGGGCGTCCCGGTCAGCGCACGCCCGCGGTGGCCAGGTCGTGGCCGGCGTAGGGCGCCATGACCAGCCCGTTGTGCAGCCGCTGGCCCGCCAGCAGCTGCACGCGGGTCTCCACCAGCGGCACGTAGGCACCCGTGGCGCCGGCCGCGGTCGCGACCTCCCGCCAGGCGCCGCGCGCGGCCTCCGGGTCGGTGGCCGCGCGGGCGGTGTCGACGAGGGCGGAGACCGCCGGGTCGCCCAGCCGGGCGTAGTCGGTGTTGCCGACCAGGCTGATCGAGCGCCCGTCGACCAGCGGCACGAGGAACGAGCCCGGCGTCGGGAAGTCGGCGGTCCAGGTGGCCAGCACGATGCCGAAGCCGTTGCGGGCGACGTTGTCGGGGCTCCCGACATCGGTCGCGTAGAAGGTCGTCGCCGGCAGTGGCCGCACCTCCACGGTGATCCCGACCTCGGCGAGCTGGTCGCGGACCTCCTCCGCGACGGCGACGCTGGCCGACGCGTCCGGGACGGCCAGCACGGTGCTGAAGCCCTCCGGCTGCCCGCACGCCTCCAGCGCGGCCCGGGCGGCGTCGGGGTCGGGACCCGGGTCGGGGTCCTCGGGGCCGCCGTCCAGCGACCGCGGCCACAGCTGCGAGGTCCGCACGGCGTCGTCGGCCCCGCCCACGGTCTCCTGGACGGCGCGGCGGTCGATGGCGGCGGCCACCGCGGCGCGGCAGTCCGGGCTGGTCATCGGCGCGACGTCGGTGGGCAGCGCGAGCAGCCGGACGGCGCCGGTGGTGAGGTCGTCGACCCGGTCGGCCAGCGGCACGTCCCCGCCGGCGCCCTCCGCGAGCCGGGACTCCGTCGCCGCGTGCAGGCCGGTGCCCGAGATGTCGACGTCGGCCGAGCCCGCCAGCAGCGCCTGGTCCCGCTCGAGGTTGGACAGGCCGGTGCGGACCACGATCCGGTCCGGCAGCGCCGTGCGGACCTCGTCGGTGGCCTGGTCCCACTGCGGGTTCCGGTCGAGCACGATGCCGGTCGCGGCGTCGACGGTGGTGATCGCGTAGGGGCCCGAGGACACCGGGTCGCCGCCGTAGGCGGCGCCGGTGTCCTCGCCGGCGGGCACCGGGCTGCTCGAGGGCAGCGCCAGCACGTAGGGGAAGTCCGGCTGCGCCGACCGCAGGCGGAAGGTGACCGTGAGGTCGTCGGGCGTCTCGATCGCCGCCAGGCCGAGCTTGTCCGGCGCCTCGTCCTGGTACGGCCCGGCGTAGGGGTTGTCGGGGTCGTCGAGCAGGTCCACGACGTAGGTGGGCCCGCCGACGACGACGTCGGAGGCGAAGGACCGCTCGATGCCGTACTTGACGTCGCGGGAGGTGATCGGCGCCCCGCCCTCGAACGAGACGCCCTGCTTCAGGGTGAACGTCCAGGTCAGCCCGCCGTCGGGCGTGGTGCCGGTGTCGGTGGCGAGGTCGGGCACGAGCTCGCCGGTGCGCCCGGGCTCGCTGGCGTAGGTGACCAGGGTGCGGGTGTAGAGCCGCATGAGGTTCCAGACGCCCGGCTGGTAGGACCGCTGCGGGTCGAGGCTGTCGACCTCGCTGGTCACCACGCGCAGCGTGCCGCCGGCCGCGTCGGAGGGCGCGCGGACGCCGTCGACCCCGGCGTCGGGGCCGTCCCCGAGCACCGGGACGCCCGACTCGCCGTCGCCGCCCCCGCTGCAGCTGACCGCCACGGCGACGACGAGCAGGACCACCAGGACGAGCCCGAGGACGCGCCCGGGCACGCCCGTCATCCATCCGGGCAGCCGCGAGGACCGGGAGCGGGTGGGTCGCTGCAGCGTGCTGCCCACCCACCCACCCCCGTTCGGCCGCGGCGGGGCTAGCTGCCCCCTGCGGCGATCCGACAGATCTGCGCGAACTCGTCGGCGTCGAGGCTCGCGCCCCCGACGAGTGCACCGTCGACGTCCGGCCCGGCCAGGATCCCGGCCGTGTTGGCGGCCTTCACCGACCCGCCGTAGAGGATACGGACCACCGCGGCCGTCTCCGGGCCGAAACGCCCGTCGAGGCGCGACCGGAGTGCGCCACAGACCTCCTGGGCGTCCTCGGGGGTGGCCACCTCGCCGGTGCCGATCGCCCAGACCGGCTCGTAGGCGAGCACGACGCCGTCGACCTGCTCGGCCGACAGCCCCTCCAGCGCGGCGTCGAGCTGGTCGGTGCAGTGCGCCACGTGCTGCCCGGCGCGGCGCACGTCGAGGCCCTCGCCCACGCACAGGATCGGCGTGAGGCCGTGCCGCAGGGCCGCCTGCACCTTGGCCGCCACCGTGGCGTCGTCCTCGCCGTGCAGCGCGCGCCGCTCGGAGTGGCCGACGACGACGTGGCCGCAGGCCAGCGCGGCGAGCATCGCACCGCTGACCTCGCCGGTGTAGGCGCCGGAGTCGTGCGCCGACAGGTCCTGCGCGCCGTAGCCGACGGGCAGCTTGTCGCCGGTCACCAGCGTCTGCACGCTGCGCAGCGCGGTGAACGGCGGCAGGACCACCACCTCGGCGTCGTCGAGGTCCTTCTCGGTGAGGCTGAAGACGAGCTTCTGCACCAGGCCGATGGCCTCCAGGTGCGTCATGTGCATCTTCCAGTTGCCCGCGATCAGCGGCCGGCGGCCGGTGCGCGGAGGACGCGGCTGGCTGCGTGCCATCGCTGCTCCCCTCAGTCCGCCAGCACCGCGAGGCCCGGCAGCTCCCGGCCCTCGAGGTACTCCAGCGACGCGCCGCCGCCGGTGCTGATGTGCCCGTAGGAGGCCTCGTCGAGGCCGAGCTGGCGGACCGCGGCGGCGGAGTCGCCCCCGCCGACCACCGACAGCCCGTCGACGGCGGCCACGGCCTCGGCGACGCCGCGGGTGCCGGCCTGGAAGGGGCCGAGCTCGAAGACGCCCATCGGGCCGTTCCAGAACACCGTGCGCGCCCCGGCCAGCTCGCCACCGAAGGCCTCGACCGTGCGCGGGCCGACGTCGAGGCCCATCTGGTCGCCGGGGATCTGCTCGACGGGGACGACGGTGGTCTCGGTGTCGGCGCTGAACTCCGGCGCGCAGACGACGTCGAGCGGCAGCACGATCCGCTCCCCCGCCTCGGCCAGCAGCCGGCGGCAGGTGTCGACCTGGTCGGCCTCGAGCAGCGACGTCCCGACGCCGTGGCCCTGCGCGGCCAGGAAGGTGAAGCACATGCCCCCGCCGACCAGCAGCCGGTCGACCTTGGGCAGCAGCGCCTCGATGACGGCGAGCTTGTCGCTGACCTTCGACCCGCCGAGCACCACGACGTAGGGCCGGTCGGGGTCGCTGGTCAGCCGGGTGAGCACGTCGAGCTCGGTGGCCACCAGCCGGCCGGCCGCGTGCGGGAGCCGCCGGGCGACGTCGTACACCGAGGCGTGCTTCCGGTGCACGGCGCCGAACGCGTCGTCGACGTAGACGTCGGCGAGCGCGGCCAGCCGGTCGGCGAGCTCGCCGCGCTCGGCGTCGTCCTTGGACGTCTCGGCGGCCTCGAAGCGGACGTTCTCCAGCAGCAGGACGTCGCCGTCGCCGAGGGCCGCGGCCTTCCCCCGCGCGTCCTCGCCGGCGACGTCGGAGGCCAGCGGGACGTCGGTGCCGAGCAGCTCGCCGAGCCGCGCCGCGACCGGGGCGAGGGAGTACCGCGGGTCGGGCGCGCCCTTCGGCCGGCCCAGGTGCGCGGCCACGACGACGCGGGCGCCGGCGTCGCGCAGGGCCTGCAGCGTGGGCAGGCTGGCGCGGATCCGGCCGTCGTCGGTGATCGCCCCGGTCTGCTTGTCGAGGGGGACGTTCAGGTCGGCGCGCAGGAGCACGCGCCGGCCCGACACCCCCTCGGCGAGCAGGTCGTCGAGGGACCGCATCAGAGGGAGGCGCCGACGAGCTCGACGGAGTCGACCAGCCGGTTGGAGTAGCCCCACTCGTTGTCGTACCAGCCCAGGACCTTGACCATCGGGCCGAAGACCTTGGTCAGCTTCGCGTCGTAGATGCACGAGGCCGGGTCGGTGACGATGTCGGAGGAGACGATCGGCGCCGAGGTGTAGGTGAGGATCCCGGCGAGGGGGCCGGACTCGGCGGCGGCGCGGTAGGCGGCGTCGACGTCGTCGGCCGAGGCCTCGCGGGTCAGCTGGACGGTGAGGTCGGTGGCCGAGCCGGTGGGGACGGGCACGCGCATGGCGTAGCCGTCGAGCTTGCCCTTCAGCTCCGGCAGGACCAGGCCGATCGCCTTGGCCGCGCCGGTCGAGGTCGGGACGATGTTGAGCGCGGCGGCGCGGGCGCGGCGGAGGTCCTTGTGCGGGCCGTCCTGCAGGTTCTGGTCGGCGGTGTAGGCGTGGATCGTCGTCATCAGGCCGCGCTCGATGCCGAAGGCGTCGTTGAGCACCTTGGCCAGCGGGGCCAGGCAGTTGGTGGTGCAGGACGCGTTGCTGATGATCGTCTGCGAGCCGTCGTACTGGTCGTGGTTGACGCCCATGACGATGGTGAGGTCGTCGCCGGTGGCCGGCGCGGAGATGACGACCTTCTTGGCGCCGCCCTTGTCCACGTGCTTGCGCGCGTCGTCGGCCTTGGTGAAGAAGCCGGTGGACTCCACGACGACGTCGACGCCGAGGTCGCCCCACGGCAGCGCGGCCGGGTCCCGCTCGGAGAGCACCTTCATGGTCTTCCCGGCGATGTCGATGCCGCCGTCGGAGGCCGCGACGTCCTCGCTGAGCACGCCCAGGATGCTGTCGTACTTGAGCAGGTGGGCCAGGACCTCCGGGCTGGTCAGGTCGTTGACCGCCACGATCTCGATGTCCTTGCCACTGGCCGCGGCGGCCCGCCAGAAGTTGCGGCCGATCCGGCCGAACCCGTTGATGCCCACGCGTACGGTCACGAGCTGACCTCCATGTGTCCCGGCGACGCCCGTCGCCCCGTCGGCCGCGCGGCGCGCGGCCTCGATCGGGGACGACCCTATCGGCCGCGGCGGCGGGCGTCCCGGGGCGCGGTCAGACCCCGGGGACGAGCTCCTGCAGGTCGCCCGGCGGCGCGGGTGCGGGGACGGCGGGCCGCGGCGCCGGTTCGGCGGCGACCACGCGGTCGCGTCCGGTGGCCTTGGCCGTGTACAGCGCGCGGTCGGCGGCCTCCAGCAGCGCGGCCGCCGAGGTGCCGTCGGCCGGGCAGACCGCGACGCCGACGCTGACGGTGACGCCCACGGTCTCGCCGTCGAGGAGGTGCCGGCCGGCGGCGACCTCACGGCGGACCTGCTCGGCGCGGACGAGCGCCTGCTCGCGACCGGCGCCGGGCAGCACGACCACGAACTCCTCGCCGCCGAGACGCGCGGCCGTGTCGCCGTCGCGGACGGCACCGGAGAGGGCGCCGGCGACGGCGGTGAGCACCCGGTCACCGGCGGCGTGGCCGAAGCGGTCGTTGACGCCCTTGAAGTGGTCGACGTCGACGACGAGCAGGGACAGCTGCCCGGTGCGCGGGCGGCGGGCCAGGTCCGCCTCCAGCGCCCGGTCCAGGTACCGGCGGTTGTGCAGCCCGGTCAGCGGGTCGCGGACGGCCTCCTCGGCGAGGACGGCGCGCAGCCGCTCGATGACCTCGACCTGCTCGGCGAGCTGCCGGTTGAGCCGCTCGACGGCGACCTGCCGCTCCTGCTGCTCGCTGACGTCGCGGACGACGAGGATCCGGCCGAGCGCGCGGCCGCGGGGGTCGGAGACGGCGGAGTCCCGCACGTCCAGCCAGACCCCGGGCCGCACCTCGGCGACGCGGTGGCCGTCGAGCCGCTCGGTGGTGCCGAGGACGGCGACCGCCTGCGGGCCGGCGACCGCGGTGAGCGGGCGGCCGACCGGGTCGCCGTCGAGGTCGGGGCGCAGGCGGTGCAGCATCCGGGTGGCGGCGGGGTTGCAGTCGATGAGGACGCCGTCGGGGTCGACGACGAGCACGGCGTCGGGGACGGTGTCGACGACCTGCTCGCGGGCGACGGGGACCAGCCGCAGCAGCCCGCCGCGGAAGATGGCCCACGAGTCGACGAGGCCGGTGAGCAGGAAGAACAGCGGGGTGACGTCGGTGCCGCGCCCGTCGAGCTGCGAGGACACCGCGACGACGTTGCCGGCGGTCGACAGCGCCGCCGAGGCCAGCAGGATGCCGATCTGGCGCCGGAAGACGCCTCCCGACCGCATCCAGCGGCGCGCCAGGTGGGTGTAGGCCACGCCCACGAGGACGTAGGAGTAGCCGGTGTGGGCCAGGAACAGCGGCCCGAAGGTCACCGTCGCCTCGCCCCCGTCCGGAGCGGCGGCCATCCCGGACATGACCTGGTCGCGGGTCGCCGGCAGCACCGCCAGCACGACCATGACGACCGGCTCGACCAGCAGCAGCGCCGTCCGCCGCGGGGCGGGACGCCAGGAGGGGTCGGAGACGGTGCGGGCGAGGACGTAGGTGCCGATGACCACCAGGCCGACGGAGGCGAGCAGCAGCGGGACGTAGACCCGGCGCACGAGGTCGGTGGCGACCGCGTAGACGGCGACGTCGGCGGCCGACCAGACGGCGACGCCGGACATGGTGGCCGCGAGAGCGGTGGCCGCGGGGGTGCGGTCGCGCCGTCGCCAGGCGAGGACCCCGGTGCAGACGGCGACCAGCGTCGCGCCGGCGAACACCGCCGCCCACAGCTGTGGCGTCATCCCGGGCTCCCGTCGTCCCGGCGGGCTCGTCGCACCCGCCGCTGCCGGGACATTCGGCCCCCGGTCGTCCGACCTGGAGCCGGGCGCCCCCAAGGGGTGAGACGGCACCGGGGCGCCCTCCCCGGGAGGAGGGCGCCCCGGCGACGGCGAGGACCGGCCCGCTACTGGGCGAGCATGTCCTCGGTGACGACCGACTCGGTGTCGGGGATGCCGAGGTCCTTGGCGCGCTTGTCGGCCATGGCCAGGAGGCGCCGTATGCGGCCGGCGACGGCGTCCTTGGTCATCGGCGGGTCGGCGCGCTGGCCGAGCTCCTCCAGCGAGGCCTGGCCGTGCTCGAGGCGCAGCCGCCCGGCGACCAGCAGGTGCTCGGGGGCGTCGCCGGCGAGGATCTCCAGGGCCCGCTCCACGCGGGCGCTGGCCGCCACCGCGGCGCGGGCCGAGCGGCGCAGGTTGGCGTCGTCGAAGTTGGCCAGCCGGTTGGCGGTGGCCCGGACCTCGCGGCGCATCCGCCGCTCCTCCCAGGCCAGGACCGCGTCGTGCGCGCCCATGCGCGTCAGCAGGGCACTGATCGCGTCGCCGTCGCGGACGACCACGCGGTCGGCGCCGCGGACCTCGCGCGCCTTGGCGGCGATGCCGAGCCGGCGCGCCGCGCCGACCAGCGCCATGGCCGCCTCGGGGCCCGGGCAGGTCACCTCCAGCGAGGAGGACCGGCCGGGCTCGGTGAGCGAGCCGTGCGCGAGGAAGGCGCCCCGCCAGGCGGCCTCGGCGTCGTTGATGCTGCCGGAGACCACCGACGGCGGCAGCCCGCGCACCGGGCGGCCGCGCTGGTCGACCAGCCCGGTCTGCCGGGCCAGGCCCTCGCCGTGCTTGGCGATGCGGACCAGGTAGCGCACGCCGCGGCGGATGTTGCCGCCGGCGAGCACGCTGACCCCGCTGGTGTAGCCGTAGACCTCGCTGATGTCCCGGCGCAGCCGGCGCGCGACCGAGCCGGTGTCCAGCTCGGCCTCGATCACGACCCGGCCGCCCACGATGTGCAGGCCCCCGGAGAAGCGCAGCAGCGCGGTGACCTCGGCCTTGCGCTCGGAGGTCCGCGTGCACTCCACCCGGGACAGCTCGTCCTTGACCATGGCGGTCATCGCCACGACGACCACCCCCTGCTCTGCTGCGGCGCCATCCTCGGCGTCACCTCTCCCCCTCGTACCGTCCGCGCACCACCGTCCCCGGTGCGCCGGCTGGGACCGTTCCCCCTCACCGCGCCCCGACCACCGGGGCCAGCGCGGCCGAGAGCCGCGCGGGGTCGTGGCGTGGTGAGCCGTCGGGCGCGGCGACCGGAGCCAGGACCAGCTCGGCGCCGCACTCGCGCACCGCTGACAGGAGACCACAGCGGTCAACCACCGATTCCGCATCCGCGACCACGGTGTGCAGCGCCACACCGCCCAGATGCGCCTGCAGCACCCGCAGGTGCTCCTCCGGGGAGAACCCGTCCGTCTCGCCCGGCTGCGGCTCCAGGTTGAGCACCACGACGACGCGGGCGCTCGTGGCGGCCAGCGCGGCGCGCAGCCGCGGCACCAGCAGGTGCGGCAGCACCGAGGTGTACCAGGACCCCGGGCCCAGCGAGACGACGTCTGCGGCGGCGATCGCGGCGAGGACGTCGGGGTGCACGGGCGGGTCCGGCGGCGACACGAGGATGTCGCGGACCCGGCCGGGCGTGGAGGCGATCGCGACCTGCCCGCGGATGGTGCGGGTGCGCGCGGGGTCGTCGGGGTCGACGGTCTCCACGCGGGCGACGAGGTCCAGCGGCACGTCGGCCATGGGCAGCACCCGGCCGCACGCGCCGACGAGCCCGCAGACGGCGTCGAGGGCACGGACGGTGTCGCCGCCGTGCAGCTCCACCAGCCCGGTGAGGAGGAGGTTGCCGACCGGGTGCCCGGCGAGGACGCCGGTGCCGCCGAGCCGGTGCTGCAGCAGCCGGGCCATCTCCTGCCGGCCGGGGTCGTCGCCGGCGAGCGCCGCCAGGGCCATGCGGAGGTCACCGGGCGGGAGGACCGGCATCTCCCGGCGGATGCGCCCGGAGGAGCCGCCGTCGTCGGCCACGGTGACGACGGCGGTCAGCTCGGGGGTGAGCCGCCGCCAGGCGCCCAGCGCGGCGGCCAGGCCGTGCCCGCCGCCGAGGGCGACCACGCGCGGAGGAGCCCCTGACCCCGGAGCGGCCGTGCCGCCCACTACTCGCGGCCCAGGTCGCGGTGGCGCGCGACCGTGTCGATGCCCTCGGCGGCCAGCCGCCGGGTGAACTCCTCGGCGATGGCGACGCTGCGGTGCTTGCCGCCGGTGCAGCCGACCGCGAGCGTCAGGTAGCGCTTGCCCTCGCGCCGGTAGCCGGGGATCAGCAGCCGCAGCACCTCGGTGTAGCGGTCGAGGAAGGGCCCGGCGGCCTCCTGCCCCAGCACGTAGTCGCGCACGTCGGGGTCCTGCCCCGTGTGCGGGCGCAGCTCCGGCAGCCAGTGCGGGTTGGGCAGGAACCGCGCGTCGACGACGAGGTCGGCGTCCAGGGGCAGCCCGTACTTGAAGCCGAAGCTCAGCACGGTCGCCGTCAGCGGCGGGGTGCGGCCCTCCCGGGCGAAGGCGTTCTCCAGGGTCGCGCGCAGCTGGTGCACGTTCAGGTCGCTGGTGTCGACCCACAGGTCGGCCTCGCCGGCGATCCCGGTGAGCAGGGCCCGCTCGGCGGTGATGCCGTCGAGGATGCGGCCCGAGCCCTGCAGCGGGTGCTCGCGCCGGTTGGACTCGTAGCGCCGCACGAGCACCTCGTCGCGGGCGTGCACGAAGACCACCCGCGGCTTGTGCCCGGCCTCGGCGAGCACCCGGATGGCCTCCTGCAGGTCGCTGGAGAACGCCCGGCTGCGGACGTCGACGACGGCGGCGAACCGCCGGACGTCACCGCGGGCGCCGAGCTCGACCATGGGCGTCAGCAGGGCCGGCGGCAGGTTGTCGACCACGTACCAGCCGAGGTCCTCCAGCACCCGCCCGGCGCTGTTCTTGCCGGCGCCCGAGAGGCCGGTGACGACGACGACCTCGACCGGCGGGGTCTCGGTGCTCGCGCCGTCGAGCCCGGCGGGGACGTCGGCCTGCGGCCCGAGCTGTCCCTCGGGGGCGGCCGTCTCGTGGGTCGGCGCCGCGGTCCCCTCGCCGGTCAGCTGCTCCTCGCTCACGAGGCGACCCGGCCGACCTCGGCGGTGTCCCCGGCCGCGGCGCGGGGCGTGCCCCGCTCGGCCGGCCCGCTCGGGGCCGTCGTGGACTCCACCGTGCCCTCGACCGGGACGTCGACCGTGCCCTCGACCGGGACGTCGGGCGCCGGCCGCTCCGGCGCGCCCCCGCCCGCGGGCTCGGCGACCGCGGCCAGCACCGCCTCGGCGGTCCGCCGGCCGATGCCGGGCACGGCCACGAGCTCCTCGACGGAGGCCGCGCGCAGCCGCTTGAGGGACCCGAACTGCTTCATCAGCGCCTTCCGCCGCGTCTCCCCGAGACCGGGGACGTCGTCCAACAGGGAGACCAGCATGCTGACCGAACGCTTCTGCCGGTGGTAGGTGATGGCGAACCGGTGGGCCTCGTCGCGCACCCGCTGCAGCAGGTACAGCGCCTCGGAGGTGCGCGGCAGGATCACCGGGTCGCTCTCGCCCGGCAGCCACACCTCCTCCATCCGCTTGGCCAGCCCGCAGACGGCGACGTCGACGACCCCGAGCTCCTCCAGCGAGCGCGCCGCCGCCGCCACCTGCGGGGCGCCGCCGTCGACGACGAGCAGGTTGGGCGGGTAGGCGAACCGGCGCGGGCGGCCCTCCTCGGCGGCGATGCCCTGCTCGTCGCGCCGGTCGGCCTCCTCCTTGAGGTGGCGGGCGAAGCGGCGGCGGACGACCTCGGCCATGGCCGCGGTGTCGTCGGTGCCCTCGTGCACGGAGAAGCGCCGGTAGTCCGACTTCTTGGCCAGGCCGTCCTCGAACACGACCATCGAGGCGACGACGTTGGTCTGCTGCACGTGGCTGATGTCGATGCACTCGATGCGCAGCGGCGCCTCGGGCAGCTCGAGGGCCTCCTGCAGCTCCGACAGCGCCAGCGAGCGGGCGGTGAGGTCGCTGGAGCGCTTGACCCGGTGCCGGGCGAAGGACTCCTTGGCGTTGCGCTCGACGGTCTCCATGAGGTTCCGCTTGTCGCCGCGCTGCGGGACCCGCAGCGACACCCGGGAGCCGCGCAGCTCGCTGAGCAGCTCCTCGTAGACGTCGGCGTCGTCGGGGAGCTCGGGGACGAGCACCTCCTTGGGCACCGCCTCGCCGGCCTCGGTGGCGCCGGTGGCCTCGTCGACGCCGCCGTAGACCTGCAGGAGGAACTGCTCCACCAGCTCGCCGGTGGTGACCTCCTCGACCTTGTCGATGATCCAGCCGCGCTGGCCGCGGACCCGGCCGCCGCGCACGTGGAACACCTGGACGGCGGCCTCGAGCTCGTCCTGGGCGAAGGCGACGACGTCGGCGTCGGTGCCGTCGCCGAGGACGACGGCCTGCTTCTCCATGGCCCGCCGGAGGGCGCCGAGGTCGTCGCGCAGCCGGGCGGCCTTCTCGTACTCCATCGCCTCGGCGGCCTCGGCCATCTCCCGCTCCAGCCGCTTGACCATCAGGTCGGTGCGGCCGGCCATGAAGTCGCAGAAGTCCTCGACGATCGCCCGGTGCTCGTCGGCGCTGACCCGGCCGACGCACGGCGCGGCGCACTTGCCGATGTAACCGAGCAGGCAGGGCCGGCCGATCTGCCCGGCGCGCTTGAAGACGCCGTTGGAGCAGGTGCGCGCGGGGAAGACGCGGGTGAGCGTGTCGAGGGTCTCGCGGATCGCCCAGGCGTGCGCGTAGGGCCCGAAGTAGCGGACGCCCTTCTTCTTCGGCCCGCGCATCACCTGCAGCCGCGGGTACTCCTCGTTGAGCGTCACGGCCAGCGACGGGTAGCTCTTGTCGTCGCGGTAGCGGACGTTGAACCGCGGGTCGAACTCCTTGATCCAGTTGTACTCGAGCTGGAGGGCCTCGACCTCGGTGCCGACGACGGTCCACTCCACGCTCGCCGCCGTCGTCACCATCTGGCGGGTGCGCGGGTGCAGACCGGCGACGTCGGCGAAGTAGCTGTTCAGCCGCTGGCGCAGGCTCTTGGCCTTGCCGACGTAGACGACCCGGCCGTTCGGGTCACGGAACTTGTAGACGCCCGGGCTCTCGGGGATGCTCCCGACCGCCGGGCGGTACGTGGACGGGTCGGGCACGCCACCACAGTAGGTGGGACCGCCGACGGTCCGCCGGGGAACTCCA
The DNA here is from genome assembly GCF_003182485.1 of Geodermatophilus normandii. NCBI lineage: Bacteria > Bacillati > Actinomycetota > Actinomycetes > Geodermatophilales > Geodermatophilaceae > Geodermatophilus > Geodermatophilus normandii. Next base: position 2,949,279 of record NZ_QGTX01000001.1, on the reverse strand, counting down.
CCGGTGTGGTTCAGGTCAGGCGCGCCTCCAGCCACGACAGCAGGTCGGCGGTCACCTCGTCGCGGTTGGTCTCGTTGAAGACCTCGTGCCGGGCGTCGGGGTACACGTGCTGCTCGACCGGCAGGCCGCGCTCGCGGAGCAGCCCGGCCAGCGCGGTGACCTGCGCGGCGTCCTCGCCGCCCACGGGGTCGCGCTGCCCGGACAGCAGCAGCACCGGCAGCCCGGCGGGCAGGTCCGCCACGGCCTCGCGCGTCGCGCAGCCCGCGACGAGGGCGAACATCCCGGCGGCGTAGCCGTACGTGGGCGGGAAGTCGTCGCCGCACAGCGGGTCGGCCAGGTAGTCGTCGACCTCGGCCTCGTCTCGGGAGAGCCAGTCGTGCGGCGTGCGGGCGGGCTCGAAGGGGGCGTTGAAGGTGCTGAGGGCGTCCATCGGCTGGTCGCCCATCCCGCCGGCGACGGCGGCCTCCAGCTGCGGCACCGCGGCGGCCATGTGCGGGGCGACGCCGATCGGCCCCGAGAGCACCAGCCCGGCCAGGCCGGCGCCGTCGCGCTCGGCCGAGGCCAGGGCCACCGCCGAGCCCAGGGAGTGGCCGAGCAGGAACCGCGGGACGCCGGGGTGCTCGTCGGCCAGCCGCCGCCCGAGGTCGCGGACGTCGTCGAGGACGTCGTCGCTGCCCGCGCCGTCGCCGAATCGGCCGGCGCCCGTGGACTCCGCGGTCAGCCCGTGCCCGCGCTGGTCGAGCGCGGCCACCGCGAACCCGCGGGCGGTCAGGGCCGCGGCCAGCCGCCCGTAGCGGCCGGCGTGCTCGGACAGCCCGTGCACCACCTGGACGGTCGCGCGCACCTCCCCGTCCGGGGCCCAGCGGCGCTCGGCCAGGCGGGCACCGTGGGACGCGGTGGTGAACGTGGGGTCGGTCATGGGGCTGGCCTCCTGGGACGTCGTCGTCGGAGGTCAGCCTGCCGTCCTGCACCCGCTCCCGCAGCCGGACGGCCGCGGCGCGGGGTCAGCCCACCGGGTGCGAGCGGTGCAGGGCGGGCAGGTGCACCGCGGCGACGGCGCGCTGCCCCAGGCGGACGGTGCGGGCGCCCAGCACGAGCGCGGCGACCAGCCCGACCCCGCCGGCCAGGAACGCCACGGCACCGGGGACGGCGAGCTCACCGGTGGTGGTGAGGGCGGCCACCGTGACGAGCGCGGCCAGGACCACGGTCGACCGGATCCGCGGGCCGGTCACCGGTGATCCGCAGTTGGACAGGTCGGGATCGCAGTCGGGCGTGAGCGCGCTCATGGGCGTCTCCTCCATCGAGGACCCGGCCACGCCGAACCGACGGCGTGACGTCCGTCACAGAGACGATAAGCGCAGTGACGCCCCGGACTCAAGTGGGCCGCTCACGGAGGGCGGGGCGGCCCCTTCACCGTGAGGATCGGGCACTCGACGGTCAGCAGGATCCGCTGCGCGGCGCTGCCCATGAGCAGCTTCCCCACCGCGGACCGCCGGCGCAGGCCGATGACGAGCAGCTCGGCACCGGTCTCGGAGACGGCGTCCGCGAGCTCCTCGGCGACGTCGCGGCCGATCGGGCGGCGAAGCTCGAAGGGCAGCCCGGACACGGTGAGCTCGTCCTCCAGCCGGCGCAGCGGGTCGCCCTGCAGGTACTCCTCGTCGACCAGCGCGTCACCCCGGCTGCTGTTGACCACCACCAGCCGGGCGCCGCGGCGGTGCGCCTCGGCCACGCCGTGCTCGAGGGCGGCGCGCCCGCGCGGGGTGGGCACGTGCCCGACGACGACCACCGGCTGCCGGCTCACCGCTCCTCCTCGTCCCCGGGCGGGGCACCGACCGTCTCGCGGTGCCCGTGCTCCGGGTGCCTGAGCCCCTCGCCCGCCTGCAGCTCCTGCGGCGTCGACCGCCGCCCGCGCACCGCGCGGAGCACGACGGGCAGCACCAGGGCGAGCAGCGCCAGCGCGAGCACGACGCGGCTGAACCAGGTGTCGACCAGCACGCCGAGGTCGCCGCTGCTGATCGCCAGGGCCCGCCGCAGGTTGGTCTCGGCGACCGGGCCGAGGATCAGCCCGATGACGGCCGGCGCCACCGGCCAGCCGTAGCGGCGCATCGCGAACCCGAGCAGGCCGATGACCAGCAGGAGGAGCAGGTCCAGGGGGTCGGCGTTGACCGCGTAGCAGCCGAGCGAGGCGAACAGCAGGATCCCGGCGTAGAGGTAGGGCCGCGGCACCCGCAGCAGCTGCACCCACACCCGCGCCAGCGGCAGGTTGAGCACCAGCAGCATGAGGTTGCCGATGAGCAGCGCGGCGATGAGCGTCCAGACCAGCGAGGACTCGGTGGACAGCAGCGTCGGGCCGGGCTGGATGCCGTAGCCCTGGAACGCCGCGAGGATGATCGCCGCGGTGGCCGAGGTGGGCAGGCCGAGGGTGAGCAGCGGGACGAGCACGCCGGCGGCCGCGGCGTTGTTGGCCGCCTCCGGCCCGGCGACGCCCTCGATGGCGCCCCGGCCGAACTCCTCCGGGTGCTTGGTGAGCTTCCGCTCCGCCGCGTAGGACAGGAACGTGGGGATCTCGGCGCCGCCCGCCGGCAGCGCGCCGAGCGGGAAGCCCAGCGCCGTCCCGCGCAGCCAGGGGCCGACCGAGCGGCGCAGGTCCCGCCGGGTGAACCAGGGCCCCGACGCCGCCATCACCTGCACCGGCCCGCGCCGCAGCCGGGAGGCCACGTACAGCGCCTCCCCCACCGCGAACAGCGCCACGGCCACCACGACGACGTCGATCCCGTCGGACAGCTGCGGGATGCCGAGGGTGAACCGCTCCTGCCCGGTGAGCACGTCGGTGCCGACCAGCCCGAGGTACAGGCCGACGCCGAGGGAGGCCAGCCCGCGCAGCGGCGAGGCGCCGAGCACGGTGGCGACGGCGACGAACGCCAGGACGGCGAGGGCGAAGTAGTCGGCGGGCGTGATCCCGATCGCCAGGTCGACGACGGTCGGCGCGACCAGCGCGAGCAGCAGCGTGGCGATCGTGCCGGCGACGAAGGAGCCGATCGCCGCGGTGGCCAGCGCGGCGGCGCCGCGGCCGGCCTTGGCCATCTGGTTGCCCTCGAGCGCGGTCATGATCGAGCTGGACTCGCCGGGCGTGTTGAGCAGGATCGACGTCGTCGAGCCGCCGTACATGCCGCCGTAGTAGATGCCGGCGAACATGATGAACGCCGTCGTCGGCTCCAGGGCGTACGTGACCGGCAGCAGCAGCGCGACGGTCATCGCCGGGCCGATGCCGGGCAGCACGCCGACGGCGGTGCCCAGCAGCACGCCGAGCAGCGCGAACAGCAGGTTGACCGGGGTGAGCGCGTCGGCGAAGCCGCCGAGGAGGTCCGACAGCGCGCCCATCAGAACCAGCTCGTGGCGAGCTCGAGGAGGACGCCGCCGGGCAGGGCGACGCCGAGGCCCTTGACGAACACGATCCACACGACCACCGACAGCACGCCGCCGGCCAGCAGCGGGCGCACCACCCCGCGGGCGCCGAGGGCCCAGGCGACCAGCGCGAACATCAGCGTCACCGCGAGCGGCCAGCCGACGACGTTGATCAGCAGCGCGTGGCCGAGGAAGGCGACCGCGATGATCCCGACGGCGGCCCACGACGTCGGGGCGTCGGGGTCGACGTCCTCGCTCTCGTCGGCGGGCCCGCGGTCGCCCCGGAGCACGCGGAAGCCGAGCGCCAGCGCGGTGGCCACCACGACGCCGCCGATGAGGTACGGGAAGAAGCGCGGGCCGATGGTGTTCGCCGAGCCCGGGACGGCGATGTTGGCGGCGTCGAGCAGCAGGTAGAGGCCCAGCGCGCCGAGCAGCACGACCATCGCGAGCTCGCCGCGGCTGACGCCGGTGCGCGGCGGCGCGGGCGGGCGGGGACCGGCCGCGGCGTGCGACCCGGTGGCGTCCCGCGTGGAGACGTCGGGGTCGGGCGACCCGCCGCTCACTGCACCAGCCCGATCTCGCGCAGGATCGCCAGGACCCGCTGCTCCTCCTCGACGAGGAACTCGCCGTACTCCTCACCGGCCAGCAGCAGGTCCGACCAGCCGTTGGCCTCCACCGCCTCCGCCCACTCGTCGCTGTCGTGCACGTCGACGACGAGCGCGGTGAGGTCCTCGCGCGCCTGGTCGGACATGCCCGGCCGCGCCATCAGGCCGCGCCAGTTGTCCACCTCGACGTCGAACCCGGACTCGATCAGCGTCGGGACGTCGGGCACCTGGTCGGAGCGCTCCGCCGTCGAGACGGCCAGGCCGACGAGGTCGCCGGTGCGCACCTGCTCGCCGTAGTCGGCGGTGCCGGAGATCCCGGCGGCGACCTGGTTGCCGAGCAGGGCCGCGAGCGACTCCCCGCCGCCGGAGTAGGCGATGTAGTTGACCTCCCCGGGGTCGATGCCGGCGGCCTGGGCCAGCAGCCCGGCGAGGATCTGGTCGGTGCCGCCGGCCGACCCGCCCGCGATCGGGGTGCCCGCCGGATCGGCGGCCCAGACCTCGACGAAGCCCGCGATGTCGGAGTACGGCGCGTCGGCCGGGGCCACGATGAGCTCGGTCTCGCCGATCAGCCGGGCGATCGGGGTGACGTCGGAGAGCCGGGTGGCCGAGTCGTTGGTGTCGACGGCGCCCACCATGACCAGGCCCATCATCATGAGCAGCGCGTCGTCGGTCTCCCGGGCGAGCTGGCCCAGGCCGATGGTGCCGCCGGCGCCCTCGACGTTGAACACCTGCACGTTGCGGGCCAGGCCGCTGGTCTGGACGACGCGCTGGAAGACGCGGGCGGTGGTGTCCCAGCCGCCGCCGGGGCTGGCCGGGGCCATGAGCCGCAGGCGCGAGAGGTCGCCCGGCTGCACGACCGTCCCGGCACACCCGGCCAGGGCCCCTGCAGCGGTCGCCAGCGCCGGCGCGGCCAGCGCCCCGGCGAGGAACGACCTGCGGCTGAGCGGCACCCGCGGGCCTCCCCTCGACCGTGACGGTGGTCACACCCGACGCTAGACCCGGCCGAACCCGCGGTCCAGCGCGAGGTCGAGGCCGGGCACCCGCACGTGCGGGGCCCCGATGGAGCCCAGGTCGCGGCCGGAGGTGGCGTCGTCGACCAGGGCCCGCACCGCGTCCGGGTCCACCCCGCGGGCCCCGGCCACGCGCCGGACCCGGATCGCGGCGTGCGCCGGCGAGCCGTCGGGGTCCGGGCCCGTCACCGGGTACACCAGCCGGGCGGCGACGTCAGGAGCGCACCGGCGTGGGACCGGGCGTCTCGACGGCTCCTCGACGGCCGGGCCCGCGGACCTCGACGCGGTCCTGCCGGGCCCGGCCGGGAGGCACCGTCAGGCCGGCGGCGGGGTCATCTGCGCGATGCGGACGGAGTTGCCGAACGGGTCGCGGAGGCCGAAGTCGATGCCGTAGGGCTGCACGACCGGCTCCTCGGGCAGGTCGACGCCCTTCTCCTTGAGCTCCGCGTGCGTCTTGTGCGCGTCGTCGGTGGTGAGGAACAGGTGCCCGCCGCCGGCGCCCTTGGTGACCAGGTCGCGCACCTGGTCGGCGACCTCCGGGCCCACCGACGGCGGCGCGGGCCGCTCGAGGAGAACGGCGTGGCCGGGGTCCGAGGGCAGGGCGACGGTCAGGAAGCGCATCGGCCCGAACTGCTGGTCGGTCTGGACCTCGAAGCCCAGCTTGCCGACGTAGAAGTCCAGCGCCTGGTCCTGGTCCAGCACGTAGAGGGAGGTGATCGAGATCGAGGTCAACATGCGGAGAACGCTAGGAGGCGGCGTCGTCGCCGGGCTTCTCCGGAACTGCTGTCTTCTCGCTGGGGCGCAGCCAGCGCATGCCGAAGCAGCTGGGCACGGGCGCGAGCGGGCCGCGCCTCCGGTAGACGCTCGGCGGCTCCCCCACGACGTCGGCGAACACGCGGCTGAACGTGCCGAGGCTGGAGAAGCCGACGGCCATGCACACGTCGGTGACCGTGCGGTCGGTGCTGCGCAGCAGGAACATCGCCCGCTCGACGCGGCGGCGCTGCAGGTAACGGTGCGGCGTCTCGCCGAAGGTGGCCCGGAAGGTGCGGATGAAGTGGGCCTCGGACACGTGCGCGACGCGCGCCAGCGCCGGCACGTCGAGCGGCTCGGCGTAGGAGCGGTCCATCTCGTCGCGGGCCCGCAGCATGCGCCGGTTGGAGTCCTCGCTGGCCCGGCTCACGACGGGAGCATCGCAGGGTCGTGACGCGATCCTGGCGCGACGGGCCGCCGCCCCGCCCCGATCAGGGGTGATCATGGACGCCGTGCTCACGGCGCGCACCGACAGCTCGGACGAGGTCGGCGCGCTCGGAGCCGGCGCCGACGACCACGCGACCGAGCCGTTCGACATGGGCGAGCTGCGGGCGCTGCTGCGCCGGAAGCCGGGCGGACCGGCGAGCCGGTGGTCGTGACCGGCTCCTCCACCGTGGACCTCGCCGCCCGCCAGGTCACCGTCGACGGCGTCCCCGTGCGGCTGGTGCCACCCAAGTGGGCGCTGCTCGCCGAGCTGGCGCGCTCCCCCGGCCGGCTGGTCGGCCAGCGGCAGCTGCCGCAGTCGGCGTGGGGCCGGCCTCCGAGCGCGAGACCCACCACCTGCGTGTCCACCTCGACCAGCTGCGCCGCAGAGCTCGAGCCGGACCCGGCGCACCCGCGGTACCTGCGCACCGAGCCGGGGATGGCCACCGCTTCACCCCGTGAGGGCGCGGCACCTCGGGCACTCGCCGCCCGTGTCCGTCTCCGGCCACGGCTCGTCGAGGACGGCGACGATGACGCCGCACAGCGCCACCTCGGGCTCGCCCGTCAGCTCGTCGGCGCTGCGGTGCGCCTCGACGGCGTGCAGGGCGTCGGCGACGGCGTCGGGGTGCATGCGACGGGGCCAGCGGGAGCGCGGCCGGCCGGAGAGGAGCAGGGTGCCGACCGCGCTGACTGTTCGGTCAGTAATCACGCCCCCCAGTGTGCCCCGCCTCACCATCCGCCAACCAGCCGTGCCGTTCCTCCACCGGCCCGGGACCCGGGGACGTCGATCGGTCCGGGCGCACGGCCACGATCGCGGGCGCACCGCCACGGCGTACCCGGCCGGCAGCGGACCCGGAGCGACCATGGGCGAGACAGAGACGACCACGGTGCCCCACCTCGGCACCTCGACCATCGGCTACCGCTTCGGCAGGCCCTACGACGCCGCGCTCCCCACCCTGGTCATGGTCGACTCCTTCAGCACGTCCGCCGACCTCCACCGGCCGCAGTTCGCCGACGAGGACCTCGCCGCCACCGCCAACCTGCTGGCCCTCGAGCCCTACGGGCACGGCGAGACCCGCGCCGGGTACGGGCGGTTCACCTACTGGGACTCGGCCGTCGCGGACCTGCAGGTCCTCGAGCCGCTCGGCATCCGCGAGGCCCTCGTCCTCGGCACCTCGCAGGGTGGCTGGGTGGCGGCCCGCATGGGCCGTGCTCGCACCGGGCACCCTCGGCACCGCGACCGGGCATCAGCTCCGCCCACCGTCCCGCAGCGGCGGCGCGGCCGATCGGCAGCCAGGCGGCGCCGTCCCGGTCGGAGAGCTCCGGGTGCGCGTCGGCCGGCACCGCCTCGCCGACGCGCACCCGTTCCGCTCCGGTCAGCTGGCGCGCTTGCGCGTCGCCCGCTTCTTCGGCTCTGCAGCCGCCGCCTCGATCGCCTTCGGGTCGAGCAGTGGAACCAGGTACCGGCCGGTGTGCGACTCCGGGACCGACGCGACGAACTCCGGCGGCCCCTCGGCGACGACCGTGCCGCCCCGGAACCCGCCCTCGGGACCCATGTCGATAAGCCAGTCGGCGCTCTTGATGACGTCGAGGTTGTGCTCGATGACGATCACCGAGTTGCCCTTGTCGACCAGCCCCTGCAGCACGAGCAGCAGCTTGCGGATGTCCTCGAAGTGCAGGCCGGTGGTCGGCTCGTCGAGGACGTACACGCTGCGGCCGTTGGACCGCTTCTGCAGCTCACTGGCCAGCTTCACCCGCTGCGCCTCACCGCCCGACAGCGTCGTCGCCGGCTGGCCCAGCCGCACGTAGCCCAGGCCGACGTCGGTCAGCGTGCGCAGGTACCGGGCGATCCCGGGGATCGCGGCGAAGAAGTCCGCGGCCTCCTCGATCGGCATGTCGAGGACCTGGGCCACCGTCTTGCCCTTGTAGTGCACCTCGAGCGTCTCCCGGTTGAACCGGGCGCCCTTGCACACCTCGCACGGGACGTAGACGTCCGGCAGGAAGTTCATCTCGATCTTCAGCGTGCCGTCGCCGGAGCACGCCTCGCAGCGGCCGCCCTTGACGTTGAAGGAGAACCGCCCCGGCTGGTAGCCGCGGATCTTCGCCTCCGACGTCTGCGCGAACAGCTTGCGGACCTGGTCCCACACGCCGGTGTAGGTGGCCGGGTTGGACCGCGGCGTCCGCCCGATAGGCGACTGGTCGACGTGCACGACCTTGTCCAGGTGCTCGAGCCCGGTGACCGTCCGGTGCCGGCCCGGGACCATCCGCGCACGGTTCAGCTGGTTGGCCAGCACCGTGTAGAGGATGTCGTTGACCAGGCTGGACTTGCCGGACCCGGAGACCCCGGTGACGCCGACGAGCAGACCCAGCGGGAAGGTCACGTCGACGCCCTTGAGGTTGTGCTCACGAGCGCCCTTGACCACCAGCTCGCGGCCCGGCTGCGGCTGCCGCCGCACCTTCGGTACGGTGATCTCCATCCGGCCGGACAGGTACTGCCCGGTCAGCGACCGCTCGCTGGCCAGCAGGTCCTCGACCGTGCCGCTGACGATCACCTCGCCGCCGTGCTCGCCGGCGCCGGGGCCGATGTCGACCACCCAGTCGGCGGTCTTGATCGTGTCCTCGTCGTGCTCGACGACGATGAGCGTGTTGCCCATGTCGCGCAGCCGGACCAGCGTCTCGATCAGCCGGGTGTTGTCCCGCTGGTGGAGCCCGATCGAGGGCTCGTCGAGGACGTACAGGACGCCCACCAGCCCGGAGCCGATCTGCGTGGCCAGCCGGATGCGCTGCGCCTCGCCACCGGCCAGCGTCGCCGCCGGGCGGTCGAGGGACAGGTAGTCCAGGCCGACGTCGACCAGGAAGGACAGCCGGGCCTGGATCTCCTTGAGCACCCGGTCCGCGATCGCCCGCTCGCGGTCGCCCAGCTCCAGCGACCCCAGCCAGTCGGCGGCCTCGCCGATCGACAGGCCGGTGACCTCGGCGATCGAGCGGCTGTTGAGCTTGACCGCGAGGATCTCCGGCTTGAGCCGGGTGCCGTGGCAGACGGGACAGGGCACGTCACGCATGTAGCCCTCGTACTTGTCCCGCATGTAGTCGCTGTCGGTGTCCTCGTGGCGGCGCTCGAGGAAGGGCAGCACGCCCTCGAAGGCGGCGTAGTAGCTGCGCTCGCGGCCGTAGCGGTTCTTGTAGCGGACGTGCACCTGGTCGGGCGAGCCGTGCAGCACGGCCTTCTGCACCTTCGCCGGGAGCTTCTCCCACGCGGTGTCCATGGAGAAGCCGAGCTGGTCGGCCAGGCCGGAGAGCAGCCGCTGGAAGTACTCGTTGCTCATCGAGCCGGCCCACGGGGCGATCGCGCCGTCGGCCAGGCTCTTTTCCGGGTCGGGCACGACGAGGTCGGGGTCGACCTCCTTGCGGGTGCCGATGCCGGTGCACTCGGGGCACGCGCCGAACGGCGAGTTGAACGAGAAGCTGCGCGGCTCGAGCGCCTCGAACGACAGGCCGTCGTCGACGCAGGCGAGGTGCTCGGAGAAGGTCCGCTCGCGCTCGGGGTCGTCCTCGGGCAGGTCGACGAAGTCGAGGACGACGAGGCCGCCGGCGAGGCCGAGCGCCGTCTCGACGGAGTCGGTGAGGCGGCGCTTGGCGCTCTCCTTCACCGTCAGCCGGTCGACGATGACCTCGATCGTGTGCTTCTCCTGCTTCTTGAGCTTCGGCGGCTCGGTGAGCGGGTGCACCGTGCCGTCGACCCGGACGCGCGAGAAGCCCTGGGTCTGCAGCGAGCTGAACAGGTCGACGTACTCGCCCTTGCGCGCCCGCACGACCGGGGCGAGCACCTGGAACCGGGTGCCCTCCTCCATCGTCAGCACCTGGTCGACGATCTGCTGCGGCGTCTGCCGGGAGATCGGCTTGCCGCAGTTGGGGCAGTGCGGCTGACCCGCGCGGGCGTAGAGCAGCCGGAGGTAGTCGTAGACCTCGGTGATCGTGCCGACGGTCGAGCGCGGGTTGCGGTTGGTCGACTTCTGGTCGATCGACACCGCGGGCGACAGGCCCTCGATGAAGTCGACGTCGGGCTTGTCCATCTGCCCGAGGAACTGCCGGGCGTAGGCCGACAGCGACTCGACGTAGCGCCGCTGGCCCTCGGCGAAGATCGTGTCGAACGCCAGGCTCGACTTGCCCGAGCCCGACAGTCCCGTGAAGACGATCAGGGCGTCGCGGGGCAGGTCGATGTGGACGTCCTTGAGGTTGTGCTCACGGGCGCCGCGGACGACGAGACGGTCCAATGTGATCCCTGTCGGTCAGCCGGGCCGGCCGGTCGTGCCGGGGCCCACGGTGGTGGTGTCGAGATGTCGATACGGGCAACGCCGTCACGGCCCGCGCGCAATCCGTGACGACGACGACGTTGCCGCCTGGTGCGGGTGCTCAGACGGGAGCCGGGGACGGCACTCCGGCGGGGTCGAAGACCGGCGCGTGACGGCGCCAGGGCGCGCGGCGTTCCAGCTCTCCGGCCAGCCAGAGTAGTCGCGTCTCGCTGCCCGGGGGGCCCACGAGCTGGACCGCCAGCGGGTGCCCCTCGGGGCGCGTCCCCGCAGGCAGCACGACCGCCGGGACACCGGCCAGGTTCCACGGCGCGGCCCACGGCGCCCAGCGGGAGTTGGCCGTGACGTTGGCCAGGAACCCGCGCTCGTGCCAGGGCCGCGCCGGCAGCGGCGGGCCGTTGGTGATCGGCGTCAGCAGCACGTCGAGGTCGTCGTCGGCGAAGAACGCCGCCGTCCGCTCGCGGAACCGCTCGGCCGTCCGCGGCCGCACCAGCCCGGCCCGCCGCACCAGCCGGCCCAGCCGGGCGTGCGTGCGGCTGCGCGGCTGCAGGGCCGCGCGGTCGAGGCCGAGGAAGGCGGCGTCGTCCTCTGCGCCGGCCAGCCAGCGGGCGATGCCGCCCAGCGCGGCCCCGGGCGGGATCACCGGGTCCTTCTCGACGACGACGTGGCCGGCGCCGCGCAGCAGCCGGGCCGTCCGCTCGACCGCCGCCCGCGCGGGCCCGTCGGGGCGTGCGCCGGGCACCGGGGAGCGCCGCGCGACGGCGATCCGCAGCGGCCGGCCCGGGTCGGACGGCCCCGTCCAGTCGAGCGCCGAGGTCTCCCCCGCCAGGACGGCCGTGCCCAGCGCGACGTCGTCGACCGTGGTGGCGAGGACCCCGTTGACGGCCATGCCCGACCAGTCGTCGGCGCCGATCCCGCCGGGCAGCACGCCACGGCCGGGCTTGAGCGTCACCAGGCCGCACGCCGCGGCGGGCAGCCGCAGCGAGCCCATGCCGTCGTTGCCGTGCGCCAGCGGGACGACGCCCGCGGCGACCGCGGCGGCGGCGCCCCGGAGCTGCCGGCCGGCGAGCGGGCGGTGTCCCACGGGTTGCGGGTGACCGTGCCCGGGCCGTCGGTGGCGGCGTAGAGGCACAGCTCGGGGACGCGGGTGATCCCGACGACGACGGCGCCCGCGGCGCGCAGCCGGGCGACGACCTCGTGGTCGGCGGCGGCCGGGCCGGCGGAGGTGGCGGCGCAGCCGTCGGTGGCCACCTCGCCGGCCACCGCGACGTTGTCCTTCACCGCGACCGGGACGCCGGCCAGGGGCAGCGTGCCCCGGCGCGGGTGGGCGTCGACCGCGACCGCCTCGGCGAGCGCCGCCTCCGCGCGGACCACGCGGAACGCGCCGATCCGGGGCTCGGCGTCGGCGAGGTGGACGAGGTGGGCGCGCACCACGTCGACGGCGGACAGCTGCCCGGAGCGCACGCCCGCGGCGATGACGGAGGCGGGCAGGCCGACGAGCCGGGCGCCGCCCGGAGCTCCGCTAGCGTCCATGGGGCGACCGTATCCGCGGTCGCCGACACTTCTCGAACGGAGGCCCGATGAGCTACACCGGCGACGTCGAGGTGGGCGGCCCGGCCGACGTGCGGGAGCTGCCCGGCCTGACCATCAGCAAGGTCGCGGTCAGCGAGATGGCCAACAACGCCTACCTGCTGCGCTGCACCGCCACCGGGCAGGCGCTGCTCGTCGACGCCGCCGCGGAGCCCGGGACCCTGCGGACCCTGATCGGCGACGCCGACCTGCGCACCGTCGTCACCACGCACGGGCACTGGGACCACCACCGCGCGCTGCCCGACGTCGTCGCGGCGACCGGGGCGCGGACGGTGGCGCACGCCGCCGACGCCGGCGACCTGCCCGTCCCGGTGGACCGGACCGTGGCGCACGGCGACACGGTCGCCGTCGGCGAGCAGGCGCTCGAGGTGGTGCACCTGCGCGGGCACACGCCGGGCAGCATCGCGCTGGTGTGGCGCGGGGAGGGCGACTCCGGCACCCACGTCTTCACCGGCGACAGCCTCTTCCCCGGCGGCGTGGGCAACACCCAGCAGGACCCGGAGCGGTTCGCCAGCCTCCTCGGCGACGTCGAGCAGCGGCTGTTCGCCGTCCTCCCCGACGAGACGTGGGTGTACCCGGGGCACGGCAGGGACACGACGCTGGGGGCCGAGCGCCCGTCGCTGCCGGAGTGGCGCGCCCGGGGCTGGTGAGCCCCGGGCGCGCCGGCTCAGCGGCTCACTTGCGGCCGGGCGTCCAGTCCATGCCCCAGCCGTACTGGCGGTCCAGGACGTCCTGCCCGCCGTGCACGTAGCGCACCTCGCGGTTGACGACGAGCTGGCCGCCCTGGTTCTCGATCATCGCGATCGCGCAGATCCGGGCGCGGGGGTCGTGCTCGTCGAGGCGCACCTCGATCTGCGGCCCGTTCGCCGGGAACATCGTGACGACGGCGTCGGCCTGACCCCAGTTCGGCACGCCCTCGTAGATGAGCGCGAACACGAGGACCCGGCGGATCAGCGCGGTGTGCTGCAGGTCGACCATCAGGTTCTCGCCACCGCTGTTGGAACCGGACCGGTCGTCCCCGTCCAGCCAGACGATCGACTGGCCGTTGCCCAGGGTGTGCTGCCCGCGGAAGGCGTTGCCCAGGGCCTGGATGACGCCCTTGGACCCGTCGGCGTACTCGTAGAGGCAGCCCAGGTCCAGGTCGATCGCCCCGGAGCCGGCGGCCGAGGCGAGCCGCTTGAGGAAGCCACCGCCCCCGCCCCCGCCGGGCCTCGAGTTCCAGTTGAGGTTGACCCGCAGGACGCCGGAGGTGCCGGCCGTCTTGGTCAGCGAGACCGACGGCGCCGCCTTCGTCAGCGACACCTTGCCCGTGTTCGCGCCGCCCGGCTGGGCCGGCGGCTGCTGCCCGTACTGCTGCTGCCCGTACTGCTGCTGCCCGTACGGGTCCTGCTGCGGCGGCGGGGGCGGCTGGCCGTACGGCTGGCCCGGCGGCGGGTACGGAGGCTGCCCGTACGGCTGGCCCGGCGGCGGGTACGGAGGCTGTCCGTACGGCTGGCCCGGCGGCGGGTACGGCGGCGGGTACGGGGGCTGCCCGTACGGCTGCGTCGGGGGCGGCTGGTGCGGCGGCCCCTGGTGTGGCGGCGGGGGCTGGTGCGGCGGCGGCTGCGGCGGCGCCGGTGGGGTCTCCGGCTGCGGCGGCGGGGACTTCTGGCGCTTCGTGTAGTCGACCAAGGAGGGCCTCCCGGCAGGTTCCCCGCGGGGGCGGACCTGCGCTCTGAGCGGCGGACACGTCACCCCGAGACTAGGGGGCGCCGCTACCCTCCGGCCCATGCCGGCCGGTGCCCCCTCGCCCTCCCCCACCGTCCACGGGATCGACCTCGGCACCACCTACAGCTGCCTGGCGCAGGTCGACGACGACGGCACCGCCCGCGTCGTCCCCCTCCTCGACGGCGCGCCCACGCTGCCCAGCGTGGTGCTCTTCGTCGGCCCCGACGACTACGTCACCGGCGAGCGCGCCCGCGTCCTGGCCCGCGCCCGGCCCGACGACGTCTGCACGCTGGTCAAGCGGCGCATGGGCGACAGCACCTGGCGGTTCGTCAGCCACGGCCGGTCCTGGTCGGCGCCAGCGGTGAGCAGCCTGGTCCTCAGCGCGCTGGTCAGCGAGACCTCCTTCTCCACCGCCGGCCCGGTGCGCGACGTCGTCATCACCGTGCCCGCCTACTTCGGCGACGAGGAGCGGCGGGCCACCCGGCTGGCCGGCGAGTACGCCGGCCTGACCGTCCTCGACGTCATCAACGAGCCGACGGCGGCCGCGCTGTCCTACGGCTTCGCCCGCCTCGACGGCGGCGGCCCGTCGGACCACCTCGAGGAGGTCGCGCTCGTCTACGACCTCGGCGGCGGCACCGTCGACGTCGCGGTCGTGGAGCTGGCCGACCGGCGGCTGGCCGTGGTCGCCACCGACGGCGACCACGAGCTCGGCGGCGCCGACTGGGACGAGAGGCTCGCCGTCCACCTCTCCCGCGCCTTCCTCGCCGCGCACCCCGACGCCGAGGACCCCCTCGACGACGGCGCCGGCGGCCAGGCCCTGGTGCTCGCCGCCGAGCGGGCCAAGCGCGAGCTGAGCGTCCGCGACTCCGTCGTCGTGCCGGTCGAGCACGACGGCCGCCGGGTCGACGTGCCGGTGACCCGCGCGGAGTTCGAGCGGCTCACCGCGGGCCTGGTCGACCGCACGATGGCGCTGACCCGCGCGGCGGTGGCCGCGGCCCGCGCCCGCGGCGTCGACCGCATCGACCGGGTGCTGCTGGTCGGCGGCTCGACCCGGATGCCCGCCGTCGCGCAGCGGCTCACCGCCGAGCTGGGCGTGCGCGCCGAGGTGCACGACCCCGACCTCGCCGTCGCCAAGGGCGCCGCGGTGTACGGGCGCAAGAAGCAGCTGGAGCGCCTGCTCACCGCCGACCTGGTCACCCGCGGACAGCTGCGCTCCGGCATGCCGCTGGAGTACGCCGCCCCCGCCGACGTCAACGCCGCCTGCGCCCGCCTGGGCGACGCCTTCGGGCTCTCGGCCGCGCAGGTGCGGCGGACGGTGGAGATCGAGGTCCTCAACACCGTCTCCCGCGGCTTCGGCGTCCTGGCGCTCGACCGGTTCGGCGAGCCGGCGACGGTCTTCCTCGTGCACCGCAACGACCGGCTGCCGGTGGCCGTGCGCCGCTCCTTCGGCACCGTGCACGACGACCAGCGGCGGGTGACCATCCGCGTCGTCGAGCAGGGCGGCGGCACGGAGTCCACCCGGCCCGAGGACGCCAAGCTGCTCGCCGAGGCCTCCATCGAGGACATCCCGCCCGGTCACCCGGCCGGCACCGAGATCCAGGTCGTGCTGCGCATGGGCTTCGACGGCATCCTCGAGCTCACCGCGCTGCACGAGGGGCTCGCCGACCGGCCGCTCACCGTGCGCGTCGAGACCGGAGCGGCGCTCAGCCAGGCCGACGTCGCCCGCGAGCGCGCACAGGTGGGCCGGATCCGCCGCCGGCAGGACTGAGCGCGTGCTGCCTCCCGTGCTGCCTCCCTTCGACGGCAACGCCTACCGCAAGCGGGTCCTCGCCGCGATCGAGGCCCGCGGCGGCCCCGACGCCTCCGATCCCTTCGAGGTCTACGACCTCCCGCTGGACGTGCCCCTCCCCGACGACGAGGTGGCCCGCCGGGTCGACGACGTGTGGGGCTTCTGGCAGAAGCAGCGCGACCACCCCAAGTACCGGGGGCTGGTGACGGCGCTGCTGCAGACGCACGACGCGCTGGCCGCCCAGCTGCGCACCGCCGACGGCCGCGCCCGGCTGGCCGAGCAGACCCGTGCCGAGCGCAGCCGGCGGGAGGCCGCCCGGTACGCCGAGCTCGACGCCGCCCTGGAGCGGCTGGCCGAGCGCTTCGGCGGGGTGCCGGCCGACAAGGTCGAGGGCCTGCGCGGGCTGGCCGCCGCCGCGGGCATCGACGACGCCGCCTTCGCCGAGCGCCTCCGGCGGCACCGGCAGCTCGGCTCCGGACCGGGCACCGGCGACGCCGTCCTGCGGCAGGTCCGCGGCGGCCTGGAGGAGCTCGGCCGGATCGAGGGCGCCCGCGTGCCGAGCCTGCACGCGTTCCTCGAGCTCCCACCGACGGCGGACCGCGACACCGTGCGACGCCGCCGCGACGCGCTGCTGGTCCTCAACCGCCAGCGCCGACCCGACCGGCGGCGGGCCCTGGTCGACGACCTGCTGGCCGCCGTCGGCGCGCTCCTGGTCGACGGCGACCCGGGCGCGTACCTCGACGCGCTGGCCGACGACGTCCGCGAGGCCCTGCGCCCGCGGGTCGCCGCCGCCGTGCTCGTCGAGGACCGGCTCACCCCCGCCGACGCGGACGTCCTCGTGCAGGAGGCGATGGCGGCCGGTCTGGACCCGCAGCGGGCCTCCGCCGTGGTCGCCGCGCTGGCCGGCGAGGCCGGCTCCCCGGTCGCGCCGTCCCCTCCCCCGCCCGCCGTGCGCCCGGGCGGGACGCCCGACTGGTCCGCCGAGGTGTCCGCCGCCCGCGCCGCGATGCGTGCCGGGCGGCCGCGCGCCGCCGCCCGGCACGCGGCCGCCGCGCTGGCCGCGGCCGGGGGCGTGCACCCGCCGATCCGCGCCGTCCAGGACGAGGCCGCCGAGGCCGCCGCCCGCGCGGAGGGGTCGTGGCGGACGGTCGCGCCGCTGCTGGCCGCGCGCCGGCACGCCGCGGCCGCCGCCACGCTCGAGCGGCTGGCCGCCGAGGCCGCGGACGTGCCCGGCCCGGCCGGCGAGGACGCCGCGGAGCTCCTCGCCGCCTCCCGTGCCGCGCTGGCCGCTGCCGACGCCGCCGTGGTCGCGGCGCCGGCGTCCGGACGCGAGCGCGAGGTCGCGCTGCTCGCCGCCCTCCGCGCGGTCGCCGACCACCCCGCCGCGCAGGCGCAGCTCGCCGCGCTGGGCGTCGCGCCGGCCACCGGCGTCGTCGTCGCCCCGGCTCCCGGCGGCGCCCGCGAGGTGCGCTGGACGGCGTCGGCCTCCCCCGGCCCGGTCGAGTACCGGGTGCTGCGCGTGCGGCCCGACGGCACCCGCCAGGTGATCGGGTCGACCGCCACCACGGCGCTGGAGGACGGCGGCCACGGCCCGGTCGCCGGCTACGTCGTGGTCGCCTCCCGGCTGGGCGTCGCCTCCCCGGAGGTCGCCTCCCCCGCGGCCGCACCCCCCACGGCGGCACCTCCCGGGGCCGCGGCCCTGCCGCCGGTCACCGGCCTGGCCCTCGCCGGCGACCGGCTGCGCTGGACCTGGCCCGCGGGCTGCACCGAGGTCGTCGTCCTGCTGCGGCCCGACGCGCCGCCCGCGGGCCCCGACGACCCGGCCGCCACCCGCCGCAAGGTGACCAACTCCCGCTACGAGATCGACGGCGGGCTGCCGGTGCCCGGCTCCGGCCACGTGGCGGTCTTCCCCTGCACGCGGATGGACGGGCGGCTCGTGGTGTCCGCCGAGGGCGCGCGGCTGCGGCTCGCCTGAACCTCGACGGGCAGCCAGCGGTCCCACCACGCGAGCAGGTGCTCGAAGCGGGCCAGCCGGTGCCGGGGGCGGCCGGAACGGGACAGCTCGTGGCCCTCACCCGGGAAGAGCAGCAGCGCACTGGGCACGCCGCGCTGCTGCAGCGCCACGAACAGCCGGCGGCCCTGCTCGACCGGGCAGCGCTCGTCCTGCTCGGAGTGCACGACGAGGGTGGGCGTCCGGATCCTCGCCGCCTCCGCCAGGGGGCTCACCGGGTCGGGCCCCATGTAGGCGGCGGCGTACCACCAGCCGATGTCGCTGGAGCCCGCGAAGGAGACCGGGTCGGTCACCGCCCGTTCCACGACGGCGGCGGCGAAGCGGTCGGTGCGGGTGAGCAGCAGCGCGGTGAGGAAGCCGCCGTAGGAGCCGCCGTGGACGCCCACCCGGTCGGCGTCGAGCGCGGGGTCGGCGAGCGCGGCGTCGAGGAAGGCCAGGACGTCGTCGGCGTCCCGCTCGCCCCACGCACCGACGACGGCGCGGGCGTGCTCCTCCCCGTAGCCCGACGACCCGCGCGGGTTGCACTGCACCACGGCGTAGCCGGCCGACACGTACACCTGCGTCTCGTCGAGCAGCGACCAGCCGTACTGGGTGAACGGCCCGCCGTGCACGGTCAGCAGCACCGGGTGGGGGCCGGGGCCCTCGGGCACGGTGACCCAGCCGTGCACCCGCGTGCCGTCGGGCGCGACGGCGGTGCGCTCGGTGCTGCGGTGCAGCCGTCCGGTGGCCCCGAGCGCGGACCCGAAGCCGGTGAGCAGCCGCCGCCGCCCGGGCGTCAGGGCCACCAGCTCCCCCGCCGACCGGTCGTGCGCGACGGTGGCGACGACGACCCCGCCGCCGGTGCCGAACCCGCGCACCGTGAACGGCCCGTCGACCAGCGTCTCGGGCGTGCCGCCGTCGAGGGGCACCCGCAGCAGCGCCACCGACCCGCGCCGCTCGACGCCGACCAGCGCCGCTCCCCCGGCCAGCACCGTCGCCGGGGTGTCGTCGCCGCGGTGGTGCTCCCGCGGGTCGAGCACCGGCTGCAGCGGGCCGCCGGCGACCGGCACCCGGCACAGGGTCAGGCCCCGCGCGGCGACGTCGAGGCCGTCGGGGCCGAGGTCGGGACGGGCCGTGACGTAGAGGGCCGCACCGGCCGGGTCGAACGCCGGCAGCCGGCACTCGCCGCGGCCGCGGGTGACCCGCCGCGGCTCGCCCCCGGTCACCGGCACCAGCCAGACGTCGCGCACCAGGTCGCGGTCGGCACGGGCGTGCCGGGCGGAGACGAAGGCCAGCGTCCGGCCGTCGGGCGACCAGGCGACGTCGGTGTCCTCGCCACGGCCGTCGGTCACCTGGCGCGCCTGCGGGAGCTCGGCGGTGTCGTCGAACGGGTCGGCGGGCAGGTCGAGGACGAACACGCAGCTGGGCCGGTCGGCGGTGTACCCGACGTCGTCGACGCGGTGCCGCAGCCGGGTGACCAGCCGCGGCGGCTCGGCCTCCGGCGGCACCCCCTCGGCCGTGCCGTAGCGGCCGGCCTCCGGGACGCGGGCCACGAAGGCCAGCCGGCGGGAGTCCGGTGACCACACCGGAGCGCCGGCCCCCAGCGGGGCGTCGGTGAGCCGGCGGGGCGCCCCGCCCGCGGTGGGCAGCACGTGCAGCTGCGGGTGCCCGCCGTCGGCGGCCGACAGGTAGGCCAGCCAGCGGCCGTCCGGGGAGAAGGCCGGGGCGGAGTCGCGGGCGCCGGAGGTCAGCGGGCGGGCCGGCGCCGAGCCGTCGGTGGGCACGGCCCACAGCTGCCCGCGGTAGCAGTCGGCGTCGAGGTCGGGCCGGCCGACGGCGACCACCGCCATGCGCCCGTCCGGCGAGACCGCCGGCACCCCGGGGGTCCGGAGCAGGGCGAGGTCGGCGGGCCGCATGAGATACCCAGCGTAGTGCAGTCGTCACCCGGCCGGGTCCCGTGACGGGCCCGGCCGGGCGACGGTCAGGACTGCTGCTGGGCGCGGGCGACCAGCCGCTGGCCGAGGCTGCCGGCCTGGGCGTTGGTGAGCAGCTGGGTCTGCGACTCCACCAGCCGCAGCACCGCCGGGTCCTCGCGGGCCACCTCGGAGGACTGCAGCAGGATCGTGCCCGTCCCGGTGAAGTCGTACTGCCGCTCCTCGCCCGAGGCGCGGCCCAGCGCCCCGGAGAGGGCGCCGAGCATGCTCTGCGTCATCCACTGCGCGTCGTGGTGCACCGACGGCGAGGGGCAGTCGGCCCAGCCGAGCAGCGCGTCCGGGTCGGCACGGAACGGCGGCTCGACGAAGATCACCGGCCCGTTGGACGAGGCGATGAACTTGCCCGTGCCGATGAGCGTGACGAACCCGGGCACGATCGACTGCTTGAGCTCCAGCGCCGGGGAGAACGCGCAGAGGTTGTTCGCCTTGATCGTCAGGTTGCCGTCGTCGAGGTCGTAGGCGTTGAGGTCGAAGCCGCGGTCGCCGATGAGCACCTTGCCGTGCCCCCGGGCGACCACCCAGTCCTGGACGTAGACCGGGCTGGAGAACTTGGCGGCCACCCAGGCCTGCACCGACGAGTACTCGGTGACGGCGTCGAACTGGACGTTGCCGTAGTACGCCAGCATCGCGCCCTTGCTCATGAACCACTCGCCGTTGAGCGCGATGCAGAAGACGTAGGGGTTGACGTTGTCGTCGTCGGGCAGCGACTGGACGTTCAGCGTCGTCGGCACGCCGGCCGGCGGGGCCGACGGCTGCGGGGGCCGCCGTACGGCGGCTGCGGGGGGCCGCCGTACGGCGGCTGCGGCTGGCCGTACCCGGGCTGGGGCTGCCCGTACCCGGGCTGCGGCTGCCCGTACCCGGGCTGCGGCTGCCCGTAGCCGGGCTGGGGCTGGCCGTAGCCGGGCTGGGGCTGGCCGTACCCGGGCTGCGGCTGGCCGTAGGGGTTGCCGCCGCCGTAGGGGTTGTTCGGCGGGTAGGTCATCGTCGCCGTCCTCAGAACTTCTGCTCGCTGGCCTGCACGTACACCGTGCCGGACCCGCTGATCTTCAACTGGAAGGCCTCGCCGGAACCCCGGCCGACCACGTCGCGGAAGCCGACCTTCGCCGCCAGGTCGACCGAGAGCTGGCCGACGTGCCCGACGTAGGCCTGCGGGTCGACGCCGACCTGCGTGCCGTTGAGCTGCAACGGGAAGGCGCCGCCGTGCGACAGCAGCGCCACCGAGCCGCGGCCGTGCACGTTGGTGGTGAACAGCCCCTGCCCGGTCATGGCGCCGGAGATCGCCGACTTCACGCCGCCGGAGCCGAGGAACTGCACGCTGGTCTGCAGGTTCGCGTCGTGGACCAGCAGCCGGTCGGCCTCGCACACGAGCGGGGCGTTGCCGTCGAGCTCCAGGACGGTGACGTGCAGGCCCTTGTAGCCGTAGAGGACCTGGCCGGTGCCCTCGGTGGCCATCATCGGGTTGGACTCGCCCGACATCGCCGCGCCGACCATCCCGCCGATGCCGCGGCCCTGGCCGTGCACCGGGCGGAAGGTGACCTGGCCGGAGTAGCCGAGCATCGCCCCGCGGCGGGCCAGCACGGGGCTGGCCGGGCCGACGTGCGCGCGCACGACCTTGCTGTTGACCGTCTCGAACGACACCGCTCAGCGCTCCGAGGACTGGACGAGCACCAGGCCGTGCCCGGTGAAGCGGAGGGAGAAGGGCTCGCCGGAGCCCTCGCCCACGAGGGACTTCCAGGACACGCCGCTGACGAGGTTCATCGACAGCTGGCCGCGGGACCCGACGTAGGCGTCGGGGTCGACGACGAGGTCCTGGCCGGGCGCGACCTCGAGGGCCATGACCGGCCCCTCGGACACGATGGCCACCTGGCCCTGGCCGGTCACCGTCGTGGTGGCCAGCCCCTGGCCGCTGGTGACGCCGCGCAGGCCGGAGAACTGCACGTCGAGGCGCAGGTGCTCGGTGTGGGCGAGGATGTGCTCGCTCTCCACGGTGAGCGTGTCGCCGCCGAGGTCGACGACGAGGACGTCCATCGCCTCCTTGGCGAGGTACACCCGGCCGTGCCCCGTGCAGTCCATGAGCGAGATGCTCTCGCCGGCGACGGCACGCTTGAGCGCGGCGCGCATGCCGCCGCCCCCGCCCATCCCGGAGTTCTTGAAGTCGACGTTGCCCTCGTAGGCGACCATCGAGCCGCTGGCGGCCCGGATGCGGTCCCCGTGCAGGTCGGCGTGCAGGACGCGTTTCTGGGCGGTGAGCTGTGCCACGGATGCCTCTCGGTGCAGGGGACGGGACCGGCCGGACCGTATCCGGCGCCCCCGGCCTGCGGTAGGTGCCCCGCCGCGGCCTCCCCCGGACGCGCCGACGGCCCCGGGCGGGTGCCCCGGGGCCGTCGGACCGTCGGCCGGACCGGCTCGTCAGCGGCGGCCGGCGGTGACCTCGTCGCGCTCGCTCTCGACCGGCGCGGGCTCGTGCGCCCGCTCACGCCGGGTGGCGATCACGCTGCTGATCACCGCGGCGACGATGAAGAGCAGGCCGGTGAGGCCGGTGACGTACTCGCTGATGTGGAACCGCAGCTCCAGGATCATGATCGCGGCCAGGAAGCCGATCGCCCACATCGCGCCGTGCTCGAGGTAGCGGTACTCGTCGAGCGTGCCCTTGTCGACCATGTAGATGGTCAGCGACCGGACCCAGAAGGCGCCGATGCCCAGGCCCAGCGCGATGATGAAGATGTCGCTGCTGATGGCGAACGCGCCGATGACGCCGTCGAAGGAGAACGACGCGTCGAGCACCTCGAGGTAGAGGAACGCGGCGGCACCGGCGCCGGCCACGGCCTTGGTCGCCGTCCCGGCCGCGTTGCCGCCCGTGGTCGACTGCCCGGTCGCGGTGACGTCGTCCTCGTCGTCGGTCTCCGGGGCCTCCATCAGCTCGTTGAGGCCGCCGATCAGCAGGTAGGTGAACAGGCCGGCCAGGCCGGAGACGAGCACCGTGGCGTACTTCTCCGGGTCGGCGATCTGCGAGCCGACGTAGATGACGGCCAAGGTGATGACGATCGCGAGGTAGGGCAGCTTGCCGGCCTTGGCCAGCGGCTTCTCCAGCCAGGACAGCCAGTGGATCTCGCGCTCCTCGTCGAAGAGGAAGTTCAGGAAGATCATCAGCAGGAAGATGCCGCCGAAGGTGTAGATGGCCTCGGCCGCGGCCTCGACGTTCTCGCCGTAGGCCTCCTGGTCGGTCAGCGCGAGGTCCCAGACCTCGGGGATCGACAGCTGGGCGGTCACCGAGACCAGCACGATCGGCAGCAGCAGCCGCATGCCGAACACGGCGATGAAGATGCCGACGTAGAGGAACAGCTTCCGCCAGAGCGGGCTCATCCGGCGCAGCACCTTGGCGTTGACCACGGCGTTGTCGAAGGAGAGACAGACCTCGAGGACGCCGAGGACGGCCACGGCCAGCAGGGCGGCCGGTCCGCCGAAGAACACGGCGGTGACGAGCGCGGCCACCGTCAGACCGACGGAGAAGCCGAAGTAGCGGAGCATCAGGTTTTCCTTTCCGACGCCTGACGGACGAGGCGGCGACGAATACGGCACAGAGGACCGAGCCGGATCGGCCGGGAGGCGGGCCGAGCGTCCAACGGATCCGGCAGGGCAGACGTTCCCGCCGTGGCCCGGACGGGCGACGGGCGGGACGGGCTCAGCGGTCGGGGCGGCACCGACCGCCCGCTCCCACGGAGGGCGCCCCGGCGTGGTATCCACAGGCCGCCGGGCCGCGGAGGCGCCGGACCGCCCCGCCGGACGCGGGCCACCGCGACGGGAGGCGGCCGTGAGCGGACCGGTCGGCACCCCGTGGTGGCGCCGCGACCGTGAGGCGCCCCGGCGGGAGGCCACCGCGGCGCGCGAGGCCGCCGCCGCGGCGATGCTGGAGCTGGACGCCGCGCTGGCCGACCTGCCGGACGCGGTGGCCGCGGCCGAGGAGGCCGGCGGCAGCCCGGGCGGACGGGACCGCGGGCGGGTGGGCGGGAGAGGGGCTCAGCACCGCATCTCCGCCCCCGACTCGTTGACCCGTGACTGGCGGGATCTCTCGACCCACGCCGACACGGTGATTGGACACTATCTGCAGGCGCTTTCCAACCACGACGCGGCGGCGGACGCCGACCCCGGCCGCGCGCGGGCGGCGGCCACCGCGCTGGGTGCGGCGGCCACCGCGCTGCGCGAGGTGCACGGCCAGGTGGTGCGCTTCCGCGAGCAGTACGGCGAGGTGCTCGCGGCCGCCGCGCGGGCCCGGGCGATGGCCGCCCGCTCGGTGTCCGCCGCGCGGGAGACGACCGCCGCGGCCCGCGCCGCGCTCGACGCGGCGGCCGCCGCGGGGCTGGCCGACCCGGGCCTCGACGCCGCCCTGGCCGACGCCGACCGCCTCGCCGCCGGCGCCGCCGGCGAGCTGGCCGCCCGCCGGGCCGGGCCCGCGCTGGACGCGGCCGAGCGGGGCCGGCACGCCGCGGAGGCCGCCGCCGAGCGGGCGCGGGCGCTGCCGGAGCGGGCCGCCGAGGTGCGCCGGGGCGCGGCCTCGGTACGCACCCGCCGGGAGGCGCTGGGCACCCGGCACGAGCGGCTGACGCCGGTGATGAGCGAGCTGCGACGCCGGTACCCGCTGTCGGCGTGGGCCGACGTCGAGCGCGCTCCGCAGCGGGCGGCCGAGGCGCTGGCCGAGGCCGACGAGGCGCTGACCGCGCTGCAGGCGGCCCTGGACGCGCCGGTGCTCGACGTCCCCGCGGCCGCGACGCACCTGGCCCGCGTGCGGGCGGCGGCCGGCCGGGTCGACGAGGAGGTGCGCTCCGCGACCGGCCGGCTCGAGCGGCTGGACGCCGTCGCCGCGGACCCCGGGTCGCTGCTCACCGAGGTGCAGCGCGCCGTCGTCGACGCCCGGCGGTTCCTGGCCGGGCTGCCCGAGGACCGCGCGCGGCGCTTCCGCCGCACGTTCGAGGACCTCGCCCGTCGGCTGCCCCCGCTGGAGGAGGCGGCGCGGGGCCGCCGTCCCGACTGGGGCGCGGTGCTGCGCGAGGCGCAGGCGATCGAGGACGCCCTCGACCGGCTGGTGCGGACCGCGCGGGCCGACTAGCCGACGCGGTCGAGCAGCCAGCGCACGATCTCCTCACCGGCGGCCGCGCCGCTGGCGGCGGTGACCGCGACCCGCGCGCCGGTCCAGCCCTGCTCGTGCAGCTCGCCGTGCGCGGGGCGGACGGCGTCGTCGGCGGCGAGCAGCATCGGGGCGTCGAGCAGGCTGTCGCCGGCGCACAGCAGCCGCGGCGCGGGCCCCTCCCCCGTCAGCTGCCGGCGCAGCCGCAGCAGTCCCGCGGCCTTCGACAGCCCGGCCGGCACGACGTAGACCTTGCGGCCCTGCACCGACAGCGTGGCCCCGGCGGCGGTGACGGCTGCGCCGGTGTCGGCCAGCCAGCCGGCCGGGATCGCCTCCCGCGCGTGCGCGACGAGGTAGCAGAAGAGCCCCTCGGCGGCACGGACGGTGCGCACCCACGGCTCGCCCGCCACGGCCTCGAGCAGCGCGAGCAGCTCCGGCAGCGGAGCGGCCTGCGCCGCGGTCGCCGCCGCCCAGTCGTCCCAGTCGGGGTCGCGGACACCGTCGGCGAGCAGCACGCCGCCGTTGGCGCACAGCGCGTATCGGGGGACGACGGGCAGCCGGACCCGCTCGTACTGCGCCACGGTGCGGGTGGTCACCGGCACGACCAGCGCCCGCCCGGCCAGCTCGGCCAGCAGCCGCCACGACGCGGGGGTGGCGTGCGACAGCGGCGCGCCGTCGAGGTGCTCCACGACCTGCAGGCCCTCCGCGCCCCCGGCCGCGGCGGCGGAGTAGATGAGGGTGCGGTCGAGGTCGACGGCGGCGAGCGGCGTCGTCGCCAGGACCGCGGTCACCGGCCCACCGGCCGGATGAGCCCGACGCAGGAGTACGGCAGGTCGGGGACCTCGACCAGCGGCACGCCGCGGGCCCGCGCGAGCGCGGCGACGTGGCGGAGGTCCTCGGCGCGGTCGGGCCGCACCAGCACCTGCCAGGGCACCCGGCGCAGCAGCACCCGCGTCGTCTCCCCCACCCCCGGCTTGACCAGGTTGACGTCGGCGATGCCGAACTCCGCGGCGATCCGCTCGACCGCCGCCCACCCCTCCCACGTCGGGCGCCGCTCGCCGGCGGGGACGTCGTCGGCAGGGGGGACGGCGGGGAACGCGGCGGCGACGGTGTCGACGAACAGCGCGGAGACGTCGGCGCCGGCGAGCTCGGCGTAGTACTTCGCGCCGTGGAACATGCCCGGGCCGATGAGGTCCTCCCGCAGGACCGTGCGGGACACCAGCCCGGACACCGTGCTGTTGAGGCAGGCGCTGGGGATGAGGAAGTCGTCGCGGGTGCCGTGGAGGTCGGTGCAGACGCCGGGGTCGGCGAGGACGGCGAGCCGGTCGTCGAGGGCGGCGTCGTCCGGGTGCGCGGCGGTCCAGGCGGCGACGGCCTCGGTGAGCTGACGCTGGATGGCGCCCTTGCCGGTCCACCCGTCGACGAAGCGCAGCGCCGCGGCCGGGTGGCGGTCCAGCACGTGCGCCAGCGCCACCTCGTCGATGCCGCGGCCGCGGATGATCGAGACGGTGTAGTGCGGCACGGCCACGCCGCGCGAGGCGAGGAACCAGCGGCGCAGCAGCACGCCGATCGGCGTCCCGGCGCGGGCCAGCGACACCAGGACCGGCGTCTGCCCGTGCGCGGCCGCGGCGTCCCACACCAGCTCGCCGACGCGGGCGACGGCGTCGGCGAGCCGGCCGGCGGACTGCTCGAGCGCGGCGGTGAACAGCGCCAGGTAGTCCTCGTCGGGCTGGTACTCGACCGGCAGCATCTCCGAGTAGTGGGTGCCCGACTGGATGGCCTCCTCGCGGTCCTCGGTGCCGCGCTCGAGCGCGACCGACGACAGGTCGGTGAGCAGCCAGGTCACCTCCTCGGGCGCGTAGGAGCCGAACCGGCCGGGGACGGCGGGGGCCAGGCGGGCACCGAGCGCGGTCACGCGACCGGCTCCGCGACCGGCACGGTCACCAGGTGCACCGCGCGGGCGGCGAAGGGCCGCAGCGCCTCGGCCATCGGTGCGGCGTCGGCGGCGGGGGCGTCCACCACGACGACGACGTCGTCGGCGCGCAGGTCCGACCAGGGGCCGGTCGCCGGGAGGGCGGCGGGGTCGGCGAGGTTGTGCACGCGCGAGACACGGGCGGGGTCGTCGGGCGCGGGGAAGGCCAGGCTGCGGCGCAGGGCGTAGCCGGGGTCGTCGGCGGCGTGCACGGGGCTCCGGGTGGTCGACTGGGTGGTGACGGGGACACCGGGCAGCCGCCCGGCCAGGCGCGCGCCGACGACGGTGGGCGCGTGCATGAGCTCCTCGGTGCCGAGTACGAGGACCCCGCGGCTGCCGGCCAGGGCCGGCGCGAGGGAGGCGGCGACGGCGTCGGCGGCGCCGGCGAGGCGGGCGCTCCCGGCCGGGGTCAGGCCGTGCCGGGCGGTGGTGGGGACCCCGGCGGGCCACAGGCCCTCGTGCGCCACCACGGACCCCGGCGCGCCGGAGGGCGGCGGCGCGGCGGCGGGCAGCGCGGCGCGGGCGGCCGCGGCCCGGTCGAGGACGCCGGCCGGCAGCGTCAGCTCCGTGGCGAGCACCGCGGCGACGTCGACCCGCACGCCCAGCGCGTCCGCGCGCTCGGCGAACGCCGCCCGGGCGGCCGGGGTGCGCGCGTCGAGCAGCGTGGCGACGACGTAGCGCTCCCGCGGCCAGCGGGCGTGCAGCTCGGCGACGGTGTTGAGCGCCGTGCGGCCGCTGGTGAGCTCGTCGTCGACCAGGACCAGCGGTCCCGGCGCGTCGAGCCGCACCGCGCCGGCCGGCTGCAGCGCGTGCGCCACGGCGTGCGAGTGCTCCTCCTCGAAGGCCGCGGCCACCGGCACGCCGGGGTGCAGCCGCCGGGTGGTGTGCAGGTAGGCGGCACCGAGCCGGTCGGCGGCGGCGTGCCCGAGGCCGGTCGCCGTCTCGCAGTAGCCGATCACCAGGCCGGGCGCCTCGTCGCCGGGGATGCCGCCCAGGATCGCGGCGACGGCCTCGCCCACCGCGGCCCCGGCGCCGAGGACGGCGCCCGGCGCGACCGGCACGTGCTTGCCCAGCACGCGCGAGACGACCAGGTGGGCGCGGCGCGGGTTGTCCCGCAGCGCCAGCCCGCACAGCTGCGCGAACCGGTCGCGCGAGGCGACGTCGACCTCGAGCAGGCCGGAGACGGTGCCGCCGAGGTCGACGGCACCGGAGACGGTCGCGGTCACGCGCGCTGCGCCTCCCCGCCGGCGAAGACGTCGGCCAGCCGGCGCTGCCCGGTGGAGAGCAGGTCGACCAGCGCGGCCTCGTCGGCGACGACGCCGAAGACGGCGGCGCGGCGGCTGATCAGCTCCGCCCACAGCGCGTGCGGACCGATCTCGTTCATCCGGCCGTTCGTGGACACCGCGATGCCGCCCCGGCCGCGGGCCGTGAGGATCTCGAGCGCGTCGTCGTACTCCGAGCGCGAGACGGTGAGCAGCGCGTTGACCACCGAGACGTGCGCCGGGTGGATGACGGTCTTGCCGAGCAGGCCGTTGGCCTTGTCCAGCGTCACCTCGCGGATCAGCCCGTCGAGGTCGCCGGCGATCATCCGCTGCCGCAGCCCGCCCTCGCGCTGGTCGCTGAACGGCGTCGAGCGCAGCTGCGGCTTGAAGAGCCGGGGGCCGGGGATGTGCTCCCACACCGCGCCGGTGACCACCTGGTCGCCGCCGCGGGTGAACCGGTTGACCACGTCGGCGAGGCAGTCGCGTACGACGGCGACGTCCCAGATCGTGGTGTCGCGGTCCCGCCGCAGGCCGAACAGCCCCGACAGGTCGGTGCCGCCCACCCGCAGGCACAGCACCGACTCCCGGTGTGCGTCGACCACCGCGGCGAGGTCGGCCAGCGCGTCGGCGCGGGTCTCCCGCCAGGCGAGGTCGGCCGTCTCCAGGATCGGCATGCCGTACAGCGGCTGCCCGGTCGCCGAGCCCACCTCGGCGATGGCCTCCAGCATCGGCGCGAGCGTGGCGCCGGTGGCCTTGGGCAGGCTGAAGCCGGTGAGCCAGGCGAGCGCCGGCCCGGCGGCCACCGCGATCGAGCGGATCTGCTCGGCGGAGCGCACCCGGACGAACAGCAGCGGCAGCGCCGGCTGCTCCCCGGCGGCCGCGCGCGCGGAGATGCGCTGCAGCGCCGCGACGACGTTGACCTCGGCGTCGGGGACCGCCGCGTGCGGGATGGCGTCCTCCAGGCACCAGACCACACTGGTGGCCCCGACGGTGGCCGCGCGGGCGGCGTCGGCGTCCAGCGCCGGGCGGGTGCCGGGGCTGTAGAGGGTCGCGCCGAGGGCGAGGGCGAGCATGCCGCGCGACGTCGCCGGGCCGACCTCCCCGGGCGGGACGGCGAACAGCCGCTCGCGCTCGTCGTCGGTCAGGTACGAGAAGTGGCGCACGGTCGTTCCCTCCTGCTGGGGACTCACCGGAGCAGGCCCTGGGCGCGCGCCCGCCGGAGCCAGCCGGGGTACTCGGTCATGAGCCGGTCGAACAGCGCGTCGTCGCTGATGGGCCGGCGGCCCATCAGGTCGTCCTGGGAGACGGCGAAGAAGTCGGCGTTGTCGGTGTAACGGCCCTCGAGGTCGTCGAGTCGCTGCAGGTAGCTGAACTGCCGCTCCGGGCCGATGCCCATGAACTGCCAGAACACCGGCTCGAACGAGGCCGACCTGATCTGCCTGGTCGCCACGGCCTTGTCGCTCGGGGCGCCGTCGGTCAGGAACATGACGTAGACCGGCACCTGCGCCGGCTGGGGCTCCACGCGCTCGCGGCTGTCGCCGAAGTAGGCCTGCCGGACGGCGGCCATCGCCGCGCCGTAGCGGGTGTCGTACTCCAGCGGGTACTGCCGCGCGAGGTCGGCGATGTACTGCTGGTGGCCCTCCAGGCGCAGTCCGGGCTCGGGGCGGTGCACGTCCTTGCCGAAGAGGAACACGTCGACGACGCCGTCGTCGTCGAAGCGCAACCCCAGGGCGAGGACCCGCTCGGCCAGCCGCTGCACGGCGCCGGCGCGGTAGAGCGCGGCCATCGACCCGGAGATGTCGAGGACCAGCGCCACGCGGGCGGTGTGCTCGCCCAGGCCGCGCTTCTCCAGGCTGACACCGGCGGTCTTGACCAGGCTGAGCATCTGCGGCGCGGAGGTCGCGAGCTTCTTCTCGAGGTCGACGAGGCGGCGCTTCTCCATGCTCACCGGCGCGGCCGCGGGCCGGGCCTGGGCCGCGGGCCGGGGCTGGGGCGGCGCGGCGGGCGCGGGCTCGTCGTCCACGCTCACGCCCACGTCGGTGGCCATGCCGGCCAGGCCGTTCGTGAAACCCTGCCCGACGGCGCGCACCTTCCACTCCGGGCCGCGCCGGTAGACCTCGGCGAAGACGAGCGCGGTCTCGGCACCGGCGGCGAGCTCGCAGCGGATCGCCGCCCCGCCCCCGTCGGGACCCACCTCGACGGCGAGCCCGGACAGCGCGCCGAAGGTGCCCGCGCCGTCGAGGGAGGCGCCGATGACGACCTTCTCGACGTCGGCGGGCAGCGCGGCGGGGTCGATGCGGACCTGGTCGACGGTCGCGCCGCCGCGGGCGGTCTTGCCGAGGTGGCGCACCGCTCCGCCGGCGCCGCTGGGCTGGTTGTAGAAGACGAAGTCGGCGTCGCTGCGGACCTTCCCCGCGGCGGTGGTGAGGAACGCCGAGAGGTCGGCGTCGACGCCGGGAGCCGGCGTCCAGGTGAGCGTGACGACGACGGGGCCGGTCAGGCCGGCCTGGGCGAGGCCGACGTTGCCGCCCCGGGTGAGGACGTGGACCACTGCGCGGCCGTTCAGGCGGGGAGCGCGGGGGCGGTCACTTGCGCCCGCTCGTCCAGTTGAGGCCCCAGCCGTAGGCGCCGTCGAGGTCGCGCTGGACCCCGGGCAGGTACCGGATCTCGCGCTGCACCGTCAGCGAGCCGCCCTGGTTGGTCAGCAGCGCGATGGCGCAGGAGCGGGCGCCCTGCGCGTGCTCGTCGAGGCGCACCTCGATCGGCGCGGCCCCCTGCGGGTACAGCGTGACGACGCCGTTGGCTGCGGCCCAGTTGGGCGCGCCCTCGTAGATGTAGGCGAAGACCAGCACGCGGCGGATCTGGTCGAGGTGGTCGAGGTTGACCAGCAGGTTCTCGCCGCCGGACTTCGCCCCCGAGCGGTCGTCGCCGTCGAGGAGCACGTAGGGCGGGCGGTCGAGCGCGCCGAAGGCGTTGCCCAGCGCCTGCACGACGCCCTTGCTGCCGTCGGCGGTCTCCCACAGGCAGCCCAGGTCGAGGTCGACGGCCGACCCCTTGGAGAACAGCCCGCGCCGACCGGACTCCCAGTTGAGGTTCACCCGCATCTGCCCACCGGCGCCGCGGCCCTTGGTGAGCGAGACCGACGGCGCGCTCTTGGTGAGCGTCACCTTGCTCGTGCTGACGGGGCCACCGCCGGGGGGCGGGGAGCTCGGGCGGGTGTAGTCGACCATGGCGGGATCTCCGGCTTCTCGGGGGCTGGTGCGGGCAGGCGGGAGCGGCGGACGGGACGTCCCGTCCGCCGGGGGGCGCCGGGCCCGGACGCGGGTGCGCGTCCGGGTCCGGCGGGGATCAGCCGACGTTGACGCCGAAGTCCTGGGCGATGCCGCGCAGGCCGGAGGCGTAGCCCTGGCCCACGGCGCGGAACTTCCAGTCCGCGCCGTTGCGGTAGAGCTCCCCGAAGACCATGGCGGTCTCGACCGAGGCGTCCTCGGTGAGGTCGTAGCGGGCGACCTCCTGGCCGTTCGCCTGGTTGACGATGCGGATGAACGCGTTGCGCACCGCGCCGAAGTTCTGCTTGCGGTTGTCGGCGTCGTAGATCGACACCGGGAACACGATCTTGTCGACCGTCGGGGGGACGCCGGCCAGGTTGACCTGGATGACCTCGTCGTCGCCCTCGCCCTGGCCGGTGAGGTTGTCACCGACGTGGACGACGGAGCCGTCGGGGCTGCGCAGGTTGTTGAAGAAGATGAAGCCCGAGTCGTCGGGGGTGACCTTGCCACCGGCGTCGAGCATGATCGCCGAGGCGTCGAGGTCGAAGTCACCACCGGCGAACGTGTTGACGTCCCAGCCGAGGCCGACGTTCACCGCGGTTAGGCCCGGCGCCTCCTTGGTCAGCGAGACGTTCCCGCCCTTGGAGAGGCTGACACCCATCAGTTGGACTCCCATGTCACTGTCGGGGGCGCAGCGGCGGTCGCCGCTGCGCTGGACACCGGACGGGCCGGCGCCGCCAGGGGGACGGCGCGGGCGCGGGCGCCCGGCGCGGTTCCCCCGGCACCGCTGCGCGGGGTGCCGGTCGGGCACCCAGCGGAGCGGACGTGTCGAGGATCGTGCCGCACGATCACCGGGAGCAACAGGCTCACCGGCACGAGTGGCCGGGCGTCCGCCCGCTGGTCACCTCCGCGTCACCGGGAGCCGCTGTCGGGCCGCTCGGCGCGCGTCGCGGCGGGGGCCCCGTGCTCCGGCTGGGACGCGGTGAGCGGCTGGTGGGCGGCCGGCCCGGCGACCGGCGCACCGGCGTCCCCCGCTGCGGCGGCCTCGCGGGCGTCGCGCCGGCTGCGGGCCAGGCTCGCCACCGTGGTGACGAACAGGGTGACGACGATGACCGACAGCGACAGCCAGGTCGGGATCTCCGGCACGAACGTGACGTGCTCGCCGCCGTTGACGAAGGGCAGCTCGTTCTCGTGCAGCGCGTGGATGAGCAGCTTGATCCCGATGAAGCCGAGGATCACCGCCAGGCCGTAGTGCAGGTAGACCAGCCGGTCGAGCAGGCCGTCGATGAGGAAGAAGAGCTGTCGCAGGCCCAGCAGGGAGAACGCGTTGGCGGCGAAGACGAGGAACGTCTCCTCGGTCAGCCCGAAGATGGCCGGGATCGAGTCGACGGCGAAGAGGATGTCGGCGCTGCCGATGGCGACCAGCGCGATGGCCAGCGGGGTGATGTAGCGCTTGCCGGCGAGCTTCGTGGTCATCCGGTCGCCGTGGTACTCGTCGGTCGTCGGGATGATCCGGCGGGTCAGCCGGAGGAAGGCGTTCTCGGTGAACTCCTCGTCCTCCCCGCCGCCGGCGCGGGCCTGCGCGATCGCGGTGTAGATGAGGAACGCGCCGAACAGGTAGAAGACCCAGCTGAAGTTCTCGATCGCCGCGGCGCCGAGGAGGATGAAGACGGTGCGCAGGACGAGCGCGAAGGCGATGCCGAACAGCAGCACCTTCTGCTGCAGCTCCCGGGGCACCGCGAAGCTGGCCATGATCAGCACGAAGACGAAGAGGTTGTCGACCGACAGGCTCTTCTCGGTGATGTAGCCGGCGAAGTACTCCCCGCCGTACTGACCGCCGGCGAAGAGCCAGACGCCGATGCCGAAGAGGACGGCGACGGCGACGTAGACCGCCGACCAGGTCGCCGCCTCGCGCAGCGACGGCGCGTGCGGTGTGCGCACGTGACCGACGAAGTCGAAGACGATCATGGCCATGATGGCGGCGACGGTGATCGCCCACACCCAGAAGGGGACGTCCATGCGAGTACCTCCGGTCGACTGGCAGCTGTCAGCACCGGAGGTCTCTCCCACCGGCGCCTTCAGCGACCGGCCGATGGCGCCGGGGTGTCTCCACCCGTGTTGACGACGCCACCGCGAGCGGGATACTCCCCTCCACGGTTCCGCGGGCACGGCTGACCGGTCCCGGCGGAGTCACAGAGGGGAACGCACGAGGGGCGCCCGGGTTCCCGGGCGCCCCTCGCTCGCGTGCGGGACCTGCGCGGCGGCTAGCGCGCGGCCAGGTAGGCGGTCCGGGCGGCGGCCAGCATCCCGGCCCGCTCGCTCTCGTCGAGGTGGCCGTCGCGGACCTGGGCGTCGACCGCGGCGGCGTACTGCGCGAGGTACCCGTCGACCGAGCCGTAGCGCTGGGCGAGCTCCGCCGCGGAGAACGGCTGCCACCCGCCCCAGTTGCCGCAGACGTCGGTGATCGACGTCGTGCCGACCGGCGACAGTGCCACCGGGACCGGCCGGCCGAGCGGGACGACGGCGTCGGGGAAGCGCACCCCGCCCAGCGGCTGCGCGGTGACCGGGTCGGTCCGCGGGACCTGCAGGGCGACACCGGGCAGGTCGTTGAACGACGCCCGGTCCCCCGCCGGCGCCGGCTGCAGCGCGAACGTCGCCGACGGCGGGAGGAGCCGCCGGTCGCCCTGGCCCGGGTGGCGCACGACCGCGACGACGTCGGCGACGATCGTGCGCAGGTACGGGGTGTAGGAGATCGGGTTGCGCGGGACGGGGACCCCGCCGTTGCACTGCAGCGCCCCGAAGACGACGGTGTCGGGGTAGGCGGCGACGCCGGCGTGCGGGGCCGGCCAGTCGTAGCGGACGACGCCGCGGGGGCGCTCAGCCTCGGCGGTGACGCTGGCGCGCAGCCGGTGGTAGTCGGTGTAGGTGGCGACGTCGACGAACAGCGGGTCGCTCTTCCGCCGGGTGAGGATCTGGTCGTGGGTGAGCGGGACGCCGTCCTCGAGCACGTAGGGCCGCTGTGCCGCGCCGCCGGCGAGCTGGTTGATCGCCAGCCAGTTGCCGGCGCCGGAGACGGCGATCGCGGCGTCGAAGACCCCCCGGCCGGTGCGGTCGTCGACGTTGAAGCCCTCGGCGACGAGGGTGTCGACGAACCAGGCGCTCTGGCTGATGCCGGCCAGCACCGCGGCGCGGTAGACCGGTAGCGCCGGGCCGGACGGCCGCGGTGCGGCGCCCCGCAGGAGCCGGCCGAAGTCGCGCACGATCACCTCGCCGACGCCCTGGGCCGAGGCGGGCACACCGGCGGAGATGGCGGTCTCCCACTGCACCCGCGCGTAGGACAGGTCCTGGCCGGCGAGCCAGCCGTTGCCGAGGCCGGCGGGGTAGACGGCGCCGTCGGGGGTGGTGTCGCCGGTGACCGGGAAGCCCATCAGCGACGGGAGGACCGCGGGGCGGCCGCGGTTCTCCGCCTCGACGAGGACGACGTCGCTGCCGCGGGGGTCGGCGGGCGCGATGAGCTCGAACTCGCTCGTCCACGGCACCAGGCCGCGGGCGTCGCGTGCGAGGCCCGCCAGCCCGGCGACCTGCTCGCGCGGGTCGACCACGCCGGAGACGGTGCCGGTCGTCCGGGTCCACGCCTCGCCGCCGACGGTGATCGGCGCGCTGGTGGCCGCGACCGCGGTGATCGCCGAGGCGAGCGGCGCGGACCGGCCGTTCCCGCCGGGCCCGGCGAGCGCGGGCGCCGCGGTGCTCAGCGAGAGCGCGGCGAGGGTGGCGGCGAGGGTGGCGGCGACGAGACCGCGGCGCAGTCCGGGGGATCGCAGGAGGGACACGCGCAGGACTCCTTCGTCCGGGGGCGGGGAGGCCCCGAACGTAACGAACCCGCGACGTGTGTCACACGGCGGGCGCCGGTGCCGGCAGGGTGAGGACCTCGGCCCCGTCGTCGGTGATGGCGATCGTGTGCTCGCTGTGGGCGGTCCGGCAGCCCGTCGCGCTGCGCAGCGTCCAGCCGTCGGCGTCCGTGACGAGTTCGTCGGTGTCGGCCATGACCCACGGCTCCAGGGCGAGCAGGAGGCCGGGGCGCAGCCGGTACCCGCGACCGGGCCGCCCGGCGTTCGGGACGTGCGGGTCCTGGTGCATGGTCGAGCCGACGCCGTGACCGCCGAACTCGGTGTTGACCCGGTACCCCGCCTCGCCGAGGACCGTGCCGATGGCGGAGGAGACGTCCCCGAGGCGGGCGCCGGGGCGGGCCGCGGCGATCCCCGCGCTCAGCGCGCGCTCGGTCGCCCGGATCAGCGCGAGGCTCTCCGGGGACGCCGCGCCCACGACGAAGCTGACGGCGGAGTCCGCGACGATGCCGTCCAGGGAGACGGCGAGGTCGAGCGTCAGCAGGTCGCCGTCGGCGAGGGCGCGGTCGTGGGGCAGCCCGTGGAGCACGGCGTCGTTGACCGACGTGCAGATGAAGTGACCGAACGGCCCGCGGCCGAAGGACGGCGCGTAGTCCACGTAGCAGGACTGCGCACCCGCCTCGGTGATCATGGCCTGGGCCCACCGGTCGATCTCGAGCAGGTTGGTCCCCACCTCGCAGCGGCTCCGCAGCGTCTGCAGGATGCCGGCGACCAGGGCACCGGCCTGCCGGGCCCGGGGCAGCTCCGTCGGGTCGAAGACCTCGATCATCCGGCATCCTCTCCGTGCCCGATTCCTATCCCGGTAAGGATATCCCGGTATTACTATCGGGTCGTGGTCAGGCTGCCGCTCACCCGCGCCGAGGTCGAACGCGGACAGCGCCTCGGCGCCCTCCTGCGGCGTGCCCGCGGGGACAGGTCGATGCTGCACACCGCGCTGGAGGCAGGGGTCTCGCCGGAGACGCTCCGGAAGATCGAGTCCGGGCGCGTGGCCACCCCCGCCTTCCCGACCATCGCCGCGATCGCCGACGTCCTCGGCCTCTCCCTCGACGCACTGTGGGCCGAGGCCAACCCGCCGGACGGCG
The DNA here is from genome assembly GCF_003182485.1 of Geodermatophilus normandii. Taxonomy (NCBI): domain Bacteria; kingdom Bacillati; phylum Actinomycetota; class Actinomycetes; order Geodermatophilales; family Geodermatophilaceae; genus Geodermatophilus; species Geodermatophilus normandii. The sequence continues at coordinate 2,913,034 of NZ_QGTX01000001.1, read as the reverse complement.
GAGCCGGCCCCGCCCGACCGGCCCGCGAGGGCGGTGAGCGGCTGGTCTCGTAGGCCGGTTCTGCTAGGCGTGCGCGGCGTCGAGCTGCCGCAGCTCCTTCTTGAGCTCGGCGAGCTCGTCGCGCAGGCGGGCGGCCACCTCGAACTGCAGCTCCCGCGCCGCGGCCAGCATCTGGTCGTTCATCTGGGTGATGAGGTCGGCCAGCTCGGCGCGCGGCAGGCCCTGCACGTCGATGGCGCCGGCCTTGCCCTTGGCGCCCGCGGCCTTCTTCGACGACAGCCCGGGCACCGGTGCCTTGCCGCGGGACTGCTGCCGGCCGGAGCCCCCGATCAGCTCGGCGCTCTCGGAGTCCTCCGCCTCGCGGTAGATGCCGTCGAGGATGTCGACGATCTTCTTGCGCAGCGGCTGCGGGTCGATGCCGCGCTCCCGGTTGTAGGCGACCTGCTTCTCGCGGCGCCGGTTGGTCTCCTCGATCGCGTGCGCCATCGACGGCGTGACCGTGTCGGCGTACATGTGCACCTCGCCCGACACGTTGCGCGCCGCGCGCCCGATCGTCTGGATCAGTGACGTGCCGGAGCGGAGGAAGCCCTCCTTGTCGGCGTCGAGGATCGCCACCAGCGACACCTCGGGCAGGTCGAGGCCCTCGCGCAGCAGGTTGATGCCCACCAGCACGTCGTACTCGCCCTGCCGCAGCTCGCGCAGCAGCTCCACCCGGCGCAGGGTGTCGACCTCGGAGTGCAGGTAGCGGACCTTGATGCCCAGCTCGAGCAGGTAGTCGGTGAGGTCCTCGGCCATCTTCTTGGTCAGCGTGGTGACCAGGATCCGCTCGTCCTTCTCGATGCGGACGCGGATCTCGTGCACCAGGTCGTCGATCTGGCCCTTGGTCGGCTTGACCACGACCTCCGGGTCGACCAGGCCGGTGGGGCGGATGACCTGCTCGACGACGTCGCCCTGCACCCGGCCCAGCTCGTAGGGGCCCGGCGTGGCCGACAGGTAGACGGTCTGGCCGATACGGTCGGTGAACTCCTCCCACTTCAGCGGTCGGTTGTCCATCGCCGAGGGCAGCCGGAAGCCGTGCTCGACCAGCGTCCGCTTGCGGCTCATGTCGCCCTCGTACATGCCGCCGATCTGCGGGACGGTCACGTGCGACTCGTCGATGACGAGCAGGAAGTCGTCCGGGAAGTAGTCGATGAGACAGGCGCCGGCGGAGCCGGGAGCACGGCCGTCGATGTGCCGCGAGTAGTTCTCGATGCCGGAGCAGAAGCCGACCTGGCGCATCATCTCGATGTCGTAGGTGGTGCGCATGCGCAGCCGCTGGGCCTCCAGCAGCTTGCCCTGCCGCTCGAGCTCGGCCAGCCGCTGCTCGAGCTCGGCCTCGATGGAGCCGATCGCCCGCTCCATCCGCTCCGGGCCGGCGACGTAGTGGGTGGCCGGGAAGACGAACAGCTCCTCGACCTCGCGGACGACCTCGCCGGTCAGCGGGTGCAGGTAGTACAGCCGTTCCACCTCGTCGCCGAACATCTCGATCCGGACGGCGAGCTCCTCGTAGACCGGGAAGACCTCGATCGTGTCCCCGCGCACCCGGAACGTGCCGCGGGTGAAGGAGAGGTCGTTGCGGGTGTACTGCTCCTCGACGAGGGTGCGCAGCAGCGAGTCCCGGTCGCGCTCCTCCCCCACCGAGATCTTCAGCGCGCGGTCGACGTACTCCTGCGGCGTGCCCAGGCCGTAGATGCAGGAGACGGTGGCGACCACGACGACGTCGCGCCGGGTGAGCAGTGCCTGGGTGGCCGAGTGCCGCAGCCGCTCCACCTCGTCGTTCACCGACGAGTCCTTCTCGATGTAGGTGTCGGTCTGCGGGACGTAGGCCTCGGGCTGGTAGTAGTCGTAGTACGAGACGAAGTACTCGACGGCGTTGTCCGGCAGCAGCTCGCGGAACTCGTTGGCCAGCTGGGCGGCCAGCGTCTTGTTCGGCGCCATGACCAGCGTGGGCCGCTGCACCTGCTCGATGAGCCAGGCGGTGGTGGCCGACTTCCCGGTGCCGGTGGCGCCGAGGAGCACCGAGTCCGTCTCCCCCGCGTTCACGCGCTCGGCGAGGGCCTTGATCGCCGTGGGCTGGTCACCCGAGGGCTCGAACTCGCTGACGACGCGGAAGCGCCCCTGGGTGGGCCGGATGTCGGTGGTCGCGCGCACGGGACGACGGTACGACCGTCCGGTGACAGAACGCCGCGTGTGACGGGCGGGCACCCAGGGGCACGCGGGACGGGTGGCTTGCGGTCGCCACGGCGTCGTGCTCGTGCGCGCGCCGGGGACCCGCTAGCGTGCCCTCTCGCAGGCGCGGTGCCGCGCCGGGGACCAGTGCCACCCGGGATGCCCGGACGAGGTCGGACCCCGGCGCCCCGCGGCTCGGTACCAGGTGCGACCGGCGCCCCGCCGGACGCACCGGACCTGCGCACGACGCCCTCCACGGCCCCGCCGCGGAGGGCGTCGTCGTCTCCGGGGGCCTCCGGCGCCCGCTCCGTGATGTGCGCCGCGTCAGGTGTGGAGCCGCCGGGATCGGGCAAGGGACCGGCGGGCACCGTGTGCCCCGACCCCCCTCCGACGGCCGTGGCGGGGGGCCACCGCGCCCTGGACCCCCGCAGGGCGCCCACGCAGGAGGAAAGACGTCCATGACCCAGGTGTGGCCCGGCTCCGCCTATCCGCTCGGAGCCACCTACGACGGCACCGGGACCAACTTCGCCCTCTTCAGCGAGGTCGCCGAGAAGGTGGAGCTCTGCCTGTTCGACGCCGAGGGCAACGAGGAGCGCATCCGGCTGCCGGAGATGGACGGGTACGTGTGGCACGCCTTCCTGCCCGGCATCCAGCCCGGCCAGCGCTACGGGTTCCGCGTGCACGGCCCCTACGACCCGGAGAACGGGCAGCGCTGCAACCCCAACAAGCTGCTGCTCGACCCCTACGCCAAGGCGGTCGACGGCTCGATCGACTGGGACGAGGCCTGTTTCGGCTACCGGTTCGGCAGCGGTGAGCGCAACGACGACGACTCCGCGCCGCACATGCCGAAGTCCGTCGTCGTCAACCCGTACTTCGACTGGGGCGTGGACCGCCCGCCGCGGACGCCCTACAACAAGACGGTCATCTACGAGGCCCACGTCAAGGGCCTGACGATGACCCACCCGCGGATCCCCGAGGAGCTGCGCGGGACCTACGCCGGCATCGCGCACCCGGCCGTGATCGAGCACCTGCAGTCGCTGGGGATCACGGCGATCGAGCTCATGCCGGTGCACCAGTTCGTGCAGGACGACACGCTGCTGCAGAAGGGCCTGCGCAACTACTGGGGCTACAACACGATCGGCTTCTTCGCGCCGCACAACGAGTACGCGCAGCAGACCGACGGCCAGCAGGTGCAGGAGTTCAAGGGCATGGTCCGGGCCCTGCACGAGGCGGGCATCGAGGTCATCCTCGACGTCGTCTACAACCACACGGCCGAGGGCAACCACATGGGCCCGACGCTGTCGTTCAAGGGCATCGACAACCGGACGTACTACCGGCTGGTCGAGGGCGACGAGCAGTACTACATGGACACCACGGGCACCGGGAACTCGCTCAACGTCCGCACCCCGCAGGCCCTGCAGCTGATCATGGACTCGCTGCGGTACTGGGTCACCGAGATGCACGTCGACGGCTTCCGCTTCGACCTGGCCTCGACGCTGGCCCGCCAGTTCCACGAGGTGGACCGGCTGTCGGCGTTCTTCGACCTGGTGCACCAGGACCCGATCGTCAGCCAGGTCAAGCTGATCGCCGAGCCGTGGGACATCGGCGACGGCGGCTACCAGGTGGGCAACTTCCCCGCGCTGTGGACCGAGTGGAACGGCAAGTACCGCGACACCGTCCGCGACTTCTGGCGCGGCGAGGACGCCACCATCGGCGAGTTCGCCAGCCGCATCACCGGCTCGGCCGACCTCTACAAGCACTCCGGGCGCCGCCCGGTGGCGAGCATCAACTTCGTCACCGCGCACGACGGGTTCACCCTCAACGACCTCGTCTCCTACAACGAGAAGCACAACGAGGCCAACGGCGAGGGCAACAACGACGGCGAGAGCCACAACCGCAGCTGGAACTGCGGCGTCGAGGGCGAGACCGACGACCCCGAGGTCCTCGAGCTGCGCGCCCGGCAGCGGCGCAACTTCATCACCACCCTCATGCTCAGCCAGGGCGTGCCCATGCTGCTGCACGGTGACGAGCTCGGCCGCTCCCAGGGCGGCAACAACAACGGCTACTGCCAGGACTCCGAGCTGACCTGGATCGACTGGGAGTCCGTCGACGAGGGCCTGCTGGAGTTCACGAAGCTGGTCACCCGGCTGCGCACCGAGCACCCGACGTTCCGCCGTCGCCGGTTCTTCCACGGCCGGCCGGTCCGCCGCGAGGAGGGCGACCCGGTCCAGGACATCGCCTGGTTCACCCCCGCCGGCGAGGTCATGGCCGACGAGGACTGGGACGCCGGGTTCGCCAAGTCGCTGGCGGTGTACCTCAACGGCCACGGCATCCGGGAGACCGACGAGCGCGGCGAGGACGTCCTCGACGACTGCTTCTACCTGGCCTTCAACGCCCACCACGAGCCCATCGACTTCACCCTGCCCACCGGCGAGTACGCCGAGGGCTGGACGGTCGTCGTCGACACCGCGGAGATGGGCGAGGTCGAGCCGGTGCAGCTGAAGGCCGGCGACACGCTCTCGGTCGCCGCCCGCGCCACCGTCGTGCTGCAGGCGGCCCCGTGAGCGGGCCCGTGAGCGGGCCGCGCGACAGCCGGGAGCGGCGGCGGGCGACGCCGTCGGCCACCTACCGGCTGCAGGTGACCGCCGACTTCCCCCTCGACGACGCCGCCGCCGTGGCCGGCTACCTGGCCGACCTCGGCGTCAGCCACGCCTACTCCTCTCCCCTGCTGCGCTCGGCGGCGGGCAGCACGCACGGCTACGACACCGTCGACCACGCGCACGTCGACGAGTCGCGCGGCGGGCAGGAGGGCCTCGACCGGTTCGTCGCCGCGCTGCACCAGCACGGCCTGGGCCTGGTCCTCGACCTGGTCCCCAACCACATGGGCGTGGCCGACCCGACCGAGGCGCCCTGGTGGTGGGACGTGCTGCAGCACGGCCGCGAGAGCGCGCACGCCTCGGCGTTCGACGTCGACTGGGACTTCGGCGGCGGCCGGATCCGCATCCCGGTGCTCGGGTCGGCCGACGACGTCGAGAAGCTCGAGGTCGTGGACGGCGAGCTGCGGTACTACGACAACCGCTTCCCCCTCGCCCCCGGCACCGGGCAGGGGACGCCGCAGGAGGTGCACGACCGGCAGCACTACGAGCTGGTCGACTGGCGACGCGCCGACGCCGACCTCAACTACCGGAGGTTCTTCGCGATCAACACCCTCGCCGGGCTCCGGGTGGAGGACCCCGCGGTCTTCGACGCCACCCACGAGCTGGTGCTGCGGCTGGTGGAGCAGGGCGCCGTCGACGGGCTGCGGATCGACCACCCCGACGGCCTCGCCGACCCGAAGGGCTACCTCGACCGGCTGGCCGAGGCCTCCGGCGGCCGGTGGACGGTCGTCGAGAAGATCCTCGAGCCCGGCGAGGACCTGCCCGGCAGCTGGCGGTGCGCCGGCACCACCGGCTACGACGCGCTGGCCGAGGTCGACGACGTGCTGGTCGACCCGGCCGGCGAGGCGGCGCTCACCGCGCTGGACACCGAGCTGTCGGGGCGGCCGGTCGACTACGCGCAGCTGGTCCACGACTGCAAGCGCGAGGTCACCGACGGGATCCTCGGCTCGGAGGTCGCCCGGCTGGTACGGGTGATCGGCGACCTGCCCGGCGTCGACCGGGAGCGGCAGACCGAGGCGCTGGCCGAGCTGCTGGCCACCTTCGACGTCTACCGCAGCTACCTGCCCGACGGCCGCGAGCACCTCGACACCGCGGTGTCCGAGGTCCGCGACCGCCGGCCCGACCTGGTCGCCGCCGTCGACGCGCTGCACCCGGTGCTGGCGCAGGCCGGCACCGAGGCGGCCACCCGCTTCGAGCAGACCAGCGGCCCGGTGATGGCCAAGGGCGTCGAGGACAGCGCGTACTACCGGTGGGCGCGGTTCGTGGTCCTCAACGAGGTCGGCGGCGACCCGGCGCGCTTCGGCTCCACGGTCGAGGAGTTCCACGAGGCGCAGACCCGGCGGCTGGAGCGCAAGCCGGCGTCGATGACGACGCTCACCACGCACGACACCAAGCGCAGCGAGGACACCCGGGCGCGCCTGGCCGTGCTCGCCGAGGTGCCGACCGAGTGGGCCGGACTGGTCCGCGGCTGGCTGTCCCGCCACCCGCTGGCCGACCGGCCGCTGGCGCACCTGGTGTGGCAGAACCTGGTGGGCGCCTGGCCGCTGTCGCGCGAGCGGGCGCACGCCTACGCCGAGAAGGCCGCCCGCGAGGCCGGCCTGTCGACGACGTGGACCGACGTCGACGAGGCGTTCGAGACCGAGCTGCACGCGATGGTCGACGCCGCCTTCGACGACGCGACGACGAACGCCGAGATCGAGCAGTTCGTCGCGCGGATCGGCCCCGCCGGCCGGTCCAACGCGCTGGCGCAGAAGCTGGTGCAGCTGACGATGCCCGGCGTCCCCGACGTCTACCAGGGCACCGAGCTCGAGGACCGCTCGCTGGTCGACCCCGACAACCGCCGCCCCGTCGACTACGACGAGCGCCGGGCGCTGCTGGCCCGCCTCGACGGGGGCTGGGTGCCGGACGTCGACGAGACGGGCGCGGCGAAGCTGCTCGTCGTCTCGCGGGCGCTGCGGCTGCGCCGGGACTCCCCGGAGCTGTTCACCGGGTACGCGCCGGTCGAGGCCACCGGGTCCGCCGCCGGCTCGGTCGTCGCGTTCGACCGGGGCGGCGCGGTGACGGTCGCGACCCGCCTGCCGGTCGCGCTGGCCGCGACCGGGTGGGGCGACACGGCGCTCGCGCTGCCCACCGGCGCCTGGCGGGACCTGCTCACCGGCACGCGGGTGGTCTCCGACGTCGGGGGCCTGCCCGTCGGCGACCTGCTGTCCCGGCTGCCCGTGGCGCTGCTCGTCCGCGAGTGAGACGGAGGTCACACCGCCGCGGGGGGCACTCCTCCGCGGCGGTGTGACCAGGCGTTCCTCCCGGGACCGTCCGCCGCGGGCGGTGGGGCGGGAGTCGACTCCCGGGGCTGGAGGAGACGTCTCGTGACCCGGCCGTTACGTTGTCCCGGCGTCCGCGCGACAAGCCGGCGGACGCCGGAGCCGGCCCGCCGAACCCCGTCCACCGGGCTCCGTACCTCCCAGCACAGCCAGGACGGGGATGGGGGAACCACTTCGGCGTCTGCCGCCGCGACACGGGGGCCGGGTGCAGACGTCTCGGGGTGAAGCCGCACGCGTGCGGCCGGGGCACCGATCGCTCCGAACCCGACAGCTCACCTCGTAGGCGGCGGATCGGAGATCCGTCATGCGCACGTCCTCCTCTCCCATGCCCGCGGCCGGCCGCCAGCAGCGCGCGTCCCGCCTGGTCCGCCGGACGGTCCTCACCGCCGGCGCGGCCGCCCTCTCCGTCGGGGTGCTCGCCGCCCCGGCCTCGGCCGCCGCCCCCAACGACTGGGACGCCGTCGCCCAGTGCGAGTCCAGCGGCAACTGGTCGATCAACACCGGCAACGGCTACTACGGCGGCCTGCAGTTCTCCCTGTCCTCGTGGGCCGCGGCCGGCGGCACCCAGTACGCGGCGCGGCCGGACCTGGCCACCAAGGCCCAGCAGATCGCGGCGGCCGAGGTGCTGCTGGACATGCAGGGCCCCGGGGCCTGGCCGACCTGCGGCAAGGCGCTGGACCCGTCCGCACCCGAGGCCGGCGCCCCGGCTCCCGCCCCGGCTCCCGCCCGGCTCCCGCCCCGGCTCCGGCCCGGCCCGGCTCCCGCCCCGGCCCCGGCTCCGGCCGCCGCCCCGGCGGCTGCCGAGGCGTCCGGCGACACCCACACGGTCCGGCGCGGGGAGACCCTCCGCAAGATCGCCCGGGCCGAGGGCGTCGAGGGCGGCTGGCGCGCCCTGTGGGCGGCCAACCGCGACGAGGTCCGCAACCCCAACCGGATCTTCGTCGGGCAGGTCCTGCACCTGCCGTGACTCCACGGTGGCCGGGGAGCACGCCTCCCCGGCCACCACCGGGGTCTACCGGCTCCGGTCCGCCGTCACGGTTGACCGGGCCTGCTGGGGGCAAGACGGTGCGGTCACCCCGCACACCCCTGGAGGCCCCCGCATGTCCGCACCCGTCGAGTTCGCCGTCTGGGCGCCCGTGCCCGAGCGCGTGCGCCTGCAGGTCGACGGCGCGGTGCACGACATGCGCCGCGACGACGACGGCTGGTGGCGCGCCGAGGTCGAGGCCTCCCCCGAGGCCGACTACGGCTACCTGCTCGGCGACGACGACACCCCGCGCCCGGACCCGCGCTCGCGGCGGCAGCCCGACGGCGTGCACGGTCTCTCCCGCCGGTTCGACCCGGCCGCGTACTCGTGGGGCGACGGCGCCTGGACCGGGCGCCCGCTGGCCGGCGGCGTCGTCTACGAGATGCACGTCGGCACGTTCACGCCCGAGGGCACCCTCGACGCCGCGATCGACCGGCTCGGCCACCTCGCCGACCTCGGCGTCGCGTTCGTCGAGCTGCTGCCGGTCAACGGCTTCGACGGCACGCACAACTGGGGCTACGACGGCGTCCTCTGGTACACGGTGCAGGAGAGCTACGGCGGGCCCGCCGCCTACCAGCGCTTCGTCGACGCCTGTCACCAGCGCGGCCTCGGGGTGATCCAGGACGTCGTCTACAACCACCTCGGCCCGTCGGGGAACTACCTCCCGCTCTTCATGCCCGTCTTCAGCGAGGGCGGGCCGAACCCGTGGGGCTCCTCGATCAACCTGTCCGGCCCGGACTCCGACGAGGTCCGCCGGTACATCCTCGACAACGCGCTCATGTGGCTGCGCGACATGCACGTCGACGGGCTGCGGCTCGACGCCGTGCACGCGCTGGTCGACGAGCGGGCGACCCACGTGCTGGAGGAGATGGCCCAGGAGGTCGACCGGCTGTCGGTCGCCGAGGGCCGGCCGCTGACGCTCGTCGCCGAGAGCGACCTCAACGACCCGCACCTGGTGACCCCCCGCGAGGCCAACGGCACGGGCATCCACGCGCAGTGGAGCGACGACTTCCACCACGCGGTCTTCGCGACGCTCACCGGCGAGGCCTCCGGCTACTACGCCGACTTCGCCGAGGCCGGGCTCTCGGGGGTGGCCAAGACCCTCACCGGGGCCTACTTCCACGACGGGTCGTGGTCGAGCTTCCGGCGGCGGCACCACGGGCGGCCGGTCGACACCGGGCGGCTGCCGGGGTGGAAGTTCCTCGGCTACCTGCAGGACCACGACCAGATCGGCAACCGCGCCGTCGGCGACCGCGTCTCGGCGACCCTCTCCCCCGGCCTGCTCAGCGTCGGCGCGACCCTCGTGCTGACCAGCCCGTTCACGCCGATGCTGTTCATGGGCGAGGAGTGGGGTGCCTCGACGCCGTGGCAGTTCTTCACCAGCCACACCGACCCCGAGATCGGCCGCGCGACGGCGGTGGGGCGCAAGGCGGAGTTCGCCGAGCACGGCTGGGACGCCGACGAGGTGCCCGACCCGCAGGACCCGGAGACCTTCCGCCGGTCGAAGCTGGACTGGTCGGAGGTGGAGCGGGAGCCGCACGCGGGGCTGCTCGCCGTCCACCGGCGGCTGATGGCCCTGCGCCGGGAGCAGCCGGACCTGGTCGACCCCGACCTGTCCGCGGTCGAGGTCGGCTGGGACGACGAGGACCGCGTGCTCGTGGTGCACCGTGGCTCGCTGCGGGTGGTGGCCAACCTGTCCGGGGAGGAGCAGGAGGTCGAGCTGGACCGGCCCGCCACCGGGGTGCTGTTCGCGACCGCCGAGGACGAGCCGTCGCTGTCCGGGACCTCGGTGACCGTGCCGGCCGAGAGCGCGGCCGTCGTCACCACCTGATGCGCCGGCTGCACCCGTCGCCGGTCGGCGACCTGACCGACGGTGACCTGACCGACGGTGACCTGACCGACGACGACCTGGCGGAGGCCTACCGGCTGCCGCCCGGGCGCTCCTTCCGCGTCGACTTCGTCGCCTCGCTCGACGGCGCGGTCACGGTGGACGGCGTCAGCGCGGGGCTCGGCTCGCCCGGCGACCGGCGGGTGTTCACGACGCTGCGCGCGCTGGCCGACGTCGTCCTGGTCGGGCACGGGACGGCGGCCGGCGAGGGCTACCGGCCGGTGACCGCGGACTCCGCGGTGGGGCGGCGGCGCGCCGAGCTGGGGCGCGCCCCGAGCTGCCGGTCGCGGTGGTGTCGCGGCGGGCGTCGATGGCGCCCGGCGACCGGCTCGCGCAGGCGCCGACGCTGCTGGTGACCTGTGCCGCCGCCGACCCCGGTCGCCGCGCCGCGCTGGCCGACGCCGGCGTCGAGGTCCTGGTGTGCGGGGACGCCGACGTGGACCTGCCGCTGGCGGTGGACGTCCTCGCCGGGCGCGGGCTGGGGCAGGTGCTGTGCGAGGGCGGCCCGTCGCTGCTGACGGCGGCACTGGACGCGGGCGTCGTCGACGAGCTCGACCTCACCGTCTCCCCCGCCCTCGTCGGCGGGCAGGCGCGGCTGCTGGACCGGGCGCTGCGCGACGTCGTCCGCCCGCGGCTGGTCCAGGTGCTCGAGGAGGACGGCGTCCTCTTCACCCGCTACGCCGTCGGGCCGAGCTGAGCGCCGAGCGCGGCGGGTCCTCGTGATCACCACGCGTCCACGGTGGTCCGGGCCGGTGCGGGTGCCGCCGTGGGACGGGTTCCCGCCCGGCGGGCCGCGCCGGGGACGGGTCCGGTCACCCGATCCGGGCGGGCGTCGCGGCAGGGGCGCGTTCGGCCGCTGCGGATCGGCGCCTGCTGCTTGACTGGACGGCATGGACCTGCCCGTGCTGCCACCGGTCAAGCCGATGCTGGCGAAGGCCACCACGAGGCTGCCCACCGGCGACGGCCTGTTCTACGAGCCCAAGTGGGACGGCTTCCGCTGCATCGTCTTCCGCGACGGCGACGAGGTGGAGCTGGGCAGCCGCAACGAGCGCCCGCTGACCCGCTACTTCCCCGAGGTGGTGGCCGCGGTCAAGGAGGCGCTGCCGGAGCGCTGCGTCGTCGACGGCGAGATCGTGGTGCCGCAGGGCGACCGGCTGCACTTCGAGTCGCTGCTGCAGCGCATCCACCCGGCGGAGTCCCGCGTGAACCTGCTCGCCGAGCAGACGCCGGCGCACTTCGTCGCGTTCGACCTGCTGGCCGTCGGCGACGAGGCGCTGCTGGAGACGCCGTTCGAGCGGCGGCGGGCGCGGCTGCGCGAGGTGCTCGGCGGAGAGCACGAGCGGGTGCACGTCACCGCGGTCACGCGGGACGCGCGGACCGCGCAGCGCTGGTTCGAGGAGTTCGAGGGCGCCGGGCTCGACGGCGTCGTCGCCAAGGCCCCCGACCTGCCCTACGGCCCCGACCAGCGGCTGATGACCAAGGTCAAGCACGTGCGCACCGCCGACTGCGTGGTCGCCGGGTTCCGCTGGCACAAGAGCGGGCCGATCGTCGGGTCGCTGCTGCTCGGCCTCTACGACGACGGCGGCCTGCAGCACATCGGGGTCGCGGCGTCGTTCCCGATGGCGCGGCGTGCGGAGCTGGTCGAGGAGCTGGCGCCCTACCGCGCCGACGCCCTCGACGGGCACCCGTGGCAGGACTGGGCGAACGCGCAGGTGCAGGAGGACGGCGAGCACCGGATGCCCGGCGCGCAGAGCCGCTGGAACGCCAAGAAGGACCTCTCCTGGGTGCCGCTGCGGCCCGAGCTCGTGGTGGAGATCAAGTACGACCAGCTGGAGGGCCGGCGGCTGCGGCACACCGGCCAGTTCCTCCGCTGGCGGCCCGACCGGGAGCCGCAGAGCTGCACCTACGACCAGCTGGAGGTCCCGGTGCGCTACGACCTGGCCGAGGTGCTGGCGGGATGAGCGGCGCCTGCGCGGCCGGCGCGCGCCTCCTACGGTGGTGATCATGCGTTCGCGCCGCGGCCTGCTCGCCGCCTCGACCGGACTGCTCCTGGCGGTCACCGGCTGTAGCTCGTTCACCGACGAGTCGTCGCCGGCGGACTCCTCCCCGTCGTCCGCGACGACGACGCCGGCCGAACCGGAGGCCGCCCCGATCACCTGGACCGACTGCGACGCGGAGATCACCGAGCTCATCGCCGGCACACCGGGCAGTGAGCGCGACCTCGCCTTCGAGTGCGGCCGCACCGAGGTGCCGATCGACCACGACGAGGCCGACGGCGCCACGCTGCCGCTGTTCCTCATCCGCGCGACGCTGGCCGGGCAGGCCGACCGGATCGGCTCGCTGCTGGTCAACCCGGGCGGCCCGGGCGCCTCGGGAGCCGACGCCGCGCTGAGCCTGGCGCTCTCGCTGCCCGAGGACGTCCTGCGCCGCTTCGACCTGGTGGGCTTCGACCCGCGCGGCGTCGGTCTGTCGACGCCGGTCGAGTGCATCCCCGCCGACCTCAAGGACCGGCTCCTCGCCGCCGAGCCGCGGCCGACCACCCAGGAGCAGATGGACGAGGTCCTCGGGCTGACCGACGAGATCGCCGACGCCTGCGCCGAGGAGTACGGGGACGCGCTGGGCACGTTCAGCACCGTCGACACCGCGCGGGACATGGACCTGCTGCGCGAGTCGCTGGGCGACGAGCAGCTGACCTTCCTCGGCTACTCCTACGGCACCACGCTGGGCTCCACCTACGCCGAGCTGTTCCCGGAGAACGTGCGCGCGATGGTGCTCGACGCCGCGGTCGACCCCGACGCCGACCCGCAGGCCGACGCGGAGGCACAGGCGGCGGGCCTGGAGGCCGGCTTCGACGCCTTCGCCGCGAACTGCACGAGCCTGGTGTCGGGGTGCCCGATCGGTGCGGACCCGCGCCGGTTCGTGCAGGACCTCATGGGGGCGGCCGCGGCCGCGCCGATCGCCAGCAGCACGCCCGGCGAGACCCGCACCGCGACGCCGGGGGTCATCCTCACCGCGGTCGCGGCGGCCCTCTACGACAGCGGGTCGTGGCCGCAGCTGTCGCAGTCGCTGGCCGCCGCCAGCACCGGCGACGCCGCGGGCCTGTTCGCCCTCGCCGACGCCTACCGGGGCCGGCTCGCGGACGGCTCGTACACCAACCAGCTCGACGCCAACATCGCGATCAACTGCGCCGACACCGCCGAGGACGTGACGTACTCCGAGGAGGAGGTGCTGCAGCTGGCGCAGGACTGGAACCAGCGCTACCCGCTGTTCGGCGCCTACGCGGCCGCCAGCCTCTACACCTGCGGGGTGTGGGACGCCGAGCGCACGCCGCTGCCCGAGCGCGACGCCGACGGCAGCGCGCCGATCCTCGTCGTCGGCACCACGGGGGACCCGGTGACGCCGCTGCCCGGCGCCGAGGACATGGCCGAGGACCTGACCGCCGGCACGCTGCTCGTCTGGCAGGGCCAGGAGCACACCGCCTACCCGAAGACCGACTGCGTCACCGCGGCGGTCGACGCCTACCTCATCGACCTCACGGCGCCGCAGGACGGGCTGACGTGCCCGGCCTGAGCCGCCCCTGACCCGGGGAGCTGACGGGTGGCCAGCAGCAAGGACGCCGTCGTCCTGACCGTCGACGGGCAGGAGGTGCGGGTCTCCAACCCGGAGAAGCCGTACTTCGCCGAGCGCGGGATCCGCAAGATCGACGTCGTCGAGTACTTCGTCGCCGTCGGCGAGGGGATCCTGTTCGCCCTGCGGGACCGGCCGACGACGCTCGAGCGCTGGCCCGGCGGGGTCTTCGAGGGCGCCCGGCTGTCGACCCGGATGGACAACACCGGCGACGCCTTCTACCAGAAGCGGGTGCCCAAGAACGCCCCCGACTGGGTGCCCACCGCGCACATCACCTTCCCCAGCGGCCGGACCGCCGACGAGATCGCGCCGGACTCGGTCGCCGTCGTCGCGTGGTGCGCCAACCTGGGCACGCTGACCTTCCACCCGTGGCCGGTGTCGAAGGGCGACGTCGAGCAGCCCGACCAGATCCGCATCGACCTCGACCCGCAGCCGGGCACCGACTTCTCCGACGCCGTCTGGGTGGCCCCGCACGTGCGCGAGCTGCTGCACGAGCTCGGCATGGAGGGCTGGCCGAAGACCTCCGGCGGACGCGGCGTGCACGTGTACGTACCGATCCAGCCGCGCTGGACCTTCCCCGAGGTGCGCCGGGCGGTGATCGCCTTCGGCCGCGAGCTCGAGCGGCGGATCCCCGACCGCGTGACGATGTCCTGGTGGAAGGAGGAGCGCGGCGAGAAGATCTTCATCGACTACAACCAGATGGCCCGGGACCGCACGATCGCCTCGGCCTACTCCATCCGGCCCAAGCCGCACGCCCCCGTCTCCGCGCCGCTGGACTGGGACGAGCTGCCCGACGTCTCGCCGTTCGACTTCGACGTGCTGACCATGCCGGCACGGTTCCGGAAGGTCGGTGACAAGCACGCCGGCCTGGCCGGGCACGCCTTCGGCATCGAGCCGCTGCTGGAGCTCGCCGAGCGCCAGGCCAGGGACGACGGGTTGGGCGACCTGCCCTATCCGCCCGACTACCCGAAGATGCCGGGAGAGCCCATGCGGGTCCAACCGAGCAGGGCCAGGCGTCCGACCAGCGCGGAGGGATAAGTCAGCGCTCGACGCCAGGGAAGCGCAGCCACCACTCGACGGACAACCCACGTCCTCCAGTGGATCTGACGTACTCCTCCGGTCGCCTTTCCGGGCGCCTGGGACCACTTCCGGTACACCGTGGACCATCGAGCTCGACAGCTGGAGCGTCCGCTGCTGCTCCCGCTGGCTGACCGACCCTCGGCCGCGAGCCGGTGCACGACGGGCTGCCCGGTACGCCGTCGTCGCGTGGCGGGCTGGCCCGACGACCGCCGAGGCTCCGTCGTCCCAGGGTGCCGGCCACCTCATGTCACCGCTCCGCCGTTCACCTGTCTCATCGCCCCCGCCGCAGCATCCAGCCTGAGGTGGGCGGAGGGATCCTCCTATGGCTGCTGCGAAGTTCTCCCCCGACCGCATTCCCGGCGACCCCCTGCCGAGCGTCTTGACCACAGCTGGCCAGCTGACCACAATTAAGGTCATGACGACCCAGTCGCTGGCGGCAGTCAAGGCGCACTTCAGCCAGGTGATCGACGAGGTCGCCGGCACACACGAACGCGTCACCGTCACCAAGAACGGCAGCCCGGTCGCGGTCATCCTCGCCGTCGAGGACTACGAGTCCCTGGTGGAGACCTTGGAGATCCTCTCCGATTCCCGAGCGCGATCGGAGATCAGGCAGGCGGAGGAAGCGATGGCCGCCGGTGAGGTCTACGGCGAGGCCGAGGTGCGGGCCGCACTCGCGGCTCGCCGGCGGTGACCGGCCCTCGTCGCCACACCGTCGTCCTCTCGGCCGCGGCCAAGCGTGCCATCGAGCGAGACCTCCCCGAGCCGGTGGCTGTCGCGGTCGTCGACTTCCTCTTCGGGCCGCTGGCTACGGACCCGTACCGCGTGGGGAAGCCGCTGCGCTTCGATCTCGAGGGCTACTGGTCCGCGCGACGGGGTCAGTACCGCGTCATCTACTCGATCCACGACGACGAGGTCCTCGTCAGGGTCGTGCGCATCTCGCACCGCGCCGACGTCTACGGCTGACCGGCACCTCACTGCCGGTACCACGTGTGCGGAAGCACCGCTTCTCCTCGGACGCGGGGAAGTCTGTGGCCAGTGCCCTGTCTCCACGCCCGTACCGGACGGATGAATGGCCGACTCGACAGCGGGGCGAGGATGCGGACTGGAAGGGCACGGGATGGGCATCTGCGCGACCTCCGGGCGCGGCAACTCGCCCGATAACCCACCCACTTTCGCTCATCTGCGACCTGCGGTGTTGCCGCTCTGAACAGCGCTCTCGGGTTTTGCTCCCCGAAGATGCCGGGAGAGCCGATGCGCGTCCAGCCCAGCCGCGCCAGGCGGCCTGCCAGCGCAAACGAGTGATTCGGCGTTCACCGCGAGTAAAGCGCACCGCGCACTCGACGAACAACCCTCGTCCTCCAGTGCTGCTCGCGTGCTCCTCCAGTGGTTCCTTGAGGCGCCAAGGCAGCCGCCACCAAGCCCCCGCGGACGATCCAGCTCTACAGCCAATCCGTCCCGCGCCTCGGCCGCTGGCGTGCCGACCACGGCCGCGAGCCGGTGCTCGACGAGCTCACCCGGCACGCCGCCTTTGCATGGCTGGCCGAGCTGGCTGAGAGCGCCGAGCCGTCCATCCTGGACACCCGACTGACCGTGCTGCTCCGACGGGTGGTGCGCAGGCCATAAGGCCGTCGGTTGATACGCGGTGGAGCCATCCACTCGGCGGGGGGGTGCTGCACTTGAGGTCGTCTCGTGTGCCCACATCGGGCGTGGCGGACTACCGCGCATCGTAGGCACATGTAAGGGTCCGCTGCATGAACGCAGCACCTCCCGGCGGCACTCCGGAGCAGAACTCCTCCGCAGTGACAAGTGGCACGTCGGCCATCGGCCACGCGACGGGCGGTGCGGCTCCGAGTGCTGGCTGGTACCCCACTCCTTCTGGAGAACAGCGGTACTGGGATGGCGAGCAGTGGCTCTCGTTGCCTCCTCCCGCCGACGCAATGTTATTGAGTCCCGGAAGCCAGCAAAACGGCTCAGGGCGGAAGAAGTCGCAGCGCACGAAGTGGTTTCTGATCGTCGGTGCGGCGGTGCTTCTCCTCGGTCTGATCGGTGGCGGAATCGCGTGGAAGATCGCGGACAACGAGCGGCAGGCTGAAGCAGCAGCGCAGGCAGCGGCTGAACAGTCCGCCGCCGAAGCGAGCGAGGAGCAGGCCCGACAAGAAGCCGCAGCTGCATCCGCGGCTGCAGCCGCCCAAGAGCGGGCGGATGAGGCGGAGCGCGCCTCGAGGCTCGCGTCCATCCCGGAGATCGAGGCAAGCGTCAAGGCGATGGCCGAGGATCACGCGGCCGACGGGCTCATCGATGGCCCGATCATCGAGGTGACGTGCTCTCCTGTCGGTGGCGGGTCGACCGATGACCTGACGCAGCAGACGACCGTCTTCGAGTGCTTCGCCGCCCATAGGGACAACGGCGACGGAACGATGAGCGGATATACCTACAACGCGACGATGAACTGGTCGACGGGCTCCTACACGTACGGCCTCGGGGCGCCGTAGGGTCGCAGGACCAGGGGCGCGGCAACGCTTCAACGGGCGACTACGAGACCGGCACGGACTCCTTGCGGATGCCGGTTGCTGATCCCAGCGCGCGGACAGCGCTGGCGAGGCGCGCAATGTTGAACCGCCTCGAGCGCCAGGTCGGATCCCGACGGCAAGCTGTCGCCGAACGGGAAGGCCTGGCGAGCGGGGGCACGCTCGCCAGGCACACTTAATGCGTCTCGTGGGTGCAGGCGGTAGAGGCGGCGCAGGACGCACCGCCGGTCGAGACGCGAACGACCGCCCGAACCGGCCAGACCAGGACGAGCCGTAGTAGGCGGGCTGATCCCACCGACTCCTGCGATCAGTCACCCCCAGGCGGTGACGGTCCTCCGGAACCGTGCATGACCGGCCACGCGGGGACGGAGCGGCGTATCCCTTCCTGCATGCCCGTTGGGGATCTGTTGTCCCTAAGCGCGGCAGCGGACACGACTACCGTGCTCGGTGGTCACGGTGGCACGGGTAGTGGCATTTGACGGCTCCGGGCATGAGACTCGCCTGATAACTTACCCCTTTCGCTTGTGCGCGACCTGCGGTTCTGCCGCTCTGAACAGCGCATTCGGGTTTCGCTCCCCGAAGATGCCGGGCGAGCCGATGCGGGTGCAGCCGTCCCGCGCCAGGCGTCCGGCCGACGAGAAGGCCTGACCCCGGCGCGCACGACGGCCACCGGTGTCCCGGCCCCGGGGATCGGCCGGGACGCGACGTCGCGATCCACGTCCGATGACCGGCGCCGGGACGGTCACCGACCGGCGAGTCTCCGCTCCACCACCGCGACCTGCTCCGGGGAGCCGACCAGCTCCCGCATGGCGTCCTGCTCGGCCTGGAAGCCCTCCTCGAGGTCCACCCGCCCGGCGAGGTCCATGAGCCGCTTGACGTGGCGCGTCGCACGTCGGCTGTGGCCCGCGATCTCGCGGGCGAGCGCGAGCGCCGCCGTGAGGGGATCGGCAGCCTGGCGGGTCGCCAGCCCCAACGCCACGGCCTCCTCGCCCGTCACCTCACGGCCGGTCAGCGCCAGTTCCTTCGCCACATCACGCCCCACCAACTCGGGCAGGACCTGCGTGCCGGTCATGTCCGGGACGATGCCCCACCGGATCTCCATGACCGACAGCCGCGCGTCCGGAACGACGATCCGGATGTCGGCACCCAGAGCGATCTGCAGGCCACCGCCGAACGCGACCCCGTGCACCGCCGCCAGCACCGGCGCCGGGACGAGCGACCACACGTGCGCGGCCTGCTGCCCGCGGGCCCGCGCCGCACCCAGCGCGGGCCTCATGGCGTCGGCCCGCGGTCCCTGCCGGTCACGCATGGCGGCGAACTCGCCGAAGTCGAGGCCGGCGCAGAAGGCCCGCCCCTCACCGCTGAGGACGACAGCACCGACGTCCTCGCGGTCGACCAGCTCCGACCCCGCGGCGACCAGCGCCTCGAACATCGGCGAGTCCAGCGCGTTCAGCTTCTCCGGGCGGTCCAGTCGGACGTGGGCGACCCCGTCGGTCACCTCCCAGCTCACCCGCCGGTGTGCGTCGTCCATGACCCCTCCTCCGCCGCCGTGCAGCTCCACCCACGTCGGCCGTGATCGATGCACGGAGGATGCACCCCGGCCATCCCGGACGGAGGGGTGGCCGCCCACCGTCCCCGCTCCGGTGTAGCCGTCGCTCGGGGAGCGGGACGACGATCCGTACACACGCCTGCCGTCCAGGCGGGTGGAAGGAGCTCCCCATGGCACGCCCACGACCTCTCAGCCCCGCGGACGCGGGTTTCCTCTATGCCGAGACGCGGGAGGCACCGCAACACGTCGGCACCCTGATCCGCTTGCAGCCGCCCGAGGACGCGCCGCCCGAGTACCTGCGCGGGATCCACGAGCGGCTCCGAGCCGCACCGTCGGTCGTCAGCCCCTGGAATCTCAGGCTCGCCACGCCCTGGTTCCAGTACAACCCCCTGCACGCGTGGGTCGAGGACGAGAAGTTCGACCTCGACTACCACGTACGCCGCACCGCCGTGCCCGCCCCCGGCGACGAGCGCGAGCTCGGCACCCTCGTCGCCCGGCTGCACGCCAGCCCCCTCGACCTGTCCAAACCCCTGTGGGAGCTGCACGTCATCGAGGGGCTCGAGGACGGCGGCTTCGCGCTGTTCGTGAAGGTGCACCACTCCCTCGTGGACGGCTACACGCTCACGAAGGCCCATGAGCGCGCCTTCACCACCGACCCGGACAGCGCGCAGTCGCGCCTGTTCTACGACGTCCCGCTCAAGACCTCGGCCGCCTCGGACGACCTCGCCGCCTCGTGGGCGGACCCGGCGGGCCTGCTCCGCTCCGCCGGCCAGGCTGCCCGTGCGCTCGGCCCGCTGACCCGCGCGCTCACCAGGCTCACGTGGAACCGCGGCCCGCTGGTCGGCACCTTCCAGGCACCCAACACCCCGTTCAACGAGCGGATCACCCGCAACCGTCGCTTCGCCACGCAGCAGTACCCGCTGGCGCGACTCAAGCGTCTGGCCGGGGCCAGCGGGACCAAGCTCAACGACATCGCCCTGGCAGCCTGCGGCGGAGGCATCCGGAGATACCTGCTCGAGCTGGGCGAGCTGCCGGATGCCCCTCTGGTCGCGTTCGTCCCGGTGAACATCCGTCCCGAGGACGACCCGGGCGGCGGCAACGCCGTCGGCGCCCTGCTGGCCTCGATGGCAACCGACGTCGCCGACCCGGTAGAGCGGCTGCGGGCGGTCCACGCATCGACGACCGAGGCCAAGAACCAGTTCGTGGGGATGACCCCGGAGGCCATCACGGCCTACAGCCAGACGCTCATGGCGCCCGTCGGACTCCAGACGCTCGGCGCCATCACCGGGCTCGGCACGCCGCGGGTCCTCTTCAACGTGGTCGTCTCCAACGTGCCCGGGCCGCCCGAGCCGCTCTACTTCGCCGGGGCCCGCGTGGTGGCGATGTACCCGGCCTCGATCGTGAGCCACGGTCTCGCCCTGAACATCACGTTGTTCAGCTACGCAGGCCAGATGCACATCGGGTTCACCGGCTGCCGCGACACCGTCCCCCACCTCCAGAAACTCGCCGTCTACACCGGCGAGGCCGTGGCCGAGCTCGAGCAGGCACTCGCCCTGGAGTCCTGACGGGCAGCACACACCAGCGAGGAGCCGCACCACCGGCCGCAGCCGGAGGCCCGGCTACCGGGACGACCACGCCGCCTCCACCGTGGTCGAACGCGCCACGACGCGTACCGGCACCCCGCCTCCTCCCGGGGTCCTGCGGGCCCCGTCCGTGCGACGGGGCACTCAGGAACCCGGTGTCCACCACCGGGTGATGGGTGCGACTCCGACGAGCCGGCGCACGGCACGCCGTCCACGGCGCCCATGGACAGCGGAGGTGATCAGCGACAGGCTGGGCGCTCCGACCACGGTCGGACAGTCGACCCGAGACGAGGGCATCCCATGACCGGTGACATCAGGCAGACCGTCATCTCCGGCGTTCCCTACCGCGTGACGTCCGTCGCGGACGGCTCGCTGACGACGCTGGACGCGTTCATCGACGACGCGGAGTTCACCGTCGCCTTCAAGGACCAGCACCTCCTGGTGCGGGGCCACGGTCGCAAACTGGACGACAAGGTCGTCTTCCACGAGAAGGACCACCTCGGGGGCAAGGACGTGAGGGTCTGGCACGTCACGGTCGATGGCTCAGGGACGTTGACGGCAGAGGCGCTCGCGGCGTTCTGAGGCGCGCCGGACCTGCCGACGGCGACCTGCGGTGACCTGGAGCCGGCAACCCGCTCAAACCGCTGCCCGGCATCAGGCCGGAGCACGCCGACGACCTGCGCCGCACCAACGAGCTCGCCGGTCCGCTCGGCGTCCGCGACGTGGTCACCACGTCGGGCACCCCGGGCTCGGACCCCGGCGCCCGGTACCCGTCCTGGACCGGGAACCCGTGAACGGCGTCTGTGTGGACGGGGCGAGGGTCGGCCGTCCGGGGAGCTCCCCCACCGTGGAGCACCTGGGGTCGTTGCTGGAGACCGAGGAGGGCTACGGCGTCCACCACCACGTCGGGGGACAGTTCGCCGACGCCTCGTCCTGGATCGAGTGGCGCGAGCGGGCCGCGGGCGACGACTCCGGGGTCCACGTCCGCACGCCCGGACCGGCGGCGCCGAGCCCGCTGGAGGAGGCCGACCGGCAGGGACACGAGATCGAGGTCGACGACCTCGCCACGGGGACTCCCCTGGGTCCGGGCGTCCACGCGACCGGCGCCGTCCACGGGCAGCAGGCCGTCACGGGGTGCCCGGTCCGCCCGCCGGGGCAGTGGGACACCTGCCTCGTCGAGACGTCGGGGCCAGGATCGCGGTGATCCTCAACGGGGTACCGGTCGACGACCACACCAGCGCCCGCGGCGCAGCGGGTCCCTCGCGCCCCAGGTCCACGGGCGGCCCGGCCGGATCCGGTTCCGGGACCTCCGCGTGAGGCGCGGCGCGGCGGCAGGCGGGCCGCCACCGGACGGGGCGGTCCCGGTGCGGCTCGACGAGGCCGGTCCGGGTGCCTGAGGAGCGCGGGCAGGGCCGTCGCGTGGCCTTCGCCGACCTGCGCCGCCCGTTCGTCATCGCCCACCGCGGCGGGTCCCTGCAGGTGCCCGAGCACACGATGGAGGGCTACCGGATGGCGGTGGACCAGGGCCTGCCGGTCATCGAGCAGGACGTGCACACACTGGCCGACGGCGCCCTCGGCGTCATGCACGACGGCACCGTGGACCGGATGACCACCTCCAGCGGCAACGTCGCGGACCACACGGCGGAGTCGTGGAAGCGGCTCGACATCGACGCCGCGGTCACCCTCGGCGGCGGCTGGCCCGACGGGCTCCGCCCCCCGCTGTTCGACGAGGTGCTCGCCGAGTTCGGCAACCGCGTCCTGCTCTGCGCCGAGGCCAAGGGCAGCGACGCCATGGGTCCCATGACCGAGGCCCTCGACCGGCACGGCATCGACCCGGCGTCCGTGCTGCTGCAGTCCTACTCGCTGGCCGACTGCCGGCTGGCGCGCTCGCGGGGATGGGACGTCGTCTGGCTCGGGAGCACCGACGTGGCCCGGGCCGCCGCCGAGGGTATCGGCTGGATCGGCCTGGACGCCGCCCTCGTCACCCCGGAGGTCTGCGCCCGGGCGCACGCGGCCGGGATCGAGGTGGCCTGCTACACCGTCGACCGCCGCTCCGAGCGGGACGCCGTCGTCGCCTGCGGCGTGGACGCGGTCTTCTCCGACGACCCGGTCTACGTCGCGGGGGACGCGGGCCGGACGTCGGACCTGTTCGCCCGCCGGGTCTGGCTGCCGGGGATGCAGCCGGACACCGGCCGCGGCCGGTTCTCCGCCGACGGCTCGTGGAGCCCCGACGTCTCCGACACCGCCACCTCCACGCTGATGGGCTTCCTGACCCCACCGGACCCGGCCGCGTTCACGCTGCGCCTCGACCTGCGCCTCGACCTCCCCCTCGACCGCCGCACCGACCGCCGCACGTACTGGGGGTCGGTCCTGCTGACCACCGACGACCACCCGTACCGGCCGCCGGACGGCCCGTCGCCCGGGGTCGACGGCTACCTCGTCCTCCTCCGTGCCGACGGCGACCTGGAGGTCCACCGGGTCACCGACGGGGTCCCCACGCTCCTGGCGTCCTCGCCGGCAGGGGTCCGGACGGGCAGCTACGCCCCGCTCCGGATCACCGTCACCGGCTCGGACCTCGCGGTGCGGGCGGGCACCGCCGGGAGGGTCCTGACCGTCGCGGACGCCACCCACCGGCCCGTGCCCGTCGTCCACCTCGGCAGCGCACGCGCCGAGGTCCGCTTCCGGCACGTGGAGGTCTCGTGACCGATCCGTACGAACGGCCCGGTCACGGGCCGGCCGACCCGGAGGGCTACCTCATCGAGGAGGCCCCGGACGGCTACCGCTGGACACGCCGCGCCGACGGCCGCACGGCGGGGCCGTTCCCCGACCGCGAGCAGGCCGTCGTCTCCGCCCGGGCCGACCGCACCGCCTGAGCCCGGAGAGGCTCGGGTCGCGCTGGGCCCTGCCGCGTCCGGCCCGGGCCCTCAGACCAGGCCGTGCGCGTGGACGGCCTCGGCCACCTGCAGGAAGCCCGCGACGTTCGCGCCGAGGACCAGGTCGCCCGGGGAGCCGTACTCGTCTGCGGTGGCGTGGCACCGCTCGTGGATGCCGCGCATGATCTCCTCCAGCCGGGCCTCGGTGTGCTCGAAGGACCACCTGTCGCGCGAGGCGTTCTGCTGCATCTCCAGCGCGGAGGTGGCCACTCCCCCCGCGTTGGCGGCCTTGCCCGGCGCGAACGCGACCCCCGCCTCGCGGAACACCCGCACCGCGTCCGGGGTGGCCGGCATGTTGGCCCCCTCGACGACGTAGCGGCAGCCCGCGCGGGCCAGGCTGGCGGCCCCCTCGCCGTCCAGCTCGTTCTGCGTCGCGCTGGGGATCGCGACGTCGCAGGGCACGTCCCAGATGTCGCCGTCGGCCACGAACGACGCCGACGCGACGCGCTCGGCGTACTCGCCGACGCGCGCCCGCTCGACCTCCTTGACCTGCTTGAGGACCTCGAGGTCGATGCCCTTCTCGTCGACGACGTAGCCGCTGGAGTCCGAGCAGGCGACCACGGTGCCGCCGAGCTGGTGCACCTTCTCGATCGCGTAGACGGCGACGTTGCCCGAGCCGCTGACGGTCACGCGCTTGCCGTCGAAGGACTCCCCGGCCGTCTCCATCATCGCCTCGGCGAAGAAGGCGGCCCCGTAACCGGTGGCCTCGGTGCGGACGAGCGCGCCGCCCCAGCCCAGGCCCTTGCCGGTGATGACGCCGGACTCGTAACGGTTGGTGATCCGCTTGTACTGGCCGAACAGGTAGCCGATCTCGCGGGCGCCCACGCCGATGTCGCCGGCCGGCACGTCGGTGTACTCGCCGAGGTGCCGGTAGAGCTCGGTCATGAACGACTGGCAGAAGCGCATGACCTCGGCGTCGGAGCGGCCCTTGGGGTCGAAGTCCGAGCCGCCCTTGCCGCCGCCGATCGGCATGCCGGTGAGCGCGTTCTTGAACACCTGCTCGAAGCCGAGGAACTTGACGATGCCGAGGTTGACCGACGGGTGGAAGCGCAGCCCGCCCTTGTAGGGGCCGAGCGCGGAGTTGAACTCGACGCGGAAGCCCCGGTTGATCTGCACCTCACCGGAGTCGTCCTGCCAGGGCACCCGGAAGATGACCTGCCGCTCGGGCTCGCAGATGCGCTCGACCGTCTTCATCTCGGTGTACTCGCTGTGCCGGTTGAGCACCACGGCCAGAGACTCGAGGACCTCACGGACCGCCTGGTGGAACTCCGGTTCCGCGGGGTTGCGGCGCAGCACCTCCTCGTGGATGCGCTCGACCACCGGCGGGAGGCTCTCGGCCACGGCTGTCCCTCCACTCCTCGACCGGACCCGTCCGGATCCTCGACGGGAGCCATGATGCCGCGCGCTCGCGGCCTCCCTCGGTGCGGGAGCCCCGCCGGCGGCCGCGGCGCACGGGACGTCGGATCCCCGACGACCGCTCCCGACCGGCCGCGCCCGCGGGTACAGGGGCAACCCCGGTCCCGGGGCAGGGCTGACCCGCTGGTCCCGCCCGTCCACCCGGCGGAGGCTGCGCTGCGTCACGACGCAGGAAGACGTCCAGGGAGCGTGATCGCGTGCTCATCACGACGACGAACGACGTGCCGGGCCACCGGGTCGAGGTGGTGCTGGGGGAGGTCTTCGGGTTGACCGTCCGCTCCCGTCACGCGGGTGCCCAGATCGGTGCGGCGATGAAGTCGCTGACCGGAGGCGAGCTCAAGGGCCTCACGAAGAACCTGGAGGAGAGCCGGCAGGAGGCGCTCGGGCGGCTGACCGCCGCGGCCGAGGCCGCGGGTGCCGACGCCGTCCTGGCGATGCGCTTCGACACGACGGAGATGGGCGGCACCTGGAGCGAGGTCTGCGCGTACGGCACCGCGTGCCGGCTCGCCCGGCTCTGACCGGCGCCGGGACCGCGGCGTGATCGGGCAGGCAGGCGAGGAGGCACCCGGCATGGCGATGGACACCAGGATGGCCAGGGCGTTCGGGCTCGAGGGGGACGCGTGGCAGCGCCACGCCAACCCGTGGAGCGTCTACACGCGGATCCCGATCCCGCCCCTGCTCGCCGTCGCGATCTGGAGCCGGACCCGGATCGGGTGGTGGTCACTCGTCCCGGTGGCCGCGGTGTGTGCCTGGACCGCGGTCGACCCCCGGGCGTTCCCGCCACCGCGCTCGCTGGACCACTGGGCGTCGAGGTCGGTGCTGGGCGAGACGCACTGGGCGCAGCGGCGGCAGGTCCCCGTCCCCGCGCGGCACCGGGTCGCGCCGAACGTGCTGGCAGCGCTCAGCACACTGGGCGTGCCGTTCGTGGTGAGGGGCCTGGCCGTGCGGAACGGGTGGATGGTCCTGTTCGGACTGGCGGTCCAGATGTCCGGGAAGGTCTGGTTCCTCGACCGGATGGCCATCCTCCACGACGACGTCGTGCCGGCCGGGGCGCCCGGCGGCCCCGCGGGACCGGGGACGTCGCAGCGGTGACCGGCCCGGACCCGGCGCGGGCGCGTCCGTGGGCCCGCGCTGCCGGGCTCACCGGGACGGCCGCCGACGTCCTCCTGCTGGCCTCCGGCGCCGTCCAGGCCGGACGCAGGCGGGTCCTGCGTGTCGCTCGTGCCGACCGACCCGACGACCTCGTCGGGTCGGTCGGCACGGCGCTGACGGTGCCGGCGGTCAGCCCCACCGGTGGACCTGCCGGCTGGGGCTGACCGCGACCGGCGTGCCCACCCTCGCCGGACCGGCGCTCGTGCTCGGGTCCGTCCCCTCCCGCGTCCAGGCGCCGATCGCGACGGGCGCCTCCGGGGCCCGGCCGGCTGGGACCTGCGCAGCCGCCGCGGCCGGCGCGGCGTCGGGCACCCTCGGCGGCCTCGTCCTGCCGGTGGTCCCCGCGGCTCGGCCCGGCGCCGGGACGACCGGCCGTGCGGGGGGCCGGTCACGGGCGACGCGTAGCGGACGGAGTGGTTCCTTGACGTCGCGTCTCACCCCGACGGACGATGCCCGCCCGCGCCCCGCGCGGTTCCGGACGACGTCGTCGAGGGGGCCCCACCCGTGCGCATCTCCCCGAAGGTCCTGCTGGGTTCCGCCGTGTGCCTGCTGGTGACGGCCTGCACCGGACAGTCGGCGTCCGACGACGGCGGTGGGGGTGGGGAGAACACGCTGGTGTACCTGATCGAGCAGCTCGAGGACGCCGAGTCGCTCAGTCGGCTCGAGGACCACCTGGCCGACTTCACCGAGTCCTCGGGCATCGAGGTCGAGGTGCAGCAGCTCGACGTCGACACCATGCGGACCGTCCTGCAGACCCGGCTGCGCTCCGAGGAGGGCCCCGACGTCATCAGCTTCGGTTCGGGGCCGGCTTTCGCCGGGGCCCTGGCCGAGGCAGGACTGCTCTACGACCTCACGGACGCCTACGAGGAGAACGGCTGGGAGGTCTACGACTTCGCCAAGGAGCGGGTCACCTACGGCGGGAGGGTGTACGGCATCCCCGGTGAGATGGAGACCGTCGGGCTCTTCTACAACGCCGACGTCTTCGCGGACCTCGGCATCGACCCGCCGCGGACCCTGGACGACCTCCGCGCCGTGTGCCGGACCCTCACCGAGGCCGGCGTCGTCCCGATGGCCTTCGGTGACCAGGACGCCTGGCCGGGCAGCCACCTGCTCAGCATGGCGCTGTCGAGCGCCGTGGGCGCCGACGGCATGGAGGCGCTGTTCGCCGGCGAGCGGTCCTGGGACTCCCCCGAGGTCGTCGACGCGCTGACCTTCTGGCAGGAGGCCAACGCCAACGGCTGGCTCGGGGAGTCACCGGTGTCGGTCGACTACGACACCATGACGGCGCAGTACCTCTCCGGTGAGGCCGCGATGATCCCCACCGGCAGCTGGTTCATCAACGACCTGGCCGTCGGTGCCGACTTCGAGTCCGGGTACGTGCCCTTCCCGGCGCCGGGTGGTGAGGGGGTGTTCGCCGCCGGGCTGGGCTCGGGGCCCATGATCGCCGCCAACACCGACGACCCCGAGGGCGCCGTCGCGCTCCTGGACTTCTTCGCCTCCGAGGAGCACGGCCAGTGGTCGGTGGAGAACCTGCAGACCATCCCGCCGCGGCCCATCGACACCGAGGGACTCGACGTCGACCCGCTGCTGGCCCAGGTGCTCGAGGACGTCTCCGCGCTCTCCGAGGGCGGCGGCCAGCTCGGCTACAACATCGACGTCCTCATGCCCGAGGCCTTCAACGAGGCGATGTTCGACGGCGTGCAGGCGGTGCTCACCGGCCAGTCGACACCGGCCGAGGTGGCGGCCGCCATGCAGGCGGCGTCGCAGCAGTGAGCCGCGGCGTCCCCGGCACCCGGGTGCCGGCGTGACCGCGGCACCGGCACCCACCGCGACGGCGACGCTGCCCTCGCCGGGGAGGTCACGCCGGCGGGGGCGGCGCCCCGGACGGGCCGGGGTCTCCGCCGTCACCCGCCGGCAGCAGGCGCGCCTCGGCGTGCTGCTGGTGGCGCCGGCGGTGGTGCTCATGCTGGTCTTCCTCGTCTTCCCGGTGCTCAACTCCGTCTACTACGTCTTCGTCGACTTCGACGGCCTGGACACCACGCCCCCCTGGGTGGGACTGGGCAACCTCACCGAGCTGGCCCAGGACCGGCAGATGTGGGCGGCCGCGTGGCACAACCTCATCTGGATCGTCCTGGGGACCGTCGGGCCCCTCGTCATCGGCCTCGGGCTCGCCCTGCTGCTGTGGGGGGTGCGGCGCGGGTCGACCTTCTACCGCGTCGTCTTCTTCCTGCCCTACGTGCTGCCGCAGGTCGCGGTCGGCGTCGTCTGGGGCTGGATCTACGCGCCGACCCGCGGCTGGCTCAACCGCGGGCTCGAGGCGGTGGGGCTCGACGGGCTGACGCGGGGCTGGCTGGGCGACCCGGGCACCGCCCTCTACGCGGTGCTCGGCACCGCCATCTGGACCGCCACCGGCTTCGTCTTCGTGATCATCCTGTCGGCGCTGCGCAACGTCGACAACGAGCAGGTCGAGGCGGCGATGCTCGACGGCGCGGGCTACCTGCAGCGGCTGCGGCACGTGGTGCTGCCGCAGATCCTGCCGGTGTTCCTCATGGTCACCGCGCTCACGCTGATCGGCGGCTTCGCCGTCTTCGACATCGTCTTCGTGATGACCGGAGGGGGTCCGGCGAACGCCACGGAGGTCCTCGGCACCTACGCCTACAGCAATGCGTTCGAGCTCAGCCGGATCAGCTACGGCACGACCCTCGCCCTGGTGGTGACGGCGCTCGCCGTGCCGGTGGCGGTGTGGCTCGACCGGCTGCAGCGGCGGGTCTCGATCGAGGAGCGCGGCGCGTGAGCCGCTCGAGGCGGTCACACGCGCAGGGCCGGACGGGGATCGGGCGCCACCTGGCGCTCGGGCTGCTCGCCCTGGTCTCGGTGTTCCCGGTGGTCCTCGTGGTGTCCACGACCCTGAAGAGCAGCCAGGACGTGCGGTCGAACCCGTTCGGCCTGTTCAGCTCCTTCTCCCTGGAGAACCTCGAGACCGCCTGGACGGTCGGTGACTTCGACGCCTACCTGCTCAACAGCATCCTGCTCAGCGTCCCCAGCACGCTGATCGTCGTCGTCCTGTCGACCATGGCGGGCTACGCGTTCGCCCGGCTGCCGTTCCCCGGCCGCACCCTGGCGTTCTACGTGGTGGTCTTCGGGCTGCTGGTGCCGTTCTTCGCCTACATGGTCCCGCTGTACTTCCAGATGCGGTCGATGGGCCTGCTGGACAGCCTGATCGGGGTCAACCTGGTGCTGGCCACCACGCAGCTGTCCTTCGGCGCCTGGTTCATGCGGGCGTTCTTCTCCGACCTGCCGAGCGAGCTGGAGCAGGCCGCCCGGATGGACGGCGCCGGTGAGTGGCAGCTGTTCCTGCGGATCATGGTGCCGCTGGTGACCTCCGGCATGGGCGCGCTGGCCGTGTTCACCTTCCTGCAGCAGTGGAACAACTTCCTGGTGCCGCTGCTGTACATGCCCGGCGGTGGCTACCGCCCGCTGACCCTGGGCCTGTACCTGTTCATCGGCGGGCGCTCGGTCGACATCGGCCCGCTCGCGGCCGGCACGCTGATCACGATCCTGCCGGTGGTCGTGCTCTACGTGGTCCTGCAGCGCCAGGTCACCCAGGGGTTCCTGTCCGGGGCGGTCAAGGGCTGAGTCCCCGGCGGCGGCGACGCCGTCCGGGCGGGAGCTTGGAGCGTCGTTGGACCCGACCCGGTCACGGTGGTCCGGTACCCCGCCCCGAGGAGGACCCCCGTGACCGAGCCGACGACCACTCCCGAGACCGCCGACGAGGCCCGGACCGTGCTGGTCGTCGGGGCCGGGCCGGTGGGCCTGACCGCGGCGTGCGAGCTGGTCCGCCAGGGCGCCCGCGTCCGGCTCGTCGACGCGCTCCCCGGACCGACCACGCAGTCGCGCGCCGTCGTCATCCACCCGCGCACCCAGGAGCACCTGGCCGCCATGGGAGTGCTCGACCGGATCGCGGCCGAGGGCCTGGCGGTCACCGCCCTGGAGGTGCGCAGCGGGCGGGAGGCCACCCTGCGGCTGCGCGAGACCACCGCGCACGTGGACTCCCGCCACCCCCGCATCCTCGACCTGGCCCAACCGGAGACCGAGGCGGTCCTCACCGGGCTGGCCACCGACCTCGGCATCCGCGTCGAGCGGGGCACGTCCTTCGACGGCCTGGTCCAGGACGACGACGGGGTCACCGTCACGCTGACCTCCCCGGCCGGGACCACGCGGCAGCGCTACGGCTGGGTCGTGGGCACCGACGGCGGCCACAGCCGGGTCCGGGCGGCCGTCGGCGCCCGCCTCGAGGGCGTGTTCCGGGGCCAGCACTTCCTGTTCGCCGACGTGGCCGCGGACAGCGCGCTCTCCGCGGACACCATCCGGATGTTCCTGCACCCGGACGGCCTCGGCGGCGCCTTCCCCATGCCCGGCGGGCGCACGCGGCTGCTGTTCCTCGTCGACACCCCGGAGCCCGGCGCGCAGCCGTCGCTCGAGCAGACCCAGCGGCTGGTCGACGAGCGGATGGGCGGGCGGTGGCGGATCGGCGACCCGCGGTGGCTCACGTACTTCGAGGTGCACCACGGGCAGGTCCCGCAGTACCGCTCCGGCCGGGTGCTGCTGGCCGGGGACGCCGCGCACGTCCACAGCCCGGCGGCCGGTCAGGGGATGAACACCGGGATCCAGGACGCGGTGAACCTGGCCTGGAAGCTCGCCCTGGTGAGCACCGGCCGGGCCGCGCCCGCGCTGCTCGACACCTACCAGGCCGAGCGGCACCCCGTCGGGGCCGCGGTCGTGCGGCAGACGAACGCCCTCACGAACGCGATGACCGCCTCCGGGCCCGTCGCGCACGCGCGCGACCTCGCGCTGACCGTCCTCGGGCACGTCCCGGCGCTGAGCGGCCGGCTCGTGGCGGCGATGACCGAGACGACCATCGCCTACCGGCGGAGCCCGGCCGTCACCGGCCTGGCCGGCGGCAGGCGGCAGGCCTCCCCCGGCGACCACGCCCCCGACGTCCCCGGGCTCACGACGGCCGACGGCGCCGAGGCGTGGATCGGGGACCTGCTCCGCCGCCCGGGCTGCCTGCTGCTGACGACCGCCTCCGACCCGCGCTGGTCGAGCGGCTGCGCGGCGCCCTCGATCCGCTCGGCACGGTCGTCCCCGTGGTCGCCACCGCTGCGGGCGCGCCCGCGGACGCCCTCGTCGACCCCGCGGGAGCGGTGGCCCGGCGCTACGGCATCGGCGACGCCGGCCTCGCCCTCGTCCGGCCCGACGGCTACCTCGGCTACCTGTCGGCCGGCGCCGACGACCGCGCCGTGACCGAGTACCTGACCGGCCTGCTGCACGTCGAGCGGCAGCCGGCCTGAGCGGCCCGTCGCCGGTCAGCCGGAGACGTACGTCGCGCCCGGCACGACGTCGGGTCCCAGGAGCTGCGGCACGGTGACCAGCGTGTAGCCGGCGTCCTGCAGCGCGTCGACGATCCCAGGCACCGCCTGGACCGTCGTCGGGTGGATGTCGTGCATCAGCACGATCGCGCCGCGGTGCGCGCCGGCCAGGACCCGCTCGGTGGTGATCGTGACGTCGCGGTTCCACCAGTCGCGGGTGTCGACGTCCCAGAGGACCTGCGCGTGGCCGCGGTCGGCCGCCACCGCGGCGACGGTCGCGTCGGTGGCGCCGTACGGCGGCCGCACCAGCGACGTCGTCACCCCCAGGCCGGCCAGGACCGCGGTGGCCCGGTCGAGCTCGGTGCCCACGGCGGCCGGGCCGACGTCGGGCAGGCGGGGATGGCTCCAGGTGTGGTTGCCGACGGCGTGGCCGTCGGCGACCATCCGACGGACCACGTCCGGGTGTGCGGCCGCGTTCCGCCCGACGACGAAGAACGTGGCGCGGACGTCCTGGGCGCGCAGGTCGTCGAGGAGCTCCGCGGTGTGGGGGCCGGGGCCGTCGTCGAACGTGAGCGCGATGCACCGCAGCACGGTGCAGTCGACCTCGCCGGCCGGAGAGGGCGGCTCCGGCGGCGGCGGAGGCTCGGACGGCGGCGGGGCTCGGGCGGCGACGGGGCTCCGGCGGCGGCGGGGCTCGGGCGGTGTGGGGGGTGCCGGGGGACCCCGCGGAACGGCGCGGCTGCCGTCGCCGCCGCGCGCACCCGCCGGCCGGCGTCGCTGAGGACGCCGTCGGCGGCGAGGGGATCGACCCGGACGGCGACGTCGCCGAACGGCTCGGCCCTGCCGTCGCCCCCGCCGACCACCAGCGACAGCGCGCCGTCCCGGGCGAAGCGCAGGTCGGCCAGGACCGCGGAGCGCCCGAGCAGCGCGTGACCGAGGCCGGCGCGCTCGACCGCGCCGGTGAACCACCCGAAGAGCGCGGCGGGGTCGGCGACCAGGTCGGTCGACGTCCAGGTCTCCCCCGTCGCGACGTCGGCGTAGACGGTGCGCGCGGTGGTCGCCGCCGGGAGGCCGCCGGTGCGGACGCTGGTGGCCACCCGGATCCCGAGGACGTCGCCGGCGGCGAGGACGGGCGTGCTGCCGACGGTCAGCTGGTGCCACTGCCCCGGGGCGAGCCCGGCCTCGTAGCGCCTGACCTCGGCGTCGACCATCCCGCGCAGCACCCCGTCCAGCGCGACGAGCCCGGGCACCGGCGCGGTCGTGAGCCGGCGCTCGTCCTCGGGCGTCCGGGTGTCCTCCCGGGAGAGGACGAGGCCGGCGACCGAGGCCGGGTCCGGCACCGGCGGCGCGGCGCCCACCGCCGCCGGCGGGAGGACCGGCGGCGGGACGTCCGGGGGGCCGCCGGTGTCCCCGGCGGCGTCGACCATGCCGGCGTCGACCATGCCGGTGTCGACCATGCCGGCGTCGACCACGCCCACGACCGCCGCGCCGCCGGAGCGGTCCGAGGCGTCCATGCCGCAGGCGGCCAGCACGAGCAGCCCGAGGGTCAGGGCGACGGACCGGGCCGGGGGCGCGTTCCTCACGGGTCCTCCGGGTGGGGCGGGTGCGTCGGCGGCACCCTCCGACGGGCCGCTCCAATCCCGCTCCAACGCCCGGCGGCGTTGGAGTCGCGTTGGAGGCGGGGTCGGCACAGTCCCGGTCGCGACACCCGGCCCGCACCAGGGAGGACACGATGGCCCGGCCCGCGCGACTGCACTTCTCCGACGAGGACCTCGACGGCCAGCTGGTCCGGACGCTGTCGATGGCCGTGGTCTCCGCCGCCGACCTGGGCGAGGCGATGGCCGCGGCCGCCCGGGTGGACCGGCCCGACCGCGACCGCTGGCACGCCGCGTGGGCGTCCGCGGCCGCCGGGGCCGAGGAGGCGGCGGCCGCGGCGACGGCGGCCGGCGACCGGGTCAGCGCCCGCGCCGCCCACCTGCGGGCCAGCGAGTACCACCGGCAGAGCTGGTACTACCTGCGCTCCGACCTCGGCGACCCCCGGCTGCGCGAGGGGCACCGCCGCCACGTGGCCGAGTTCGCGGCCGCGGCCGCGCTGATGGACTCCCCCGCCGAGCGGGTGGCGATCCCCTACGAGGGCACCACGCTCCCGGGCTGGCTGTTCGCGCCGGACGCCTCGGGGACGCCCCGCCCGACGGTCGTGCTCCCCTGCGGCTACGACTCCACCGCCGAGTACGGCTGGGCCGACGTCCCCCCGGCCCTGGAGCGCGGCTACAACGCGCTGACCTTCGAGGGGCCGGGTCAGGGCGCGGCGCTCATCGAGCAGGGGCTGGTGCTCCGGCCGGACTTCGAGGCCGTCCTCACGCCGGTGCTCGACTGGCTGCTGACCCGCCCGGAGGTCGATCCCGGCGCCGTCGTCCTGGTGGGGCGCTCCTTCGCGGGCTACCTGGCGCCGCGGGCGGCCGCGTTCGAGCACCGCCTCGCCGCGCTCGTCTGCGACCCGGCCCAGCCGGACATGGGCGCCCGCGTCCCCGGCGGCCTGGCCGGCCTCCTCGCCGCGCCGGTCGCGCGGGCGCAGGTGCGGGCCAGCGCGCGACGCCGCGAGTTCTTCGGCGCCCGGATGGCCGCGCACGGCCTCGACGACGTCGGCGACTACCTCCGGGAGCTGCGCCGGTACTCGATGCTCGACGTCGCCGACCGGATCAGCTGCCCGGTCGTCGTCGTCGAGGCCGAGGGGGACTTCGCCGGCGGAGGCGGCCGGACCCTGGTCGACGCCCTGACCGTCCCCGCCGAGCTGGTCCGCCTCACCGCCGCGCAGGGGGCCTCCGGGCACTGCGCGGGACTCGGGCAGCAGGTCTGGGCGGGCGCGGTCCACCCGCGGCTGCACCGGCTGCTGTCGGCGGCCCCGGTGCCGGCCGGCAGCGGGTCCCGGTGAGCGGGCAGGGGCAGGGGCCGGCCGAGGCCGCCGGGCGGGACGACCAGCGCGCCCAGCGCCTGCGGAAGCTGCAGGCACTGCAGGAGCGCAGGGCGCTCCCCTACCGCTACCCGACCGACGCCAGCGCCGCGGAGCTGCACAGCCGGCACGCCGGGCTGCCCCCGGACTCGCGGACGACCGACCGCGCGCACGTCGCCGGCCGGCTGGAGCGGGTCCGCCGGCAGGGTCACCTGACCTTCGCCACGCTGCGCGACCGCACCGGCACCGTCCAGCTCTTCGTCGACAGCTCGGTGCTCGGCGCGGCCCGGCACGCCGAGTTCGACGACGTCGACCGCGGTGACTGGCTCGGCGCCGAGGGCACGGTCGTCACCACCCGGCGCGGCGAGCTGTCGGTGTGCGTGGAGGACTTCGCCGTCCTCGGCAAGGCGCTGCTCCCGCCGCCGGACGCGCACCGCGGGCTCCCCGACGTCGAGACCCGCTACCGGCAGCGCTACACCGACCTGGCGGCCAACGAGCGGACCCGCGAGGTCTTCCGCATCCGGCACACCGCCGTGCGCGCGATCCGCCGGCACCTGGAGGACCGCGGCTTCACCGAGGTCGAGGGCCCGGTGCTGCAGAGCATCCAGGGCGGCGCCAGCGCCCGGCCGTTCGTCACCCACCACAACGCGCTCGACCTGGACCTCTACCTGCGGATCGCGCTCGAGCTGCACCTCAAGCGGCTGATCGTCGGCGGCATGGAGCGCGTCTTCGAGATCGGCCGGGTGTTCCGCAACGAGGGCATCGACACCCGGCACAACCCCGAGTTCACGCTGCTCGAGGCCTACCAGGCCTTCGCCGACTACACCGACATGATGGACCTCACCGAGGCCGTGGTGACCGCCGCCGCCCGGGCCGCCCTCGGCGACGACCTGACCGTCCACCACGGCGGCCACGCCATCGACCTCGGCGCCACCCCGTGGCCCCGCCGGCGCTTCGCCGACATGATCGCCGAGGTCACCGGCGCGGCCATGCACCCCGCGATGCCCGTCGGGGAGGCCCGCGCCGTGCTCGACCGGCTCGGCGTCCCGTACGAGGCCGGCTGGGGGCCCGGCCGCCTGATGAAGGAGGTCTACGACGAGCGCGTCCAGCACTCGATCGTCGGCCCGGTCTTCTGCGTCGACCACCCGCGCGAGGTCTCGCCGCTGGCCCGCACCCACCGCGACGACCCCGCCTACGTCGAGCGCTTCGAGCTGATCGTCGCCGGCTTCGAGCTGTGCAACGCCTACTCCGAGCAGAACGACGCCGTCGAGCAGCTGGCCGCCTTCGAGGCCGAGGCGCGCGCCAAGGAGCACGGGGACCCCGAGGCCGGCGACGTCGACCTGGACTACGTGCGGGCGCTCGAGCGCGGCATGCCCTGCACCGGCGGCCTGGGCATCGGCATCGACCGCCTGGTCGTGCTGCTGGCCGGCGTCGACTCCATCCGCGAGGTCATCCTCTTCCCGACCCTGCGGCCGGAGTCGGGGCCGCCGCCCGGCGGCGGTCCCCGCGGTGCGGCCCGGCCGCCGGCCACCCCCACACCGGTCCCGGGCGACGGCGCCCCGGTGACCGCGCTGCCCGACCTCGCGCCCTCGGCGCACCCCGTCCCCGCGCCGCCGCCCCGCGCCCGGGTGCGGCCGGGCACCGTCCGGGTGCTGGCGGCGCTGACCGCGCTGTGCGGCGTCCTGCAGCTCGCCGTCCGCCTGCCGGTGGTGCACGACCGCATCGGCGGCGGAGCGGTCGACGTCGACCCGCTGGCGGTGCCCGTCGCGGGCGCGGTGACCTCGGTCGTCGTCGGGCTGCTGCTCCTGCTGCTCGCCCGGCAGCTGGCCCGGCGCGAGCACCGCGCCTGGCAGCTGGCGGTGGCGCTCTTCGCGGTCGGGGCGGTCGCGCACGCGGTCAAGGGGCCGCACCCGGTCGCGGTGGCCCTGTGCGTGGCGATGCTCGTCGCGCTGGGATCGGCCCGCTCGGCGTTCCGCGCGCCCGGCGACCCGCCGTCGCTGCTGCGGCTGCTGCACGTCCTGCCGCTGTACCTGGGCGGCGTCCTGCTGTTCGGCCTGACCACGCTGTGGGCCGAGCGCTCCCGGGTCGAGCCGGCACCGACCCCGGTCGGCGCGCTGGAGACGGTGCTCGGCGGCCTGGTCGGGGTCGACGGGCCCTACACCTACCGGTCGGCCTTCCTCGCCCGCTTCCTCCCCGCCGCGCTGCTGGCCCTCGGCGTCGTCGGGCTCGTCGTCCTGGCCGTCCTGCTGCTGCGGCCGCTGGCGGCCCGCCGCCCGCACACCGAGGACGACTGGGAGCACGCCTCCCGCCTCGTGCACACCTACGGCTGGGACACGCTGGCCTACTTCTCGCTGCGGGACGACAAGAGCTTCTTCTTCTCCAGCGACGGCGAGGCGTTCCTCGCCTACACCTACCTCGGCGGGTACGCGCTGGTGTCCGGCGACCCCGTGGGGGCCCGCGAGTCGGTGGTGCGGGTCCTCGACGAGTTCCTCGCCCTGTGCGACGAGCGCGCCTGGACGCCGGCGCTGCTCGCGGTCCGGGAGGCCAGCATGCCGCTGTACGCCTCGCGCGGGTTCACCTCGGTCTACCTCGGCGACGAGGCGGTCATCGACTGCCGCAGGCCGCTGCTCGAGGGTCCCGCCCACAAGAGGCTGCGGGCCGCCGTGCGGCGGGTGGGCCGCACCCACCGGTTCCGGCTGCTCGCCGAGGCCGACGCGCCGCCGGCGCTGGTCGAGCAGCTGAACGCGATCAGCGCGCGCTGGCGGGGCAAGGCACCCGAGCGCGGGTTCACGATGACGCTGTCGCAGGACGTGCGCGGCGCGGGCGCGGACCCGCAGTTCCTGCTCTGCGTGGCGCTCGACGAGCGCGGCGTGCCCGGCGGGTTCCTGCGGCTGGTGCCCGCGTACGGCCCGTCCTTCGGCTACACGCTGGACCTCATGCGGCACGACCCGGACGCCCCGAACGGGATGACCGAGTTCCTCATCGCGCAGACCGCCGCCGCGCTGGGCGCCCGCGGCGTGGCGCGGCTGTCGATGAACTTCGCCATGTGGGGCCGGCTGTTCGCCGACGACGTGCCGTTCACCCCGGCGCAGCGCGCGGCCCGCTGGGCGGTCGGCGTGCTCAACCCGTTCTTCCAGATCCGCTCGCTGCGGGACTTCAACGAGCGGTTCGACCCGGAGTGGCTCCCCCGCGTCCTCGCCGTCCGCCGGCGCGCGGACCTCCCGCGGGTGGGGCTGCGCTACGCCGGCGCCGAGGGCTTCCTGGCCGTCCCCGGCCTCGGGCCGCTGCTGGTGCCGCGCGCCGTGGGCGGGGTCCCGTCCCCCTCCGACCCCGCGGGCCGGGCGGCGGCGTGAGGCGGACGGGCACGGTCCTCGGGACGGGGGTCGTGCTCGCGGCGCTGCTGGCCGCGCTCGCCGTCGCCCAGTGGGCCGGCCGGGACCGGGCGACGTTCGGGCCGGGGTCCCTCGAGGCGGTCGAGCGGGCGGTGGCGGCGGCCGGGTTGCGGACCTGCGACGCCGCCGACGTCGCGCGCGACCTGCCCGGCGGCAGCCTGGGCGGGCGCGCCTACACGCTGGCCGCGTCCTGCCCGGGCGACGCGGTCACCGTCGTCGTGGACCGGTTCGCCTCCGCGGGGGACCGGGACGCGGCCGCCCGGCGGTTCGAGTCGCTGAGCCGCCCGCGCGGCAGCGGCTGGGTGCTCACCCTGGCCGACGCCACCGTGCTGCTGCGGGGCCCGGGCGACGAGGAGCCGCGACGGCGGCTGCGCGTGGCGCTGATCGGCGAGGGCGCCCGGTGAGCCGGCCCGCGCGCACCGCCCGCCTGGGCGTGCTGGCGCTGGCGATGGTCAACGTCGCGTCGATCGTGAGCGCGCGGAACCTGCCGGTCATGGCCGAGTACGGCTGGTCGATGCTGGCGCTGTTCGCGCTGTCGATCGCGGTGTTCCTCGTGCCCGTCTCGATGGCCGCCGCCGAGCTCGGCACCGCCTTCCCGCGCGACGGCGGCGTCTACGCCTGGGTGAAGGAGGCCTTCGGCGGGCGCACCGGCTTCCTCGCGGTGTGGTGCGACTACGCCGAGAACGTCGCCTGGTTCCCCACCGTGCTGTCGTTCATCGCCGCGTCGTCGGCCTACGCCATCGACCCGTCGCTGGCCGACGACAAGTCCTACCTCGTCGTCGTCATGCTCGTGGTGTTCTGGGGCACCACGGCCGCGGCGCTGCGCGGCGTGCGCACGTCGGCGGTCATCGGCGCCGTGGGGACCGTCGCGGGCTCTCTCCTGCCGGCGCTGCTCGTCGTCGCCCTGGGGGCGGCCTTCCTCCTGCGGGGCGACCCCTCGCAGATCCCCTTCTCGGCCGGCGCCCTGGTCCCCGACGTCTCGCTGGGCGACCTGGCGTTCCTCGGCGGGGTCATCCTGCTGTTCACCGGCATGGAGATGGCCGGGTTCCACGCGCGGGAGACCCGCGACCCCGGCCGCACCGTCCCGCGGGCGATCGCCCTGGCCGTCGCGGTCACCGTCACCTCCTCGGTCCTCGGCTCGCTGTTCATGGCCTTCGTGCTGCCGAGGCACGAGATCAGCCTGGTGTCGGGGACGATGGAGCTGTTCGCCAGCGTGCTCGACACGCTGTCGGTGAGCTGGCTGCTGCCCCCGCTGGCGGTCCTCGTCGTCCTCGGCGGCGTCGCGCACCTCACGCCGTGGGTGCTGGGGCCGGCGAAGGGCGTCGCGGTCGGGGCCCGGGAGGGACTGGCCCCGGGGCGGTTCGGGCGGACCAACCGCAACGACGTCCCGGTGGCGCTGCTGGTGGTGCAGGGCGTGGCGGGCACGCTGTTCGCGCTGCTGTTCGTCGTCGTGCCGAGCGTCAGCACGTCGTACTGGATGCTCTCGGCGGTCACCGCCCAGGTGGTCGTGGCGATGTACGCGCTGGTGTTCGCCAGCGTCATCCGGCTGCGGCACACCCGCCCCGACGTCCCCCGGCCCTACCGGATCCCCGGCGGGCTGCCCGGCGTGTGGCTGGTCGGCGGCGTGGGACTGCTGGGCTGCGCGGCCTCCTTCCTGCTCGGGTTCGTGCCGCCGAGCCAGCTGGCCACCGGCGACACGGTGGTCTACGTGGCCCTGCTGGCGCTGGCGACCGTGGTGCTGTCCCTGCCGCCGTTCGTGTTCGCGCTGCTGGCCCGCCGCCGCGCCCCGGCCCCGGTCGGCTGAGCCCTACGGCGCCGCCCCGGCGGCCGCCGAGGAGCGGGCCAGCGCGACCGTGGCCGCGACCATGGCGGCGACCAGCACCGAGACGAGGACCCACTCGGCCCCGCCCGCCCGCAGCCGCTCGCCGAGCACGGCGATGCCGAGCGCCGCGCCGACCACCGGTTCCCCGACCGTCGCCGCGGGCAGCGAGGCCCCCAGCGGCCCGGCCTGGAACGCGGCCTGCTGCACCAGGGTGCCGCCGAGGAGGGCCGCGGCCAGCAGCCAGGTGCTCCAGGAGGTGAGCACCGCGACCACGCCGTCGCCGAGTGCGTCCACCACCCCCTTGGTGAGCGCCGCGGCCAGTCCGTAGGCCACCCCCGTGGTGAGGGCCAGCAGGACCGCGCGGGGCGTTCCCCGCCGCAGCGCCGCGCCGAGCAGGCAGGCCCCGACGGCCGCTCCGAGGACGGCCCACGCCGGCAGCCAGTCGCGCCAGCCGGCCGCGTCCGCCCCGGCGGTGGGCTCGCCCGTGACGACGAAGGCCGCCAGCGCCAGGACGAGGACGGCGGCCCACAGCCAGTCGCCCCGGCCGAGCCGCCGGCCGGCCCACCGGGCGCCCAGCGGCAGCGCGAAGAGCACGGTCGTGACCAGGAGCGGCTGCACCAGCAGCAGCGACCCCAGACCGAGGGCGGCGGCCTGGGCCACGTAGCCGCCGGTGTCGGCCAGCGTGCCGGCCCACCACCGCGGTGACCGGGCCAGGGTCCCGACGAGGCGCAGGCCGCCGCCCGGTCCCCCCGGCACCGCCGCGGCGGTGCGCTGCTGGACCGCCGACGCCAGCGCGAACAGGCCCGCGGCCAGGAGCGCCAGCCCGGCGGCGGCCACCGTCACCGCCGGGGTCGCCGCTCGCTCACCCGGTGCCCGCCGGGCCTCCCGCGGCCGGGACGGGCACCTCGGCCGGCCGCCGGTCGAGGGCCACGGTCAGCGCGGGGAACAGCAGCACGGTCAGCACGCCCGCCCCGACCAGCGCGGCGGCGTTCTCGGGCAGCATCGTGCCGCTGCGCAGGCCGATCTCGGCGAGGGCCACCAGCACGGGCAGCGCCGTCGCGCTCACCAGCGCGGCCTGGACCCGCTGCCGCGCCGGGAGCACGCGGCGGTAGACCAGCAGGGCCGGCCCGCCGCGGACGGCGAGCATCAGCGCGAAGAAGAGCACCAGCCGCAGCGGTGCCTCCGCGATCGAGGCCAGGTCCAGCGCCATCCCGGAGGAGACGAAGAAGACCGGGACGAAGAAGCCGTACCCCACCGCGTCGAGCTTCGCCTCCAGCCGGGGCGCGGCCGCACCGACCCACCGCCGCAGGACCACGCCGGCGAGGAAGGCGCCGAGCACGGCGTCGAGGTGGAACTGGTCGGTGACCGCGATGAGCGCGACCAGGAGCAGCACCGTGCCGCGCAGGGTGATCTGCGCGGTCTCGTCCTGCCCCGCCGCGGCCACGGCGGCGAGCCGGCCGCCCTCCCGGACCCCGCGCCGCAGCAGGCCGAGGGCGACGGCGAGCACGGCCACCGCGGCCAGCGAGACGAGGGCGGCGACGCGGCCCTGCGTGCCCAGGAACACCGCGATGGCGAGGACGGGGAACAGCTCGCCGACCCCGCCGGTGGCCAGCAGGTACCGCCCGAGCCGGCCGCCCAGCAGGCCCTTCTCGCGCAGCACCGGCAGCAGCGTGCCCAGCGCGGTGGTGGTCAGCCCGAGCGCCACCGGCAGGTAGGCCCGCACCACGCCGGTGGCGGCCAGGGCCCCCACCACGCCCAGTGCCAGCCCCAGGGAGACGAACCAGGCGGCCAGCGCGCGCCGGCCGGCGTCCTCGCGGAACAGCCGGAGGTCGAGCTCGTAGCCGGCCAGGAGGAAGACGAACCCGAGCCCGACGTCGGCGAGCACCCGCACGTCCTGCGCCGCCCCGACGCCGAGCACGTCCGGGCCGAGCAGCATGCCGCCGGCGAGCAGCAGCACCACCTGCGGCACGGGCAGGCGCGGGAACAACCCGACGACGACGGCGGCGACCAGGGAGACGGCAGCGACCGCGGCCAGCGTGTCGATCGACACGACGTCGTCCACCCGGTTCTCCCCTCGGCCGGAGCGCCGATCCTCCCGGCCC
Organism: Geodermatophilus normandii; assembly: GCF_003182485.1. Lineage (NCBI taxonomy): Bacteria > Bacillati > Actinomycetota > Actinomycetes > Geodermatophilales > Geodermatophilaceae > Geodermatophilus > Geodermatophilus normandii. The sequence goes on along the minus strand of NZ_QGTX01000001.1, from coordinate 2,871,433 downwards.
GCGCGGCGCAGGGGAAGGCACGCGTGCGCGGTCCCCACGGCGGCTCCGGCGACGGCACGATCGCGGGAGTCCCTGACCCGGCGGGAGGCGGCGTGGACCTGGACCCGGAACTGCTGCCGGTGCTCAGCGGGCGCCGCGAACTGGTCGCCTGGCTGGTCCTCGGCTTCCTCGTGGCCTTCCTCGTCACCCGCTTCGTCACGCACGCCATCCGCACCGGCCGGGGGCCGTTCCGGGACGCGAGCGTCGGCGGGGTGCACGTGCACCACGAGGTGTACGGGATCTTCCTGCTGCTGGGCACCGGCACGGCCGAGTTCGCCTGGCGCCCGGCCGGCGCGTTCGGTGCCCTGCTCGCCGTCCTGTTCGGGGTCGGTGCGGCGCTGACCCTCGACGAGTTCGCGCTGTGGCTGCACCTGGAGGACGTGTACTGGTCGCGCGAGGGCCGCAGCTCGGTGGACGCGGTGCTGATCGCGCTGGTGGTCGGGGTCCTGCTGCTGGTCGGGGCCAACCCCTTCGACGCCGACGCCACCGACAGCGAGGCCGCGCTCGCCCTCACCCTCGCCGCCAACCTGGCGTTCGCGCTGGTCGCCGTGCTCAAGGGGCGCGTCGTCCTCGGCGTCGTGGGCGTGTTCGTGCCGCTGGTCGCGCTCGTCGCCGCGGTGCGGCTGGCCCGGCCGGCGTCCCCGTGGGCCCGGCGCCGGTACCCGCCGGGCAGCCCCCGCGGGGAGCGCGCGCTGCGCCGCTTCCCCCCGGGCCGCCGCACCCGCTGGGACGCGCTGGTCGACCTGTTCGCCGCCGTCCCCCGGCCCGCCACCGCCGCCACCACCTCCACCACCGCGGCCCGGTGACGGGGCGCCCGCTCAGCGGCCCGGCGGGCGGACCGACTGGGCGTGGTGGAACTGGTCGGTGGGGTCCCACCGGCCCTTGACCTCCTGCAGGCGGCGGTAGTTCCGCCCGAAGTAGAGGGTCGGCCAGTTCCTGAGGTCGACGTCGGGGTAGTTGACGTAGCAGCCGTCGGTGACGTCGTCGCGCGCCGGCTCCCCGCCGGTGTCGGCGTACACCGAGGCGTAGCAGCGGCGGATCCAGCCGAGGTGCAGCTCGTCCTCGGCGGGGTCGGTCCAGTACGTCTGGTACTGCAGCTTCATGATCGACGACCGCTGCGACACCGCCGTGTCGCCGCTCGGGACGGCGTTGATCCGCCCGCCGTAGGTGTCCACCTGCACCAGCGCCTGCGGGTTGTCGTAGGACGGGTCGGTCAGGGCGGCGTGCAGGGCCGCGACGTGCCGGTCGGGGAACGGCCGGCGCATGTAGGCCGACTTGTACTTGCCCCGCTGGTTGGGGCCCGAGCCGTTGAGCGTCTGGGTCGCCTGCAGCCACGGCATCGTGCGCCGCGTGGTGGTGGGCAGCGCGGCCGCGGGCATGCCGTCGTCGAGCGCGCGGAGGAACGCGTCGAGCAGGGCGGGGTCCTCGCCGGAGGCCTGGGTGACCAGCGTGACCGTGCCGGCGGAGACGTGCGAGAGCTTGAGCAGCCCGAACAGCCGGCGGCCGGGGCTGTCGGGCGCGCTGTTGGCGGCCAGCCAGCCGCCGTAGTCGCGCAGCAGGGTGGCGAAGGACGCCGCGTCGAGGGCGTTCCACTGCCAGGTGGTGGTCGCCAGCTGGACGATCGGCGGCGGAGCGGGCAGGTCGCGGAACGTGTAGGCGACGACGACGCCGAAGGTGCCGCCCCCGCCGCCGGTGTGCGCCCAGAACAGGTCCTCCGTGCGCGGGTCGCCCCGGCGCGCGGTCACCAGCCGCACCGACCGGTCGGCGTCGACGACCACCACGTCGACGGCGGACAGGTGGTCGACGGTCAGGCCGTGCTCGCGGGACATCAGCCCGTAGCCCCCGCCGACGACGTGGCCGCCCAGGCCCACCGAGTAGCAGGAGCCCGCGGGCAGCGTCACCCCGTGGCTCTTGTACAGCAGCTCGTACACGTCCCAGTTGGTGCACCCGCTCTCCAGCCGGATGCCGCCGTCGGGGGTCTCGGTGACCGCCCGCATCCCCGAGACGTCGAGGACCACGCCGCCGGGGTTGTCGGTCACGAAGTCCTCGTAGCAGTGGCCGCCGGCCCGCACCGTGATCCGCCGGCCGGCGGCGACCGCGGCACGGACCGCCGCCAGGCACTGGTCGGCGGTGGTCACCACGACCACCGCCGCGGGCGTGCCGGTGAAGCGCTGGTTGAACCCCGTCACCAGCGCCGGGTAGCGCGGGTCGCCGGGACCCACCTCCGCCGCGGGGACCGGGCTGCCGCCCGTCCCGTGCGGCGGACGGGCAGCGGCCGGAACGGGCGGCGCGGCGACCGTCCCGACCGCGATGCCGGCCGCCGCCGTCCCGGACCCGACGAGGAAGCCGCGCCGGGACAGCCGCCCGCGCCGTCCGCCTCGCCCGCCGGTGTCCCCACTGGTCTCTCGCACGCTCGTCACGGGCCCCCCTGGACTCGGGCCGCCCCGGTGGGCGGCCGGTCCGGGGACCCTGCGGCCGGTCGCTCCAAGCCCGCTCCAACCCCGAGGGCGCGACGGCGTCCGGACCCCTACCGGGACGGCGCCGGATGCGGTACGCAGTGGTCCGACGCTGCAGCGAAATCGACGGCGGTCGCGCGCCCTGCGCCGGAGCGGGGGCGGACCCGTCGCCGCGGGCACGGGGGTGGCACGCGAGGGGGTCCTTCGTGCAGGGCGACGCCACTGCCGACGTGCTGTCCTTCCGGGACCTCGGCCCGCTCGAGGTCCGCCGCGCCGGGACGCCGGTCGCCCTCGGCGGCGCCCGTCTCTCCGCGGCGCTGTCGCTGCTGCTGGTCAACGCGGGCCGGCAGGTCAGCGTCGACGCGCTCACCGAGGCCACGTGGGGCGCGGACTCCCCGGCCCGCTCGCCGTCGACGCTGGACTCGCACATCTGGCGGCTGCGCAAGGCGCTCGAGCCCGACCGGCGGCCGGGCGCCCCCTCGGGGGTGCTGGTGCGCGAGCCGGGCGGCTACCGGCTGGTCGCCGACCCCGCGACCGTCGACTCGCGGCGGTTCGCCGCGCTCGCCGGCGAGGCCCGGTCGCTGCTGGCCGCCGACCGTCCGCACGAGGCCGGCCGGGCCGCGGAGCAGGCGCTGGCGCTCTGGCGGGGGCGGCCCTACCCGACGGTGGCCGACGAGCCGTGGGCGACCGCCGCCGTCGCCCGGCTGGAGGAGCTGCGCGACCAGCTGCGCGAGCTGCTGGCCGAGGCGCTGCTGGCCGACGGCGCCCCGGAGCGGGCGCTGCTCGAGGTGGGCGCCGCCGTGGCGGAGGCGCCGCTGCGCGAGCGGCTGTGGAGCCTGCGCATGCTGGCCCAGCACCGCCTGGGCCGGCCCGAGGAGGCGCTGCGCAGCTACCAGCAGGTCCGCGCGGTCCTGCGCGACGAGCTGGGGCTGGAGCCGGGGCCGGAGCTGCGCGAGCTGCACGGCCGGATGCTCGCCGAGGACCCGACGCTGGCCGGCCCGGCGCCCGCCCGGCCCGCGCCGCCGGTCCCGGCCCGCGGCGGGCCGCCCCGGACGGGGGAGCCGCGCCGCGACCGGTGAACCTCCCCCACCGCACCTCGTCGCTGGTGGGGCGCGGGCCGGAGCTGGCGGAGCTCGCCGGCCTGGTGACCCGGTCCCGGCTGGTCAGCCTGGTCGGCGCGGCCGGGTGCGGGAAGACCCGCCTGGCCATCGAGGTCGCGCGCACGGTCGCCGACCGGTTCCCGGACGGCGTGTGGTTCGTCGACCTCACCGCGGCCGGGGACGCCGTCACCGTCCTGTCCACCGTGGTGTCGGCGCTGGGCTTCGCCCCGGCCGACACCGACCGGCCCGCCGAGGCGTTGCGCGCCCACCTGCGCGACCGGCGCGCGCTGCTCGTGCTCGACAACTGCGAGCAGGTCCTGGACCCGGTGGCCGACCTGGTCGACGACTGGCTCTCCGGCGCTCCCCCGCTCACCGTGCTGGCCACCAGCCGCGCGCCGCTCGAGGTCGGCGGCGAGCGGCTGCACCGGCTCGGCCCGCTGGCCCTCCCCGAGGGCGACGACGACGTCACCGCCTCCCCCGCGGTCGCCCTGCTGCTGGACCGGCTCGCCGCCGCCGGCGCCGACCGGGAGGACCTGGGCCTGCTCAGCGCGGTGGTGCGGATCGCCTCGGCCGTCGACGGCGTGCCCCTGGCCCTGGAGCTCGCGGCGGCCCGCGCCCGGGCGTTCAGCCTGGACGAGATCGCCCACCAGGTCACCGCCGACCCCAGCTCGCTGGCGCGGTCCGGGCGTGGCAGCGACCACCACCGGACGGTGCGCGCCGCCATCGAGCAGAGCTACGCACTGCTGCCCGCCGACGAGGCGGAGCTGCACCGCGCCGCCTCGGTGCTGCCCGGGCCGTTCACCGTGGCCGCCGCCGGCGCCGTCCTCGGCGGTCCCGACACCGGGCCCCGGCCGGCACGGTCACCGCGGACCTGGTCGCCCGCCTGGTGCACCACTCGCTGCTGGTCCCGCTCGGACCGGCGCGGCCCGGCGGCCCCTCGCGCTTCGCCCAGCTCGCCACCGTGCGCGGTCACGCGGCGCACGCGGCCGGCCCGGACACCCCCGCGCTGCGCCGCCGCCGCGACGAGTGGACGACCGCGCTGACCCACGCCAAGCCGCCGCTGGGCCGCGTGGCGGAGAGCGCGTGGTTCGACGCCCTCGACGACGACCTGCCCACGCTGCGCGCCACGCTGCAGAACCTGCTCGTGGAGGCGCCCTCGGCCGAGGGGGTGCGCCTCGCCGGCCGGCTCGGCACGTTCTGGTACTTCCGCAGCAAGACCATCGAGGGCCGCACGTGGGCCGAGCGGGCGCTGGAGGCCGAGCACCTGGCCGACCCGGTGTCGGCGGCGCTGGTGCGGCTCACCCTCGCCCACCACCTCTCCTCCGGCGGCCAGGACGACCTCGCCGTCGTGCACCTCACCGCCGCCTCGCGGCTGCTCGACCGCACGGGGGACGCGCTGTCGCGCACCGTGGCCGAGGTGCAGACGCTGCTGGCCCACTCCCTGGTGGTGGCGGGGTCGCTGGAGCCGGCGCGGGCCGTGGCCGGCGCCGTGACGGCGGCGGCGCGGGCGGCCGGCGGGGACGCGGACCTGGACCTGCTCGCCGAGACCTGCGCCGCCCTGGTGGACAGCGGCGCCGGCGCGCTCCCCACCGCGCGGCTGACCGCGCTGCACGACCGGGCGCTGGCGCTGGGCAACGTGCACGTCGCGCTGCTGGTGGCCGGGATGGCCGTCGTCGCCGCCATCCGCTCCGGGAACGCGGCGACGGCCCTGTCCTGGTCCGACCGGATGATCGGCCACCGCCTGGTGCTGGGCACCTCCGACGGGCCGGTCGCCTTCGAGCTGCGGGGCGTCGCCACGGCGATGGCCGGCCGGCCGCGGGAGGCGGTCCGGCTGTTCGCGGCGGCCCGCACGCAGGCGCTGCGCAACGGGCTGCGCTGGCCTGCCTTCGAGGCGACGCCGGACGTCCTGCGCGACGTCACGGCCGCGCTCGACCCGGGCGCCGCGGAGCGGGCGCGCGCCGAGGGCGCCCGGCTCACCCTGGCCGACGTCGTCGACCCGCCCCACGCCCTCCCCACGCCCGCCTGACCGCACCCCAGGCTGCGAGGGCGGCCGCGGCGCGGATTCCCGCCCGGTCGGGCTCTGCCCTGCACGGTGAGCGGCTCCCGGTCGCCGACCAGCGAACGCGCGCGGTCACCGTGACCGGGCCCGCCGCCGCCACCGGCGCCGCGACGTCGTCCGGCAGCAGGCCGGCCGTCTCCGGGAACCCGACCAGCAGCCGCGGGTCGAGCCGGGGCGAACAGTGCGACCGGGTCGCCGGGTCCGGTCCCCAGGGACCGCAGCGCGCGGGCGTGGCGGGACAGGGCGGCCAACAGCCCGGCAGCGGTCGTGCCGCAGGACCGGGCGCTGCCCGTCGCGCCGCAGCACGGCGACGAGGTCCTGCACGGAGGCGTCCACGGGTCGTCTCCTCGGGTGGACCGCCCCTGGCGGGCGGTGCGGCCACCGTCGCCCTCCCGGCTCCGCTGCCGCGCCAGCCGCGGACGCGGGCCCCTCCCCCGGCCCGGCCCGGGATTGGAGCCGGGTTGGAGCCGGCGCGGCGACGGTGCGGTCCTCCCCTGCCGATCGGAGACCGACGTGCACGCCTTCTTCAAGGACCCCGACCTCCAGTTCGCCGTCGAGGGCGTCCTCGGCGCCACCTGGTCCCGCGCCGCCGACGTGGGCGAGGTGCTGACCACCGTCGACCGGATCCCGAACGGCGACCGGCGGGCCTGGGTGCGGCAGTGGAGCGCCACCGCCGAGCGGCTCGCCGGTCAGGCGCGGGCCGCCGAGGACGCCGGGCACCGCCGCACCGCGGCGGCCCGCTGGCTGCGGGCCTCCGGCTACTGGTCCGAGGCGACCGACCAGGCCGACGCCACCGGGGACTTCGCGGCCCTGTGGGAGCGGCACCGCGACGCGTGGGACCGCTTCGTCGACCTCACCGACGCCGTCGGGGACGTGGCGGTCGAGCGCCTCCTCGTCCCCTACGAGGGGACCACCCTGCCCGGCTACCTCTTCCGCTCCGGTCCGGCGGACGAGCCGCGCCGCACCCTCGTCTACACGAACGGCAGTGACGGCTCGGTGGTCGGCGCCTGGACCCGTGGGATCGCCGACGCGCTGTCCCGCGGCTGGAACGCCATGACCTACGACGGCCCCGGCCAGAACGCCGCGCTCCTGCGGCAGGGCATCCCGTTCCGGCCCGACTGGGAGCACGTGCTCACCCCGGTGGTCGACGCCCTCGTGGCCCGGGCCGACGTCGACCCGGCCCGCATCGCCGTCATGGGCGTGAGCCAGGGCGGCTACTGGGTGCCGCGGGCGCTGGCCGCCGAGCACCGGGTGGCCGCGGCGGTCGCCGACCCCGGGGTCGTCGACGTCTCCACCACGATGCTCGCCCAGCTGCCGCACCGCCTCGTGCGGATGCTGGACGCCGGCGACCGCGACCGGTTCGACACCGAGATGCGCTGGGCCCTCAAGCTGTCGCCGGCCACCCGGACCATGCTGCAGTGGCGGATGCGGCCCTACGGCGTGACCTCGCCGTTCGACTTCTTCACCGCCGCCCGCGCCTACACCCTCACCGACGAGCAGGCCGCGGCGATCCGCTGCCCGCTGCTGGTCACCGACCCCGAGCACGAGCAGTTCTGGCCCGGGCAGTCCGCGCAGCTGGCGGCGAAGCTGACCTGCCCGGTCACGCTCGTGCGCTTCACCGCCGAGGAGGGCGCCGACTCCCACTGCGAGCCCACGGCCGCCGGCCTGCGCGGCGAGCGCGTGTTCGACTGGCTCGACGAGCAGGTGCCCGCGTGAGCGCCGGCGCCGTACACCGCCGGCGACCACCTCGGCGACCGGCCGGCCGGGCAGGGCGTCGACCGGGTGCTCGGCGTGCCCGGCGCCCAGGGTCTCCGGCTGCTCGACCACGTCGTCGCCCATCCGCGGGTGCGCCGGACCGGCTGCGCCACCGAGCCGGGGCACGCCGTCACGGCCGCGGGCGGTCCCGGTACCGGCAACGGGCTCGCGGGGCGTTGGTCGCCGTGCTGCTGGGAACTGGCCGGCGCGGTCCTCGGTGGAGGGCCCTGCTCCGCTCCCGCCGGGGAGTACGAGGGCGCGGCGACGACGGCGGCGACGAGGCCGGTGAGGACCCCGGCGACCACGAGAGCCGGCAGCCGGCCCGTGGAGTTCCGGATGCGGTCGAGGTGCCGGGTCCGCGGGAGGACCTGGAGGACGTGGAGGACCTGGGACTCCCGCCACTCCTCCTCGGTGGTGAGGGACGGGGGGGGGTCGGTCACGGTGCCTCCTGCGGTCGGTGGTGCGGACTGTCGCTCTCCGTGCGGCCGGGGCAGCCGGAGGTCCCGTCCCCGCGGCCGCTCGGCCCGTGCGCACCGGGCCTCCCACGTGCCCCGCCGGTCCCTGGTGTTCCTGTACGTCGACGTTCCCGTACCGCACCATGGCGGATCGGTGCACCGGAGCACACGGGGAGACCGCTCATGTCGTCGTTGTCCGACCCTGCCGTCCAGGCGATCCTGCGCCACCACCGGCAGCGCTCGCCGGAGACGCCGATGCGCGCCGTGGTGTCGAAGGCCGCGGCGCTCGGCTTCGACGTCGTCCCCCCGCGCGAGGGCAGCAGTGCCACCTACCTCCGCCTGGTGTCGACGACGCCCGCCGGCCGCACGGTCACCCTCTACGTCGACGCCGCGAAGCTGACGTCGAGCGCGAGGGGCGACCGCGCGTTCGCCGCCGCGCTGCCCGGCGCGGTGGAGACGCGCGTCGACGTGCAGTTCCCGTTCGCCGGGACCGACCCGGTCGAGGTCCTCGTCGCCTTCACCGACGACGCGCGTCACGGAGCGGTCCCGCCGGCCGCGGTCCCGGCCGCGGTCCCGGCACCGGCCCCGCTCCCCTGCCTGCGGCACCCGCCCCCCTGCCTCCGGTCCCCGCTCCCCTGCCTCCCGCACCGGCGCCGGTCGGGAGCGGCCGGCAGCGGCTGGTCCTGGGGGCCGTCGCGGCGGTCGTCCTGCTCTGCGTGGTCGCGGGGGTCGTCACCTCCGGGCTCCCCGGCGGGCTGCTCGCGCTCGGGGTCGCGGCCCTCCTCGTCGGCCTCGGCGCGGTCGTCGCCGGCCGGGCGCGGTGGGCGTTCGTCGCCTCGCGCGGCGTGGGCGGTGCCGTCCTCGCCGCGGGCCTCGCGGCGGTCGTCGTCGGCGGCGTCACCGCGCCGCGGACCGAGCCCACCGCCACCTCGGCGCCCGCGAGCACGTCGGCGGCCGCCACCGGCACGTCGTCGGCCGCCGAGCGGAGCGCCGCCGCGGAGGCGCAGGTCGCCGCCGCCGAGGACGCGCTGGAGCAGGCGGAGACCAGCGAGTCCGCCGTCGCCCCGGTCGACCCCGCCACGGGGCTGCTCTCCGACACCGCCGCCGACGCCGCCGTGGGGACCGCCGCGCCCGCCACCGCGCTCGCGGCGCTGGCCGCCGTCCCCGTGCAGGGCCGTGCCCCGCGCACCGGCTACGACCGCGACCTGTTCGGCGCCGGCTGGGTCGACACCGACCGCAACGGCTGCGACACCCGCAACGACGTCCTCGCCCGGGACCTCACCGGCGAGACGTTCAAGCCCGCCACGCGCGGATGCGTCGTCCTCACCGGGACGCTCGCCGACCCCTACTCCGGCGCCACGATCGCCTTCCGGCGCGGTCAGACCACCAGCGACGACGTCCAGATCGACCACGTCGTCGCGCTGTCGGACGCCTGGCAGAAGGGCGCCCAGCAGTGGGACACGGCCCGCCGCACGCAGTTCGCCAACGACCCGCTCAACCTGCTCGCCGTCGACGGTCCGCTCAACCTGCAGAAGGGCGACGGCGACGCCGCCACCTGGCTGCCGCCGGCCCGCGGGTACCGCTGCGCCTACGTGGCCCGGCAGGTCGCGGTGAAGGTCATCTACGGGCTCTGGACGACGCAGGCCGAGCGCAACGCGATCGCCACCGTGCTGAGCACCTGCCCGGGCGAGCCGCTGCCCGGCGGCGTGGTCGCCCCCGTGGCGCGGACCGCCGCGCCGACCACCACCGCGCCCGCCACCGCCGCGCCCAGCACCGCGGCGCCCAGCACCGCCGCGCCGACGACCGCTCCACCGACGACCGGCCGGCCGACCACGGCGGCCCCCGTGCCGAGCACGCAGCGCCCGCGCCGGTCCCCGTGCCCGTCCCGGCACCCGCGCCGGCCCTGCTCCCGCACCTGTTCCCGTCCCGGCCCCCGTGCCCGCGCCCGTGGGCGGGCCGGCGTACGCCAACTGCACCGCGGTCAGGGCGGCCGGGGCGGCACCGATCCACGCCGGCGACCCGGGCTGGGACCCGAAGTTCGACCGGGACGGCGACGGGGTCGGCTGCGAGTCGTGACCGCCGGGTCCTGGACCCCGCGCCCCCGTGGTGCGGGGGCCAGGACCGGCGGGCCGGAGCCGACTCAGTCGGCGAGCAGGGCGGCGTGCGCGCCGAGGCGGTGCGCCAGGGCCGCGGCGGTGCCGGTGGAGCGCAGGACGTCGGCCAGGAGGGCGGCCAGCTCGTCGGCGGCCGGCCCGTCCGCCACGGCGTCCGGGACCTCGGCGGCGGCCGGCTCGTCGAGCTCGGCGCGCAGCACGGCGTCGAGGTCGGCGGTGTCGAGGTCGCCCAGCTCGACGAGCACGAGCGGGCGCGCGGGGGTCTCCATGACGGGCTCCTCGGGGTCGGCGGGCCGGGGTCCGTCCCGGCGACGACGACACTGACCGTCGCGCCGCAGCGCCGGCTGAGGGCAACCGCACGATCGCCGCAAGACCACCACCGCGGGCCCCGGTCCGGGCGGACGGCGGTCCCCCGGACGGCGCAGCGGCGGCTCCCGGAGGTCGCTCAGCGTGAGGAACGCAGGTCGGAACGCGCCGCGCGGGGGCCCTGGGGTCGGCAAGAGCGCTCCGGACGGCTAGGGTTCCTCGCGTCGGGAAGGCCCTGCGCTCTGGCAGGACCCCGATGCACCATCGCAGCTAGGAGCGAGCAATGCCCGAAGGAACTGTCAAGTGGTTCAACGCGGAGAAGGGGTTCGGCTTCGCCACCCCGGACGGTGGCGGACCTGACGTGTTCGTCCACTACTCGGCCATCCAGACCAGCGGGTACCGCTCGCTCGACGAAGGCCAGCGGATCTCGTTCGACGTCGAGCAGGGCCAGAAGGGCCCGCAGGCGGCCAACGTCACCCCGCTCTGATCTCCTGATCAGCACAGCGCCCCCGTCCGGTCCTCCGGGCGGGGCGCTGTCGTCGGGGGCCCGGTCAGCGCGCCCGGGGCACGTACCCGCCGACCAGCGCCTGCATGAGCAGCGCCCCCGCGTCCGGGCCCACCGCCCGCGCGGCGTCGGCGAAGGCCCGCCAGCGGTCGCGCTCGACGTCCGTCGGCGCCCGCTCGGCCCGGACCTGCGCCTGCTCCAGCAGCCGCTCCCACTCCCCCTGCGGGGTCGGCCACAGCCCCGCCAGCCGCCGCGCCTCGGCGGAGATGCCGGTGATCCGCACGATGTCGCCGGCGTGGTTGGTCAGCGGCTCGATGTAGCCCGCCGCGGCGAGCGCCTTCGCCGCGGCGATCACCTGCTCCTTGGGCAGGCCGCTGCCCGGGACGACGGAGCCGAGCAGGTACGGCGCCCCGCCGTGCTTCGGCTCGTCCACCAGCCGGGCGACGGCCCGCAGCACGGGCAGGTCGCGGGAGAACCAGGTGTCGGCCAGGGGCGCGTCGGGCGGTGTCACGCCGTCCAGTCTCCCCGTGCGCACGGCGGCGCCCCGCCACCCGGGGTCACGGGGTGGCGGGGCGCCGTCGGCGCGGGACCGGTGCCCGCTAGTCGCGCGCCCCGGTCAGGTGCGGCCGGGTGGCGAGGACGATCCCGAGGGCGACGTAGCCGACCAGCAGGTGGCCGGCGGCGGTGTAGGGGACGGCGGCCGGCGCGATCTGCGCGACCGGGATGTTGATCGGCGCCCAGCTCTCGGCGCCCAGCGGCCACCACCGGGCAGCCCCGGTCCAGCGGCCCGCGATCGCGATGCGGATGCCGATGAGGAACATGCCCACCATCGACAGGGGCCAGAAGGCGTCGAGGGCCAGGTACCAGGCCTCCTCCTCGTACTGCGGCAGGAACGCCGAGGTCCCCGTCGAGACGATCGCCAGACCGAGCAGCACGTGCTCCACGTGCAGGAGGGTCCGGGCGAGCCGGCCGGTCCCGATCGCCCCGGTGGTCAGCTGCACGGAGACCAGGGCGACGAGGCCGAACTGGAACAGCAGCGCGGTCAGCTCGTAGACGAGGTCCTGCCACCCGATGACGGGGTCGATGCCGAAGGCGAGGGTCGCCGCCGCCCAGGCGGCCGAGCCGGTGGCGACCGCGATGCCGGCGCGGCGGACCGAGCGGGTGGACGCGACGGGACGGGGTGCCGGACCGGCGGGCCGGAGCCCGGCGGCGTCGGTGCGGGCCGGCGCGGGGGTGGTGCTGAGGGACATCTCGTCTCCCTGGTCGTGGTGGCGGCGCCCTGTGCGCCGGTGGAGGAACCGTCTCGGGGACGCGTCCCGGGCAGCCAGGGCGCAGCGCCACGGATGCGGTCCCGGTCGCCGTCCCGGGCGACACGGGACACCGGCCTCGTGACGGCCGGGACGGAGGTCGGCGAGGATCGCCCGCGTGCAGACCCAGGCCCCGGTGACCGGGCCCACGACGGCGCCGGAGGCCGGTCCTCCCGCGCCGCGCGAGCGGGCCGCGGGTGCCGCACCCGCGCTGCGCGTGGCCGGGTGGCTGCTCGTCGCGGTCACCGTGGCCGCCGCGGTCGGGGCGGCCGTCCTCGACGGGGTGACGCCGGGCGCCGCCCGCGACGCCGCGCAGACGACGCCCGGCTGGACCGTCGCCCTGCCCGGTGCCGGGCTCGCCGTCCCCGCCGCCCTGCTCCTGCGCCGCGCCCCGCGCAACGCCGTCTCCTGGGTGGTCGGTGGCACCGGCCTGCTGTGGGCCCTCGACGGCCTCGCACAGTCGTGGCTGACCTTCGCCGTGCAGGACGACCCGCCGCTGGCGGGGGCCACGGCCGCGTTCTGGTTCGTGAACCGGTTCGGCGCCTGGCTGCTGCTCGAGCTGCCCCTCCTCCTCCTGCTGTACCCCCACGGGCGGCTGCCGTCCGGGCGCTGGCGGCCGGCCGGCGTGCTCAGCCTGGCGATGACCGCGCTCCTGCCGACGCTGCTGCTGGTCGTGCCGTCCCGGATCGCGGACGCGCGCGCCGGCACCGAGACCCCGGCCGTCTACCGCTCGCTCGACCTGGATCCCACCAGCCTGCCGCTGCCCGAGTCGATCGCGCTCCCACTCCTGCGGCTGGCGTTCCCCCTCGCGCTCCTGGGCGTGGTCGTCCCCGTCGCCGCCGTCGTCGTCCGGTACCGGCGGGCCGACGGCGAGGACCGGCGGCGGATGCGCTGGCTGCTCTGGGCGGCCGTCGTCGACCTCCTCGTCATGCTCACCGTCCTCTTCGTCCCCGGGGACGAGGCCTCGGTCGCGCTGTCCGTCGCGGTCACGCTCACCGGTGCCGCGGTCGCCGTCGGCGTCCTGCGGCCGCGCGCGGTGGACATCGACCGGCTCCTCGGCGGCACCCTCGTGTACGGCGGCCTCGCCGTCGGCGTGGTGCTGCTCGACCTGCTGGTGCTCGGCGCGGCCGGCGCCCTGCTCGGCGACGCCCTCGGCGGGCGCGACGCGACCCTGCTGACCCTGCTGCTGGTGGCCGGCGTGTACGTCCCGCTGCGCGCGCCGCTGTGGCGGCTGGTCCGCCGGTGGGTCCTCGGCGAGCGGGAGGACCCCTACCGCGTCGTCTCCGGCCTGGCCGAGCGGCTCGAGCGCTCCGACGGCGCCGAGGAGCAGCTCATGGCGGTCGCGGCCGGCATCGCCGAGGCGTTCCGCACCCCCTACGTGGGCGTCGAGGTGGACTCCGCCGACGGCGGCCGGCTGCTCGCCGAGCACGGCACCCGCCCCGGCGCCGTGCAGTCCCTGCCGATCGCCTACCGCGGCGAGGAGGTCGGCCGGCTGGTGCTCCCCCGCTCCGGCGTCCGCGCGCACCTGGTTCCCCGCGACGAGCGGTTGCTCGCCGACGTCGTCCGGCAGGCCGCGGCGGCCGCCCGCGCCGGGTCGCTGGCCGCCCAGCTGCAGGCCAGCCGCGAGCAGCTGGTCACCGCCCGCGAGGAGGAGCGCCGCCGACTGCGCCGCGACCTGCACGACGGGCTCGGCCCCTCGCTCGGCGCGGTGGTGCTGCGCATCGACACCGCGCGCAACCTGGCCGCGAGCCGCCCCGACGACGCCGACGCGCTGCTGCGCCAGGCGCGCGACGACGTCGCCGCCGCGCTGGCCGACGTGCGCCGGCTGGTGCACGACCTGCGCCCGCCCGCGCTCGACGACCTCGGGCTGGCCGGTGCGGTGCGCCAGCAGGCCGAGCGGCTGCTGGCGCCGGCGGTGCCGGTGACCGTCGAGGCCGAGGGGCTCGCCGACCTGCCCGCGGCCGTGGAGGTGGCGGCCTACCGGATCGCGTCGGAGGCGCTGGCCAACGCGGCGCGGCACGCGTCGGCCACGCGGGTGCGGGTGCGGCTGGCCCGCGACGCCGACGGCGCCCTGGAGGTGACGGTGGCCGACGACGGCGTGGGCATCCCGCCCGACCGCGCGGCAGGCGTCGGGCTGGTGTCGCTGCGCGAGCGGGCCGCCGAGCTCGGCGGGCGCTGCACGGTCAGCTGCCCGGCGGAGGGCGGGACGCAGGTGCGGGCGGTGCTGCCCGTCGAGGGAGGGGAACCGCGTGACTGAGGACGAGCCGCTGCGGATCGTCGTCGCCGACGACCACCCGGTGTACCGGGACGGGCTGGCGCTGCTGCTCGGCTCGGTGCCGGGCCTGGAGGTGGTCGGCACCGCGGCCGACGGCGCGGCGGCGGTCGAGGTGGTCCGCGACCAGCTGCCCGACGTCGTCGTCATGGACGTGCAGATGCCGGTGCTCGACGGCATCGAGGCGACCCGGCGGATCGCCGTCGAGACGCCGTCGGTGGGGGTGGTGGTGCTGACCATGAGCGAGGACGACGGCACCGTGTTCGCCGCCGTCCGGGCCGGTGCCCGGGGCTACCTGCTCAAGGGCGCCGACCAGGAGGAGGTGGTCCGGGCGATCACCACGGTCGCCTCGGGCGGGGCGGTGTTCGGTGCCGCGCTGGCCCGGCGGATCGCGGAGTTCTTCACCGCGGGTCCGGCCGGTCCGGAGACCGCCTTCCCGCAGCTGACCGCCCGCGAGCGCGAGGTGCTCGACCTGGTGGCGGCCGGGCGGTCCAACCCGCAGATCGCCGCGGCGCTGTACCTGTCGCCGAAGACGGTGCGCAACGTGGTGTCCAACGTGCTGACCAAGCTGCAGGTCACCGACCGTGCGCAGGCGATCGTGCGGGCGCGCGAGGCCGGTCTGGGCCGCTGACGCGGGGAATCCCGCCGTGGCGCCGCCCGTTGCCCCTGGCATGACGACGTCCGCTTCCCAGCCGAAGGTGACCAAGAGCGACGCGGAGTGGCGCGCCCAGCTGTCCCCGCAGGAGTACGCGGTGCTGCGCCAGGCCGGCACCGAGCGGCCGTGGACCGGTGAGTACGTCGACACGAAGACCGTCGGCGTCTACACCTGCCGGGCCTGCGGCGCCGAGCTGTTCCGCTCGGAGACCAAGTTCGACTCGCACTGCGGCTGGCCGTCCTTCTACGAGCCGTCCGCGCAGGACCACGTGGTGCTCCGCGAGGACCGCAGCCTCGGCATGCTGCGCGTCGAGGTCCTGTGCGGCACCTGCCACAGCCACCTCGGCCACGTCTTCGAGGACGCCCCGCAGACGCCGACCGGCGACCGCTACTGCATCAACTCGGTGAGCATCCGCCTGCAGCCCGCCGAGGGCTGAGCGTCGGCCCCGTCCCGGTCCCGCCCCGGACTCGCGAGGGGCGGGGAGGACGGGGCCCTCGCTCAGGCGAGGTCGCGGACCAGCTCGGCGACGGGCTTGCGGACGCCGGTGTAGAACGGCACCTCCTCGCGGACGTGCCGGCGGGCGCGGCTGGCCCGCAGGTCGCGCATGAGGTCGACGATGCGGTGCAGCTCGTCGGCCTCGAAGGCGAGCATCCACTCGTAGTCACCGAGGCCGAAGGAGGCCACCGTGTTGGCCCGCACGTCGGGGTAGGGCCGGGCCTGCATGCCGTGCTCCTTGAGCATGTCCCGCCGCTCCTCGTCGGGCAGCAGGTACCACTCGTAGGACCGCACGAACGGGTAGACGCAGACGTAGCGCCGCGGCTCCTCCTCCGCGAGGAACGCCGGGATGTGGCTGCGGTTGAACTCCGCCGGCCGGTGCAGCGCCATCTGCGACCACACCGGGTCCAGCGAGCGGCCGAGCTGGGTGCGGCGCAGCCGGGTGTAGGCCTCCTGCAGCGCCTCGGGCGTCTCGGCGTGCCACCAGACCATCACGTCGGCATCGGCGCGCAGCGCGGCGACGTCGTAGGTCCCGCGGACGACGACGCCCTTGCCGGCCAGCTCCTCGAACAGGCCCGCGACCTCGTCGGCGGCCGCGGTGCGCTGGTCGTCGGCCAGCGGCCGCGTGAGCCGGAACACCGACCACATCGTGTAGCGGATCAGGGAGTTGAGCTCGTTCGCCCGCTTGCCGACGCTCTTGGTCTCGGTCTGCTCGCTCATGCCCCCATTGTCCCGCGCCCCCGGCCGCGCCGTCCGGGCAGGCAGGCGAGCGTGGCCAGCGCGAGGACGACGGCGTCCTCGGCCAGTGCGGCCTGCCAGTCCGGCACCCGCTCCCCCGCCCGGGCCCGCCACCGCGCGCCGCCGAGCGTGCCCGCCGCGGCACCGGCCGCCCCGGCCAGGACGGGCAGCACGACCCCGGCGTGCCCCCGCCGGGCGAGCAGCGCGCCGCCGCCGGCACCGGAGGCCAGCCGGAACGCGGCGCTCGGCGGGACGGTGCGGGACGGGGTGCCCGGCAGCTTGTCGGCGACGACCTCCCCCGCGACGGCGGCGAGCGCGGCCAGGCGCACCGGCAGCCGCGCGGGAGCGGTGAGCGCGGGGGCGGCGAGGCCGAGGGAGCTGCGGCCCCCGGCGGCGGTCCCGAGCAGGGCGGCGCGCAGGAGGAGGGAGGCGGTCACGGCGCCAGCCTCCCAGGCGGTGTCAGGCCAGCGCCTCGACCGCGCGGCGCGCGCCGCGGATGCAGGCCGGCACGCCGACGCCGTCGTAGGCCGCCCCGGCCACCGCGAGCCCCGGCACGGCGCCGACGGCGTCGCGGATCGCGACCACCCGCTGCGGATGGCCGACGAGGTACTGCGGCAGCCCGCCGCCCCAGCGCACGAGGTGGGCCTCCAGCGGCTCGCGGCGCTCGAGGCCGAGCAGGTCGGCGACGTCGGCGACCACCGCGGCGGTCAGGTCGTCGTCGTCGCGCTGCAGTTGCGACTCGTCGCCGTAGCGCCCCACGGACGCGCGCACCCGCAGCAGGCCGTCGCCGGACAGGTGCGGCCACTTCGACGACGACACCGTCACGCCCTTGACCAGCCGCCCGGTCACCGGCGGGACCAGCAGGCCCGACCCGGCGTCGACCGGCTGGGACGGGAAGGCCGTCGCGACGACGGCCATCGAGGCGTACGGGATGCCCCGCAACGGCTCGACGGCGTCCGGGGCCACTCCCGCCAGCAGCCGCGCGGACTTGCCGGCCGGCGCGGTGACGACGACGGCGTCGGCCTCCAGCACCTCGGGGGCGGCGGTCGGCCCCACCGCGACCTCGAGCCGCCCGTGCGCCCAGCGGATCGCGTGCGCCGGCGTGCGCAGCCGCACCTCCGCGCCCGACGCCGCCACCAGCGCCTGCGGCAGCGAGCCGAGGCCGTCGGCGACGGTCACGAACACCGGCCCGTCGACGTCGCCGCGGCTGCGCGCCCCGGCGTCGCGGGCGGCCACGGCGGCGGCGAGCACCGAGTCGGCGCCGGCGAGGTGGGCGGCCAGCGCCGGCATGGTGGCGGCCAGCGAGAGGTCGTCCGGGCGGCCGGCGTAGACCCCGCCGAGCAGCGGCTCGACGAGCCGGTCGACCACCTCGTCCCCGAGGCGGGACCGCAGCAGCGCGCCCACGGAGACGTCACCGTCGAGGCGCAGCGGCGGCAGGTCGGCCTCGGCCCGCACCCGCGCGACACCGTCGGGGGTGAGCACGCCGGCCAGCCCGTCGGCCGACGTCGGCACCCCCTGCACCGTCCCGGGCGGCAGCGGGTGGCGGCCGTCGGGCAGCACGATCGCGGCCTGCGTGGTCCGCGGCGCCACCAGCCGGTCGCCCAGGCCGAGCGCCTCGACCAGCTCCACCGCCTCCGGCACGCGGGCCAGCACCGCCTCGGGGCCGGTGTCGTACCAGGTGCCGGCGAGCTCGACCCGGTCGATCTTGCCGCCGATCCGCCCGCCGGCCTCGACGACGACGACCTCGTCGCCGGGCCGCCGCCGGGACCACTCGAAGGCGGCCGTCAGCCCGGCGATCCCCGCGCCGACGACGACGACGCGGGTCGTGCGGGCGGGGGACGTCATCGCGCGGACAGCTCGTGCACCAGCTCCACCACGTGCGTGAGCACACCCGGGTCGGTCTCGGGCAGCACGCCGTGGCCCAGGTTGAACACGTGCCCGCGGGCGGCGCGGCCCTGCTCGACGACGCGGCGGACCTCGCGGTCGACGGTGGCCCGGTCGGCCAGCAGGACGGCGGGGTCGAGGTTGCCCTGCAGCGACCGCTGCGGCCCCACCCGCCGGGCCGCCTCGTCCAGCGGCACCCGCCAGTCGACGCCGACGACGTCGGCCCCGGCGTCGCCGATCAGCGCGAGCAACTCGCCGGTGCCGACGCCGAAGTGCACCCGCGGCACGTCCCGGTCCCCGAGCCCGTCGAAGACCGCCCGCGAGTGCGGCAGCACGCGGGTGCCGTAGTCGACGGCCGACAGCACGCCGGCCCAGGAGTCGAACAGCTGCACCGCCGAGGCGCCGGAGTCGATCTGGACGCGCAGGAAGGTGGCCGCCGAGACCGCCAGCCGGGTCAGCAGGCGGCTCCAGGCCTCCGGCTCGGCGTACATGAAGGCCTTGGTGCGGGCGTGCTCCTTGGAGGGGCCGCCCTCGATCAGGTAGGTGGCGAGGGTGAACGGCGCGCCGGCGAAGCCGATCAGCGGCGTCGGCCCGAGCTCGGCGACCAGCCGCCGCACCGCCGTCGCGAGGAAGTCCAGCCGGTCGGGCTCGAGGTCGGGCAGCGCGTCGACGTCGGCGACCGTGCGCACCGGGTTCGCCACGACCGGGCCCACACCCGGCTTGATCTCGATGTCGACCCCGGCGACCACCAGCGGCAGGACGATGTCGGAGAAGAGGATCGCGGCGTCCACGCCGTGCCGGCGGACCGGCTGCAGGGTGATCTCGGTGACCAGGTCGGGGTCCTGGCAGGCCTCGAGCATGGCGGTCCCGGCGCGCAGCGCGCGGTACTCCGGCAGCGACCGGCCGGCCTGCCGCATGAACCACACCGGCGTCCGCTGCACCGGCAGGCCCCGCGCGGCCCGCACGAGGTCCGAGTCGGCGGGGGACGGCGGAACGGCGGGTGCGGTGCTCACGACGGCCGATCCTCCCAGACCCCTGAGCAGCGGCGCGTCCGAGACAGACCGGGCCCGTGGCACCTACCCTGCGAGCGTGGAGCCACGCAGTCTGGCCGGACCCCGGGACGGGGCCGGTGCGCGCGCGGGCTCCGGCGGCCCCGGGGACGACCGGCCGGCCGACTTCGTCGCGGCCCTGGAGTCCCTCGCCGCGGTCCGGGCCCGCCCCGAGATCGTCCTCGAGGACATCCCCGCACCGCAACGCCTGGCGCCCTTCGCCCACGCGCTCGCCGCGCGGGTGTCCGAGGGCGAGGGCGACGACGAGGTCGAGCTCGCCGTGGCCCGGTTCATCGTCCTGCACGACCCCGCCGGCCACGAGGCCTGGGACGGCACCACCCGCTGCGTGGGGTACCTGTCGGCGAGCACCGACGAGCACATGGTCGACGACGCGATGTTCTCCGAGGTCGCGTGGAGCTGGCTGACCGACGCCCTCGGCGAGTGCGGCGCGGCCTGGCACGCGCTCGGCGGCACGGTCACCCGCACGGCCTCCACCCGCTTCGGCGACCTCGCCGGCCCCGAGCACTCCGTCGACGTCGAGCTCCGCGCGTCGTGGACCGCCGAGGACACCGCGCTCGGCCGCCACCTCGACGCCTGGCTCGAGGTCCTCGCCAACGCCGCCGGGCTGCCGCCGCCCGGTGTCGCCCTCCTCGGCCCGGCCGGCACGGCACCCGAGCCGTCCTGACTCCCTCCCCCTCGCCGGGCGCACGCGCCGCGGTCTCTACGATCGAGGGGACAGCCGTGCGGCGCACGCGCGGACGGGACGGGACGGGCGAGAAGGTGGACGGCAACTGAGCACCGAGCCCCTGCCCGCCGCTGCCCGGGACGACGACCGCGAGCCGGACGCTCCCGAAGCGATCCCCCTGCTGGCCCCGCGCGACGGACTGCCGCCGGTCGTCGAGACCCCCGAGGCGCTCGCCGCCTACGCCGACGCGCTGCGCGCCGGGACCGGTCCGGTCGCCGTCGACGCCGAGCGCGCCTCCGGTTACCGGTACGGCCAGCGCGCGTACCTCGTGCAGCTGCGCCGCGCCGGCGCCGGCACGGGGCTGGTCGACCCCATCCCGCTGGGCGACCTGTCCGTCGTCCAGGCCGCGATCGCCGACGCCGAGTGGGTGCTGCACGCGGCCAGCCAGGACCTGCCCTGCCTCGCCGAGATCGGCATGGTGCCCGCGCGGATCTTCGACACCGAGCTGGCCGCGCGCCTGGCCGGCCTGCCGCGGGTGGGCCTGGCCGCCGTCGTCGAGTCGCTGCTGGGCTACTCGCTGGTCAAGGGCCACTCGGCCGCCGACTGGAGCACCCGGCCGCTGCCGGAGGAGTGGCTGGTCTACGCCGCCCTCGACGTCGAGGTCCTCGTCGACCTGCGCGACGCGCTGGCCGCCCTGCTCGACGAGCAGGGCAAGACCGAGTGGGCACGGCAGGAGTTCGCCGCGGTGCTCGCCGCCGGCGCCCCGCCGCCTCGGCAGGACCCCTGGCGCCGGACCTCCGGCGTGCACGGGCTGCGCAACCGGCGCCAGCTCGGGATGCTCCGCTCGCTGTGGCAGGCGCGTGACGACCTCGCCCGCCGGCGCGACGTCGCCCCCGGCCGGGTGCTGCCCGACGCGGCGATGGTGGCCGCCGTCCAGGCCGATCCGCAGACCGAGGCGGCACTGCTGGAGCTGCCGGTGTTCCGCGGCCGGGCCAACCGGCGGCTGGTGGGCACCTGGTTCGGCGCGCTGACCCGCGGCCGGGCGCTGCCGGACTCCGAGCTGCCGCCGCACAGCCGCCCGGGCGACGGGCCGCCACCGGTCAACCGCTGGGCCGACCGCGACCCGGCCGCGGCCACCCGGCTCCAGGCCGCCCGCACGGGGCTGGCCCAGCTGTCGGCCGAGCACGACGTCCCGGTGGAGAACCTGCTCTCCCCCGACCTGGTGCGCCGGCTGATGTGGACCCCGCCCGAGCCGCGCGACGCCGGGACCGTCGCCGCGGCGCTGCGCGCCGGCGGCGCCCGCGAGTGGCAGGTCGAGCTGACCTGCGGGCTGCTCGCCGACGCGCTCACCCGCGCCTGAGCCCCCGCACGCACGAGGGGGCGGCCCCGGCCTGAGCCGGGACCGCCCCTCGGGGACCTCCTGCAGCGGGGGCCTCCTAGTGGCCCGTGGCCGCAGCCCGGCGACGGGCCAGCGCGTCGACGCTGGCCGCCAGCAGGAGCACCCCGCCGGTGATGATGAAGTTGAGGTACGCCTCCGTGCCGAGCAGGCCGAGCCCGTTGGCGATGATCGCCACGACCAGGCCGCCCAGGACGGCGTCGCGCACCCGGCCCCGGCCACCGAAGAGGCTGGTGCCACCGATGACCGCCGCACCGACCGCGTACAGCAGCGTGTTGCCGCCGCCGGACCCCGGCGCGACCGAGCCCAGGCGGGCCGCCGCGACGATGCCGCTGATCGCCGCCAGCGTCGAGCCGATGACGAACACGGCCACCCGGATCCGGGTGACGTTGATGCCGGCCCGCCGGGCCGCCTCGGCGTTGCCGCCCACCGCGTAGACGTGCCGGCCGAAGCTCGTGCGGCCGAGCACGAAGGTCAGCACCAGCAGCAGGAGGATCACGAGCGGGATGGCGTACGGGATCCCGGCGAGCACCACGCCGACGGCCGGGGCACGGTCGACGCTCAGCACCGCCGTGACCAGGACGACGACGGCGGCGATCACGCCGATCCGCACGAGCACCACGGCGAGCGGGGCGTGCGCGAGGCCCTTGGACCGCTGGACCCGGAACCGGTTGAGCTGCAGCGCCGCGTAGACGGCGATGACCACCAGGGCCAGGACCCAGCCGAGAGCGACCGGCACGTTCTTGTCGCTGATGGCCGAGATCACCGGGTCGCGCACCGGCACCGTGCCGCCCTCGCCGATGAGCCGCAGGGTGAAGCCCTGCCAGCCCAGGAAGAGCGCGAGTGTGACGACGAACGACGGGATGCCGATCACGCCGACGAGGCTGCCGGTGAACAGGCCGATGACCACGCCGGTGACGATGGCGGCCGCCACCGAGACGTACCACGGTGCGCCCGCATCGGCGAGCAGCTTGGCCATGACCGCGGCGCAGACGCCGCTGACGACACCCGCGGACAGGTCGATCTCACCCAGCAGCAGGATGAAGACCAGCCCCATCGCCAGGATGATGATCGGCGCCGCCTGGTCGGCCAGGTTGGCCATGTTCCGCGGGGTCAGGAACGTCTCGGGCCGCAGCGCGAAGAACAGCAGCCCGAGGGCGACGATGCCCAGGATGGCCGGCAGCGCCCCCAGGTCACCGCCCCGGACGCGGTCGACGTAGGCCCGGACGCTCGCGCCGAAGGAGTCGGCGCTGCGGTCGGCCTCGAAGCCCGACGGCGCGCCGCCCGGCTCCTGCGCGCTGGTGGGGGCGGACAGAGTGCTGGACATGGATCAGACCTCCACAGCCGCGGCCTCGGCGGGTGCGATGCCGAGGTTGCCCGACCGGCCCGCCGTGATGAGCTCGATGACCTGGGGACGGTCGACCTGCGAGATGGGGATGTCCGCCGCCATCCGGCCCAGGTACAGGGCCGCGACCCGGTCGGCCACCTCGAAGACGTCGACCATGTTGTGACTGATGAAGACCACCGCGTGGCCGGTGTCGGCCAGCCGCCGGACCAGGTCGAGCACCTGCCGGGTCTGTGCCACACCGAGGGCGGCGGTCGGCTCGTCGAGGATGACCAGCTTGGACTCCCACAGCACGGCCTTGGCGATGGCGACCGTCTGGCGCTGACCGCCGGAGAGGCTGGAGACGAGCTGGCGCACCGACTTCAGGGTCCGGACGGAGAGCTTGGCGAGGGTGTCCCGAGCGGCCTGCTCCATGGACGTCTCGTCCAGCACGAAGCCGGTCTTGCGCTCGCGCCCGAGGAACATGTTCTGGACGACGTCGAGGTTGTCGGCCAGGGCCAGGTCCTGGTAGACGACCTCGATGCCGAGCGCCGCGGAGTCGCGCGGGCCGCTGACCGTGACCGGCCGGCCCTCGAAGAGCACGTCGCCGGAGTCGATGGGGTGGATCCCGGCGATGGACTTGATGAGCGTGCTCTTGCCCGCGCCGTTGTCGCCGACCAGCGCGGTGACCTGGCCGGGGTAGACCTTCAGGTGGACGTCGTGCAGCACCTGTATGGCACCGAAGCTCTTGTTGACGCCACGGAGTTCCAGGGTGGGGGTGCCGTCCTGGGGACGGTCGGTGGGTGCGGACACACCGGGCCTCTCGGTCGAGCTGGCGGGGCTACGGCAGCAGCCGCCGGGGCGCCCATGATGGACGCCCCGGCGGCTGCTGTGAACTACGAGATGCCGAGTTCCTGGCACGCGGCGGCGAAGTCGCCGGTGCAGAGCTCCTCGGCGGTCACGAACTCGTCGTCGACGACGTCCTTGACGTTGTCGCGGAAGATCGAGACCGGCGTCAGCAGGACCGACGGGACCTCGCGGCCACCCTCGGGGTCCTCGACGGTGCCGGTGGTCTCGCCCTCCTCGCCGTTGAGCAGCGCGACGGCCAGCTCGGCGAGCGCGTTCGCCTCGTCGCGGACCGACTTGTAGACCGTCATGCACTGGTCGCCGTTGAGGATGTTCTGCAGGCCCTCGACGCTGGCGTCCTGACCGGTCACGTTGTTCGCGCCGGCGGCGTTGTTGCGCCCGAGGATCTGGATCACCGAGTTGGCCAGACCGTCGTTGGCCGCGAGCACGCCCTGGATGTTGCCGTTGTTCTGGGTGTACATCTGCTCGAAGATCGTCGCGGCCTCCTGGTTGTCCCACTCGGGGACGGCCTGCTCGGCGACCTGCGTGTACTGCGTCAGCGGGTCGAGGACCTCGTGGGCGCCCGACGAGAACAGCGTCGCGTTGTTGTCGTCCGGCGAGCCGTTGAGGAACGCGATGTTCCCCTGGGTGACGCCGTTGGCCTCGAGGCACTGCTGCAGGCCCGCGCCCTGGAGCCGGCCCACCTCGGTGTTGTCGAAGGAGACGTAGTACTCGGCCGAGCCACCCAGGGTGAGCCGGTCGTAGTCGATCGTCTGGACGCCCTCGTTGGCGGCCTGCTCCTGGATCTGCGCGCCCGAGGCCGAGTCGAGGTTGACGATCGCGAGGACGGTGGCGCCCTCGGTGATCATCTGCTCGGCGATGGTCGCCTGCCGCTGGGCGTCGCCCTCGGCGTTCTGGATGTCGTACTCGACACCGGCCTCCTCGAAGGCCGCCTCGAGGTAGGGGCGGTCGAAGTTCTCCCACCGCACCGAGGACTCGGTGTCGGGGAGGATGACGCCGACCTTGCCGGCGGACTCGCCGCCGCCGCCACCGCCGCCGCCACCACCGCTGCCGGTGTCGCTGCCGCTGTCGCTGCCACAGGCAGCAAGGCTGAAGACCAGGGCGGCCGCCAGGGCCGTCATCGTGGTGCGCCGTCGCGCCATGGATGGGTCCACCATTCCGTCGGGAATCTGCAGAAGTGCGGCGGCCAATATGCGCTCCCTGTCACATCGGTTGCAAGCCCGGGTCGGTGGCGTTGCCGGACCGTGACCCTTCGGGGGTGGACGGGACCGCCGGGGCCGCCCCGAGGGGTCGGGTCGCGCTTGGTCCAGCGGTTACCGGCGGGTAACTTCTCCTCCGCCGTCCCCGTGCCCGGGGACCGCTCCCCCTGCTGCGGAGGTACGAGTGACATCTGGAGAGCGGCGGCCTCGCTCGCTGCGCGAGGTCGTCTTCGTCGACGGCGTGCGAACTCCCTTCGGCAAGGCCGGCCCCAAGGGCGTGTACGCCGAGACGCGCGCCGACGACCTGGTCGTGCGGGTGATCCGCGAGCTGCTGCGCCGCAACCCGGCGCTGCCGGCCGAGCGGGTCGACGAGGTCGCCATCGCCGCGACCACCCAGGTCGGTGACCAGGGGCTGACCATCGGCCGCACGGCCGCGCTGCTGGCCGGGCTGCCGGAGTCGGTCCCCGGCTACGCGATCGACCGCATGTGCGCCGGCGCGATGACCGCCGTCACCACCACCGCCTCCGGCATCGCCTTCGGCGCCTACGACGTCGCCATCGCCGGCGGCGTCGAGCACATGGGCCGCCACCCGATGGGCGAGGGCGCCGACCCCAACCCCCGGTTCTTCAGCGAGCAGATCGTCGACGGCTCGGCGCTGGTCATGGGCTCCACGGCCGAGAACCTGCACGACCGCTTCCCGCACCTGACCCGGGAGCGCGCCGACGCGTTCGCCCTCGCCAGCCAGCAGAAGTACGCCGAGGCCGTCGCCAACGGGCAGATCGGCCCGGAGCTGGTCACCGTTGCCACCCGCAGCGCCGAGCACGGCTGGGGCCTGGCCACCGCCGACGAGCCGCCCCGGCCCGGCACCACCCTGGAGGGCCTGGCCACGCTCAGGACGCCGTTCCGCCCGCACGGGAGCGTGACGGCCGGCAACGCCGCGGGTCTCAACGACGGCGCCACCGGCTGCATCCTGGCCGCCGAGGAGACCGCCGAGGAGCTGGGCCTGACCGCCGGCATGCGGCTGGTGGGTTACGGCTTCGCCGGCGTCGGGCCCGAGGTCATGGGCGTGGGCCCGGTGCCCTCCACCGAGAGGGCGCTGGCCCGCACCGGCCTGTCGATCTCCGACATCGGCCTGTTCGAGCTCAACGAGGCCTTCGCCGTCCAGGTGCTGGCCTTCCTCGACCACTTCGGCATCGCCGACGACGACGAGCGGGTCAACCCCTGGGGCGGCGCCATCGCCGTCGGCCACCCGCTGGCCTCCTCCGGCGTCCGCCTCATGACCCAGCTGTCGCGGCAGTTCGCCGAGCGGCCCGACGTCCGCTACGGCCTGACCGCCATGTGCGTGGGCCTGGGCATGGGCGCCAGCGTGATCTGGGAGAACCCGAACTGGGAGGGCACGAAGTGAGCACCGCCGTGGAGAACGAGGTCGTCACCGCCGCCAAGGTGCGGTACGTGCGCCTCCCCGGCCTGGCCGGGGAGATCGCCCTGGTCACGCTGGACAACGGGCACGACCACACGCGCCCGTCCACCTTCGGCCCCGGCGGGCTGGCGTCACTGGACGCCGCGCTCGACGAGATCGCGGCGCACACGCCCGCCCCCGCGGCCGTCGCGGTCACCGGGAAGCCGTTCGTCTTCGCCGTGGGCGCCGACCTCTCCGGCGTCCCGTCGATCACCTCCGCCGAGCAGGCGCGGGAGATCGCCGAGACCGGCCACCGGGTGTTCCGGCGGCTCAAGGACGCGTCCGTGCCGACGTTCGCGTTCGTCAACGGCGCAGCCCTCGGCGGCGGCCTGGAGCTGGCGCTGCACTGCTCGTACCGCACGATCGCGAGCACCGCCGTCGTCGCCTTCCCCGAGGTCTTCCTCGGCCTGGTGCCCGGCTGGGGTGGCACGCAGCTGCTGCCGGACCTGGTCGGGATCGACACGGCGGTCACCGTGATCGTCGAGAACGCGCTGGCGCAGAACAAGGTCACCCCCGGCCCGAGGGCGGCGGAGCTGGGGATCGCCGACGCGCTGTTCGAGCCGGCCGACTTCCTCGAGCGGTCGCTGGAGTGGGCCGCCGCGGTCCTCAACGGCGACGTGACGGTGACCCGCGCCGAGGTCGACCGGTCCGGGTGGGACGCCGCGATCGAGCGGGCGCGCGGCATCGTGGCCGCCCGCACGCGCAACGCCTCCCCCGGCGCCCTGCGCGCCGTCGAGCTGCTCGACCTGGCGCGCAACGGCGCCGACGGCGAGGCGTTCACCGCCGGCACCGCCGCCGAGGACCGGGCGCTCGCCGAGCTGCTGATGAGCGACGAGCTGCGGGCCAGCCTCTACTCCTTCGACCTGGTCAACAAGCGCGCCAAGCGCCCGGCCGGCGCCCCGGACAGGTCGCTGGCCCGCAAGGTCACCAAGGTCGGCGTCGTCGGCGCCGGACTGATGGCCTCGCAGCTGGCGCTGCTGTTCGTGCGGCGGCTGGAGGTGCCGGTGGTCCTCACCGACGTCGACCAGGCGCGCGTGGACAAGGGCGTCGGCTACGTGCACGGGGAGCTGGAGAAGCTCGCCGCCCGTGGCCGGCTCTCGGCCGACCGGCTCAACCGGCTCAAGGGACTGGTCACCGGCGCGCTGGACAAGGCCGCCTTCGCCGACGCCGACCTCGTCATCGAGGCCGTCTTCGAGGAGATGTCGGTGAAGCAGCAGGTGTTCGCCGAGGTGGAGGCCGTCGTCTCCCCCGAGTGCGTGCTGGCCACCAACACCTCC
Source organism: Geodermatophilus normandii (assembly GCF_003182485.1). NCBI lineage: Bacteria > Bacillati > Actinomycetota > Actinomycetes > Geodermatophilales > Geodermatophilaceae > Geodermatophilus > Geodermatophilus normandii. The sequence goes on along the minus strand of NZ_QGTX01000001.1, from coordinate 2,844,037 downwards.
GCGCTGTCGGTGACCGAGATGGCCTCCAAGCTCGAGCACCCCGAGCGGGTCGTCGGCCTGCACTCCTTCAACCCGGTGGCGGTCCTGCCGCTGCTGGAGGTCGTGCGCGCCGAGCAGACCGACGACGCCGCGCTGGCCACCGCCTTCGCCGTCGGCAGGGCGCTGAAGAAGTCCTGCGTGCTCGTGGCCGACGCCCCGGCGTTCGTCGTCAACCGGCTGCTCACCCGCTTCCTCGGCGAGGTCACCTCGGCCGTCGAGCAGGGCACGCCGGTGGCCGTCGCCGACCGGGCGCTGGACCCGCTGGGCCTGCCGATGTCGCCGTTCGAGCTGCTCACGCTGGTCGGCCCGCCGGTCGCCCTGCACGTGGCCGAGCGGATGCACGAGGCCTTCCCCGACCGGTTCGCCGTCGGTGAGGGGCTGAGGAGGATGGTCGAGCTGGGCAAGACCAGCGTCTACTCCGAGCCGGGCGTCGTCGACCCCGAGCTCGAGGGCATCGACGCCGGCGACTCCCCGCAGACCGAGGAGCAGGTGCGCGAGCGCGCGGTCCGGGCGCTCGCCGAGGAGATCCGGCTGATGCTCGACGAGGGCGTCGTCCAGGCCGTGCAGGACATCGACCTGTGCATGGTGCTGGGCGCCGGCTGGCCGTTCTGGCTGGGCGGCATCTCCGCCTACCTCGACCGCGCCGGGGTCTCCGAGGCGGTCACCGGCGAGCGGTTCCTGCCGCGGGGCGTGGCCTCGCTGCCCGCCTGATCCGGAGCACTCCCGCGGACGTGCCCGGTGCACGTCCGCGGGAGTGCGCAGGACGACGGCCCGGGTCCCCGCGGGGGGCCCGGGCCGTCCGCCGTCTCAGGAGCCGTCCTGGCTCGGCGTGGCGCGTCCTGGCTCACCGCCGACGCCGAGCCAGGACGCAGCACGACCAGGTCACCTGATCGTGCGAGCGCCTCAGCGGAACTTGTGCGTCAGGCTGTCCATCGTGCGGTCGACCGAGGCGACCTTCACGTGGGACAGGCCGCTGGCGGCACCTGCCGCGAGCATCGCCTCGTGCGCGGCCCGCAGGGTGGCCCACACGGCGTCGGCGTCACCCTCCAGCGTCGTCCCGAGCGCGCCGACCTCGTACCGCAGCCCGGAGTCCCCGATCACCCGGACGGCGGCCTCCACGTGCGCGTGCGGGTCGTCCGGCGTCCCCGCGGGCGAGGGCGCCACCTGGATCTCGGCGATCACCCAGCTCACTGCTGGGCGCCGTCCACCCGCTCGGCGTCCACCTGACGCTCGGCGCGCTCGGTGAGGACGGCGGTCCACTCGGCGATCCTCCGGGCGACGTCCTGCTCGGTCAGGCCGCAGTCGGCGAGCACCTGTCCGCGGCTGCCGTGCTCGAGGAACGCCTGCGGCAGGCCCAGGGCGCGCACCGGGACGTCGTGCTGCCCGTCCTGCAGCGCCTGCGAGAGGTGGCTCCCGACGCCACCGGCGCGCCCGCCGTCCTCGACCGTGACCACCAGCCGGTGCGCGGCGGCCGTCTCCACCAGCTCGTCGGCGACCGGCAGCACCCACCGCGGGTCGACGACGGTGACGTCGATGCCGTGGTCGGCGGCCCGCTCGGCGGCGGCCAGGCACGTCGGCACCATCGAGCCGACGGCGACCAGCAGGACCTCCTGACGCTCGCCGCGGCGCAGCACGTCGACCCGGCCGCGCCGCTCCAGCGCCGGGATGTCGAGCGGGGGCGGCCCCTTGGGGAAGCGGACGACGGTCGGCCCGTCGGTCACCGCGACCGCCTCGCGCAGCGCCTCGCGCAGGGTCGGCTCGTCGCGCGGCGCGGCGAGCTGCAGCCCCGGGACCACCGAGCAGATCGACATGTCCCACATGCCGTTGTGGGAGGCGCCGTCGCTGCCGGTGACCCCGGCCCGGTCGAGGACGACGGTGACCGGCTGGCGGTGCAGCGCGACGTCCATGAGCAGCTGGTCGAAGGCCCGGTTGAGGAACGTCGAGTAGACGGCGACCACCGGGTGCAGCCCGGCCATCGCCATGCCGGCGGCGCTGGTGAGCGCGTGCTGCTCGGCGATGCCGACGTCGTAGGTCCGCTCGGGGAAGCGCTCGGCGAAGGCGGCCAGCCCGGTGGGGTGCAGCATCGCCGCGGTGACCGCGACGACGTCGCTGCGCTCGGCGCCGATGCGCACCAGCTCGTCGGAGAAGGCCGTCGTCCAGTCGCGGGCGACGGCCGGCCCCACGCCGCTGTCGGGGTCGAAGACGCCGGTGGCGTGCCAGGCGTCGATCTGGTCGGTCTCGGCCGGCGCGTAGCCGAAGCCCTTGGTGGTGACGGCGTGCACGATGACCGGCCGGCCGAACGAGCGCGCCCGGCGCAGCGCCGACTCCATGACCTCGACGTCGTGCCCGTCGACGGGGCCGACGTACTTGAGGCCGAGGTCCTCGAACATGCCCTGCGGCGCCAGGACGTCCTTGACGCCCTTCTTCAGGCCGTGCAGCGCGTCGTAGAGCGCCGAGCCCACGACCGGCGCCTTGTGCAGGGCCTGACGGATGGCCAGCAGCGCCTGCTCGTAGCCCGGCCGCAGCCGCAGGCCGGCCAGCGCGTCGGCGACACCGCCGATCGTCGGGGAGTAGGAGCGCCCGTTGTCGTTGACGACGATGACCACGGGGCGGTCCTGCGCGGCGGCGATGTTGTTCAGCGCCTCCCAGGCCATGCCGCCGGTGAGCGCGCCGTCGCCGATCACGGCCACCACGGGCCGGCGCTCGCCGCGGACGGCGAAGGCCTTGGCCAGGCCGTCGGCGTAGGACAGCGACGTCGAGGCGTGGCTGTTCTCGACCCAGTCGTGCTCGCTCTCGGTGCGGCTCGGGTAGCCCGACAGCCCGCCCCGCTGGCGCAGCCGCTCGAAGCCCTCGACGCGGCCGGTGAGCATCTTGTGCACGTAGGCCTGGTGGCCGGTGTCGAAGACGATCGGCTCGCGCGGGGACTCGAACACCCGGTGCAGGGCGATGGTGAGCTCGACCGTGCCGAGGTTGGGGCCGAGGTGGCCACCGGTGCGGGCCACGCTGGTGACCAGCGCGTCCCGGATCTCCGCGGCCAGCGCGGGCAGCTGCTCGGGGGGCAGCGCCCTCAGGTCGGCGGGGTCGCGGAGCGAGCGCAGGAGCGACACGGCGCGGCGGTGTCCTCTCTGTCGGCGGCGGGGCACGGCCCGGGAGGCCGCCGGTCAACTGTAGTCGCGGAACGGCGGGACCTCCGTCCGAACCGACTGCACTCGCGGGGGGACGTTCCGTCACCTCTGGACGCTGTGCGGGGCGTTCACCGGGTCGGGGCTGTGCACTTCTGTCGGTGATTGACAGAACGCGGGCGGGCTCCCACGATGCCCGCCATGGACCCCCGCCAGCCGTGGCTGCCCGACCTCACGGGCCCCTCGCGACGGCTGGTCCAGGAGCTGCGGGTCAGCGGCCCCTCGACCCGCGCCCAGCTGGTCGAGCGCACCGGCCTGTCCCGCGCGACGGTCTCCGGGTACGTGTCCGACCTCGTCGACCGCGGCCTGGTCGCGCCGTCGGAGGAGACCGGCGCGGTGGAGACCGGGGGCCGCCCCGCGCGGCTGGTGCACCTCACCCGCCGCGCGGGCGTCGTCGTCGGCGTCGATATCGGGCGCACGCACGTCCGGGTCGCCGTCGCCGACCTCTCGCACGAGATCGTCGGCGAGGAGACCACCACGCTGCCGGTCGCCGACCTCGACTCCGACGCGGTCCTGGACACCGTGGCCTCCCAGGTGCGCGCCGAGCTGCGGCGCGTGGGGGCCTGCACCGAGGACGTCGTCGGCGCGGTCGTGGGCCTGCCCACCCCCGTCGTCGGCCGGGCCGCCAGCGCCCGCGGCACCGTCGCGCGGTCGAACATCCTCCCCACCTGGTCGGGGCGGACGCCGGCGCCCGCGCTGCAGGAGCGGCTCGGCGTCCCGGTCATCGTGGAGAACGACGCCAACCTCGGGGCCGTCGCGGAGGTCCGCTGGGGCGCCGGCCGCGGCTCGCGCGCCACCATCTACCTGAAGATGGCGACCGGCGTCGGCGGGGCGATCGTCCTGGACGGCGACCTGCTGCGCGGCGTCTCCGGCACCGCCGGCGAGATGGGGCACGTCAGCCTGGACCCGGCCGGCGCGCTGTGCCGCTGCGGCAACCGCGGCTGCCTGGAGCTGACCGCCGGCGGCGCCGCACTCCTGCAGGCCATCCGCACCGCCGCTCCGCACCTGGCCGACCTGCGCTCGCTGGTGGCCGGCGCGCTGGAGGGCGACCAGGCCTGCCGGCGGCTGATCGCCGACGCCGGCACGTCGGTGGGCCAGGTGCTCGGCGGCCTGGTCAACGTGCTCAACCCCGACCGCATCGTCGTCGGCGGCGAGCTCGGCACCGCCGGCGACCTGCTGGTCGACCCGCTCCGCCGGGCGCTCGGGCAGTCCGCCATCCCCGCCGCGGCCGAGCAGCTCACCGTCGTCCCCGGCTCGCTCGGCGCCCGCGCGGAGGTGCTCGGCGCCCTGGCGGTCGCGCTCCGGGAGGCCGACCGGCTGACCGGCTGAGGACCCCGGGGGCCCGTGGACGACGGCCGGGCCCCCGGGTGCCCCTACAGCCGGGGCACCCAGACCTCGCCGCGCAGGGCTCCGGCCACCACCTCGACGCCCCGCGCGGCCGCGGCCAGCCGCGCCCCCTCCCGCTCGTAGGCGGCGACGGCGGCCTCGATGGCGTCCGGCGGCAGGTGGTCGGCCAGGTCGACGCGCACCGTGCGCCACCCCGCGCGGGCCGCCTCGAGCCCGGCGGCGACGTGGTCGCCGGCGAGCCGGGCCAGCAGCACGGGATAGCGGCGCAGCACCGCGTGGGCGCGGTAGTCGGGCGGGACGAGGTCGAACAGCCAGGCGACCGCGGTGTGCTCCCAGTCGGGAGCGCCCACCGGCCGCACCTGCTCCGGCCAGCCCGGGGGGACGCTCGCAGCCACGGGGAGCATCCTGCCGCAGGTCGAACGCGTGTTCGACCCGGCGCGCGCCGGCGTCACCCGGTCGTGATCACCGGGGAGCGCGCGCCTAGGACATCTGGCGCTTGAGCCAGAACTGCTCGAAGCCCCAGGTGCCGGCACCGCTGGAGTGGTAGCTGACCAGCTCCCAGCCCTCGGCGCCGAGCCGGTTGAGCACCGAGCTGGTGTCCCCCTGCTGCCGTTCGAGCTTGCCGTTGGGGAGCTTGACGCTCACCCCCGCGCGCTGCGACTCCGCGTCGTTGGCCGTGATGACCGAGGCGTACTCCCAGGAGGTCACCGCCAGACCGTATCGGGGCGGTCCCGGTCCGGTCGCGGCCAGCCCGCGGCCCCGCCGGTCGCAGGGCGGGCCCGCATCGGGTGCCGGACGCCGCGCCCTGGTGCTCGGGGCGGTCGGTGGCCGTGGCCGCCCCCCTCCCTGACCGGCCTCGTGGCCGGTGGAGCCGCCGGCCTCGGGTCAGACGACGACGTCGGCGACGCCCACGCGCCGGTCGCGGGCGTCGCAGACGGCCGGCGCCGGCGCGGCCAGGTGGCCCGCCAGGACCCGCCTCACCGTCCCGCGTCGCCCGGCACCAGCAGGGCCACGCACTCGACGTGCGCGGTCATGGGGAAGGCGTCGAAGGCGCGCAGCGCGGCCAGGCGGTACCCGGCGGCGGCGAACGCGGCGACGTCGCGGCCCAGGGACGCCGGGTCGCAGGCGACGTAGACGACGGCACGCGCGCCGGTGCCGGCCAGCACCCGGCTGACCGCCGGGCCCGCGCCCGCCCGCGGCGGGTCGAGCACCACGACGTCGGGGCTGCCGCCGAGCTCCTCGAGCAGGCCGGTGAGCCCCTCGGCGTCCACCTCGCCCTGCCAGACCTCGGCCTGCGGCAGCCCGGCGAGGTTGGCCTCGGCCGCGGCGCACGCCTCGGCGTCGGCCTCCACGCACACCACCCGGCCGGACTCCCCCGCCGCCGGCGCCAGCGCGCCGCCGAACAGGCCGGCGCCGGCGTAGAGGTCGAGCACCGACTCCCCCGGTCGCACACCCGCCGCAGCGGTGACGGCGGCCACGAGCGCGTCGGCGGCCGACTCGTGCACCTGCCAGAAGCCGGTGCCCTCGACCTCCCAGTCGCGTCCGGCCGCCCGGCGCCCGGCCCGCCGCCGGGTCTCGCCCGGCACGTCCTCGCCGGCCCGCAGCACCCGGGTCGACGTCGGCACGCCGCGGCGGTCCAGGCGGGTGGTGGTCACCGTGCCGGCCGAGTCGACGGCGACGTCGACCGCGCCGGCGCCCGGCCAGCGCCGAGCCAGCACCGCCTGCGCCGCGGGCTCGACGGTGATCGGGCAGTCGTCGAGCAGGACGACGTCGTGCGAGCGGTGCCGCCGCAGCCCGGGCGCGCCGGTCCGGTCGACGGCGAAGCGCGCCCGCGACCGCCAGCGCAGCGGCCCGCCGGGCAGCGGCTCGACGTCGAGGCCGGCCAGCAGCGGGTCGCCGGCGTCCAGCCCGCCCAGCCGGGTGAGCTGCTCGCGGACCACGTCGGCCTTCAGGCGCCGCTGCCCCTCCCAGGACACGTGCTGCCAGTCGCAGCCCCCGCAGCGCCCCGGCCCGCTGTACGGGCAGGGCCGCTCGATCCGGTCGGGCGAGGCCTCGAGCACCTCGACGGCGTCGGCGCGGCAGTAGCCGGGCTGGCGGTCCTCGGTGACCCGGACGACGACCCGCTCGCCGGGCAGGGTGTGGCGGACGAAGACGACGCGCCCCTCGTGCCGGGCGACGCAGTGACCGCCGTGGGCGACCGGGCCGACCGTCACCTCGAACTCCCGGCCGGTCCACCCGAGGCCCTTCCCCGGCCGCCCTCCAGGACCCCGCGCCGAGCGTGCGGGGCGTGGGGGGGAGGGTGGTCCTTCAGCCATACGGGGTGGCCTCGACCTGGTCGTCGGTGAGGCCGCGGCGCAGGTCGCCGGGCATGGGGCCGTCCCGGCGGTCGTCCTCGCCCCGGCCGACCGAGCTCTCCAGCTGCCACGGCACCGTGGTGATCATGACGCCGGGCTGGAACTGCAGCCGGGCGCGCAGCCGCAGCGCGCTCTGGTTGTGCAGCACGTTCTCCCACCAGTGCCCGACGACGTACTGCGGCACGAAGACGATGACCAGCTCGCGGGGGCTCTGCCGGCGGATCGCCTTGACGTAGTCGACGACCGGCCGGGTGATCTCCCGGTACGGCGACTCCAGCACGGTGAGCGGCACGGGGATGTCGTAGCGCTCCCAGTCGGCCTGCAGCCCGCGGGTGTCGTTCTCGTCGACGTTGACCGTGAGCGCGGTGAGGACGTCGGGACGCGTGGCCCGGGCGAAGGCGAGCGCGCGCAGCGTCGGCTTGTGCACCTTCGACACCAGCACGATGGCGTGCACCCTGCTCGGCAGCAGCCGGGCGTCCTGGTCGGGCACGAGCTGCTCGGCCACGTGCGAGTAGTGCCTGTTGATGGCCTTCATGAGCAGGAACAGGACCGGCATCACCAGGATGACCAGGTAGGCGCCGCGGGTGAACTTGGTGATCACGATGACCACCAGCACCGCCGTGGTGAGGCTGCCGCCGATGGTGTTGATGACCTGCGAGCGGCGCATCGCCCGCTTGGCGGCCGCGTCGTCGGAGAGCCGGATCTCGCGGTTCCAGTGCCGGACCATGCCCCACTGGCCGATCGAGAAGCTGGTGAAGACGCCGACGATGTACATCTGGATCAGCCGGTTGGGATCGGCCTGGAAGGCGAGGATCAGCAGCGCCGCGAAGCCGGCCAGCAGCAGGATGCCGTTGCTGTAGACGAGCTTGTCACCGCGGGTGTGCAGCTGGCGGGGCAGGAAGCGGTCCTGCGCGAGCACCGAGCCCAGCAGCGGGAAGCCGTTGAAGGCGGTGTTGGCCGCGAGCACGAGCACCAGCGCGGTGGCCGCCTGGATGTAGAAGAACCCGACCGAGGTGTCCCCGCCGAAGGTGGCCGCGGCCAGCTGCGCGATGACCGTGCGCTGCGGGTCGGTCTCGCAGTTGCCGGGGAACCCGATCAGGTCGCAGGTGTTCTCCGCGTAGCGGACGTCGCCGAGGAGGGCCAGCGCGGTGACCCCGGCGAACATCGTGGCGGCGATGCCGCCCATGAGCGCCAGCGTCGTCGCGGCGTTGCGCGACTTGGGCGGCCGGAAGGCCGGGACGCCGTTGGCGATCGCCTCGACGCCGGTGAGCGCGGTGCAGCCGGACGCGAAGGCGCGCAGCGCGAAGAACACCAGCGCGACGCCGCCCAGGTCGTCGTACCCCGCCTCGGGCGTGACGGACCAGCCGGCGCTCTCGGCGACCACCGGGGAGTCGGTGAGGAAGTCGCGGACCAGCCCGGTGACGATCATGACCATGATCCCGGCGACGAACAGGTAGGTCGGGACGGCGAAGGTCTTGCCCGACTCCCGGACGCCGCGCAGGTTGGTCGCCGCCAGCAGCGCGACCAGGCCGATGGCGATGAGCACACGGTGCTCGTTGAGCGTGGGGAACGCCGAGATGATGTTGTCGGTGCCGGCCGAGACCGAGACGGCGACGGTGAGCACGTAGTCGACCAGCAGGGCGCTGGCGACGGTGAGCCCGGCGAACTGCCCGTGGTTCTTCATCGCGACCTCGTAGTCACCGCCCCCCGAGGGGTAGGCGTGCACGACCTGCCGGTAGGAGAGGACGACGGTCGCCAGCAGCAGGACGACGACGACGGCGAGCCACGGCGCGAGGAAGAGGAAGGCGGTGCCGGCCAGCGTCAGGACGATCAGGATCTCCTGCGTGGCGTAGGCCACCGAGGAGAGCGGGTCGCTGGCGAAGATCGGCAGGGCCAGGGACTTCGGGAGCAGGGACTCCCCCACGCGGTCGCTGCGGACCGGGCGGCCCAGCACGAGCCGTTTGGGGAGTTGTCCGAGGTCGGACAGCTTGGGCACGGCGGCGATGGTACGGACGCGGGGGCACCCGGTGCCGCCTGCCGCGGCCCGCCCGCTCGGAGGGGTCGTGTGATCCGGGACGCGTCCCCGGATCCCCGGCCTCCGGGTGTAGCTTCGCGCCCTGGACCGCGGGCGGACGGCGCCCGTGCGAGGCATCCGGGAGCGACACGTGCACGTGGTCGTCATGGGCTGCGGCCGCGTCGGCTCGGCCATCGCGCGGCGGCTGGAGCAGATCGGTCACAGCGTCGCGGTGATCGACCAGGACCCCGAGGCCTTCCGCCGGCTGGGCCCCGACTTCGGCGGCCGGCAGGTGACCGGCCTGGGTTTCGACCGGCAGACCCTGCTCGACGCCGGCATCGACTCCGCCGGGGCCTTCGCCGCCGTCAGCAGCGGCGACAACTCCAACATCATCAGCGCCCGCGTCGCCCGGGAGACCTTCGGCGTCCAGCACGTCGTCGCCCGGATCTACGACTCCAAGCGCGCCGAGGTGTTCGAGCGCATGGGCATCCCCAGCGTGGCCACCGTCCCGTGGACGGTGAACCGGCTGCTGCGCGAGCTGCTGTCGGTCAAGGTCAGCGAGATCTGGCGGGAGCCCACCGGCCGGGTGCTGCTGATGCGCGTGACCGTCACCGACGGGTGGGTGGGCCGCAAGCTCGCCGAGCTCGAGGCCGCCTCCGGCGCGCGGGCCGCGTGGCTGGTCCGCTTCGGCGAGGCGCTCCTGCCCACCTCCGCCACCGTGCTGCAGGACGGCGACCAGCTCGTCGTCGCGGCGACCGACGAGATCTCCGACCGGGTCCACCACGCGGTCGAGCAGCAGCCCGAGGGAGGCAGGGCCTGATGCGCGTCGCCATCGTGGGCGCCGGAGCGGTCGGCCGCTCCATCGCCGGGGAGCTGCTCAGCAACGGGCACACCGTGATGCTCATCGAGAAGGACGGCCGCAAGGTGCGCACCCGCTCGGTGCCGGGCGCGGAGTGGGTGCAGGCCGACGCGTGCGAGGTCTCCTCGCTCGAGGAGGCCCAGCTGGCCACCTGCGACGTCGTCGTGGCGGCCACCGGCGACGACAAGGCCAACCTGGTGGTCTCGCTGCTGGCCAAGACCGAGTTCGCCGTCGCCCGCGTCGTCGCCCGGGTCAAGGACCCGCGCAACGAGTGGCTCTACACCGAGGCGTGGGGCGTCGACGTCGCCGTCTCCACGCCACGGGTCCTCGCCGCGCTGGTCGAGGAGGCGGTGACCGTCGGCGACGTCGTCCGGCTGATGAGCTTCCGCAAGGGTGCGGCCAACCTGGTCGAGATCACCCTCGCCGAGGACACCCCGTGGGCCGGCCGGCCGCTGCGCGAGGTGCCGCTGCCGCGGGAGACCGTCCTGACGGCGCTGCTGCGCGGCGACCGGGTCATCACGCCGACCCCCGACGAGCCGCTCGAGATCGGCGACGAGCTGCTGTTCGTCACGCACGCCGACGTCGAGGAGCAGCTGCAGCAGGTCCTCTCCCCCGTGTCCCTGCGCTGACCGGCCCCTGGACGGGGCCTCACTCGCCGTCGGCCTCCGTGGCCACGCGGTGGCGGTGCAGGCGGGAGACCACCCACAGCGTCAGCGCCAGGGCCGCCGCGGTCACCGGGAGGCCGAGCACGAGCGAGGCGACGCCGAGCAGGTCGTCCTCGTCGGCGAGGTAGAGCGGCGTCTGCACCGCCACGCGCAGCAGGAACGTCAGCGCCCACACGACGGTCAGCCAGCCGTAGGCGCGCACCACCCGCGGGTCGTCGCGCCAGTGCCGCTCGGGCTCGGGGTCGGCCGGGCGCTCGCCCGGCGCCGCCTGCACGGGGTCCGGTGGCGGCTGGTGGTGCAGCCGGGCGCGCGCGCTGTCGACCCGGCGGCGCAGGCCGGGCACCGTGTGCGCGGCCATCGACCCGAGGTGGCTGGGCGCGAGGAACTCCGCGAGGACGCCGACCAGCGGCCAGCGCAGCGGCACCGACCCCAGCAGGACCACGCCGATCACGGCGTTGCGGATGATCCCGGGCACGTAGTAGTTGCGGGCCTGCCCCGAGGCGGCCGCGATGGCCACCGCCACCGCCACGCCGAACAGGCCGCTGAACGCTTGCTGCGGGCTCTCCCGCCGCACCAGCCGGAACAGCAGGACGAGGACGGCTGCGCCGATCGCCGCCCAGATGCCGGTGCGCAGGCCGCCGATGGAGTTGGCGACGATGAAGGCCACCGTGGGCAGCGTGGCGTCGACCATGCCGCGCCAGCCGCCGAGCTGCTCGAGGACCAGGTGCCGGTCGAGCGTCAGCCCGCGACCGCCGTCCCCGGCGCCGTCGGAGGTGGTGCCGTGCTCCTGCTGCGGTGCTGTCTCCCCCGCGTCACGTCCCCCCGGATCGCGCCGGCCGTCGTCGTCGGCCGCCGGGATCACCCCGCGCTCAGCTCGTACCAGGGGTTGTAGATGACCTTGCGGCCGTCGAACTGGGCGAACCGGCCGCGGGCGGTCAGCGTCCGGCCGGGCTCGATGCCCGGGATCCGCCGCCGGCCGAGCCAGACGAGGGTGACCGAGCCGGAACCGTCGAACAGCTCGGCCTCGAGGGTCGGGACCGTCTCGCGCGGGGTGTAGACCACCGACTTGAGCCGGCCGGTCACGGTCACCACGGCACCCTTGCGGCAGGCGCTGACCGGCTCGCAGCCGGCGCGGTCGGCCTCCTCGCGCAGCTCCTGCGCGTCGATGGCGGAGTCGTCGGCGGTGAGCCGCTGCAGCGTGCGCGCGAGCCAGCCGCCGGGACGGGTCTGTGTCACGGTTCCAGCGTAGTGCCGGTCCCGCGGGCGACGGGGTGTTCCTCCAGCCACGTGCGGACGACGGCCCACGCCTCCCCCGCCACGTCGATGGGCCCCCGGTGGCCGCCCGGGAAGGTGCGCACCGTCACCCGGTCCCCGGCGTCCGCCGCCGCCGCGGCGTACCGCTGCGACTGCTCGAGCGGGACGACGTCGTCGTGGGCGCCGTGCACGCACAGGACGTCGGCGCCGGTGGGCAGCAGGCCGACCGGGTCGGCGACGGCGTAGCGGCCGGGCACCTCGCCGGGCTCCCCGCCGAGGAACTCCTGGACGGCGTCCGACCCCAGCCGCTGCTCCGCGGCGCGCCGCAGGTCGAGGACGCCGGCCTGCAGCACCGCCGCGGTGACCCGCACCCGCGGCGCGGCGCCGGGAGCGCCGGCCGGCAGCCGCCCGCGCCCGGCGGCCCACGCCGCGAGGTGCCCGCCGGCGGAGTGGCCGACGACCGTGACGTCGCCGAGGTCGAGCCGCGCGGCTCCGTCCTGCCCCGCCCGCCCGAGGCCGGGCAGCGCGTCGAGGGCGGCGGCGACGTCCTCGAGGGTGGCGGGCCAGCCTCCGCCGGTGCCCACGCGCCGGTACTCCACGGCGACGGCGGCGTACCCCGCGGCGGCGAGGTCGGCGGCCAGCGGGCGGGCCAGCTCGATGCCGTACGCCGCGCGCCAGAACCCGCCGTGCAGCACGACGACGACGGGTGCCGGGTCCGTGCGGTCCGGCAGGCTGAGCTCGAGGAACTGGTCGGGGTGCGGGCCGTAGGCGACGACCGCAGGGGTCACGCCGTCGGCCCGGGCGGCGTCGCGGGACGCCCCTGCTGCTGGCCGGCCTGCTGCTGGCGGGCGAGCTGCTCGGCGGCCTGCGGCGGCAGGGTCAGCGGCAGCTGCTCCCGCACCGGCATCGGCTGGGTCCCCCGGACGACGACCACCCGCCGGAAGACGTCCTCGAGGACGGCGGCGGCCTCGGGGGACTCGGCGGCCGGGCCGCTGATCATCCCGCGGAGGAACCAGCGCGGTCCGTCGACACCGAGGAACCGGGCGGCCCGCCGCACCGGCTTCGGAGGAGGGCCGCCGGGCTGGGCCGGGGGCGTCACCACGACCGTGCCGGAGAGCTCCGGGCCGAAGGGGCCGTCCACCTCCTGCAGCCGGCCGCCCTGCCCCGACGCGCTCCTCGCCAGCTCGGCGCGGACGTCGTCCCAGATGCCGGCCGCGCGGGGGGCCGCGAAGGCGGACAGCTGCAGCACCGAGTCGCCGTAGCGCAGCGTCGCGCCGATGACCTTCTGCTGCTGGTTGAGGTCGACCCGCAGCTCGGTGCCCGCCAGCGCCGGCAGTCGCAGGGCGCCGAGGTCGACGCGGGGGGTGCCGTCGTCGGGGACGTCGGACTCGTCGTAGGGACCGGTGGTCTCCTCGACGTCGCGTTCCCGGTGCTGCGGCTCGGGCGGGACGCCGCGCTCGCGCAGGGTGCGGTCGATCCGGTTGCGCCGTCGTCCGAAGGGCATCTCAGGCCTCCTGTCCCGCGCCGGTGGACCCGTGCCCGCCCTCGCCGCGGACGCTGCCGGGCAGCTCGTCGACGGGCACGAAGCGGGCCTGCACGACCGGCTGCACGACCAGCTGGGCGACCCGGTCGCCGCGGCGCAGCGTCAGGGGGGTGGTCGGGTCGAGGTTGACCAGGTTCACCTTGATCTCCCCGCGGTAGCCGGCGTCGATGGTGCCGGGGGCGTTGACCAGGCTCAACCCGTGCCGGGCGGCCAGGCCCGACCGCGGGTGGACGAACCCGGCGTAGCCCTCGGGGATGGCCACGGCCACCCCGGTGCCCACGAGCGCACGCTCGAACGGCGCCAGCCGCACGTCCTCGGTGAGGGTGAGGTCGGCTCCCGCGTCGCCGGGGAGGGCGTAGCGCGGGGGCGCGGCCCCCGCCGCGGTCAACCGGACGGGGACCTCGAGGGGGTCGGACACGACGGCGACCCTAACCGCGGCCGGGGCCGGTCGGCGGACCGGCCGCCGGGCTCAGGTCAGGCCGCGCCGCAGGTCCGTCCGGACCCGCCGGGCGAGTGTCTCGGTGGCCTTGAGATTGCCCCGGCCGCCGAGCGCGGCACCGATGAGCAGGGGCGCCGCGGACGGCGCGCTGCGGGCGATGCGGCGGGAGAGACGGCGGCGCAGCGCACGGAAGCCGGCGGTGCCGAGGACGCTGCCCAGGCCCTGCCGCTCGTCTCCCTGGACGGCTCGCTGCTGGGTCCAGCTGGACAGGTAGGCGGCGGCCCGCTCGGCCGGGGTCCCCGCGGCGGGCCGGCCGTACAGCTCGTGCAGCTCGCCGAGCAGCACCACCTCGACGGCGGCGGTGATCACCGTCTCGGCGCCCAGCTCCAGGGGCAGCGCCACCAGCGTCGGCGTGGCGAACCACTGCGCCGCCGCCAGGCCGCCGGTCGCCGCCCCCACCGCGGCGGTGAGCCGGGAGGCGCGGGTCACGAGGGCGTCGGCGATCTCCTCGTCCGACCTGCCGGGATGCGCGGCGCGCAGCCGGGCGGCGTCGCGGATGGGCAGGCGCGGGGCGGCGGCGGCGAGCAGGTCGCCGAGGACCCCGACCGGGCTGCGGCCCGACCGGTCGTCGCCGGCCGGGGGCCGGGACTCGCCGCGGCCGCCGGTCGCCGCCGAGGACGCGGCGGAGGCCACCGCGCCCAGGACGTCGCGCAGCACGCCGCCGGCGGACCGGCCGGGATCGGCCTGCCCGGCGGTGGGCGTCTCGTCGGCGCCGCCGCCGAGCAGCCCGGACACCGCGTCGGCGACGGCGCGGGCGGCGCGGCCCAGGCCGCTGTCGTCGACGAGCCAGGCCGGACCGTCCCCCGACCGGTCCGGCCCCGGCGCGGCCGGCTGCACCGGCCGTGGCGGCGGGACGTCCCGAGGCGCGCCGATGCGCTGCGTCGGCTCGGTCATCGGCTGCTCCCCTCGGGTCCTGCCTGCTGGGTCGTTACCTCACGCCGCGCAGTCGCGGCAGTAGAGCTGGTCGCCGCGGGTGGCGGCGAGCCGGCTGCGGTGCTGCACGAGGAAGCACCGCGAGCAGGTGAACTCGTCCTCCTGCTTCGGCAGCACGCGGACGGTCAGCTCCTCGTTGGACAGGTCCGCGCCGGGGAGCTCGAGGCTCTCGTTGAAGTCGGTCTCGTCGACGTCGACCGAGGCCGACTGGGCCTCCGCGCGACGGGCCTTGAGCTCCTCGAGGGAGTCCTCGCCGAGCTCGTCGGCCTCGTTGCGGCGCGGGGCGTCGTAGTCGGTGGCCATGGGGTGTGCCCCTCCTCCGGGGTTCTCGCGGGCGCGCAGTGCGCCCGCCTCGTCCGACGGCGGCGGGGGCCGTCGTCGTCCTGACCGGCCGCCCGGGGGCGGCCGCTGGTCACGGTCGGACCCGCCTGCGGCCGACCCGGTGGTCGGCTCGGTACGGGACCGGCAGCCCCCCAACGCCGTGTGGCCCCGGTTTGTGCCCGCCTCCGGAGGCGGGACACTGGGGGCCGTTCCTCGACCCGTGCGGGGCACCCGGGTCGGGCCGGTCGGGGAGCGGAGTGCCGGAGGTTACCCTGCCGCCCGTGTCGAGTCCCGTGGGAGCTGACCCCGCCGTCGTCGGTCCGTATCTCGCCTCCGTCCTCGGCGACGGACGCTGGCGGGAGGTGAGCGTCGAGCTCATCGCGGCGGGCATGTCCAACCTCACCTACGTGGTGACGCCGGCCGGCGGCAGCGCCGACGACGCGGTGATCCTGCGCCGGCCGCCCACGGGCGCGGTGCTGGCCACCGCGCACGACATGGCCCGCGAGCACCGGGTCATCAGCGCGCTCGGGCCGACGCCGGTCCCGGTGCCGCGGACGCTGCACCTGTGCACCGACACCGAGGTGCTCGGCGCGCCCTTCTACGTGATGGAGCGGGTCGTCGGCCTGCACGTGGTCGACGAGCTCCCGGCCGGCTACGCCGACACCCCCGAGCAGCGGCGCCGGATCGGCGACGGGCTCATCGACGTCCTCTCCGACCTGCACGCCGTCGACCCCGAGGCGGTGGGGCTGGGCGACTTCGGGCGGCCGGAGGGCTTCCTGGCGCGGCAGGTGCGCCGCTG
Organism: Geodermatophilus normandii; assembly: GCF_003182485.1. Taxonomy (NCBI): domain Bacteria; kingdom Bacillati; phylum Actinomycetota; class Actinomycetes; order Geodermatophilales; family Geodermatophilaceae; genus Geodermatophilus; species Geodermatophilus normandii. Next base: position 2,828,228 of record NZ_QGTX01000001.1, on the reverse strand, counting down.
GACCAAGCAGTGGGACGCCACCCGCGACCGCGACCGCCCGCAGATGGACGCCCTCGCCGCCCGGCTCGCCGAGACCGTTCCGGCGACCCAGCGGACCGGCGTCGTCCACGGCGACTACCGGCTGGACAACTGCCTGCTCGACCCCGAGCGCCCCGGCGGCATCCGCGCCGTCCTCGACTGGGAGATGTCGACGCTCGGCGACCCGCTCACCGACATCGGCATGCTGTTCGTCTACTGGCCCGAGGCCGGCGAGACCCGGCCGGTCCTCAGCCCGGTGACGACGCTGCCCGGCTTCCCGACCCGCCGGGAGATCGCCGAGCACTACGCCGGCCGCAGCGGTGTGGACCTCTCCGACCTCAACTGGTACGTCGGGTTCGCCTTCTTCAAGTTCGCCGCGATCGTCGCCGGCATCGTCGCCCGCTCGGCGGCCGGCGCGATGGCCGGCAAGGACACCTCCGGCTACGCCGACCGCATCGACCCGTGCGTCGAGCTCGGACGCGCCGCGCTGGAGGACGGTGACCTCTGAGGCCGCCGGCCGGACCTAGACTCCGCGCGAGCCGCCGCACCCGCCCGGGGCGCCGTCGAGGAGGACGACCGTGAGCACCAGCACCGACAGTCCCCCGGCCCGCCCCCGGCGGGACCGCCGGCCGGTGCCCCCGCTGGTCTTCCTGCTCGTGCTGGCCCTCGCCGCGCTCGGCGTCTGGTGGAAGGTCCTCGACGACGCCGGCGTCCGCGAGGACGCCGCCCAGGCCGCCTGCGAGACCGCCGCGGCGGCACCGCCGTCACTGGACCCCAGCACGGTGACCGTGCGCGTCTACAACGCCTCCGACCTCGCGGGCAAGGCCCAGGAGGTCGCCGACCAGCTGACGCAGCGCGGCTTCGTCGTCGACGAGGTCGCCAACGACCCCACCGACCGCGAGGTGGCCGGGCCCGGCGAGATCCGGCACGGCGCGCGCGGCAGCGACGCGGCGCGCTACCTCGCGCTGTTCCTCCCCGGCGCGGGCGCCTTCCAGGACACCCGCGCCGACGCCCGCGTCGACCTGGTGATCGGCCCGGACTTCCCCGGGCTGGCCTCCCCCGAGGACGTCGCCGCCACCCTCAGCCCGATCGCGAGCGCCGAGGCGGCCTGCTGACGCGTCGGTGACGTGGTGGGACGGCCCCCTCGCAGGGCCCCGCCGCGAGCCCGCGAGCGGGGGCGAGGGGGTCCTCCCTCAGTGGAGGCGGTCGAGGAGCGCCAGGAGGGGCTCGGCGACCGTCTCGGGGACGGCCACCGCCATCGGCTCGGCGAAGGGCCGGCCGGGCAGCCCGGTGACCACCAGGCCGGCCTCGGCGGCCACCAGCGCACCGGCAGCGTGGTCCCAGGGCTTGAGGTCGAGCTCGTAGTAGGCGTCCACGCGCCCGGCGGCCGCGGAGCACAGGTCCAGCGACGCGCAGCCCTGGCGGCGGATGTCGCGGACCTCGGTCAGCAGCTGCGCGACGACGGCACCCTGCGCCCGCCGCTGCTCGACCCGGTAGCCGAACCCGGTGGCCACGAGCGTCTGCTCCAGCGACACCGGCCGGTTGCCGGTCAGCCGCACGGGCTCGGGCCGGGCCGGTGTGCTGAGGAAGGCCCCGCCGCCGGCCGTCGCGGTGAACAGCTCACCGGTCGGCACGTCGAGCACCGCACCGGCCACGGTCGCGCCGTCGACCTCGGCCGCGATCGAGACGGCGTAGCCGCGCAGCCCGTAGAGGAAGTTGACGGTGCCGTCGATGGGGTCGACCACCCAGCGCACGCCGCTGGTCCCCTCGCGGGCGGCCCCCTCCTCGCCGAGCAGGCCGTCGTCGGGGCGCGCGGCGAGCAGCCGGCCGGTGATCAGCCGCTCCGTGGCGGTGTCGACGGCGGTCACCACGTCGGTGGGACTGCTCTTGACGTCGACGGCGGCCGCGGCCGAGCCGCGCTCGCGGGCGACGAGGACGGCCGCCTCACGGGCGGTCGCGACGGCGAGGTCGAGCAGCTGGGCGGGGGACGGCGGGGCACTCACCCGGGGGATCCTGCCCGAGTCGCGCGTGCAGGTGCGGTCCCGGTCACTAGGGTGACCGCGTGCAGGGGTTCGGTGTGGACATCGGCGGCAGCGGCATCAAGGGGTGTCCGGTCGACCTCGAGGCCGGTGTCCTGCTCGGTGAGCGGGTACGGGTGGAGACGCCACAGCCGTCGACACCGGAGGCCGTCTACGAGGTGGTCGCCGGGATCGTGTCGTCCTTCGGCTGGACAGGCCGGATCGGCGTCACCTATCCCGGGGTCATGAAGCGGGGCGTCGCGCACACCGCGGCGAACATGGACCAGGGCTGGATCGGCACCGACGTCGACGCCGGCCTCACGGCGCTGGTGCCCGGCACGGTCGAGACGCTCAACGACGCCGACGCCGCGGGGCTGGCCGAGATGCGCTACGGCGCCGGCCGCGGCCAGGACGGCGTCGTCCTCATGCTGACCTTCGGCACCGGCATCGGCAGCGCGCTGTTCTACGACGGCCGCCTGGTGCCCAACACGGAGTTCGGCCACATCCAGGTCGACGGCGAGGACGGCGAGCGGCGCGCGTCGGCGGCGGCCCGCGAGCGGGAGGACCTGTCCTACCCCGAGTGGGCGGCACGGGTGGACCGCTACCTCGACGTCCTCGAGGCCGGGCTGTGGCCCGACCTGATCATCGTGGGCGGCGGGGTGAGCAAGAAGGCGCACAAGTGGGTGCCGCTGCTGACCACGCGGACGCCCGTCGTGCCCGCGCAGCTGCAGAACGACGCGGGCATCGTCGGCGCCGCGCTGGCCGCCGCGGAGCGGTTCGAGCCCTGACCCGGGGGCCGAGCAGCCCTTCCGGGCGATCCCGGACGGTTCGAGGCGGTGGTCACACCGGCTCTCGTCGCTACAATGGAGGAGCCCCAGCCCGCCACCACCCAGCCGGGAGTCATCCCCCGTGCTCCTCGCGGTGAAACACCGCGCCGGACCCTGGGGCCTCCCCGCCGCGTGGCCGACGACCGGGGCCGCTGCCCGGGAGCCGATCCACTCCCGGGGAACGCACCCAGCACGGGAAGGAACCTGAGTGCCCGCCGACAAGCCAGCGCCGGACGCCGCCGCATCGAGCACCCTCCGCTCGAAGACGGTCGCAGCCGGCACCCGGGCCTCCCGGACCAGCGCCCCCGTCGGGGTCGCGGACGAGGCGCCCGCCGCGAAGACCGCGCGGAAGAAGGCTCCCGCCAAGGCCGCCCCGAAGGCCGGGGGCGCCCGCAAGCCCAGCATCAGCCCCTCGCCCGGTGCCGGTGAGGGCACGGTGCTGACCGCCGTGGCCACCGAGGACTCCGCCGTCGCCGTGGTCGACGCCGGCGCCGAGGGCCTCACCATCGACGAGACCGTCGTCGCCGGTCCCGACGGCGCCGAGGCCGAGGCGCCCGCCGCCGAGGAGGTCACCGCCGAGGGCGGCGACTTCGAGTGGGACGACGAGGAGGAGTCCGAGGCGCTGCGGCAGGCCCGCAAGGACGCCGAGCTCACCGCCTCGGCCGACTCCGTCCGCGCCTACCTCAAGCAGATCGGCAAGGTCGCCCTCCTCAACGCCGAGGAGGAGGTGGACCTGGCCAAGCGCATCGAGGCGGGCCTCTACGCCGCCGAGCGGCTGCGCCAGGTCGAGGAGGAGGGCCAGAAGCTCTCCCCGCAGATGCGCCGCGACCTCAACTGGATCGTCCGCGACGGCGAGCGCGCCAAGAACCACCTGCTGGAGGCCAACCTCCGCCTGGTGGTCTCCCTGGCCAAGCGCTACACCGGCCGCGGCATGGCGTTCCTGGACCTCATCCAGGAGGGCAACCTCGGCCTGATCCGCGCGGTCGAGAAGTTCGACTACACCAAGGGCTACAAGTTCTCCACGTACGCCACCTGGTGGATCCGGCAGGCCATCACCCGGGCCATGGCCGACCAGGCCCGCACCATCCGCATCCCGGTGCACATGGTCGAGGTCATCAACAAGCTCGGCCGCATCCAGCGCGAGCTGCTCCAGGACCTCGGGCGCGAGCCCACCCCGGAGGAGCTGGCCAAGGAGATGGACATCACCCCGGACAAGGTGCTGGAGATCCAGCAGTACGCCCGGGAGCCCATCAGCCTCGACCAGACCATCGGCGACGAGGGCGACAGCCAGCTCGGTGACTTCATCGAGGACTCCGAGGCGGTCGTGGCCGTCGACGCGGTCAGCTTCACGCTCATGCAGGACCAGCTGACCAGCGTGCTGCAGACGCTCTCGGAGCGGGAGGCCGGCGTCGTCCGGCTGCGCTTCGGCCTCACCGACGGCCAGCCGCGCACCCTCGACGAGATCGGCCAGGTCTACGGGGTCACCCGCGAGCGGATCCGGCAGATCGAGAGCAAGACCATGTCGAAGCTGCGCCACCCCAGCCGCTCCCAGGTGCTGCGCGACTACCTCGACTGAGGGAGGACCTCCTCGCCCCGGACCCTCGCTCCGCTCGGGCCGGGCCCCAGCGAGGAGGCGGTTCCCGCACGTCGCGAGACGGCCCCCGACCCACACGGGTCGGGGGCCGTCGTCGGTGTGGGGTGCCGGCCGCGTTGCGGGATGGTCACGATCTCACCCGGCGGGGCGGACCGGGCGGTGTACCGCAGCACCGGCCGGGTAGACGGCGTAGCGTGGGCGACGTCGAGACAGCAGCGGACCCACAGCCGGAACCCAGCCGGCGCCCGGAGAAGTACCCGTCCCACCAGACAACCGGCACCACCCCAGTGACGTCCCTGCTGAACCCACCACCACCAGTCCCAGCGGTCACCGGCTCACCAGACCCGGCGAGTCGATCGCAGTGACGGGAGGCACGGGAACACAGGGGTCCATCCTGGCGCTGTGCAGGAGGCCGATCCGCAGCCGCGGGTCCGTGCGGTAGAGAGCGAGTGATGACCCAGATGACCCAGACGCTGACGACGACCCCCGCCGCCGACGACCTGGTCGTGCCCTTCCACTGCGACCGGTGCGGCGCGCTGGCCAAGGTGCGTGTCGTGCTCGCCAGTGGCAGCGACCTCGTGTTCTGCGGGCACCACGCTCGCGAGTACGACACCAAGCTCCGTGACATCGCCGTCGACATCATCGCGACGGACGGCGAGTAAGCCTCCCCACTCCGAGAGAGGGCAGTATCGTCGCGATCCGCGATGAAGCCCTCACCCGACGCCGCCGCCGGCGTCCCTGGTCCGCCTGACGCGGTCGGGGACCCGGCGGCTCCGTCTGTCCCGGGGACCCCCGGTCGACGGCGACCCGAGGAAACCCCGATGCCGCAGCAGCCTGCTCCCACGACCGCCGCTCCGTCCGGGGATCCCGGAGCCGGCGGCTTCTCCGACGACACCCGCCCGGTCCCCCGCGACCGCGGGCCCGTCGGTCCCGACGCGCCTCTTCCGCCGGCCGCCGCGGCCCAGGCCCCTGACAAGGCCCCCGGCCAGGCCCCTGACCAGGCTCCTGTCGAGGCCCCGAGGAGCCCCCGGCCGAGTCCGGCGTCGAGGCCCCCGCCGGGTCGGCCGGCGCGCCGGCGCCCGACCCGGTGCACGACACCGTGTCGCTGGGCGGCGGCCCGTCCGGCACGCAGACCACCCAGCCGGTCGGGACCGGCCCGGGCACCGACGCCCCCGCCGCGACGGACGCCTCGGACACCGTGGCCCTGGACGGCGCCGCGGTGCCCGCGGACGCCCCTCCGGCTCCCCGGCCCCCGCCGCCCAGCCGCCCGCGCCGCCCGTCCCGCCGGCGGGCCGTCCCGGCGACGGCGGGCCCGGCGGCTCCGTCCCGGGTCCGCGCCGGCCGGCCTGGCGCCGTCCCGCCGTCCTCGCCCCCGTCGGCCTGCTCGCGGTGCTCGGCGCGGCCTACGGCGTCGACCTGCTCGTGGCCGGCGGCGACGTCCCGCGGCACACCGTGGTCGCCGGCGTCGAGATCGGCGGCCTGTCGCCCGCGGCCGCCGCCGACGTGCTCGAGCGGGACCTGGCCCCGCGGGTCGCGGCCGACCACGTCGTCGTCGCCGACGACGTCCGGACCACCCTCTCCCCCGCCGCCGCGGGCATCGCGCTCGACGTCGACGCGACCGTCGACGCCGCCGACGACCAGCCGCTCGCCCCGTGGACCCGCCTGGTGTCGCTGTTCAGCGACCGCGAGGTCGCCCCGGTCATGACCGGGGAGGACACCTCGCTGGCCGCCCAGGTCGACACGATCGCCACCCAGGTGGACCGGGCGCCGGTCGAGGCCGGCATCACCCTCGAGGGCACCACGCCGAGCCTGGTCGAGCCCGTCGACGGGCGGACGCTGGACCGCGAGGGCGCCGCGACGGCGATCACCGAGGCCCTCGCCACCGGTGGGGACCCGTCGACGCCGATCGAGCTCCCCGTCGACGTCGACCCGGTGCGGGTGCACGCCGAGGAGGCGCAGCGGGTCCTCGACGAGACCGTCACCCCGGCGCTCGCCGCGCCGGTCACGGTGACCAGCCAGGACGGCGCCACCTCGGTCGAGATCCCGGTCGAGGCGATCGCCGCCTCGCTGACCTTCACCCCGCAGGACAGCGGGGAGCTCGCCGTCGCGGTCGACCCGGCCGCCCTGCAGACGGCGATGGCCGAGGAGTTCTCCGCCTTCGGCACGCCCGCCGAGGACGCGCGCTTCGAGGTCGTGGGCGGCGGCGTGCGGGTCGTCCCGTCGGTCGACGGCACCGGCGTGGACCCCGCGGCGCTGGCCGGCCAGCTGCTCGAGGTGCTGCCCGACGCCGCGCCCCGCACGGTCACCGCCGAGCTCGGCCCGGTGCCGGCAGAGCTGACCACGGAGGAGGCCGAGGCGCTCGGCATCCGCGAGCAGGTCAGCTCCTTCACGACGACGACGACCAACAACGCCAGCGGCACGAACATCCGCGTGGTGGCCGAGGAGGTCGACGGCGCGCTGGTGCTCCCCGGCGAGACGTTCAGCCTGAACACCTACACCGGCCCCCGCGGCACCGCGCAGGGCTACGTGCCGGCCAACGTCATCAGCGGCGGTGAGCTGTCCACGGCGGTCGGCGGCGGGATCAGCCAGTTCGCCACCACGATGTTCAACGCCGTCTTCTTCGCCGGCCTCGAGGACGTCTACCACAAGCCGCACAGCTTCTACATCAGCCGCTACCCGGCCGGCCGCGAGGCCACCGTGTACGAGGGCCAGATCGACCTGCAGTGGCGCAACGACACCGACACCGGCATCTACGTGGACACCCAGTGGACGCCGGGCGCCTCCGGCGGGTCGATCACGGTCACCTTCTACGGGACCAAGCGCTACGAGATCCAGGCCATCGAGGGACCGCGGACCAACTACCGCGCGCCCGCGGTCCAGGAGCGGGTCGACGACGGCGACTGCATCCCGCAGTCGGGGGTGCAGGGCTTCGACGTCACCGTGACCCGGGTCTTCCGCGACCTGCAGAGCGGCGCGGAGATCCGGCGGGAGACCTTCGAGACCACCTACGCGGCCGAGGCGGTCATCCGCTGCGTCGCCCCGCCGGCCGCGGAGCCGGTCCCGCCCGCTCCGGACGGCGGCACCCCGCCGGCCGAGCCGACGGCCTGAGCGGCGCCCCGATCGGGGGCTGCGGCACCCGCACCTCCCGCGTCGGCGGCGGAGGCGGGCGCCGGGCGTGCACACTGACCGGGTGAGCACCGTGCGGGCCGGCGGGCGGTCCCGCACCGGGACCGCGGAGGACGCACCCGTCCCCGCGGCCGCCCCGCTGCCGGCCGACGGCGGCGCCACCCGCGCCGACCTCCCCGCGCCGGGCCGCCTCGACCACTGGCCCGCCGTCGTCCGGGTGCCGGCACAGGTCCTCGGCCGCACGGTGGGCAAGGCCTGGCACGACCGCATCCTCGGGCTGTCCGGCGAGGCGGCGTTCTGGCAGATCCTCTCGGTGCCGCCGCTGCTCATCGCCCTGCTCGGGTCGCTGGGCTACCTGGGCAGCTGGATCGGCGCCGGGTCGGTGCAGACCATCGAGGACACGCTGGTCGACGCGTCCAGCGAGGTCCTCACCGCCGACGTCGTCGACTCGCTGGTCCGGCCGACGCTCAGCGACATCCTGACCTCGGGCCGGCTCGACGTCGTCAGCCTGGGCTTCCTGATCACGCTGTGGGCCGGGTCGTCGGCGACCGCGACGTTCATGAACACGATCGTCATCGCCTACGACCAGCGCGACGTGCGCGGGCCCATCGCCACCCGCCTGATGGCGCTGTGGCTGTTCGTCGTCGGCCTGGTGCTCGCGGTGCTCATGCTCCCGCTGCTGGTGCTCGGGCGCGGGGTGCTGGTCGCCCTGCTGCCGCAGCACTGGCAGGAGACGGCGACCGTGCTCATCAACGCCGTCTACTGGCCGCTGGTGCTCGTGGGCCTGCTGCTGGCGCTGACGAGCTTCTACCACGTGATCCTGCCGCGGCGGCTGCCCTGGCGGCGGCACCTGCCGGGCACGCTGCTCGCCGTCGCCTTCTTCCTGGTGGCGGCCACGGTGCTGCGGCTGTACGTGTCCGACATCCTGGTCGCCGCGCTGCCCTACGGCGCGCTGGCCACCCCCATCGCGGCCCTGCTGTTCCTGTTCTTCTTCGGCATGGCCCTGCTGCTCGGCGCCGAGCTCAACGCGACCATCCAGGAGCGCTGGCCCGCGCCCCCGCGCCGGCACACCCGCCGGGCCCAGCGCCGCCGCGCCGCCGAGCTGGAGGCCGAGGCCAAGCGCCTCGGCCTCCGGTGACGGTGACGTGCTGGAACGGACCCCTCGCAGGGACCAGCCCCGAGCGGGCGAAGGGTGGCGGCGAGGGGGTCCTACTCCTTGCGGAGCTGCTCGTAGACCTCCTTGCACGCCGGGCACACCGGGCTGCCGGGCTTCGGCGACTTGGTCACGGGGAACACCTCGCCGCACAGCGCCTCGACCAGCGTGCCCATGACGGCGCTCTCGGCGATCTTGTTCTTGCGGACGTAGTGGAAGACCTCGTTGGCGTTGCCGGTGTCCGAGTCGCGGACGTCGGGCTTCTCGAGGAGGTCGGAGTTGCTCACGGTCTCTCCCAGGCTGGGCGACGGATCCCGGCGGGCGACCCGGCGTGCCTCCTGCCGGAGGTGGGCGCCGGGCACGACCGCCCCGCCCCCATGATGGCAGGGTGCCTCCCGAAGCTCCCCGCACCGAGCCCCGTTCCGCCGCCGCCCCGCCCCTGACCCTCTCCCCCGAGGTCGCCGAGGCGCTCGACGCCGGCGCGCCCGTCGTCGCCCTGGAGAGCACCCTGCTCGCCCACGGCCTGCCGCGGCCGGACAACCGCGCCGCCGCCGACGACGTCGAGGCGGCCGTCCGGGCCGGCGGCGCGGTGCCCGCCACGATCGCCGTCCTCGACGGCGTGCCGCACGTGGGCCTGACCGCAGCGCAGGTCGACCGGGTGTGCGCCGACCCCGACCTGGCCAAGCTCGGTGTCCGCGACCTGCCGGTGGCCGCCGCGCTCGGGCTGTCCGGCGCCACGACGGTCTCCAGCACCGCGCTGCTGGCCGAGGCGGCGGGCATCGGCCTGTTCGCCACCGGCGGCCTCGGCGGCGTGCACCGCCAGTCGGCCGAGACCTTCGACGAGTCCGCCGACCTCACCGCGCTCTCGCGGACCTCGCTGGCGGTCGTGTGCGCGGGCGTGAAGTCCATCCTCGACGTCCCGGCGACGCTGGAGCGGCTGGAGAGCCTCTCGGTCACCGTCGTCGGCTACCGGACCCGCACCTTCCCCGGCTTCTACGTCGCCGACGGCGGTGCGCAGCTCGACTGGTCGGTCGAGTCGCCGGAGCAGGCGGCCGCGGTGCTCGCCGCGCGGCGGGAGCTCGCCCCCGGCGCGGTCGTCGTCGCCAACCCGCTGCCGGCCGACGAGCAGCTCGACCCGGCGCTGCACGACCGGGTGATCGCCGACGCGCTGGGCGCCGCCGAGGCCGCCGGCGTGCGCGGCAAGGCGGTCACGCCGTTCGTCCTCGACCACCTGCACCGCGCCAGCGACGGCGCGACGCTGGCCGTCAACGTCCGGCTCGTGCTGCGCAACGCCGAGCTGGCCGGGCGGATCGCGGCCGCGCTGGCCGCGGCGGCCCGCTGAGCACCCGACCGGTCGTCGTCGTCGGCGACCTGGCCACCGACGTCGTCGCCGTCCTCTCCGGGGAGCCGGCGCCGGACTCCGACCGGCCGGCCACCATCCGCACCCGCGGAGGCGGGGCGGGCGCCAACGTCGCCGCGCACCTGGCCACCCTCGGTGTACCGGTCACGCTGGCCGGCTGCGTCGGCGACGACCCGGCCGGCGCGGGCCTGCTCGCCGAGCTCGCGGCGGCCGGCGTGGCCCTGACGGTGCGGACGGTGGCCGGGGCCGCCAGCGGCACGATCATCAGCCTGGTGGAGCCCGGCGGGCGGCGGAGCATGCTCGCCGACCGCGGCGCCAACCTCGACCTGCGCCCCGCCGACGTCCCTCCCCCGGCTCCCGGCGGGCACCTGCACCTGTCGGGCTACACGCTGCTCGACGAGCGCCCCCGCGCGGCGGGACTGGCGGCGCTGGCCGCGGCCGCCGCGGCGGGGTGCACGACCTCGCTGGACCCGGCGTCGACCGGGCCGCTCACCGCCTACGGGGTGGAGCGGTGGCTCGCGGACACCACGGGCGTCGGTCTGCTGCTGCCCAACCGCGACGAGGCACGGCTGCTGTCGGGGTGCGCCGACGCCGCTGACGCCGCACGGGCGCTGGCCGCCCGGCACGGGGCGGTGGCGGTCACCCTCGGGGCCGAGGGCGCGCTCTGGGCGGCGGGCACGACGCTGGTGCACCGCCCGGCGCACCCGGCTCGCGTCGTCGACACCACCGGCGCGGGGGACGCCTTCACCGCCGGCCTGCTGGCGGTGTGGCTGGCCGATCCGCACGGCGACCCGGCCGCCGCGCTGGACGCGGGACTGGCCCGGGCCGCGGGCGTGGTCGGCCGCCCGGGCGCGCGCTGACGGCCGCGCCGTGGGGTTCAGCCGTCGATGACGGTGCCGCCGCCCTCGATGGCCCGCCGCCGGCGGGCGGGGTCGTCGAGGATGTGGTCGGGGCGGGGCGCGAGGTAGCGGTGCGTGTCGAGCTTCTTCTTCGGCGGCCGGTCGTTGGCCATGACGACGGCGATCCAGGGCAGCACCGTGCCCAGGACCGCGAAGATGATCATCAGCCACACGGTCTGGTAGAAGACGGTGGCCAGCACCAGACTGACGCCGCGGACGGCCATGGTCATCACGTACCGCTTCTTCCGGGCGGCGTGCTGCTCGGCCAGGCTGGGCTCGGCCTGGGTGATCAGCACCGGCTCCGACCGGCGGGGTCGTGCGGACTGCTGGCTCGAGGCCACGGACACATCCCTCCGCTGGCCCGGGGCACCGACGGCACGGTGTCGCCTGTGGTGGCCAGGACCCGGTCCCTGCTGGCCGGGCCCCGGATCTCCCCCCGGTCCGGCTCCCATGGTGCCACCGCGGGAGAGGCCGTGCAGGCACCTCCGCGGACGATCCGGGGCCGCTACGGGCGGGCCGCCGCGGCTCCCCCGGAGGCCTCCTTCGCGGCCTTCTTCGCCTCCTGCTTGGCGGCCCTGACCTCGGCCAGCGAGTCCGGCCCGGTGATGTCGGCGACCGAGCGCCGGGACCCCTCCTCGCCGTAGGAGCCGGCCGCCTCCCGCCACCCGGGCGGGGTGACGCCGTACTGCTTGCCGAGCAGTGCGACGAGGATCTTCGCCTTCTGCGCCCCGAACCCGGGCAGCTCGCCGATGCGCCGCAGCAGCGTGGCGCCGTCCGGGGCGTCGGACCACAGCGCGTCGGCGCGGCCGTCGTGACGCTCCACGAGCAGCCGGCACAGCGCCTGGGTCCGGGCGGCCATCGAGCCGGGGTAGCGGTGCACGGCCGGCGGTCCCTGGAAGCAGGCGAGCAGCCGGTCGGGATCGGCGTCGGCGATCCCGGCGGCCGTCAGGGTGTCCACCCCCAGCCGGTCGGCGAGCAGCCGGGGGCCGGCGAAGGCCCGCTCCATCGGGAACTGCTGGTCGAAGAGCATGCCCAGGAGGAGCGCGAGCGGGTCCCGGCTCAGCAGCTCGTCGGCGGCGGCGTCCTGGGCCAGGCGGAGGGTCGGCACACCGGAGATGGTGCCGCAGTCCGATCGGGGGCGACCGTCCGCCGGCAGGGAGCGCGGTCGGCCCGACGCCCCGTGGCGTGCTCCTGCGATCAGCCCGTCCCCTGGGCCGCACCGCTGCGCGCGACCTAGCGTGGCGCCATGACGACGGAGTCGATGCCCTGGTCCGGCGGGACGTGGACCGCTCCGCCGGTCGCCGTGTCGGAGGAGGGGCCGGACCTGCTCGTCACCGCGGCCGAGGGCAGCGACGCCTGGCGGCACACCGCCTACGGCTTCGTGCACGACGACGCGCACGCACTGCTCGCCCCACTGGCCGATCCGGGCGCGGTCGAGGTCTCCTTCGACGCGACCTTCGACCAGCAGTTCGACCAGGCGGGGCTCGTGCTGCGGACCGACGCGGAGACGTGGCTCAAGGCCGGCGTCGAGGTCTCCGACCGCGCCCTCCAGGTCGGCGCCGTCGTCACCCTGGGCCGCTCCGACTGGTCGGTGGCGCCGGTGCAGGAGTGGGCCGGGCGCCAGGTGACCGTCCGCGCGAGCCGGACCGGGGATGCGGTGACCGTGCGCGCGCGGGTCGACGACGAGCCCTTCCGCCTGGTCCGCGTCGCCCCCTTCCCGGCCGGCGTCCCCGTCACGGCGGGCCCGTACTGCGCTGCACCCACCCGAGCCGGCCTGGTCATGCGCTTCCGTCGGTGGGCCACCGGCCCGGCCGACGCGGCCCTCCACTGAGCTCGACCGTCACCACGCCACCGACGAAGCGGTCGGCCGCTCCGTCGGTGCACGTGCTGGTCGACCAGCATCCCGGGGGACGAGGGCGAGCGGGTCGCGGCCGAGCACGTCGGCGGCCCGGCCGTCGGCTCGGCCCGGCGGTCGGCTCAGGCCGTCAGGTCCAGCCGGTGGACAGCCGCACGGTCACGCCGGTCCCGTCGCGGCAGAGGACGACGTGGTCGCACAGCTGGCGGGCCAGCCACAGGCCCATGCCGCCGTGCGACAGGTCCTCGCCGTGGGCCGGCCCGTACCCGGCGAAGGGGTCGTCCCAGCTCCGCCCGGAGTCGCGCACGGTGCAGACCAGGCGCCCCGGCGCGGTCCACAGCCGCAGCCCGGCCGGCGGGGTGCCGTGCCGGACGGCGTTGGAGGCCATCTCGTCGACGGCCATGAGGAAGTCCTCCAGCACGTCGCGGGGGCCGTCGACGGTCTCCAGGAGCGCACGGACGGCGTGCCGCAGACCGGTGTAGTCGGCGATGGCGTCGTCGGCCAGCGCCGGCGGGGTGGCCTCCAGCGGCTCGTCCGGGACCCGGAGGGTGCGCAGGTAGGTGGCGGGGTCGACGTAGTCGCGGTTGGGCGCCCACCCGTCCGCGGTGACCAGACCCGGGTGGGTGTGCCGCGCGGTCGCCAGGAGGGGTTCGGGCAGGTCGGCGCTGAAGACGCACAGCCCCCACAGCGGAGAGGGTCCGAGGGCGGCGTTGATGACCGACTCGTAGGCCTGCCACTCCCGCCAGTCCGCGACGGTGGCGCCGAAGTCCACCTCGCCGACGACGCGCACCTGCCGGCCGGGGACGGCGTGCTCGGTGGCCAGGCGGCGGAACGCGGTGATCGCCGTGGGGGTGCGGGACCGGTAGAGCGCGTGCCGCTCGACCACGAGCACGCGCGGGTCCTCACCGACGGCCTCGCGCAGGGGGCCGGCGGTCGCGGGACCCGTGGCGATGACCGCGGTGTCCCCCGCGGCCAGGCCCTCGAGCAGCCACGGCGCGGCGACCTCGGCGACCTGCTCGGGGGTGTCGTAGACCAAGGCGTCGTGCGCGAGGTCGCTGTCCGGGTGCGTCCCGGGGTCGGCGTCCACCGCGGAGCTCTGGTCCGAGTGCAACGTGGGTCCCCCGAGATGGTCACCGGTGAGCCGGCGCCCGGGCGGCCGGCCGTACCACCGTAACTCCGGAACCGGACCACCCGGTACCCGCAGGGCCCGGAGGACGCCGGGCGGTCCGGCGACCCTGCCGCAGGATGGACCGGTGCGCGCGGTGGTGAGCAGGGTGACGTCGGCCTCGGTGACCGTGGACGGCGCCGTCGTCGGGGAGATCGGCGCGGGCCTGCTCGCGCTGGTCGGCGTCGGCCGGGACGACGACGCCGACCGGGCCCGTGCGCTCGCGCGGAAGGTCCACGGGCTGCGGGTGTTCCCCACCGAGGACGGCGCCCGGTCGGTGGGCGACCTGGGCCTGCCGGTGCTCGTGGTGAGCCAGTTCACACTCCTCGCCGACACGCGGAGGGGCCGACGGCCGTCGTGGGACGCCGCCGCGCCCGGGGAGGTCGCCGAACCGCTGGTCACGGCCGTCGTGGAGGAACTGCGGCGGCACGGGAGCACGGTGGCCACGGGGGTGTTCGGAGCGCGGATGCTGGTGTCCTCGGTCAACGAGGGGCCGATGACCTTGCTGCTGGAGGTCTGATCCCGCGGCGAGCCGGGTACGTGTGGTGACCGAACACACCACCTGTGCGTTCACTGTGAACCCGGGTCGTGCGGAACACCTGGCCCCGTCGGGACCGTTGTACGGGGCGTAACACAACGGACCACAACGGACGAACCGCGGGGCACCGCCCGGACAGCGGAGCCCCACCCCCAAGACGCGGGTGTCCCACCGGCTACGAGGCCGGCGCATGCATCCGAACTCCAGGCAAGGACGAAGACATCCCGTGACGCTCCTCCAGTCTTCCCCCAGTGACGCCCTCGAGGTCCGCTCGCCGCGCCGCGAGCCGGACACCAGTGGCCTGGTGTCGACCGACCTGGTGCGCGTGTACCTCAACACCATCGGCAAGACCGCCCTGCTGACCGCCGAGCAGGAGGTCGAGCTGGCCAAGCGCATCGAGGCCGGTCTGTACGCCGAGCGGCTGCTCACCGAGCGGCAGCTCACCCCGGCCCTGCAGCGCGACTACAAGGCGCTGGCCGCCGACGGCAAGGCCGCCAAGCGGCACCTGCTCGAGGCCAACCTGCGCCTCGTCGTCTCGGTGGCCAAGCGCTACACCGGCCACGGCATGACGTTCCTGGACCTCATCCAGGAGGGCAACGTCGGCCTCATCCGCGCAGTCGAGAAGTTCGACTACACCAAGGGCTTCAAGTTCTCGACCTACGCGACGTGGTGGATCCGCCAGGCGATCACCCGCGCGATGGCCGACTCCGGCCGCACCATCCGGCTGCCCGTGCACCTGGCCGAGCAGGTCAACAAGGTCGTGCGGACCCGCCGGCGGGTGCACCAGGAGCTCGAGCGCGAGCCCACCGCCGAGGAGCTCGGCCTCGAGCTCGACATGACGCCCGAGCGGGTCACCGAGCTCCTCGAGTACAGCCGCGACCTGGTCAGCCTCGACCAGACCGTCGGTGCCGACGAGGAGTCCCGTCTCGGTGACTTCATCGAGGACGCCGACGCCGCGGTCGCCGAGGACGCCGTGGCCTTCCAGATGATGAAGGGCGACGTGCGCACCGTCCTCTCCACGCTGGAGGAGCGCGAGCGCGACGTGGTCGTGCTGCGCTTCGGCCTCGACGGCGGGCAGCCCCGCACGCTCGAGCAGATCGGCAAGCAGTTCGGTCTCTCCCGCGAGCGGGTGCGCCAGATCGAGCGGGAGACGATGGCCAAGCTGCGCGACCCGCAGCGCGCCGACGCCCTGCGCGACTACCTGGCCTGAGCCAGGACACCTCTGCCCCCTCTGCCCCCGCCCGGGGGCGTCACCTGAGAGCCGGCTCCCCCCACGGGGAGCCGGCTCCCGGCGTTGACAGGGCCGCCCGGCCGGGCCAGGCTCGTTTTCAACCGATCGGTTGAGGAGATGGTGATGACGACGACCCGGCAGACGACGACCCGGCAGACGACGACCCGGCAGACGACGACCCGGCAGACGACGGCGCAGCGGTGGCGGCACCTGGCCGACGAGGTGGGACGGCGGGTCGACGGCGTCCCGGCCGGCCGGTGGGACGACCCGGCGCCGTGCGAGGGCTGGGTGGCGCGCGACGTCGTCCGGCACCTGGCCGAGTGGATGCCGGCGCTCTACTTCCCCGCCGTCGACCTGCCGGTGCCCGCGATCCCCCCGGTCGACGAGGACCCGGCCGCCGCCTGGCGGGCCACCGATGCGGCGATCTCCGCCCTGCTCGCCGATCCCGACCTCGCCGGCCGGCCGACCAGCACCCGCGCCGGGGACATGACGCTCGAGGCCCTCGTCGCGATGACCGGCCTGATGGACCTCCTGGTGCACGCGTGGGACCTCGCCCGCGCCACCGGCCAGGACGAGACGCTCGACCAGCAGGAGGCGGCGGCGTTCCTCGCCGGCATCGAGCCCTGGGACGCCGCCCTGCGCGGCAGCGGCCACTACGGCCCGCGGGTGCCCGTCCCCGACGGCGCCGACGCCCTGACGAGGCTGCTCGCCTTCACCGGCCGCCGTCCCTGACCTGCGCCTCCGCTCCGGCCCGCACCGATGAGTTCCGGCGCCGGCGGCGGTCAGCCCGTCGTCGACACCGGGAGGGACCGTGGGTCAGCTGTTGAGGGTGCAGAACTTCACCGTCTCGAGCGACGGGTACGGCGCGGGCGAGGGCCAGAGCCTGGAGCGGCCGTTCGGGCACGCCGACCCCATGGCGTTGATGGCCTGGGCCGTCGCCACGGCCAGCTTCCCGAACCGGTCGGGGCCGGGCGGCAGCCGCGGCCTGGACGACTACTTCACGCGCGACTTCTCGCACGGCATCGGCGCCGAGATCATGGGCCGGAACAAGTTCTCGCCCCACCGCGGTCCCTGGCAGGACCACGAGTGGCGCGGCTGGTGGGGCGACGAACCGCCGTTCCACACGCCGGTCCTCGTGATGACCCACCACCCGCGGCCGTCGTTCACGCTGTCGGACACCACGTTCTCCTTCGTCGACGCCGACCCGGCCACGGTGCTGGAGCAGGCCCGCGCGGCGGCCGGTGACGCCGACGTCCGGCTGGGGGGCGGCGCGACGGTGATCCGGCAGTTCCTCGACGCCGACCTCGTCGACACGCTGCACGTGGCCGTCGCCCCGGTCGAGCTGGGCGCCGGCTCGCGGCTCTGGACGTCGCCCGACGAGCTGCTCGACCGCTTCCACCGGGAGGTCGTCCCGAGCCCGAGCGGCGTCACCCACCACCTGTTCTGGCGGCGCTGAGCCGAGAGGCCCGTCAGTCGCGCATGCGGCGGGGACCCGGCTGGACGCGGGCGGTCGGCGGCCCGACGCGGACGGTGGCGCCGGCGACCACCAGCGAGCGGCCGCCGTGCCAGGGGTTCACCGGGCCCACGATCACCGGCGACAGCGACAGGCCGAGCACCTCGGGCAGGTCGTCGGCGAGGCGGGCCACCCGCAGCAGCAGGTCCTCCAGCGCCGCGACGTCGACCCGCTCGGCCCCGCGCCACCCGTCGAGCAGCGGCCACGCCCGCGGAGCCCGCACCAGCTCGGCGGCGTCGAGGTCGGTGAGCGGGAGGGTGCGGTAGGCGCGGTCGCCGAGCAGCTCGGTGGCCACTCCCCCGACGCCGAAGCTGACCAGCGCGCCGAACGAGGGGTCGTCGACGACCTCCACCACGGTGGCCACGCCGGGCGCGGCCATCTCCTGGACGATCACCGGGTCGCCGGCCGGGATGGCGGCGAAGGCGGCACGGACGGCCGCGGCGTCGGGCAGGTCGAGCCGCACGCCGCCGAGGTCGGTGCGGTGCCGCAGCCACGGCGCCGTGGACTTCAGCACCACCGGGTAGCCGACCGCGTCGGCCGCCGCGACGGCCTCGTCCGCGGTGGTCGCCGTCCGCGTGCCCAGCAGCGGCACCCCGTAGGCGGCCAGCAGCTCGAGGGTCTCGTCGTCGGTGAGCGGGCGGCCGGCGGGCGACTCCGCCATCGCCCCGAGCACCACCGACCGGGCGCGGGCGGCGTCGACGCCGGCCAGCTCGGGCACCGTGCCCATCGGCCGCCGGCGCCACCGGGCGTACTCGGTGACGCGCGCCAGCGCGATCACCGCCCGCTCCGGCGTCGAGTAGGACGGCACCGAGCCGCGGGCGGGCATGCCGGCGTCGTCGGGCACGGTGAGCTCCGGCGGGACGCCCTCCGCGGAGAGGAACGTCGCCACCACGGGTTTGGCCGAGCCGGCGGCCACCTCGCGCAGCACCCGCCCGAACTCGTCGGGCGGCGTGCGCACCAGCGGCGGCAGGAACACCGCCACGACGGAGTCCACGCCGTCGTCGTCGACCGCGGCCTGCAGCGCGGCGCGGAAGGCCTCCGGGCTGCCGTTGGTGCCGATGTCGACCGGCGCCTCGTGCGCCAGGGCGAGCCCCTGGTCGAGGACGGCGTCGGCGACGAGGACCCCCATGGCCGTGGAGTTCCCGACGACGGCGACGCGGTCACCGTCGGGCAGCGGCTGGTGGGCGAGGAGCAGGCCGACCTCGAAGAGCTGGGCGACGGTCTCCACGCGGATGACCCCCGCCGAGGCGAACAGCGCCGCCACCGACTGCTCGGGCACCGCCACCGACGTGCCGGCCAGGCCCGGGGTGAGCCCGCCGTGCCGGCCGCTCTTCACCGCCACCACCGGCTTGGTGCGCGCCACCGTGCGGGCCAGCCGGGCGAACTTGCGCGGGTTGCCGAAGCTCTCCAGGTGCAGCAGCACGACCTCGGTGCCGGGGTCGGTGGCCCAGTACTGCAGCAGGTCGTTGCCGCTGACGTCGGCGCGGTTGCCGGCCGAGACGAAGCTGGACAGCCCGATGTTGCGGCTGCGCGCCCGCTCCAGCAGCGCGACGCCGAGCGCCCCGGACTGGGCGAAGAAGCCGACCCGCCCGCGCGCCGGCACCCGCGGGGCGAGGCTGGCGTCGAGTCGGATGGCCGGGTCGGTGTTGACGATGCCCAGGCAGTTGGGGCCGACGACCCGCATGCCCGACGCGCGGGCGGAGGCCACCAGCCGCCGCTCGGCCTCGCGGCCGGCGGGACCGGTCTCGCCGAAGCCACCGGAGATGACCACGAGGCCGCGCACCCGCTTGCGCCGGCAGGCCTCGACCACGCCCGCGACCTCGTCGGCGGGCACGGCGACCACCGCCAGGTCCACGTCGTCGGGGATGGCCTCGATGGAGGCGTACGCGGGGACGCCGCGGACGTGCCGGGCGCCGGGGTTGACCGGGTACACCGGGCCCTCGAAGCCGTGGTCGAGCAGGTTGCGCAGCACGAGGTTGCCGATCTTCGCCTCGTCGTTGCTGGCGCCGACCACCGCGACCGAGCGCGGCGTGAGCAGCCGGGCGATCGAGCGGGACTCGCTGCGCTGCTCGCGCTCGTAGGCCACCGCCAGCGACGTCTCGGTGGGCGCGATCGGGAAGGTCAGGTGGACCACGCCCTCCTCGTAGGAGCGCGTGGCCTGGTAGCCGGCGTCGAGGAAGACCCGGACCATCCGGCCGTTCTGGGTGAGCACCTCGGCGACGAAGTTGGTGATCCCGCGCTCGCGGGCCGCGGCGGCCAGGTGCTCGAGCAGCACCGAGCCCAGGCCGCGGCCCTGGTGGGCGTCCTCGACGAGGAAGGCGACCTCGGCGTCGGTGGTGCCGGGGTAGCGGTCGTAGCGGCCGACGCCGATCAGCTGCTCGCCGAGCAGCAGCACGAAGGCCACCCGGTCGGTGTGGTCGACGTGGGTGAACCGGTGCAGGTCCCTGTCCGACAGCCGCTTCATCGGCCCGAAGAACCGGTAGTAGCGGGTCTGGTCGGAGCTGCGCTCCATCAGCCCGGTGAGCCCCTCGGCGTCCTCGGGGCAGATCGGGCGCAGGTGCACGGTGCCGCCGTCGGCGGCGACGATGTCGGCCTGCCAGTGCGCGGGCGGCTGCGGCGCCTCCTCGTCGGGAGGCGCCGCGGCCGGCCCCGCCGCAGCGCCCACGGCCCCGTCCGGAGGCTCGCCGCGAGCCTGCGAGTGGTGAGGAGGACGGGGTCCTTCCTCAGTCACGGGGGTCGTCCGGGTCGAGGCCGAAGTAGGGGAAGGACGCCTTGCGGGTGCGCGACACCGCCCGGTCCACGCGGGACTCGGTGTAGGGGTCCCACGCCGAGAAGCCGGTGTAGCCGCCCTCGGTCATGTGCGTGGGCGGCCGGGCCTTCAGTCCCCGGGCGACGACGTCGTCGCGCCACGACTGCGGGATCGCCGTCGCCGGGTCCAGCCGCTCCCCGGACGCCTCGGCGAGCAGGTGCGTCCAGGCCCGCGGCACGCAGCGCACCAGCCCGTACCCGCCGCCGCCGAGGGCGATCCACCGGCCGTCGCACACCTCGTGCGCGAGGTCGTGCACCGCGCGGTAGCTGGCCCGCTGGCCGTCGACGGTGAGCGCGAGGTCGGCGAGCGGGTCCTCGTGGTGGGCGTCGCAGCCGCACTGGGTGACCAGGATCTGCGGGGCGAAGGCGCGCACCACGCTGGGGACGACGGCGGTGAAGGCGCGCAGCCAGCCGGAGTCGTCGGTGCCGTTGGGCAGGGCGAGGTTGACCGCGCTGCCCAGCGCCTTCTCCGGGTCGCCGGTCTCCTCGGGGAAACCGGTGCCGGGGAACAGCGTCAGCGGGGTCTGGTGGACGCTCACGGTGAGCACCCGCGGGTCGTCGTAGAACGCCGCCTGGACGCCGTCGCCGTGGTGGACGTCGAGGTCGACGTAGGCGATCCGCTCGTATCCCTGACCCAGCAGCCAGGCGATGGCGATCGCGGCGTCGTTGAACACGCAGAAGCCCGAGGCGCGGTCACGCATGGCGTGGTGCAGGCCGCCGGAGATGTTGACCGCGTGCTGCGCGCGCCCGGTGTGCACCAGCTCGGCGGCCAGCACGCTGCCGCCGGTGATCAGCGCGGCGGCCTCGTACATGCCCTCGAACACCGGGTTGTCGGCGGTGCCCAGCCCGTACGCCTCGTCGGGGTGCGCCGGGGCCCGCCGCACCGCCTCGAGGTAGGCGGGGTCGTGCACGAGGGTGAGCAGGTCGTCCCCGGCCGGCGTCGGGCGGACCACCTCGACCCGGCCCGGGGCGAGCACGCCCAGGCCGTCGGCCAGGCGCATGGTGAGGTCCAGCCGCACCGGGTGCAGGGGGTGCTCGCCGCCCATCGTGTAGCCGAGCAGCGCCTCGTCCCAGACCACGGCCACCGAGTCGCTCACGAGCCCTCCCCTGTCGCCGTCGCCGCTGGTGCCCCGACGCGCCCCGCCCGGACGCTACCGCCGCGCTCCGCCGGGCGCCGCGCCCGGGAACGCCGGCCCCCGGCGGGCCCTCCGGGGGACCCGGTCCGGTCGCCCGCGCGCCGTAGGATCGGGAGCGACACGGAGGAGTGCCAGTGAACGACCTCATCGACACCACCGAGATGTACCTCCGCACGATCTTCGAGCTGGAGGAGGAGGGCATCGTCCCGCTGCGGGCGCGCATCGCCGAGCGGCTGCACCAGAGCGGCCCGACGGTGAGCCAGACCGTGGCGCGCATGGAGCGCGACGGTCTGCTGACCGTCGAGGGCGACCGGCACCTGCAACTGTCGGAGACCGGGCGGGCGCTCGCCACCGCCGTCATGCGCAAGCACCGGCTGGCCGAGTGCCTGCTCGTGGACGTCATCGGCCTCGACTACGCCGACGTCCACGAGGAGGCCTGCCGCTGGGAGCACGTGATGAGCGAGGCGGTCGAGCGCAAGCTGCTGTCCCTGCTCGGCAACCCCACGGTCTCCCCCTTCGGCAACCCCATCCCGGGCCTCGACGCGCTCGGCGGGGAGACCTCGGCGGTCCTCGACGCGCTGACCCTGCTGTCCACCACGGCGACCGCCGAGGGCCGGCGGGTGACCGTGCGGCGGATCAGCGAGCAGCTGCAGGAGGACGCCACGCTGCTGCGCGCGCTCGCCGACCAGGGGATCCGTCCCGGCGCCACGATGGTGGCGCAGTCGGTGAACGGCACGGTCACCCTCGACGGCCACCCGGTCCCGCCGGGCGTGGCCCAGCACCTGTTCGTCTCGGCGCTGGACGAGGACCTCACCCCGGTCGAGGCCGCCGCCCAGCTCTGACGCAAGGACCCCGCTGCCCGTCCACGCCTCGCGGGCTCGGCGCGGGCCCCGGCGCCCGGTTCCCGCTCCGGCGGGAGACCGGGCGCTGCTCGTTACGGTGGGCGGCACCGTCCCGTCCCCGTCGCGAGGAGCCCCGGTGAGCCAGCCCGACGCCGTGTCCGACAGCCGGCCCGAGACCGCTCCCGGCCCCGATCCGGCGCACCCGTTCGCGCGGCTGGCCGACTTCGTCGCGATCCCGCGGGTGAGCGGGCTCGCCCTGGCTCCCGACGGCCGCCTCGCGGTGTCGGTGCAGACCCTCGACGCCGAGCGGAAGAAGTGGGTCTCGGCGCTGTGGGACGTCGATCCCGAGGGGCAGCGGCCGCCGCGCCGCCTGACCCGCAGCGCGCCCGGTGAGTCGGCGCCGGCCTTCGCTCCCGACGGCACGCTGCTGTTCGTCTCGGCCCGCCCCGATCCCGGTGCCGGCGCGGACGGCGGCGAGCCGAAGCCGGCGCTGTGGGCGCTGCCGTCCGGCGGCGGCGAGGCGCGGCCGGTGGTCACCCGTCCCGGCGGCGTGGGCGGGTTCGCCGTCGCCGCCGACAGCGGCGACGTGGTCGTCGTCGCCTCGGCCATGCCCGGGGCCGCCGACGCGGCCGAGGACGAGCAGCGCCGCAAGGCGCGCAGCGACGCTGGGGTGTCGGCGGTCCTGCACGAGGCGTATCCGGTCCGCCACTGGGACTCCGACCTCGGGCCGGCGGCGCCGCACCTGTTCTGGGCCGGCGCCCTCCCCGCCGAGGACCCCGCCGGCGGACGGCCCGAGCCGGTCGCCCTGCGCGACCTGACACCCGACGCCGCCCCGCCCACCGGCTCCGGCGAGTCGGCCGTCCTCTCCCCCGACGGCCGGCTGCTGCTGCGCGTGGACTCCGTGCCCGACGGTCCGGCCGGCCGCCGCGACCGGCTGGTCCTGGTCGAGACCGCGACCGGGGAGAGCCGGGTGCTGGTCGACGACCCGCTGGCCGACGTGTACTCCGGCGCCTTCTCCCCCGACGGCGCCTCGGTGGTGTGCGTGCGCGAGACGCTGACGACCTACGCCGAGCCGCCGGACTACACGCTCCTGCTGGTCGACGTGGCCTCCGCCGAGACCCGTGACCTCACCGCCGGCTTCGACCGCTGGCCGAGCGCCCCGCAGTTCAGCGCCGAGGGCGACGCCGTGTACTTCCTGGCCGACGAGGACGGCCGGCACGCGCTGTTCCGCGTGGAGCTCTCCGGCGGCGGACCGGTCCGGCTGACCGCCGACGGCGCCTACAGCGACCTGCGGGTGGCCCGCGACGGCCGTGCCCTGTTCGCGCTGCGCTCGGCCTACGACGAGCCGCCCGCGCCGGTGCGCCTGGACCCGCGGGCGACCGGCCAGCACCCCGCGCCGCTGCCGTCCCCGGGCGCCCTCGGGCCGCTGCCGGGCACCCTGCACGAGGTGCGCGCGACCGCCGCCGACGGCGCGGAGGTGCAGTCCTGGCTGGTCCTGCCGGAGGGCGCCGGCGCCGACGCACCGGCCCCGCTGGTGCTGTGGATCCACGGCGGGCCGCTGATGAGCTGGAACTCCTGGTCCTGGCGCTGGTGCCCGTGGGTGCTGGCGGCCCGCGGCTACGCCGTGCTGCTGCCCAACCCGGCGCTGTCGCAGGGTTTCGGCCAGGACTTCGTCCGCCGGGGCTGGGGCGAGTGGGGTGGTGCGCCCTACACCGACCTCATGACCGCCGTCGACGCCGCGCTCGAGCGTCCCGACGTCGACGCCGAGCGCACCGCGGCGATGGGCGGCTCCTTCGGCGGCTACATGGCCAACTGGGTGGCCACCCAGACCGACCGCTTCCGCGCGATCGTCACCCACGCGAGCCTGTGGGACCTCGACTCGTTCGTGGGCACCACCGACGCCGCCTACTACTGGGAGAAGGAGTGGGGCGACCCGCTGACCACCCCCAAGCGGTACGAGCAGAACTCACCGCACCGGTTCGCCGACGCCATCCGCACGCCGATGCTGGTGATCCACGGGGACAAGGACTACCGCGTGCCGATCGGGGAGGCGCTGCGGCTCTGGTACGACCTGCAGAAGCGCGGCGTCCCCTCGCGGTTCCTGTACTTCCCCGACGAGAACCACTGGGTGCTGACCCCGGGCAACGCGACGGTCTGGTACGAGACGGTGATCGCCTTCCTGGCCGAGCACGTCCTCGGGGAGGGGTGGCAGCGGCCGGAGCTGGTGTGAGGCTCACCCGGCGGCGCCCTGCTCGAGCGTGCTGCCGATCAGCGCGCGCAGCGCCGACGGCGGCAGGCAGGCGGCCAGGCCGTCGGCCAGCAGCCGGGGCAGGGTGGCGCCGGGATCGGCGGCCAGCGCCCGGTCCAGCGCCACGTTGGCCATGGCGCCGTCGCCCCGCAGCCAGGCGCTGACCGCGAGCAGGGTGGCCGGCGGCCCCTCCAGCGGCACCGGCGCGCGGCGGGTGCACTCGGTCCACAGCACCTCGGCGGCCGCGGCGTCCTCGCCGAGCGCCAGACCGAGCGCGCGGTCGCGCACCTCCGTCAGCGTGAGCCCCCACAGCACCCGGGCCACCCGGGCGTCGGCCAGCCGGGTGGCCGCCGTGGCGGGACCCGGCCGGCAGTCGGCCACGGCCGCGGCGACCGCGGCGCCGGCCTCCGCGGCGACCGCCGCCCGTCCCGGCGACCGGAGCCGCGCGGCGTGCTCCCGACCGGCGGACAGGCAGGCGGCCGCCATCGCCGCGGCGCCGGGGTCGTCGTCGGACGGGGTGATCCGCGCGGCCAGCGCACCCCGGCCGGCGGCGAGGACCGCCCCGCCCGCCACCGCCGCGGCGGCCAGCGGGCTGGCCCCGCCGGGCAACGGCGTCCCCGCGCCGGGCTCGCAGCACGGGTACGGGCAGTCGTAGTCCCACCAGCGGCCCGCCCGCACCAGCAGTGCCTCGCGCACCGGGACGTCCCGGGCGTCGAGCGCGAGCACGACCTCGTGCACCAGGTCGCGGTGCGGCAGTTCCGGCGCCGGAGTCAGGGAGCCGGTGCCGGACAGCACCGGGGTGCCCGCGGTGTCGCAGGTCTCGGAGACGACGGCCAGCAGGACGGCCTCCGGCTCGTCGGTCACCACCTTGCCGGCGAGCGTGTGCGCCAGCGACCGAGCCGCGGCGGGCGGGGGCAGGTCGGCGCGCACCGTCAGGCCGACGCGGCTGCCGCCCGCCCCGCGGAGGCTGACGAGCACGACGGACTCGGCCGGGTGGAAGCCGAGCAGGTGCGGCAGGGCGGCGGCGACCTCGCCGGTGTCGCCGAGCCGGATGACGGGGATCGGGGAGTCGTCCACCCGGCCGACCCTGGGGCCGGACGAGGCTCCCGTGGCGCCGGGCAGGGAGCCTGTGGACCGGGGCGCCCCTGTGGACGGCGTCCGGTGGATGGCCCCGTCCAGGGCACCGTCCCGAGCTCGCGGGGAGGACGGGGTCCCTCCTCAGTCCAGGGCCTCGGCCTGGGTCTCGTGGGCCTGCTCGAGCAGGTCGGCGAACGCCGTCGGGTCCGGCCGCCCGCCGGAGGTGTCGGTGCGCAGCAGGATCACCACCCGCTCGCCGTCCTGCACGACCCCCAGCAGCGCGGGCACGGTCACCTGCTGCCCGTCGGGTCCGGTCGCCGTCGTCGTGACGCCGATGGCCGCCGAGCCGTCGCCGAGGTCGGGGACGTCGATCTCCTGCAGGGAGACGGTCGCGGTGCCGGCCTCCGGGGAACTGACCTGCACCTGCGAGCAGCCGTCGAGCCGGTCGCCGAAGCCGGCCAGCGCGTCCTCCGCGGGACCGCCGGAGGCCAGCGCCTGCACCGTGGTCGTCGTCCCCGCGACGGCGACCTGGGCGGCGACGTCGTCGTACTCGTCGAAGGACGGCTGGGTGCCCTGCACCGCCGCCTGGCACTCCGGCGGGATGACCTGCAGGTCGGCGGCGGAGCCGCCGGCCAGCGCCGCCCCCTGCGCGAGCTGCGCCTCGGTCACCGGGGTCACCTGCGCGCCGGCCCCGAACGCGTCGGCGGGCAGCAGGCCGGGCGTCAGGTCGGTACCGGACGACGACGGCGACGCCGAGGAGGACGACGAGGACGAGGACGAGGACGCCGAGGAGGAGGCCGGCGAGGCCGTGCCCTCGACGTCCTCCCCACCGCAGGCGGCGAACAGGGGGACGGCGAGCAGGCCCGCGGCGACGGCGAGGACGGGGCGGCGGATGATCACGGTCGGACGCTGACCAGGGCGGGACCGCAGCGCAACCCGGCCCCCCGATCGGGTCACAGCTCGTACTGGACGGCGCTGCGCGCGGCCAGGAACGGGCGGACGTGCTCGGCGATGACCTCGAGGTGCACGGGGTCGGTGGCGTAGCGGCGGAAGGCCTCGGCGTCGGGGAAGTCGGCCACGAGGACCGTGTCCGCGTTGCCCTCCACCAGCCCGGCGTCGGGGGCGACGGTGAACGCCAGTGAACCGGACACCTGCTCGGGCAGCGCCCGCAGCGCGGCCACGGTCCGCGCCCGCCGGGCGTCGTCGGCGGCGTCGGACCAGGTGAAGTGCACGACGTGTCGGATCACGCCCACCACCCTGTCAGGCGGGCGGACCGGACGGGGTCGGTAGGGTCCGGCGCATGGGACGACGGCTGCGGATCGCACTGCTGTCGTACCGGAGCAAGCCGCACGGGGGCGGGCAGGGCGTCTACGTCCGGGCGCTGTCGCGGGAGCTGACCGCGCTCGGCCACTCCGTCGAGGTGTTCAGCGGCCAGCCCTATCCCGAGCTCGACGAGGGCGTCCCGCTCACCCCGGTGCCCAGCCTCGACCTCTACCGCGAGCCCGATCCGTTCCGGACGCCGCGGCCCTCGGAGTTCCGCGACTGGATCGACGTCGCCGAGTGGGCCGCGATGTGCACCGCAGGCTTCCCCGAGCCGCTGACCTTCACGCTGCGCGCCGCCCGCCTGCTGCTGCCCCGGGCGTCGGAGTTCGACGTCGTGCACGACAACCAGTCCCTCGGCTACGGGCTGCTGCGGTTGCTCCGCGCGGGCGTCCCGACCGTGGCCACCGTGCACCACCCGGTCGCCATCGACCGGCGGCTCGAACTGGCCGCGGCGCCCACGCTGCGCCGCCGGCTGACCCTGCACCGCTGGTACGGCTTCACCGCCATGCAGGCCCGGGTCGCCCCCCGCCTGGACGCGGTCACCACCGTGTCGGAGAACTCCCGGCGCGACATCGAGACCCACCTGGGCGTGCCCGCCTCCGGCGTCGAGGTCATCCCGGTCGGCATCGACCCCGGCGTCTTCACCCCGCCGCCGGCCGGGCAGCCGCGCGACGCCGACTCGATCGTCGTCACCACCAGCGCCGACGTGCCGCTCAAGGGGCTGGTGCACCTGCTGGAGGCCGTCGCCAAGCTGCGCACCGAGCGGCCGGTGCGGCTCACCGTCGTCGGCACGGCGCGGCCCGGCGGGCCGGCGGAGGCGGCGCTGGACCGCCTCGGCCTGCGCGACGCCGTCCGCTTCACCGGCCCGCTGCCCGAGGCCGACCTCGTGCGGCTCCTGCAGACGGCCACCGTGGCGGCCATCCCCTCGCTGTACGAGGGCTTCTCGCTGCCCGCGGTCGAGGCCATGGCCTGCGGGACGCCGCTGGTGACCACCGACGCCGGGGCACTGCCGGAGGTGGTCGGCACCCAGGCGGGCCTGCGCGTGCGCGCCGGCGACGTCGACGAGCTCACCGCCGGGCTGCGCCTGGTGCTGGAGAAGCCCTCGCTGCAGGAGCAGCTGGGCCGGGCCGGGCGCCGCCGGGTGCTCGCCTCCTACACCTGGCGGTCGACGGCCGAGCGGACGGCGGACTGGTACACCGAGGTGCTGGCACGGAAGGGCGCGCAGTGCTGACCGTCGACTACGACCTGCTCGACCTGCGCCCCGGCATGACCGTGCTGGACCTCGGCTGCGGCGAGGGCCGGCACGCCTTCGAGGCCTACCGCCGCGGCGCGCACGTCGTCGCCGTCGACTGGGGCGTGCCGGAGGTGGCGACCACGAAGGAGTGGCTCGGCGCGATCGCCGCGGCCGGCGAGGCCCCGGCCGGTGCCCGCTTCGAGGTGCTGCGCGGCGACCTGCGGCACCTGCCGTTCCCCGACGCCAGCGTCGACCGGGTCATGGCCTCCGAGGTGCTCGAGCACATCCCCGACGACGGCACCGCGATGGCCGAGATCGCCCGGGTGCTCAAGCCGGGCGGGAGGGCCGTCGTCACCGTGCCCCGGTACGGCCCCGAGCGGATCTGCTGGGCGCTGTCGGACGCCTACCACGCCAACGAGGGCGGCCACGTCCGCATCTACCGCGGCGACGTGCTGCGCGCCCGGCTCGCCGTCGCCGGCCTGGTGCCCGGGCGGCAGCACCACGCGCACGCGCTGCACGCGCCGTTCTGGTGGCTCAAGTGCGCCGTCGGGGTGGACCGCGACGCCGCCGTCGTCCGCGCCTACCACCGGCTGCTGGTCTGGGACCTCACGAGGCGGCCGCTGCTCACCCGGGTGGCCGAGAAGGTGTTCGACCCGCTGTTCGGCAAGAGCCTGGTCGTCTACGCGGACAAGCCCGCCGTCGCGCAGGCGGCGGCCGCCCCGGCGCGGGAGAAGACCGCTGCCGCGCGCTGAGCTGCCCGAGCTGCCCGGCGTCCTCGACGGGGCGGCCGTGCGGCGCACGGTGGCCGCCATCGCCGGCGAGCAGGGCGCCGACGGGTCGCTGCCGTGGTTCCGCGGCGGGCAGCTCGACCCGTGGGACTCGGTCGAGGCGGCCATGGCCCTCGACGTCGGCGGGGAGCACGCGCGGGCGGCGGCCGCCTACCGCTGGCTGGCCGCCCGGCAGCGCGCCGACGGCTCCTGGGCCGCCGAGTACCGCGACGGCGTCGAGACCCAGCCCGCCGTCGAGAGCAACCACGCCGGCTACCTCGCCGTCGGCACGTGGCACACCTGGCTGGCCAGCGGGGACGAGCGGCTGGTCACCGAGCTGTGGCCGGCCGTGCGCCGCGGCCTGGACCTCGTCGTGGACATGCAGCTGGCCACCGGCGCGGTCAGCTGGGCGCTGCGCCCCGACGGCACGCCCGACGACACCGCGCTGCTCACCGGCAACGCGAGCCTGTTCCAGGCGCTGCGCTGCGGCATCGCGCTGGCCGGGCTGGCGGGGCAGACGCAGCCGGACTGGGAGCTGGCCGTCACCGGCCTCGGGACGGCGCTGCGGACCGACCCCGGGGCCTTCGCCGACCGGTCCCGCTGGTCGATGGACTGGTACTACCCCGTCCTCGCCGGCGCGGTCACCGGCGAGGCCGCCCGCACGCGCCTGGGCGCCGACTGGGACCGCTTCGTCGTCCCCGGGCTCGGGGCGCGGTGCGTCGCCGACCGTCCCTGGGTGACCGGCGCGGAGACCTGCGAGCTGGCGCTGGCGCTCGTCGTCGCCGGGCAGCGCGACGCCGCGGTGGAGCAGGTGGCGGCGATGCAGCACCTGCGGCACGGCGACGGCTCGTACTGGACCGGCTTCGTCTACCCCGACGACGCCCGCTGGCCGGTCGAGCGGACCACCTGGACGGCGGCCGCGGTGGTGCTCGCCGCCGACGCCCTCTCCGGCGCGACGCCGGCCGCCGGGCTGTTCGCCGACCCCGCCGCGCTGCCCGCGCCGGGGACCGCCGACAGCGGTTCCCTCCCGCCGATCACGGGCAGGGTGCAGCGGTGACCACCACCTCCCCCGCGACGGCTCCGTCCCGGCACGCGTCCGCCGACGGCGTCACGGTCGTCGTGATGAGCCGCGACCGGCGCGAGGACCTGCTGGCCACGCTCCCCCGCCACGAGGCACCCGTCGTGCTGGTGGACAACGGCTCGACCGACGGCACCGTCGAGGCCGTCCGGGCCGCGCTGCCGCAGGTGACGGTCCTGCCGCTGGTGGAGAACGCCGGCGCCCGCGCCCGCACGATCGGCGCCGGGCACGCCGGCACGGAGTTCGTCGCCTTCGCCGACGACGACTCCTGGTGGGCGCCCGGCGACCTCGCGCGCGCGGCGGCGGTCATGCGCGCCCACCCGCGGCTGGCGGTGCTCAACGCGCGCGTCCTCGTGGGCCCCGAGGAGCGGCTCGACCCGCTGTGCGCGGAGCTGGCCACCAGCCCGCTCGGCACCCCGCCGCACCTGCCCGGCCCCCGGCTGCTCGGCTTCCTCGGCTGCGCGGCGATGGTGCGCCGCGACGCGTTCCTCGCCGTCGGCGGGTTCGACCCCGTGGTGCGCTTCCCCGGCGAGGAGGAGCGGCTGTCCCTCGACCTCGCCGCCGCGGGCTGGGACATCGCCTACGTCGACGCGGTGACCGTGCACCACCACCCCTCCCTCCGCCGGCACGACCCGCGGCCCGGCGCGCGGCGATCTGGCGGTCGCGGGTGCTCACCGCGGTCATGCGGCTGCCGGCGCGCGACGTCGCCCGGACGGTCGCCGCGGCGTTGCGGGCCGGCGCGCCGGAGCGCCGCGGGCTGCGGCGGGCACTGCCGGACCTGCCCGCCGCGCTGCGCCGCCGGCGGCGGCTGCCCGGGCACGTGCTGGCCGACCTGCGGCTGCTCGCGGGGGCCGCCC
This sequence comes from Geodermatophilus normandii, assembly GCF_003182485.1. Lineage (NCBI taxonomy): Bacteria > Bacillati > Actinomycetota > Actinomycetes > Geodermatophilales > Geodermatophilaceae > Geodermatophilus > Geodermatophilus normandii. The sequence goes on along the minus strand of NZ_QGTX01000001.1, from coordinate 2,797,561 downwards.
GGTGAGTGAGGACCCTCCTGCCCCCCACCACTCGCAGGCTCGCGGCGGGACCCTGCAGGAGGGCCACCCCGATGGGCGGGTCGCCGTCGTCGTCATCACCCACCAGCGGCGCGACGAGGTGCTGGTGGCGCTGGCGCGGCTGCTGGAGCTGCCCGAGCGGCCGCACGTCGTGGTGGTCGACAACGGCTCCACCGACGGGACGGCGGAGGCGGTCCGCGAGCGCTTCCCCACGGTGGAGCTGGTGGCCAGCCCGGAGAACCTGGGCGCGATCGGCCGCAACGTGGGCATCGACCGCCTCGCCACGCCCTACGTGGCCTTCTGCGACGACGACACGTGGTGGGACCCGGGCTCGCTGCGGACGGCGGCCGACGTCCTCGACGCGCACCCGCGGCTGGCCGTGGTGACCGCGCGGATCCTCGTCGAGCCCGGCGGCCGCGAGGACCCGATCGTGCCGGAGCTGCGCGACTCCCCCGTCCCCGGCGCCGACTGGCTGCCCGGGCCGGCGCTGGGCTCGTTCCTCGCCGGCGCGAGCGTGGTCCGCCGGGAGGCGTTCCTCGCCGTCGGCGGGTTCTGCGAGCGGCTGTGGCTGGGCGGTGAGGAGGAGCTGATGGCCGGCGACCTCGCCGCGGCCGGCTGGGAGCTGTGCTACCTGCCCGCGCTCACCGTGCACCACCAGGCGTCGAAGGCCCGCGACTCGCACCGCCGCCGGCGCGACGGCATCCGCAACACCCTCTGGACGACGTGGCTGCGGCGGCCGCTGCGCCCCGCGCTGCGCCGCACGCTGCACCTGCTCGCCACCCTCCCGCGCGACCGGGTCACCGCGCAGGGGCTCGGGGCCGCCGCCCGCGGGATCCCGTGGGTGCTGCGCGAGCGGCGGGTGCTCCCCGCCCACGCCGAGGCCCGGTTCGCCGCGCTCGACGCCGTCCAGCGCCGCTCCACCGCCCGCCGCTACGTCAGCTGAGGGAACCTCATCCGGCCCCGCCCGGAGGCTCGCCCCGAGCTCGCGAGGGGTGAGGGGGCGGGGTCCTTCCTCAGGTCGCGCAGGTGATGCAGGTGCGGGCGGTCGGGCGGGCGTCGAGGCGCTCGGGGGCGATCGGCCGGCCGCAGGACTCGCAGCGGCCGTAGGTGCCGGCCTCGACGGCGGTCACGGCGGCGTCGACGTCGGCCAGCCGGCGGCGGGCCTGGTCGAGCAGCGCGGCCACCTGCTGGCGTTCGAAGGCGATCGTCGCGCCCTCCGGGTCGTGCTCGTCGTCGGCGTTCGACGCCTGCGACGCGGCGACGATGGCGTCGAACTCGCGGGTCAGCGCCTCGATCTGGGCCTGCGCGGCCGCGCGCTCGGCCCCGAGCCGGTCAGCGTCCACGGCGCAGCAGCCGCAGCGACCCGGTGCCGGGCAGCTCGGTGAACGCGCCCGATGCCAGCACCCGCCGGTACACGCCGAACGGTGCCTGGCCGCCGTCGGCGGGGTCGGGGAAGACGTCGTGGATGGCCAGCGTGCCGCCGACCGCGAGCTTGGCCACCCAGGCGTCCTGGTCGCGGCGGGCGGACTCCTCGGTGTGGCTGCCGTCGAGGAACAGCAGCGCCAGCGGCGTCGACCACAGCGGCGCGAGCACCTCCGACCGCGTGACGACGGCGACGACGACGTCCTCGGCACCGGCGTCGGCGATCGTGCGGCGGAACCGCGGCAGGGTGTCCAGCAGCCCGACGGCGGGGTCGACCAGCGACGGGTCGTGGTACTCCCAGCCGGGCTGGTGCTCCTCGGAGCCGCGGTGGTGGTCGACGGTGACCACCTGCCGGCCGGTCTCGCGCGCCGCGGCGGCGAGGTACAGCGCCGACTTGCCCATCCAGGAGCCGATCTCCAGCAGCGGGCCCGGCACGCCGACCGCGCGGGCGGCCTCGTAGAGGGCATGGCCCTCGTCGTCGGGCATGAAGCCGGGGGCGGACCGGGCGGCGGCCAGCAGTCGAAGGACCCCGTCCCCCTCCCGCCTCGCGAGCTCGGCGCGAGCCTCCGGACGGGGCCGGGAAGCGCTCGTGTTCACCGGGCGAATCTCGCACGGAGCGACGACAGGCCCCGCTCCGGGGCGCCGCCGGCCGCCGTCCCGGCGGCGGTGGCGAAGAACGCGCCGACCGCCGTCGTCACCGGGACCGCGAGCACCAGGGCGATCGCGCCGACCAGGATCCGGATGACCTCCTCGGACACCACCGTGCTGGTCAGCGTGATGCCGGCCGGCCGCGTGTAGACCTCGAAGAGCAGCAGCAGCGGCAGCGCGGCCCCGGCGTAGGCGAAGACGATCGTGTAGACGGTCGAGGCGATGTGGTCGCGGCCCACGGTCATGCCGCGGCGGTAGAGCTCGCGCCACCCCATCGCCGGGTCCACCTCGTGCAGCTGCCAGATCGCCGAGGCCTGCGTGATGGTGACGTCGTTGAGCACACCGAGCCCGGCGACGACGACCCCGGCTATGACGAGGCCGGAGAAGTCCAGCGTCGGGTCGTAGGTCCCGAGCTGCACGGTCTCCTCGCTGGTCAGGCCGGTCAGCTTCGCGACGCCGACCGCGACGGAGCCGAGCACGGTCACCAGCGACAGGCCGAACAGGGTGCCCACCAGCGCGGTCGTCGTGCGGGCCGACAGGCCGTGCGCCAGGTAGAGGACGACGAACATGATCGCCGCCGACCCGACCAGGCTGACCAGCGTCGGCGAGGACCCGGCGAGCAGCGCGGGCAGCACGAACTGCAGCAGGACGACGAACGCGAAGGCCAGGCCGACCAGCGCCGCGAGCCCGCGCAGCCGGGCCACCGCCCCGACGACGACGGCGAAGGCCACGGCGAGCACGACCATCGGGGTGGTGCGCTCGAAGTCGGAGAACTGGTAGTCCGGCCCGCCCTCGGCGCCGGGGTCGCGGGTGAGGACGATCGTGTCGCCGTCGGCCACGCCGTTGGCCACGACCTCGGCCGACAGGTCCACCTGCTGGTAGTCCCCCGCGCCCTCGCCCTCGAGCACCTCGACGACGGCGGTCGCGCAGGTCGCCTGGGCGGTGCCCTCACCGCCGCACGGCAGCGTCTGCACCGAGACCACGCGGGCGTCGGCGTAGCTGGTGCCCGCCGGCAGGAAGGTCGCGGCGACCTGCTCGGCCCGGGTGGGCTCGCTGCCGGGCCAGAGCACGACGAGTCCGACGACCGTGGCCAGGCCCACGGGCACCAGGAGCAGGAGCATCAGCCGGACCGCGCGGCGTCGCCGGGTCAGCGTCTCCGGGCTCGGGGGCGGGGCGTCGGGGTCGGGCCCGTGGCTGTGGGTGTGGGGCGGCACCCGGCCAGGCTAGGAGCAGCTGCCACCCCGCTCCCGCCCGACACCGCGGTCAGGCGCTGTGGTCAGGCGCTGCGGCCGTCGGGGCCGTCGGGGCGCCGCGACTGCGCGCCGGACGTCGGGGCGCCACCGGCGTCGGCCGGCCCGGCGCCCTCCTCCACCACCTCGAAGCGGCGCCACAGCCCGGTGAGCTGCAGCGGCCGGGCGACGGCGGGCGGCGGGTCGACCAGCGCGACGGTCACCGCGCGCGGCGAGGTCATCCGCTGCAGCTGCACCAGCACGGCCATGCCGGCGGAGTTCATGTAGGACACCCCGCCCAGGTGCAGCTCCACCCGCGACAGGGTGGGCACCGACAGCATCTGGTCGGTGACGGCGCGGACCAGGGGCCGGCGCGCGGCCTCGGTCAGCTCGCCGGTGACGGTGAGGGAGCTGACGTCACCGTCGAGGCCGACGTCGACCCGCGGCTCCCCCTCGTGCGCCCCGGTGTCGGGTTCGGCCGGTCCACCGGTTCCTCGGTGCGCGTCCATGTCCGGGGTCTGCCCGCGTTGCCGCCCGTCCATGCCTGCCCGGGAACAAGTTCGGCCGCAGGATGTTTACAAGGGTGCGCAACCGAGGTAATCTCCAGTTGCCACTAGAGGTTGTGACCTCGGGCAGCGAACTCCACACCGGATCTCCCAGGAGGTTCACCAGTCATGATGCTGACCGCGTACGACCCGTTCGCCGCCACGAACGCCGCCTTCCGCGCGCTGGACCAGCTCACCGGCCGCACCGGCACCGCCCGGCAGCTGTCGGGCATGCCGATGGACGCCTACCGCGTGGGCGACAAGTTCGTGGCCCACTTCGACCTGCCGGGCGTGGACCCGGGGTCGATCGACCTGTCGGTCGAGGGCACGACCCTCACCGTCAGCGCCGAGCGCTCGGTCCCGCAGCTCGAGGGCGCCGAGTGGGCCGTCGCCGAGCGCCCCTACGGCGCCTACACCCGGCAGCTGGTGCTGGGCCGCAGCCTCGACACCGACCGGCTCGAGGCGAGCTACCACGACGGCGTGCTCACCGTGAGCATCCCCGTGGCGGAGAAGGCCCGGGCCCGCAAGATCACCGTGACCCGCGCCGATGTGCCGGCCGCGGTGGAGAGCCGCACCATCGAGGGCGAGTCGTCGTCCGCCCAGGGCGAGACCAAGGCCGTCGAGAGCTGATCGGCGAGCCGATCGGCGACCGCACGCGGGGCCGGGCCGGTACGGCCCGGCCCCGCGCCGCATCTGCAGACCGTCCCGGCGAGGAGGTGGACCCCGTGACGACCGACGGCACCCCCGAGCCGGTCGACGCCCTCCGGCGACTCGACGACCCCGACTTCCCCGCGCTGACCATGAGCCAGGCCGCCGCCCTGCTCGGCGTGCAGGCCGCCTTCCTGCGCAGCCTCGACGGCTCCGGCGTCCTCCAGCCGCACCGCTCCCCCGGCGGCCACCGCCGCTACTCGCGCCACCAGCTCGTCCTCGCCGCTCGCCTGCGCGGCCTGCTCGACGAGGGCCACACGCTCGCCTCCGCCGAGGTCATCCTCGGCCTGCAGGACGAGCTCGCCGACGAGCGCGCCACCACCGCGCGGCTGCGCGACGCCGTCGACCGGCTGCGCTCCGGGCAGGACGGGGACCCTCAGCCCGCCTGACACCCCTGGGGGGTAGGGGTACAGTGGCGGTGTGACCGATCCCGAGAGCGCTCCCGGCCACGTCCACGGCTATCTCCATCGCAAGGACGACCACCTGAAGCGACTGCGCCGCATCGAGGGCCAGGCCCGCGGGCTGCAGCGCATGGTCGAGGACGAGAAGTACTGCATCGACATCCTCACCCAGGTCTCGGCGATGACGTCGGCCCTGCAGTCGGTCGCGCTGAGCCTGCTCGAGGAGCACCTGTCGCACTGCGTCGCCGAGGCCGTCGCCAGCGGCGGCCCGGAGGCCGACGCGAAGGTCCGCGAGGCCTCCGCCGCCATCGCCCGCCTCGTCCGTTCCTGACCCCCACCCCCGTTCCGGAGGACCCCGCCATGAGCACCGCCACGTACACCGTCACCGGCATGACCTGCTCGCACTGCGTCACCGCGGTCACCGAGGAGGTCAGCGGCCTGCCCGGCGTCACCGACGTCCGTGTGGACCTGCCCAGTGGCGGGCTGACCGTCACCAGCGACGCCCCCCTCGACGACGACGCCGTGCGCGCCGCCGTCGAGGAGGCCGGCTACGAGGTCGCCGGCCGCTGACGCGGCCGGCCTGCGAGGGAGGACGACAGTGCGCACCGCCACCCGGGTCGCGGCCACGCTCGTGGGCGCCGCCGCCGTCCTGGGCGCGGGCTGGGGCGCCGGGGCGCTCGCCGGCCCGGTCGGGCAGCCGGCTGCCGCCGGGGACCACGGCGGCGAGGACCACGGCGGCGAGGACCACGGCGGCGAGGACCACGGCGGCGAGGACCACACGGCGGTCCCCGGCCTCCCCGCCGGGCTCGCCGTCTCCGCCGAGGGCCACTCCCTCGACCTGGCCGACGACGCGCTGCCCGCCGGCGCCGCCGTCCCGCTGTCCTTCCGCGTGCTCGGGCCCGACGGCGCACCCGTGACCGCCTACGAGACCGTGCACGAGCAGGACCTGCACCTGGTCGTCGTCCGGCGCGACCTCACCGGCTACCAGCACCTCCACCCCGTCCTCGCGCCCGACGGCACCTGGACGGCGACGGTGGCGCTGCAGCCCGGCCCGTGGCGGGTGCTGGCCGACGCCACCCCGACCGACCTCGGGCACGACCTCGTGCTCGGCGCCGACCTCGCCGTCGGCGGCGCGTGGGAGCCGGTCGCGCCGGCCGCGCCGTCGGCGACCGCGGAGGTCGACGGCTACACGGTCACCCTCGACGGCGACCTGGTGGCCGGCGAGGAATCCGAGGTCGTCCTCACCGTGACCCGCGACGGCGTCCCGGTCCCCGACCTGCAGCCGTACCTCGGGGCGCGCGGCCACCTGGTCGCGCTGCGCGCCGGCGACCTCGGCTACCTGCACGTGCACCCGACCGGCGGGTCCGGCCCGGAGGTCCGCTTCGCCGTGCGGGTGCCCGCGGCCGGCGACCACCGCCTGTTCCTCGACTTCCGCCACGGCGACGTCGTCCACACCGCCGCCTTTCCCCTCACCGCCCGGAGCGCCTCGTGACAACGCAGGTCGAACTGTCGATCGGCGGCATGACCTGCGCGTCGTGCGCGGCCCGCATCGAGAAGAAGCTCAACCGGCTCGACGGCGTCACCGCCACGGTCAACTACGCGACCGAGAAGGCCCGCGTGAGCTTCGGCGACGGCGTCGTCCCCGAGGACCTCGTGGCCACCGTCGAGAAGGCCGGCTACACCGCCGCGCTGCCCGTGCCGCCAGCCGAGGACGACGTCCCCGAGGCCGATCCGGACGCCGGTCTGCGACACCGGCTGCTGGTCTCGGCGGCGCTCAGCGTGCCGGTGGTCGTGCTCGGCATGGTCCCGGCGTGGCAGTTCGAGTACTGGCAGTGGCTGTCGCTCACGCTGGCCGCGCCGGTCGTCGTCTGGGGCGGCTGGCCGTTCCACCGCGCCGCCTGGACCAACCTGCGGCACGGCGCGGCCACCATGGACACCCTCGTCTCGCTCGGCACCGCCGCCGCGTTCCTGTGGTCGCTGTACGCGCTGTTCCTCGGCACCGCCGGGGAGCCGGGCATGACGCACCCCTTCTCCTTCGCGGTCTCCCGCGGCGACGGCAGCGGCGACGTCTACCTCGAGGCCGCCGCCGGCGTGACGACGTTCCTGCTGGCCGGCCGGTACGCCGAGGCGCGCGCCAAGCGGCGGGCGGGGTCGGCGCTGCGGGCGCTGCTGGAGCTGGGTGCCCGCGAGGTGTCGGTCCTGCGCGGCGGCACCGAGGTCCGCGTGCCGGTCGCGCAGCTGCACGTCGGCGACCTCTTCGTCGTCCGCCCCGGCGAGCGGGTGGCCACCGACGGCGAGGTCGTCGAGGGCTCCTCGGCGGTCGACGCCTCGGTGCTCACCGGGGAGTCGGTGCCCGTGGAGGTCGGCCCCGGTGACGCCGTCGTCGGTGCGACCGTCAACGCCGGCGGCCGGCTCGTCGTGCGCGCCACGCGCGTCGGCGCCGACACCCAGCTGGCGCAGATGGCACGGCTGGTCGAGGAGGCACAGAACGGCAAGGCGCAGGTGCAGCGGCTGGCCGACCGGGTGTCGGCCGTCTTCGTGCCGGTCGTGCTCGGCCTCGCCCTGGCGACCCTGGGCTTCTGGATCGGCACCGGCGCGGGCATCGCCGGGGCGTTCCCGGCCGCCGTCGCGGTGCTGATCATCGCCTGTCCGTGCGCGCTCGGGCTGGCCACGCCGACCGCGCTCATGGTCGGCACGGGCCGCGGCGCGCAGCTCGGCATCCTGGTGCGCGGCCCGGAGGTCCTGGAGTCCACGCGGCGGGTGGACACCGTCGTCCTCGACAAGACCGGCACGGTCACCAGCGGCCGGATGGGCCTGACCGGGGTCACCGCCGCCGACGGCGAGGACCCCGGCGAGGTGCTGCGCCGCGCGGGCGCGCTCGAGGACGCCTCGGAGCACCCGATCGCCGCGGCCGTGGCCGCCGCCGCCCGCGAGCGCTGCGGGGAGCTGCCGGCCGTCACCGGGTTCCGCAGCGAGGCCGGGCTGGGGGTGCGCGGCACCGTCGAGGGCGTGCCGGCCGTGGTCGGCCGGCCGTCGCTGGTGGGCGCGCTGCCCGCGGAGCTGGCCGCGGCGGTCGCCGACGCCGACGCCTCCGGGCGCACCGCGGTCGCCGTCGGCTGGGACGGCGCGGTGCGCGGCGTGCTCGTCGTCGCCGACACGGTGAAGCCGACGTCGGCAGCCGCCGTGCGGCAGCTGCGCGACCTGGGGCTGCGGCCGGTGCTGCTGACCGGCGACTCGGCCGCCGCCGCCTCCGCGGTCGCGGCGGAGGTCGGGATCGAGGACGTCGTGGCCGAGGTGCTGCCGCGGGAGAAGGTCGACGTCGTCCGGCGGCTGCAGGCCGAGGGCCGGACGGTGGCGATGGTCGGCGACGGCGTCAACGACGCGGCCGCGCTCGCCCAGGCCGACCTGGGGCTGGCGATGGGCACCGGCACCGACGTCGCCATCCAGGCAAGTGACCTCACCCTCGTGCGCGGGGACCTGCGCGCCGCCGCCGATGCCGTCCGGCTGGCCCGCCGCACGCTCGCGGTGATCAAGGGCAACCTGTTCTGGGCGTTCGCCTACAACGTCGCCGCGCTGCCGCTGGCGATGGCCGGGCTGCTGAACCCGATGATCGCCGGCGCCGCGATGGCGTTCAGCTCGGTGTTCGTCGTCACCAACAGCCTGCGCCTGCGCCGGTTCGCCCCCCTGCCCGGCAACGAGCGGCCCGTCTAGCGCTCCCTACAGGGCCGGGGCCAGGAGCAGGACGGTCGGGACGAGCAGGAGCAGCCCGGCGGTCAGCAGGGCGGCGGCCCTGGCCGGCGCGGGCAGCGGCGGTGGCGGGTCGAGCAGCCGGACGACGCGGGCGCCGACCGCGCTGCCGCCCACGGCCAGCGCGCCGTCGGGCACGCCGCCGCCCGCTCCCCCGGCGGCGACGACGATCGCCTGCGCGAGGGTCCGGCGCGGATCGGGCACCGCGAGCGAGGCCAGGGCGCGGTCGTCGGCGCGCATCTCCACCAGCTCGCGCACCGCCGCGTGCGCCCGGGCGGCCGCGGGCAGCACCGGCAGCGCCGCCTCCCACGCCACGAACGGCAGCAGGTACAGGTGGTGGTGCTCGGCCAGGTGCGCCCGCTCGTGCGCCACGACGGCGGCCAGCTGCCCGTCGTCGAGCTCGGCGACCATGCCCGAGGACAGCACCAGCAGCGGGCGGGCGCCGGGGATGCAGAACGCCACCGGCGCGGGGTGCTCGAGCAGCCGGGCGTCCGGGACGGCGGCCGAGGGCTGGACGACGAGCTCGAGCAGCTCCCGGTGCCGGCGGCGGGTGCGGGCGGTGCGCACCCACGACAGCGCGAGGACGCCGAGCAGCTCGGCGGCGAGGACCGCGGCCAGCGTCAGGGTGACCCAGTGGTCGCCGCGGACGGGATCGCGGGCCGGGTGCCCGGTGAGCACCGCCCAGCCGGCCTCGGGCAGCGAGTGACCCCACGGCGCCAGACCGTGCACCAGCAGCGCGCCGATGATCGACAGGCCGCCGGCCAGCCCGATCGCCTGCCAGCAGACCAGCGCGACCAGCGGGTCGCGCCGCGGCCAGCGGGCGCGCCCGAGCAGCGCCGGCACCGGCCAGGCGAGCAGCGCCGCGAGGACCGCCAGCGCCGCGGCGGTCGCGGGCAGCACGTCAGCGGGTGCGGGCGTCCGGTGCACTCCCGTCCAGCAGCTGCCGCAGGAGGCGGGCCTCCTCGGGGTCGACGCCGCCGACGAAGCGGGCAAGCACCGCCTGCCGGTCGCCGGCCTGGCCGAGGACCTCGTGCATCAGCTCGGCGGCGTGCTCGGCACGGCTGGCGCGCGGGCGGAAGCGGCGCGGCCGGGCGTCGTCGTGCTCGACGAAGCCCTTGCCCTCCAGCCGGGACAGCACGGTGTGCACGGTGGTCAGCGCGAGGTCGCGGTCGGCCAGGGCGTCGCGCAGCTCGGTGGCGGCCACGGGCCCGTCGGCCGCCCACAGCACGTCCATGACGGTGCGCTCCAGGTCCCCCAGCGACGCCACGGCTGCTCCTCCCGGTCGACGGTCGTCCTCTACACAGCGTAGAACGGGCGCCGGAGGGAGTGCACGGACGCTGTCGCACACCTCACCCAACGCGTTCTACGAGACGTAGAGAAGATGTTCTACGAGGCGTAGAAAGGAGTCGTCGGCCGGTCGCGCCGGCAGGTGAGGAGCAGTCGCCGTGGACGTCCTGGACATCGCCCGCTGGCAGTTCGGCATCACGACCGTCTACCACTTCCTCATGGTCCCGCTGACCATCGGCCTGGGGATCCTGGTCGCGGTCATGCACACCATGTGGGTGCGCAGCGGCAAGCCCGAGTGGCTGCGGATGACCCGCTTCTGGGGCCGGGTGTACCTGGTCAACTTCGTCCTCGGCGTGGCCACCGGCCTGGTGCAGGAGTTCCAGTTCGGCCTGGCCTGGAGCGAGTACTCGCGCTTCGTCGGCGACGTGTTCGGCTCGCTGCTGGCGATGGAGGCGCTGCTCGCCTTCTTCCTCGAGTCGACCTTCCTCGGCCTGTGGATCTTCGGCTGGGGCCGCATCCCGAAGAAGCTGCACCTGGCCGCGCTGTGGGCCGCCGTCGTCGGCTCCATCGTGAGCGCGTACTTCATCATCGCGGCCAACTCGTGGATGCAGCACCCGGTCGGCGTCACCGTCGGCGACGACGGCCGCCCGCTGCAGGTCGACTTCCTCGCCGTCCTGACCAACAACACGGCCCTGGCCGCCTTCAGCCACGCGATCGTCGCGGCGCTCGTGGTCGCCGGCGCCCTGCTCGTCGGCGTCGGCCTGTACCAGCTGCGCCGGCGGACGCTGGCGCAGCGCCCGACCACCGACGTCGACTCCGCCGTCTGGCGCCGCTCGGTCCGCCTCGGCGGCTTCGTCTCGCTGGCCGCGTTCGTGCTCGTCGCCGTCACCGGCGACTGGCAGGGCAAGCTCATGTACCAGCAGCAGCCGCTCAAGATGAGCTCGGCCGAGGCGCTGTGCGAGACCGAGGCGCCGGCGCCGTTCTCGGTCTTCGCCTGGGGCAAGCTCGGCTCCAACGAGTGCGACGACGTGCACAGCTACACGGTCCCGGGGCTGCTCTCCTTCCTCGCGCACAGCGACTTCTCGACCGCCGTCCCCGGCGTCGACGATCTGCAGGAGGAGTACTCCGAGGTCTACGGCGCCACCTACCCCGACGACCCGTCCTTCGGCGACCGCGCCGGCCAGGCCATCGACTACACGCCGGTGCTGGCGGTGACCTACTGGAGCTTCCGGCTCATGATCGGCATGGGCGCGGTCTCGGCCGGGGTCGCGGCCTACGCGCTCTGGTCGACCCGCCGCGGCCGGGTGCCGACGTCGCGGATCGGCGTGTACGGGTCGCTGCTGGCCGTCGGCGCGCCGTTCGTGGCCAACGCGACCGGGTGGATCTTCACCGAGATGGGCCGCCAGCCCTTCGTCGTCTACCCGAACCCCGACGTCCCGGTCGGCGAGCAGGTGTACTACTTCACCGCCCAGGCCGTCTCCCCCGGCATCACCGCCGCCGAGGTGTGGACCTCGCTGGTCAGTCTCGGCCTGCTCTACGGCGCGCTGGCGGTGGTGGAGCTGTTCCTCCTCGTCCGCCTGGTCCGCGGCGGCGTCACCACCGGCGACACGACGCCGACCCCGCCGGCGGTGGGCGGCTCGCGCCGGGACGACGGATCCGACGACGACGACCCGCGTCCCGGCGACGACCGGTCCGACGACGACGTCCTCTCCTTCGCCTACTAGGAGCCCCCCATGGACCTGCAGACCCTGTGGTTCGCCGCCGTCGCGGTGCTGTGGACCGGCTTCCTGCTGCTGGAGGGCTTCGACTTCGGCGTCGCGGCGCTGCTGCCGGTGCTCGGCCGGCGGACGGCGGACCGGCACCTCATGCTCCGCACCATCGGCCCGGTGTGGGACGGCAACGAGGTGTGGCTGATCACCGCCGCCGGCGCGGTGTTCGCGGCCTTCCCCGGCTGGTACGCCACCTGGCTGCCGGCGCTGTACCTGCCGTTCGTGCTGGTGCTGCTCGGCCTGATCGTGCGGGCGGTGGCCTTCGAGTGGCGGCACAGCTCCCACGACCCACGGTGGGACGCCACCTGGACCCGCGTCATCACCGGCGGCTCGCTGGTGGCGGCGGCCGGCGTCGGCGCGGCGCTGGGCGCCACCACGCTCGGCCTGCCCGTCGACGGCGACGGCACCCGCGTCGGCGGCGCGTTCGCCGGCCTGGGCTGGTCCTCGCTGCTCGGCGCGGCGGCGGTGGTCGGCTTCTCGCTGGTGCACGGCGCGCTGTTCCTGGCGCTCAAGACCGACGGCCCGGTGCGGCTGCGGGCGCGGGCGTTCGCGCTGCGCTGGTCGCCGGTGGCCGCGCTGCCGCTGCTGGCGTGGGCCGGGCTGGTGCAGCTGCGCTCGGGCACGGCGGTCACCGCGGTGCTGTGGCTGGTCGCCGCGCTCGCCGTCGTCGTCACCTGGACCCGGGTGCGCCTCGACCGCGAGGGCCAGGCCTTCGCCGGCTGGGCCACCGTGCTGCTCGCCTCGGCGGCCGCGCTGTTCGGGTCGGCGTTCCCGGTGGTCGTCCCCTCGACGATCGACCCGGCGTTCGACGTCACGATCGCGCAGGCCTCGGTCAGCGACTACACGCTCACCGTCATGACCTGGGTGGCCGCCGTCGGCCTGCCGGTGGTGCTCGCCTACCAGGCCTGGACCTACTGGGTGTTCCGCCGGCGCCTCACCGCCGAGCCGTCGCACGACGACGCCGCGCAGGTGGCCGCGTGACCGCGGGGATGGCCGTTCCTGCCGCTCCACGGGCCCGCGGGCCGCTCGCGCCGCTGGCCGGGGTGCCGGGCGTGCCCGCTGCGCTGGCCCGGGCCGCGGCGGCCGCCCTGGGCTCGACGGCGGGGCTGGTGCTGCTCGCCGCCGGGCTGGCGCACGCCGTCGCGCGGGCGGCGGGCACGGCCGACGGCGGGGTGCTCCCCCCGCTCGCGCTCGCCGCCGGCGGGGCGGTGCTGCGCGCGGTCGCCGGCACCCTCGGCGAGCGGGCCGCCGCCCGAGACGCCCGCCGCGCCGAGGACGGCCTGCGCCGCGCCCTGCTCGGCCGGCTCGCCGCGTCCCCGCCGCCGTCGCCGCCGCGGGCGGCCCGGCACCGGCCGCGGTGCTGGCCACCACCCGGCTGGCCGACCTCGCGCCCGCGCTGGCCACCTACCTGCCGGCGCTGGCGCAGACGCTCGTCGTCCCGCCGGTGCTGCTGGTCGTGCTGGCCGCCACCGACCTGCTCTCGGCCGGCCTGGTCGCGGTCACCCTGCCGCTGGTCCCGCTCTTCCTGGCGCTGGTCGGGCTGGCCACCCGCGACGGCACCACCGGCGCCGCCCGGGCGCTGGACCGGCTGGCCGCGCACGTCGCCGAGCTGGTCCGCGGCCTGCCCGTGCTGGTCGGCCTGGGCCGCGCCGCCGACCAGGTCGCCGCGCTCGCCGAGCTGGGCGAGGCCACCCGCCGCCGCACGCTGGCCACCCTGCGGCTGGCCTTCCTCTCCGCGCTGGTGCTCGAGCTGATCGCCACGCTGTCGGTGGCGCTGGTCGCGGTCACCGTCGGCCTGCGGCTGGTGCACGGTGACCTCGGCCTCGCCGTCGGCCTCACCGCGCTGCTGCTCGCGCCCGAGGCGTTCGCCCCGCTGCGCGCCCTGGGCACCGCCCACCACGCCGGCGAGGCCGCCACCCTCGCCGCCGCCGAGGCCCGCGCGGTGCTCGCCGCGCCGCTCCCCGTCCCCGCCGGTGCCGACGACCGCGACGACCCGCGCGGCGCCGAGGTCGCCGTCCGCGGCCTCACCGTGCGCCACCCGGGCCGCACGCTCCCGGCGCTGCCCCCGACCGACCTGGCGCTGCGCCCCGGCGAGCTGGTGGTGCTGCGCGGCGCCAGCGGGTCCGGCAAGTCGACGCTGCTGGCGGCGCTCACCGGGACGCTCGACCCGGCCGCCGACGTCGCCGGCACCGTCACCGGCGTCCCCGCCGGCGGCGTCGCGCTGGTGCCGCAGCACCCGCGGACGACGGCGCCCACGGTGGCCGACGAGCTGCGCCGGCACGCCGCGGCGTCGCCCGGGGTGGACGCCGTCGTGGCCGAGGCGTTCGTCGTCGAGGCGCTGCAGCGGGTCGGCGCCGAGGCGCTGGCCGGACGCTCCTGCACCACGCTGTCCCCCGGCGAGCTGCAGCGGGTCGCGGTGGCGCGGGCGCTGGTGCGCGTGCGCCGCGGCGCCCGGCTGGTGCTGCTCGACGAGCCGACCGCCCACCTCGACGGGGCCTCGGCCGCCCGCGTCGCGGCCGTCCTGGCCTCGCTGCGCGGCACGGTCACGGTCCTGCTCGTCACCCACGACCCGGCCCTGGCGGCGCCGGCCGATCGCACGGTGACGCTGCCCGGGAGCGCCGTCCCCGCGTCCTCCCCACCGAGACCGCCAATCTCGGCGGCTCCGGCGCCCCATGGCGACGAGACCGCCGATCTCGGCGCGGGCGGGCAGGCCCCCACCGCCACGGCGACCGGGCTCGGCTGGCCGCGGCGCGCCCTGGTCCGCGCGGTCGCGGCCGGCACCGCCTCGGCCGGCGCGGGCGTGGCGCTCACCGCGGTGAGCGGCTGGCTGATCGTCCGGGCCGCGGAGATGCCGCCGATCCTCACGCTGATGGTCGCCATCGTCGGCGTGCGCGCCTTCGGCCTGGGCCGTGCCGCGCTGCGCTGGGTCGAGCGGCTCGCCGCGCACGACGCCGCACTGCGCACGGCCGCCGAGCTGCGGGTGCGCGTCTGGCGGGCCCTGGCCGCGCAGGGCGTGGCCGCGGACCGCACACCGGGCAGCGCGCTGGCCCGCGTGGTGGGCGACGTCGGCCTGGTGCAGGACCTCTCGGTGCGCGTGGTGCCGCCCGCGGTGGTCGCGGCCACCGTCCCGGCGCTGACCGTGGCCGCCCTGGCGCTGCTGTCCCCCGCCGCCGGCGGCGCCGCAGCGGCCGTCCTCGCGGTCACCGCCGCGCTGGTGCTCCTCGTGCACCGCCGGGTCGACGCCGGCGCCGCCCGCACCGAGGCCACGCTGCGGGTGTCGGCGCTGCGCGACGTCACCACGGCCCTCGACGGCGCCGCCGACCTGCGCGCCCACGGCCTGGCCGCGGCCACCGCCGCCGACCTCGCCGACGTCGCCGGCCGCCGCTCCGCCGTCGCCGCCACGGGCGCCCGGGCCGGCGCGCTCGGCACCGGCCTGGTCGTGCTCGGCACCGGCCTGGCCGCCGTCGTCGCCACCGCGGTCGGCGCGGCCACCGGCCTCGGCGGCCCGGAGGTGGCGGTGCTCGGCCTCGCCCCGCTCGCGCTGGCCGAGCCGCTGGGCGGCCTGGTCTCCGCGCTGCAGCGCCGCGGTGCCCTGGCCGACGCCCGCGCCCGGCTCGGCGCCGTCCTCACCGCCCCGGTGCCCGCCGACCCGGCCGACCCGCTCCCCGCGCCCGCGGCGGTGCGCGACCTCGCCGTCACCGGCGTGACCGCCGGCTGGCCCGGTGGCCCCGACGTGCTGCGCGGCCTGACCGCGCAGGCGGCCGCCGGCGACGGCTGGCTGGTGGTCCGCGGCCCGTCCGGCGCCGGCAAGTCGACGTTCCTCGCGGTGCTGCTGGCCGCCCTGCGGCCGCGGGCCGGCCGCTACGCCCTCGGCGGCACCGACACCGCCCGGCTGACCGGCGAGGCGGTCCGTGCCCGCACCGCCTGGCTGCCGCAGGACGCGCACGTGTTCGCCTCGACCATCGGCGCCAACCTGGCGCTGGCCGCGCCGCGCGGCGCGCTGACCGGTCCCGACGGCGAGGCGCGGATGACGGCGGCCCTCGCCGCGGCCGGCCTGGGCCCGCTGCTGGCCGGGCTGCCCGAGGGCCTGGACACCCCCGTCGGCGCGGGCGGCACCGCGCTGTCCGGCGGCGAGCGGCGCCGGCTCGCCGCCGCCCGCGCGCTCCTGGCCGACCGCGACGTCGTCCTCCTCGACGAGCCGACCGCGCACCTCGACCCGCCGACCGCCGCCGCCCTGGTGCGGGACCTGCGGGCCGCGCTGGCCGGCCGGGTGGTCGTCTGCGTGACCCACGACGACGCGCTCGAGCAGCCCGGTGACACGGTCGTCCGGCTCGGGACGCGGACCGGCGCCCTCAGCGCCACCTGACGAGGCCCGACCGGTCGGCCGGCACCGCCGCGACGTGGCTGCGCACCGTCTCGGCCCCCAGCACCAGGGACGCGGTGACGGACACGGGGACTCCCGGGTGCTGCCCGGGCGGCTCCCAGGGCGGACGGCGTCCAGCCTCGGAGCGCGGGCGCCCGGGCAGCTCCCCCGCGCGGGGGAACCCGCTCCGCCGCGCGGGGGGAGTTCAGGCGGTCGGAGCGAGCGGGTGGGCCCGGGCGCCGGGCGGGACCCGGCGCACCTCGAAGCCGGGGCTGCGCGGCAGCTGCGGGTCGACGACCAGCGGCACGCCGGCCGGCTCGCCGAGCAGGCGGTGCGCGGTCCCGTCCCAGCCGAGCTGCGCACACAGCCGGTCGGCCAGCTCCGGGCGGACGCGGACCTCGCGCGGCGGAGCGGCACCGGGCTCCCAGGCGACGGCGAGGAGGTCCCTCACCAGGCCGGTCGTCGGGCGGTGCGCCACGGCGGTGGTGACGGCGGCGGTGGTGACGGCGGCGGTGGCGGTGGGGTGGATCGCGAGAGTGGACATGTCCGGCCTCCTGGGCGGATCCCCGTGCTCTGCGACCTGTCTACCGCCGGGGTACGACAGTCCCGGTCCGCGCAGGCTCGTGCTCTGCCCCGCCACCAGGGGCAGAGCACGAGTGCCCGCCGGGCGGGTCAGTGACCGGCCGCGGGGACGTCGACCGGGACCTCCGGGCCGAGCGTGGCGCCCTGCAGCAGCCGCAGGTCGTCGCCGGACCAGAAGCTGCCCGGGTCGTACCAGTTGCGCGGCCGATCGGCCGGCAGCAGGCCCATCGCGGTGTACGTGGCCGCCACCAGCTCCGCGCAGAACACCGTCTCGGCGGCGGTGCCGCGCCGCAGCCGCCCGGTGAGCCAGCCGCGCACCAGCCCGCGGGTCGTCGGGAAGGGCCGGCCGTCGAACCGGGCGACGGTGCGCAGGACGGCGTCCTCCATCGCCGGGGTCACCCCGCCGTCGTCGGCCGGGCCGACCAGCTGGCGCAGCCACGCGCGCTGCCCGTAGCGCTGCCGCCAGGTGACCACGGCGTCGCGCAGGTCGTGCAGCTGGCCGCCGCGCTGGTGCTCGCCGGTCCAGGCGTCGGGCAGCGAGCGGCCCAGCTCGGCGTGCCAGAGCAGCGGCGGCAGGTCCTCGAGGACGACGGCCATGCCCACGTGGTTGACCGGCGCGTTGGTCACCGCCCGGATCGCGCGGTCGGCCAGCGAGGCGCCGCGGAACACCCAGACGTCGCCGGTGCGGGTCAGCTCGACCGCGTCGTCCAGGGCGAGGGTCCGCGGCGCGATCACGCGGCTACGGTAGGCGACCGTGCGGGTACCGGAGCGGGTCTGGAAGCTGCTCGGCCTGGCCGGGCTGGCCGGCGTGGCGGCCACCGGAGCGGTGCTGGTCCGCGGCGAGCGGCAGCGGCGCGCCTACACGCCCGACGACGTCCGCGCCCGGCTGCACCAGCGGCACGCCGCCGCGGCCGCCGTCCCGGGGCCCGGTGAGGAGCCCCCCGGGCCGGTCCGGCAGGGCCTCCGGTCGCGGCTGCGCCGGCGCCGCTGACGCGGGACACCCCCGCGGGAACGGACGGCGACCGCCACACCGGGCCGCGCGCCGGCCGCCCCTCCCGCTCCCCCGCCGGGTCGACACTGCTCGGGCCATCCACGGGGGATCCGTCCTCGGGAGGGACCGCACCGTGTCCGACCACCCCAACGTCGTCCGCATGCGCGAGGGCTACGAGGCCTTCGCCAAGTCGGACCTGGCCACGCTGACCGAGCAGTGGCGCCCCGACATCCGCTGGCACGAACCGGGGAACACGCCGATCTCCGGCGACTACGAGGGACCGCAGGCGGTCTTCGCGATGTTCGGCCGCCTCATGGAGATGACGGAGAACAGCTTCCGCGCCGACCCGGTCCTCCTGTGTGCCGACGACGAGCACGGCACCGCCCTGGTGCGGTTCACCGCCCACCGCGGGGACCGGCACCTCGACACGCTCGTCGCCCAGGTCGTCCGCTTCGACGGGGACGGGAAGCTGGCCGAGTTCTGGAACGCGCCGACCGAGCAGCCGCTCGTGGAGCGGTTCCTCGCCTGAGCGGCCGGCCCGGTGCTCCCGCTCAGCCCGCGCCGGGCGGGAGCACCGGCCCCTCGTCCTTCAGGGCCACGCCCGAGGCGCCCAGCTCGCGGGCGGCACCCAGCAGCGCGGCGACGGTGTCGGCGGCCTGCGCGTAGGACAGCCCGTGCGGCGGGCGGACGTTGGAGACGCAGTTGCGCTCGGAGTCCACCCGCCCCGGCCGCGGGTCCCAGGTGAGGTAGACGCCGAGGGAGTCCGCCGACGACAGCCCCGGCCGCTCGCCGATCAGCACCACCACCGCGCGCACGCCCAGGGCCGCCCCGACGGCGTCGCCCAGCGCCACCCGCGCCTGCGTGGCGACCACCAGCGGCGCCACCGACCAGCCGGGCAGCCGCTCGAGCAGCGCGGCCGCGAGCCCCGGCCCGTGCGCGTGCACCGCCCGCGGCGAGAGCCCGTCGGCCAGCACGACCGCGAGGTCGGCGCCGGTCGCGGGCAGCGTCGTCCCCCCGGCGAGCTGCCGGCCGAGGTCGGGGCGCTGCAGGTAGGTGGCCCGGTCGGTCGCGGCGGAGGCGACGACCAGCACCTCGCCGCCGAGGTCGGCGCGCAGCCGGTCGGCGTCCAGGGGCGAGTGGACGGCGTCGCGGGCGGCGGCGTGCGCGGCCCGGAACTCCAGCTCGCGGGCCGTGGGCAGCGCGTCCCCGGCCCGCCCGAGCGCCACGCGTGCCCGCGTGGCCGACCGCAGCACCGCCCACGGGTCGTCGCCTTCCGCGCGCGGACGGCGGTCCGGGCCGGTCACGGCGTCGCCGCCGCGAGGAGGGCCCTCGCCGCGGGTGCGTCGGCGGGGAGCTCGCGCACCCGGCCGTCGTCGCCGAGCAGGTCCATCCGGGCCAGCCAGGCCTCGAACTCCGGCGCCGGCCGCAGCCCGAGCACCGAGCGGGTGGTGAGGACGTCGGAGAACGACAGCGACTGGTAGTGCAGCATCACGTCGTCCGAGCCGGGGACGGCGATGACGAACGAGCAGCCGGCCGCGCCGAGCAGCAGCATCAGGGCGTCGGTGTCGTCGCCGTCGACCTCGGCGTGGTTGGTGTAGCAGACGTCCACACCCATGGGCAGGCCGAGCAGCTTGCCGCAGAAGTGGTCCTCGAGCCCGGCGCGCAGGACCTGCTTGCCGTCGTAGAGGTACTCGGGCCCGATGAACCCGACGACGGTGTTGACCAGCAGCGGGCGGAAGTGCCGGGCCACCCCGTAGGCGCGCGCCTCGAGCGTCTGCTGGTCCACCGGCCGCCCGCCGACGCCGAGGTGCGCGCCGGCCGACAGCGCCGAGCCCTGCCCGGTCTCGAAGTAGGTGACGTCCTCGCCCACCGTGCCGCGGCCCAGCGCCAGCGCGCCGGCGCGGGCCTCGGCGAGCAGGTCCAGGGTGACGCCGAAGCCGCGGTTGGCCTCCTGGGTGCCGGCCACCGACTGGAAGACGAGGTCCACCGGGGCGCCCTGCTCGAGGGCCCGCAGCGTCGTCGTCACGTGGGCGAGCACGCACGACTGGGTGGGGATCGCGTAGCGGCTGACGACGGCGTCGACGAGCTCGAGCAGCGCCACCGTGCGGGCCGGTGAGTCGGTGGCCGGGTTGATGCCGATGACGGCGTCGCCGGAGCCGTGCAGCAGGCCGTCGAGGATGGAGGCGGTGACACCGACCGGGTCGTCGGTGGGGTGGTTGGGCTGCAGGCGCGAGGCCAGCGTCCCGGGCAGGCCGAGCGTGCTGCGCAGCCCGGTGACCACCCGCGCCCGCCGGCCGACGGCGACCAGGTCGGCGGTGCGCATGAGCTTCGACGTCGCCGCGACCATCTCCGGCGTCAGCCCCGGCGCCAGCGCGCTGATCGACGCCTCGTCGCCGGCCGCCGCCCACGCGAGCAGCCGGTCGCGGAACTCCCCCACCGTCAGCGAGGCGACCGGCGCGAAGGCCCGCGCGTCGTGGGTGTCGAGCACCAGGCGGGTGACGTCGTCCTCGTCGTAGCCGACCACCTGCTCGTCGAGGAAGGTGGCCAGCGGCAGGTCGGCCAGCACGGTCTGGGCGGCCACCCGCTCGGCGGCCGACTCCGCGGCGCAGCCGGCGAGCACGTCACCGGAGCGCAGCGGCGTCGCCCTGGCCATGAGCTCCACGAGGGTCGGGAACTCGTACGTGTGCCCGGCCAGCGTCGCGCGGCGGACGGTCATCGCCTGCCTCCCGTCTCCTCGGGTCGCGCACCGCCCGGATCACCGCGGGGCGCGCAGGCGGATCCGGGTGCCGACGTTGGCCTCCACCGCCTCCCGGCTGTAGACGAGCGGGAAGCTCCCGCCCGCCGCCCACGACTCGAACAGGTCGGCGTAGTGCGGCGAGCGCGGGTCCCCGGACTGCCCGGGCGCGTTGACCGCCCGGCTGCTGTCCCACTCACCCACGTCGAGCACCATGCGGAAGGTCGAGCCGTGCGTCTGCCGGAAGTCCGGACCGTAGCCCGCCATCCCGACCGTGTCACCGCTCCCGGCACGCGGCACCGGGCCGACCTCCCGCCACCCGGCCGGGATCCCCTCGGCACCGGCGAGCGCGGTGTTCACCAGCCGGGTGTGGTGCAGCCGTCCCCAGGTCCAGGCCGACCGGTCGGGGCCGACCAGGGTCTCCAGCTCCTCCAGCGCGGCCCGCAGCGTGGCGTCGACGCCGGCGGTGAGCCGGTCGCCGGAGGACCCGTACGCGGCGAGCATCCGGAGGTCACCGCGCAGGTCGGACTCCGTGGACTCGTCCCGCAGCACGGTCCGCCGGGCGGTCGCCCGCTGCTCCGGTGCGACGCCCTCGCGGTCGAGCAGCTCCTCCAGGAGCCAGGGCCGCAGGTGCCGGCGCAGCCACACCTCGAAGACGAGGGCCTCGAACGAGTCGACCCCCTCCTCGCCGTCCCAGGCCCGCAGCCGGTCGAGGACGTCGCGGTCGCGCACCGCCTGCCCGTCGACCGGTGCGAGCGCCCGGCAGACCGCGCGGGCGTGCACGCTCACCGCGTCCCACTGCATGCGCAGGCTGTCCTCGACGCTCACCGCGTCGTTCGCCGCCAGCCAGTCCGAGAGCCGCTCGTAGCGCGCCGGGGAGTACCAGTCGTGGGTGATCGCCAGGCGGGGGTCCCGGTCGGGGGGCAGGTTCTCCTGGTTGGCGGTGGCGAACCAGCCGGCGTCGGGGTTGCGGACCCCGGGCAGCTCCTCGGCCAGCGCGAAGCCGTTCCACTCGTAGCGGCCGTCGCCGGGCACGGGCAGGGAGCCGTCCCAGCCGTCCCGCCGCGGCACGAGCGCACACGCCTGCCAGCCGATGTCGCCCGCCACGGTGGCGTAGACCTGGTTGACGCCGGGGGCGCCCCAGCGCGACAGCGCCTCGACGAAGGCGTC
Organism: Geodermatophilus normandii; assembly: GCF_003182485.1. Classification (NCBI taxonomy): domain Bacteria; kingdom Bacillati; phylum Actinomycetota; class Actinomycetes; order Geodermatophilales; family Geodermatophilaceae; genus Geodermatophilus; species Geodermatophilus normandii. The sequence goes on along the minus strand of NZ_QGTX01000001.1, from coordinate 2,775,947 downwards.
GGCGTCGGCCGCCGTCTGGTACTCGAGGCTGGCCAGGTACGGCGACATCCCCGGCTCGAGCCACACCGCGCGGACGGCGACGGCGGTGCCGCGGGCCGGGTCGTGGTGCACCACCGGGCCGTGCCTCGTGTACAGCAGCTCGACCTCGACCGGGTCGGAGCCCGCCACGGCGACGGAGTCGGTCTCGCGGGTGAACGCCTCGTACCCGTCGCGGTAGCGGTAGCGGCCCGGGTCGGCGGGGTCGAGCTCGTAGACGTAGAGGTCCTCGGCGTCGGCCGGCCAGATGGTGAGCCCGAACGCGACCGCGCCGTTGTGGCCGATCGAGATGCCCGGCAGGCCCGGCTCGCCGGCCCCGATCACGCTCATGCCCGGGGCGTCGAGGTGGGCGAGGTAGCGCAGCGAGGGCAGCCCGACGGCGCGGTGCGGGTCGTTGGCCAGGAGGGGCCGACCGGTCGCCGTCCGGGAGCCGGCCACCACCCAGTTGTTGCTGCCGGCCAGCGACTCGCGCCAGTCGCCCGGCGCCGGCCGGCCGCTGAGGTCGACCGGGGAGAACGCCAGCCGGTACACCCGCAGCACCTCGTCGGCGAGCCGCCCGAGGTCGGTGCCCTCGGGGAGCACCAGCGGGTCGGCCGGCTCCCGTGCGTGCCGCACCTCCTCGACCGCGGCTCCGGCGTCCCGCAGGGTCAGTGCCCGGGCCAGCTCCTGTTCCACGTTGGCGAAGAGCCCGTGCGTCCGGAACCGCACGACGTCCTCCGGAGCCCACTCCGCCGGCAAGTACCCGTGGACGCGGAACTCCGGCGGCAGGTGCTCGGGGTGGTCGAGGACCCAGCGGACGTAGGCGTTGACCCCGCGGGTGAAGGCGGTGACCACCGCCCGCGTCGAGGTGCCGTAGGCGAGCCACTCGGCGCGCACGTCCCCGCGGTAGCGGAACAGCCGGTTGGCCCGGTCCTGCTCGACGAAGGCATCCCCGAGGACCTCGCTGAGCAGTCCGTTGCCGCGCCGCCGCCACAGGTCGATCTGGAAGAGCCGGTCGCGGGCGGCGTTGAAGCCCTGCGCGAGGTGGACGTCGTCGCGCGATCCGGCGTAGAGGTGCGGTACGCCCCAGACGTCGACGAGGATCTCGACGTCGTCGGCGAGCCCCTCGACGTCGAACTCGGCGTCGTACTCCCGGTCGGTCACGGTGCCGCTCCTCCCCTGCCGGCCGGCCGCGCCCTGACGGCCACCGCCGCGACGACGATGGCGCCCCCGGCGACCGGCCGCCAGCGCTGCGGACGTCGACACCCCGCGCCGGCGGCCACGGCCGCTCACACCGCGGACTCAGGGGATGCCGTGCCAGCGCCCCTTCTCGGCGTTGCCGGCCGGCCTCGACTCGAAGACGTTGCCCTCGGTCGGCGGCGTCCGCTGGTCGTCGGCGAGGGCGAACACCCGCAGCAGCGGCCCGACCAGGGCGTCGTAGACCGCCGGGAACAACCGGAAGCCGAGGATCACGACCGGGTTGGCGAAGCCGGACTGCACCAGCCGCCGGGGCCGGTCCAGGCGCGCGACGACCGAACGGGCCACCCGCTCCGGCGAGTAGATCGGGATCGGCGGGCGGCCCTTGAGGCCGATGTAGCTGCCGGCCTGCGAGTAGATCGGGGTGTTGACGCCACCGGGCGCCACCGCCGAGACGTGGATGCCGGGGACGTCGCGGGTCTCCTGCTGCAGCACCCGGATCAGGCCGAGCTGGCCCCACTTGGCGCTGATGTAGCTGCCCATGAGCGGCGTGGCCACCGAGGCCAGCAGCGAGCTCACGACCACCAGGTGGCCCTCGCCCTGGCGGCGGAACTGCGGCAGGACGACGCGGGCGAGGTTGGCCGTGCCGTGCAGCGCGGTGTCGACCACGCGCTCGAACACCTCCCTGGGCACCTCCTCGATCCGCCCGTAGGCGACCACCTGCGCCGCGTGGACGACGACGTCGAGGCTGCCGAAGCGCTGCACGGTCCCCTCGACGGCGGTGCGCAGCGCGTCCTCGTCGAGCACGTCGGCCGGGCAGACGACGACGTCGGCCGCGCCCTCCGCCCGGACCTCGGCCGCGGTCTCCTCCAGCGCCTCACGGCCCCGCGCGAGCAGCACGAGCACCGCCCCGCGCCGGGCGAACAGGCGGGCGGTGGCACGGCCGATGCCGCTGGAGGCACCGGTGATCAGCACGGTCTGTGGCATGCGGGGACGGCTCCTCGGTCTCGGGGTCGCTCCCCGCCTACCCCGGTCGGTTGCCCGCCATGCGATCGAGCACCCCGAGCAGCCAGCCCGGCCCCCGCACCTGGGCCTGCGCGGGCAGCCGCCCGCGCAGGCCGCGGTCGGCGGTCACCGCGAGCACCGCCCGGCCGGCGGCGGCGAGGGCCGCGGCCTCGGCGACCAGCGCGTCGTCGCCGCTGCCGGGGGCGCGCACCAGCCGGACGCCGTCCGGGGCCGGCACGTCGCGCGCCGCGCCCTCGACGACGACCACCACCTCGTCGAGGCCGGGCACGTCGTCGTCCGTCAGAGGCGCGGCCAGGCGGTCCAGCAGCCGGGCCGTGGCCCCCGCCCGGTCGCGCCACCAGCCGTCCGGGCGGGCGCCCACGACGTTGGCGGCGTCGACGAGCAGGACCGTCACGCGTCCTCCTCCCGGGTGACCCCGTCCATGGTCGTGCGAGGAGCGGGTACCCGCCCGACCAGCACCCAGCGACGAGGAGGCCCCATGCCGAGCAGCGACCGCACCCACCGCCACCCCGACACGACCGTTCCGGCGGAGGGGTCGCACGTCACCCGCGGCCCGGGCCGCGACGCGATCGCAGCCCAGCGCGACGGCTTCGGCGGGATCAAGTGGGGCGCGGCGTTCTTCGGGTGGCTGTCGGCCAACGGGCTGGCGGTGGTCCTGATCGCGCTGGTCTCGGCGGCCGGCGTCGGCCTCGGGCTGGCCCAGGGCGTCGACACCGTCGGGGAGGCCACCGACCAGGCCGCCGGCATCGGGCTCGGCGGCGCGATCGCCGTGCTGGTCGTGCTGTTCCTCGCCTACCTCGCCGGCGGCTACGTGGCCGGCCGGATGGCCCGCTTCGACGGCATCCGGCAGGGGCTGGCGGTGTGGCTGGTCGGCCTGCTCGTCGTCGTCGTGCTGGCCGTCGTGGGCACCGTGCTCGGCGCGCAGTACAACGTCCTCCGGCAGCTGGACCTGCCGCGCATCCCGATCGACGAGGGCACGGCGACCACCGCCGGGATCGTCACGCTCGCCGCGATCCTGGTGGCCACGCTGGCCGGCGCCCTGCTCGGCGGCAAGCTCGGCACCCGGTACCACCGCAGGGTCGACCGCGCCGGCTTCTGACCGTCCGCGGGGGCCGTTCCCGGGCCCCCGCGGTCGTACCGCGGCAATACGCTGCGGCGCATGTGCCGGAACATCCGCCCCCTGTCGAACTTCGAGCCGCCGGCCACCGAGGACGAGGTCCGGGCCGCGGCGCTGCAGTACGTGCGCAAGATCAGCGGCGCGACGCACCCGTCGCGGGCCAACGCCGAGGCCTTCGACCGCGCCGTCGCCGAGGTGGCCGCCGCCTCCGCGCGGCTGCTCGACGCCCTGGTGACGACGGCGCCGCCGAAGGACCGCGAGGTCGAGGCGGAGAAGGCCCGGGCCCGGTCGGCGCTGCGTTTCGCCCGCTGAGGGCGGCCCGTTGCGCGCGATCCTCTTGCTGGTGCCGGGCATGGCCTCGGGTTGAGCGGGTAGGTGGCGGGCTCCCGTCCACTTCCCCCAGGAGAGATCCGATGGCCCGCAACACCGTGTCCCGCGCCCTGCACGACCTCGGCCTGTCCGCCTGGTTCGGCGGCACGCTCGCCAACGCCGTGGCCCTGAACCCCGCCGCCGGCGAGGCCGGCAAGGACACCGGGAAGGTCGCCAACGTCGGCTGGAACCGGTGGACGCCGGTCAACGCCGTGGCGATCGGCGCCCACCTCGTGGGCAGCGTCGGCCAGCTCATCGGCAACCGCGGCCGGGTCGCCCAGCAGGAGGGCGTGGCCGGCATGTCCGCGCTCAAGACCCTGCTCACGGCCGCCGCCCTCGGCGTCACCGCCTACAGCCGCTCGCTGGGGCAGGTCGTGAACGGCACCGGCAGCGGCGCGGCCAACCCCTCGTCGCGCTCGGGCACGAAGCCCACGAAGCGCACCAAGGCCGAGATCGCCGCCGCCCAGGAGCAGCTCGACTCGCTGCAGTGGGTCATCCCGGCCCTGACCGGCGCGCTCGTCGTCGTCAGCTCCTACGCCGGTGAGCAGCAGCGGGCCAGCGAGGTCATCAAGGGCGTCTCCCGCCGCTGACGCCCCCGGGCCGCCGGCCCGGGGACGGCCGGACCGGGCTCCCTGGGGGACCGTGTCCCGGACCGACACCCGCAGTCCGGCCTCGGCCGGCCCCGCACTCCCCGGCCGCCGTCCGCACCCGCGGACGGCGGCCGGCGCGCGTCGGGGGCCGCTCGGCGGGGACACTGCACCCGTGGCCGGACCGCGTTCGCTGGTCGCCCGGCTGGTGCGGCGTGGGCGCACCCCCGGCCTGCGCACCGCCAAGACCGTGCTGGCCGCGGTGGTGGCCTTCCAGATCGCCACCTGGCTGGACACCACCAGCTCGCCGATCCTCGCCCCGCTGACCGCGCTGCTGGTCGTGCAGCTCACGCTGTACGAGACGCTGGCCACCGGCTGGGAGCGGGTCGCGAGCGTCACCGCGGGGGTCCTCATCGCGGTGCTGTTCGCCTCCGTCGTCGGGCTCACCTGGTGGAGCCTCGGCCTCGTCGTCGGGATCTCGCTGGTGGTCGGGCGGCTGCTGCGGCTCGGGCCCCACCTGGCCGAGGTCCCGATCAGCGCGATGCTCGTGCTGGCCGTGGGCGGAGCGGAGAACGCGGCGCTGGGCCGGATCACCGAGACGCTGATCGGCGCGGGCGTCGGTGTCCTGGTGAACCTGCTCGTCGCGCCACCGCTGTACGTCCAGCCGGCCAGCGAGGCGATCGCGGAGCTGGCCGAGCGCATGGCCGGCTTCTGCGAGGACGTGGCGAGCGCACTGGGCGGCACGTGGTCGCGCCGCGTCGCCGACTCCCTGCTCGAGCGCGCCCGCGGGCTGGGAACGGAGGTGGCCCGGGCCGACCGCCGCCTGGCCCGCACCGAGGAGAGCGCCCGGCTCAACCCCCGCGGGCGGGTGGCCCGCGAGGCCCAGCCCCGGCTGCGCAACACGCTCAACGCCCTCGAGCGCGTCCACGTCAGCCTGCGCACGCTCACCCGCGTGCTGCTCGACCGCACCTACTTCCTGCCCGAGGACGACGCCGGCCAGGCGTGGTCGCGGCCCGCGCGGGAGGCGCTGGCCGACGTGCTGCGCGCCGTCGCCACCACCCTGCACGACGCCGCGACGGTGGCCGCCGGGACCACGCCGCCCTCCGACGCCGACCGGCTGGGGACGCTGCTCGAGCTGCGCGGCCGGCTCGCCGACGCCCTGCTCGTCGACCCCCGCACCGACCCGGCCGGCTGGTCGCAGCACGGCAGCCTCCTCGACACGGTGGACCTGCTGCGCGTGGAGCTGGGCACCGCGCTGCACCCGCCGTCGACGTCGTGGGCGCCGCCGCCGCTGGCCGGGGCGCAGCGGCGCGCGCTGCGGCGGGCGGTGACCCGGCGCCGGCGCCGGTGAGGCCGGCTCAGGCGGCGGTGAGGACGACCGGCCCGTCGTCGGTGACCGCCACGGTGTGCTCGACGTGGGCGGCGCGGCTGCCGTCGGCGGTGACCACCGCCCAGCCGTCCCTCTTGTGCCGGTAGCGCTCGCCGCCGGCCAGGAGCATCGGCTCGATCGCGAGCGTGCTGCCGGTGTGCAGGCGCACGCGGTCCAGCCCGGCCAGCGGCTGGTTGGGCACGAACGGCGGTTCGTGCATCGACCGGCCGATGCCGTGCCCGCCGTGGTCGGGCAGGTGCGCGTAGCCGTACCGGCGGGCGACGGCGTCGACGGCGCGGGCGACGTCGAGCAGCGTCGCGCCCGGCACCGCGGCGGCGACGCCGGCGGCGAGCGCCTCCTCGGTCGCGGTGACGAGCCGGGCGTCCGCGTCGGAGGGGTGCTCCCCCACCAGCACGGAGAACGCGGCGTCGCCGTTCCAGCCGTCGACGACCGCGCCGCAGTCGACGCTGAGCAGGTCGCCGTCCTTGAGCCGCTGGCCGCTCGGCCGGCCGTGCACGACGACCTCGTTCGGGGACAGGCAGAGGACGCCGTTGTAGGCCGTCGGCGCCCAGGACGGCTTGTAGCCGAGGAACGACGAGGTCGCGCCCGCCTCGTACATCGTCGTCCTCGCGAGGTCGTCGAGCTCGCGCAGCTTCACCCCGGGGACCGCCGCCGCCCGCACCGCCGCCAGCGTCTGCGCCACCACGCGCCCGGCGGCGCGCATGGCGTCGAGTTCGTCGGCGGTGCGCGGCGGGAGAACGGTCAGGTCCACGCCGTCGACGGTACGAGACGCCCGACCACCCGGGCCGCCGCGGACTGGCCGGACACCCGCAGCCGGTGCCACGGTGGCCGCCATGGACTTCCGCAGGATCAGGCCCGGGCAGTGGCACAGAGCCGGTCGCATCGAGATCGCCGAGCCGGGCGGCCTCCCGACGGCGCGCGAGGTGTACGAGGACTGCCACGTGCTGTTCGCCGACGGATGGTGCTACCTCGAGGACGCCGACGGCGCCGTCGACGTGTACCCCGCCGCCCGGGTGCGCATGGCGCACGACCTGCGCGAGGCCGACCAGCCCGACGAGGGCCCCGGGACGGCGCCCAGCCCGCTGATCTGACCGGTCCTCAGGCGCCGCGCTCGCGCCGGACGTCGGCGGGGTCCGGCGTGCGGAAGACGGTGTCGGGAGCGCCGGGCGCGACCGGCGGGGCCTCGGCCTGCTCGGGACGGTCCGGCTCCTCGCCCTCCACGCCGAAGCCCGCGGCCGGCGGTGGCGCGCCGGCACCGGGGTCCGCGGCGGCGATCTCGTCGTCCGGGCGGTGGCGGTTCGGCGTCATCGGCTCCCACATCGACATGCCCCTCCCCTACCCGGTACCGGACGGTTCCCAGGTGATCACCAGGTGGCCGCCGGGTATACGGCCGCTGAACGGCCGGGGGTCGCGGGGCGCCGGGGGACGGCCGGAGCTGGAGGGGAGACCCACGGACATGGCGACGACGGGCTCTGGTCAGCGGGCACGACGGGATGCGCGGCCGGATCCGGGACCCCGACACCGGAGGGCCGGGGAGGACCGTCGCGGAGCGGACGACCGCGACGAGACCCACGCCGAGCGCATCGACCGGGAGCTCATGGAGCTGCTCAACGAGCTGCGGATCGCGCTGCCGGGCGTGCAGTTCCTCTTCGCCTTCCTGCTGGTGGTGCCGTTCCAGCAGGCGACGGAGCGGGCCACCGACTTCCAGCGCGACGTCTACTTCGTGACCCTCGTCGCCGCGGTCGCCGCCACCGCCCTGCTCATCGCGCCGGCCGCGCAGCACCGCGCGCTGTTCCGGCAGCACGACAAGGAGGACCTGCTGCGGCGCAGCAACCGCCTGGCCTTCCTGGGGCTGTGCGTGCTGGCCGTCGCGATCGTGGCCGCGGTGGTGCTGGTGGTCGACTTCCTCTTCACCCTCCCCCTGGCCCTGGTCACCGGCGGTGTCGTCGCGGTGCTGCTCGGCTGGCTGTGGATCGGCAGTCCGGCCCTGCAGCGCGCCCGCGGCGCCCGCACCGACCCCTGACGCCGGGAAGTCAGAACGGCGGTGCGTCCGCCGACGGCTCGCGGAGGCCCGGTGGTCTCGTCACGCGGGTCGTGCCGGTGGGTGTGGTGACGGTGAGCACCCCGTCGGCGTCCATGGCGAACTGCCAGCCACGGCCGTGGGTCTTGAGGCGGTGGTGCCGGCGGCACAGGCAGCACAGGTTGGTGCAGTCAGTGGCGCCCTCGGGGTGCGGGAGGACATGGTCGAGGTCGGCGTGCCCCGCCCGGATGCAGCAGCCGGGCATCCGGCAGGTGCGGTCGCGGGTGGTGACGAACCGGTACTGGGCGCGCCTGGGCCGGTAGCCGTCGGCGACGACCGGCCGGTCGAGCACCGGGCAGCCGCAGGCGCCCGAGGGGTGGTCGGGGCAACCGCGTCCGGCGAGGCGGCGGAGCTCCTCGATGGGCACGACGGCGCGCAGGCGGCCGCTGACCGGGTCCGTCAAGGCGGCGTCGACGCTGCCGCCACGGGGGACCTGCAGCCCACCCGGGCACAGGGCGTCCAGCCGGCCGAGGAGCTCGCGCAAGTGAGCAGAGGTGATCGGCTGGCCGTCGACCTCCGCCGGTCCACCACCGCGGCGGCCCTCCAGAGCAGACAGGGGAGAGAGCACCGTCAGGTGGGCCGTGACCGGTGGCCGCGAGTCGTCCCAGGGACGCAGCACCAGGTCGGCGAGGACCTCCGCGCGGATGACGCCGATCGGGCGTGCGTCCCCTGCCTCCTTCGCCATGCGGGCGGAGACGTCAGCGGTCTCGCGGATCGCCACCGCGGTCTCGTGCGGCAGGAGCGTGATCAGCTCGGACATGCCGTCCGGCAGCGGCCGGACGGTCACGTCGGCGCAGTCGCGGGCCTCCTTCCGTCGCCGGTCGGCCGCGCCCTCGTCGAGGCGCACGAGTTCGCGGTGCACCGCCGTCCGCAGCGCCCGCACGCCGAGGTCCATCGCCCGGGGCAGCACGAGGGCCTCCACGGCGGCGACGACGGCCGTCCGGTCACCGCGGCGCACCGGCTCGGACACCTCCGCCGCCATCGCCCGCGCCCGCGGCCAGTCGATGCGCCCGTCGGCGAGCGCCGCCCAGGTGGCCTGCAGGTGGCGGGTCAGCACCAGGGCCAGCTCGGCACGGACGGATGCCTCGGTGACCGAGCACCGCAGCACCTGGGCCAGCTCGTCGACGAAGAACTCACCGACCCCGGCCAGCCCGCCCTCCGACCACGACGCCGGGCGCTCACCGCCCCGCTCGATCGAGGTGTCGAAGAAGTCGGCACGGGCGCCGGCCAGCCCGGCGATGAGCCGGCACTCGAACGCCGCGATCGCCGACCGGTGCGCCTGCAGCCGCTCCAACTCCGCAGCCTGCTCCGCCACCGACCAGGACCCGACCGCCAACGCCTCATCCAGCCGCGGCGCCTCGTCCAGCCGCGGCACGGACGACGGCGCGTCGGCCACCGATCCCATACCGCTCCCGGACACACCACGAACCTAGAGCGGGGGTACGACAGAAACAGGCACTGACCTGGGCGGATGCGGTGGGACGTCCCGTCCGAGGGCGGCACAGACGGCGTCCGCGACGTCGGTAAGGACCACCGTGCCCCCCACCGCTCGCACGCTGGCGGCGGGCCCCTGCACGGCGGCCGATGGCTCACCGACCGGCGCTGTGAGGTTCGCCGTCCACCACGCGCGGTCGGCATTCGGCAGGTGCCCGCCGCAAGTCCGCGAGCGGTGGGGGCACGGTGACCAACTCGTGCCGGGTGTCGCGCCGGCTCTGCCGGCGGAAGCGGGCCGCCTACGCTGCGGTCCCGTGGCGACGACGACGACGGCGGCGGACGCCCCGGCGCCGACGGACCGCCCGCGGCGCTGGTCCCCGGTGGAGCTGCTCCCCTCGGCGCTGCTGGTGCTGCTCTGCGCGGGGCTGCTCGCCCCCGGCCACGGGCTCTGGTTCGACGAGGCGTTCACCGCCGAGGTCGCCCGCCGTCCGCTCGCCGACATCCTGCGGGCGATCGCCACCGGCGAGGGCGTCACCAGCTACCTCGCCGACGTCCCGCCCTCCTACAACGCGCCCTACTACCTCGTCGTGCACCTGTGGGTCTCGCTGCCGGGCCTAGGGGGCGACACCGCCCTGCGGGTGTCCTCGGTGCTGGCCACCGCCGGGGGGCTGGCGCTGGTGTCGCGGGCGGTGACCCGGCTGGCGGGCCGGGCGACCGGCGTCCTGGCCGGCCTCGTCCTGGCGACCGCCCCGCTGCTGCTCGAGCAGGCCGTGGAGGCCCGCAGCTACGGACTCGCCGTCCTGGCCACCGGCGGGGCGCTGCTGGGCCTGGCCCGCTGGCTGCAGGACGGGCGCGGGCTGCTGCTGTTCGGCCTCGCCGGCGCCGGGATGGGCCTGATGCACTGGTACGCCGTCACGGTGCTGGCCGCGTTCGTCGTCGCGGCGCTCCTTCTCCGCGGCCGGGCGGCCGTCCGGGTGGTGGTCGTCGGCGCTCTCGCCGCCCTGCCGGTGGCGGCGCTGATCGGCGTCAACCTGCTCAACGGCACCGGCTCGCGCAACGCCGAGCACCTGCGCGACACCGGCGGCACGCTCGCCGACCTCGCCGTGGAGGCCTGGGCCGGGGGTCGCACGCCGCTGCTGTACCTGACCGTCGGGCTCGCCGTGGTCGGCGCGCTGCGCGGCGCCGGGGTGCGCGTGGTCGGCGTCTGCTGGGTGCTCGTCCCGCTGCTCCTCCTGCTGGCCGCCGAGACCGTCCGGCCGGTGTACCTGCCCCGCTACCTGCTGGCCGGGCTGCTCGGGCTCGGCGTCCTGGCCGCGGCGGGTGCGACGGCGCTGCCCCGGGGCGCGCGGACGCCGGTGGCCGCCGCGCTGGTCGGCCTGTCCCTCCTGGCGAGCGCGCCGCTGGCGGTCCGGGAGCCGCGGGAGCGCTCCGACGACGCCGTCGCCCTCCTGCTGGAGGAGCAGCGCCCCGGTGAGCCGGTGGTGGCGGCCGACCAGCGCGCGGCGCTCGGGCTCGACCACTTCGTCCGGACGCTGGGCCCGCGGCTGCGCCCGGACGTCGTCCTCCCACCCGACGACGCCCCCGCCGACGCCGACCGCGTCTGGCTGGTCCGCCGCCTCATCGACGGGGAGCCGGTGCCCACCGACGACGACGCGGTCCTCAGGGACGCCGGCCTGTCCCTGACCCGGACCTGGGACCTCCCGGCGACGAAGACCGACCTCGTCGTCCAGCTCTGGACCCGCTGACCCGGCGCCCCGCCGCCCAGGCCAGCGACCGCAGCGACTGGCGCAGCCGGGCCCGGCCGGTCCACGCCGACGTCCCCTCCGGCCGGCGGTCCCGCTCGACCGGCACGCTGGCCAGCGGGGTGCCGGCCAGGCCGGCGGCGAGCACGACGCTGGGCGCGGACCCGGCCAGCACGGCCGCCACGACGGCGTCGCGCACCGCGGGCCCGAGGGCGAGGAAGGCACCGGCGTCGGGCGGCAGGCCGGTGAGGCGGGCGGCCACCCGCCGGTGCGCGTCACCGGTCAGCCGCCGCAGCGGCGACTCGTACCGCCCCCGGCGGCCGGCGAAGACCGCGCCGGCGTCGCCCCGGGCCAGCCGGTCGAGGAGGGCCGGCACCGCCTCCGGCGGGTCCTGCAGGTCGGCGTCCAGGCACACCCAGACGTCGGCGTCCTCCACGTGCAGCCCGGTGGCCAGCGCCCGGTGCTGGCCGACGTTGACCTCCAGGGCGGTGACGGCCACCCGCGGATCGGCCGCCGCGAGCTCGCGCGCGACCGCGAGGCTGCCGTCGGGCGAGGCGTCGACCACCAGCCGCAGCCGCCAGTCCCGGCCCGCGAGCGCCGCCGCCAGCCGCGCCGCCAGCGGCCGCAGCGTCCCCTCGTTGCCGTACACGGGGACGACCACGGCGACGCGGGGACCGCTCACCGCGCCGCCCACGTGCGCGCCAGCCCCTCCTCGAGGCCGACGGTCGGCTCCCACCCGAGCAGGGACCGCGCCGCGCGGGGGTCGCACACCCAGTCGGCGGTGTCCCAGTGCCGGCCGGGATGGGTACCGGGCGCGGTGGCGATCGGCCGGCCGGTGACCCGTTCGGCGACGGCGACGAGCTCGGCCACGCCGGTCTGCACGCCGGTGCCGACGTTGAGCACGCTGCCGGAGGGCAGGGAGTCGGCCAGCGCGGCCCGCACGCAGGCGTCGACGACGTCCCCGACCCACACCCAGTCGCGCCGGCTGACCCCGGCCGGGAGGGGCACCGTCGCGCCGGTGCGCGCGGCGGCGAGCACGACCGGCACCAGCCGGGTCGGGTGGTCGCCGGGCCCGTAGACCTGGAACGCGCGCAGCACCGTGGCCCGCACGCCCCGCTCGGCGGCGGCCGCCTGCAGCAGCAGGGACCCGGCCGCCTTGGTCGCGCCGAAGAAGCCGCGGGGGCGCAGCGGGGCGTCCTCGTCCAGCGGTCGCGGGCCGGCGGCGTACTCGGTGGACGACCCGAGACGGACCACCGCGCGGCAGCGCCCGGGCAGGGCGTCGACCAGCCACGGGCTGGTGTTGACCGCCACCGTGGCGGCGCGCTCCGCCGCGGTCGCCTTGGCACGGCCGGCCGCCAGGGAGAAGACGACGTCGGGGTCCGCGGCCCGCACGGCGGCCGCGGCGGCGACGGGGTCGGCGAGGTCGACGTCGGCACGGGTCAGGCCGGTCACGTCCCAGCCGTCGGCCCGCAGCCGCGCCACCAGGTGGCCGCCGACGAACCCGCCGGCGCCGGTGACCAGCGCCCGGCCGCTCACGCCGGCTGGGCGACCCGCAGCCCGTCGACGGCCGCCGTCCCCTCCACCGCCGCCACGAAGCCGGCACGCCGCTCCGCTGCGGTGGCGGCGTCGGCGTCGGACAGGTCGGCCAGCGCCGCGAGCAGCCGCGGCACCTCGACGGCGGGGTCGCGCCCGGCCATGTCCGCGGTGAACGAGCGGCGGAGGAAGGTGAAGTCGGTGCGCAGCCGGACCAGCTCCGCGGCCAGCAGCATCCCCGGCACGGGGAACCCGCCGCCGGGCAGGGTCAGCCCGCCGACGCCGAAGCGCGTCCCCACGGCGGCGCGCACGGCGTCGACGGTCCCGTCGACCAGCGGCCGGAACAGCTCCTGCGACCGCCGGTCGATGCGCAGGTCGTTGAGCCCGACGTAGATGCGCGACAGCGGCCGCCGGGCGAGCTCGGCGACCCGGTCGACGGCGTCCTGCGTCTCCACGAGGATGCCCAGCCCGCAGCGGCCGGCGACCAGGTCCAGCGTGCGGTCGACCTCCTCGGGCGTGCGCACCATCGGCAGCAGGACCTCGTCGGCCCCCGCCGCGACGGCCTCGGCGACCTCGCGCGCGGTCCAGGGACCGGCGGCGTTGACCCGGCACAGCAGCCGGCCGTCGGTGGCCGCGCGCATGCGGACGAGGTCCTCGAGGGTGTCGGCGTTGATCTGGGTGCCCTCGCCGGCCTGCCGGCGGTGCTTCCCGCGGCGCTCCCAGTCGACGACGATCCCGGCCGCGCCGGCCGCGACCACGTCGCGCCCCCAGACGGGGTCCACGGAGAAGAGGAGGAGGTCCACGGGTCGTGAGCTTAGGCACACCTAACCCACGGCCGGCGCCCAGGTCCCCCCGGGGCCGCGGCATCAGGCGGGTGCCGGCACCTCCGGGCGGCCTCCCGACGGGACGGCCGGGAACGGCACCGCCGCGCCCCGGACGGCGACGGTCACCTGCGACCCGGGGACCGGCAGGTCCGCGCCCTCGGCGCGCGCGCTGACCCGCAGTCCCGAGGACAGCTGCAGCTCGACCCGGGCGTCGTGCCCGTAGAAGTCGATCCCGCACACGCGCGCGGGGACGCCGGGACCGCCGGCCAGCCGCAGCTGCTCGGGGCGCAGCAGCACCCGGACGGGCCCGTCCGGGCAGGGCCTGCCCAGGGTCAGCTCCCCCAGCTCGGAGGTCACCCGGCCCGCGGCGGCCACCCCGTCGAGGACCACGGCCTCCCCGACGAAGGCCGCCACGTCCAGGTCCCGGGGCTCGCGGTACAGCGTCCGCGGGTCGGCGAGCTGGGCGAGGGTGCCACCGCGCATGACCGCGACCTGGTCGGCGGTCGACAGCGCCTCGGCCTGGTCGTGCGTGACGAGGACGGCGGTCGCGCCGGTGGTCCGCAGTGCCTCCACGACGGCGCGGCGGGTGTCCTCCCGCAACGCGGCGTCGAGGGAGGAGAACGGCTCGTCGAGCAGCACCAGCGACGGCTCGGGGGCCAGCGCGCGCGCCAGCGCGACCCGCTGCTGCTGGCCGCCGGAGAGCTGGTGCGGAGCGCGGTCGGCGAGCGCCACGTCGAGGCCCACCAACGCGAGCAGCCCGGCGATCCGCGCGCGGTCGCGGCGCAGCCGGCGGGGCAGGCCGAAGGCGACGTTGCCGGCCACGCTCAGGTGCGGGAACAGCCCGCCCTCCTGGGGGACGAACCCGATGCCGCGCCGGCGGGCGGGCACCCCGCGGCCGGCGCCGGCCACCACCCGGCCGCCGAGCTCGACCGTCCCGGCGTCGGGGTCGTCGAAGCCGGCCACGATGCGCAGCAGCGTCGTCTTCCCGCAGCCGGAGGGGCCGAGCAGCGCGGTCGTCGTCCCGCTGGGGACGTGCAGGTCCACCCCGGTGAGCACCGGGGTGCGGCCGTAGGACCTCGCCAGGCCGGTGACGGTCAGCGCGCTCATGTGGTCAGACCTCGTCGGACGTCGCGGGAGAGGAGCACCGTGGCCGGTGCCGAGAGCAGGACCATGACGACGGCGTAGGGCGCGGCGGCGCCGTACTCCAGGGCGCTGCTGGCCGACCAGAACGCCGTCGCCAGGGTCTCGGTGCCGGTCGGCGCGAGCAGCAGCGTGGCGGTGAGCTCGGTGACCACCGCCAGGAACACCAGCGCCGCCCCGCCCCGATCCCGGGGGCCAGCAGCGGCAGGGTCACCCGCCACAGCCGCGCCGGCGCCGGGACGCCGAGGGAGGCCGCGACGTCGTCGTGCACCGGTGGCGACTGCTCGACCGCCGCGCGCACCGTCACGATCGCCCGGGGCAGGAAAAGGACGGCGTAGGCGGCCAGCAGCACCGGGACGGTCTGGTAGAGGCCCGGCAGCAACCGGATGCTGACCGTCACGAGCGCGAGGGCCACGACGATCGCCGGTACCGCGCTGCCCAGGTAGGTGGTGCGCTCGAGCAGGGTGGCCAGCGGTCCCCGGCGGCGGACGGCGAGCCAGCCCGTCGGCAGGGCCAGCGCGGTGGTGACCGCCGCGGCCCCGGCGGCGAGGGCGAGCGTCGTCCCGGTGGTGGCGGCCAGGACCGCCCAGTCGACCCGCGCCGAGGTGCCGGTCGCGAACCAGGACACCAGCGCGCCCACCGGCACGAGCAGCGCCAGCCCGACCACCGTGGCGAGGGCCAGCAGGGCGGGACCGGTGAGCACCCCGAGGCGGACGGGGCGCGGCTGGCGGGCGGCGCCGGCCCCGGTGCGGGCGTAGCCGCGGGCGCCCCGCAGCCGGATCTCGGCCAGGAGCAGCACCAGGCACAGCAGCACCAGGACCCCGGCCAGCATGGTGGCGGCCGCGCCGTTGAACGTGGCCCGGTACTGGTCGTAGACGGCCGTGGTGAAGGTCGGGTAGCGCAGCATCGCCAGGGCGCCGAACTCGGCGAGCACGTGCAGGGCGACCAGCAGTGCACCGCCGAGCACGGCCACCCGGAGCTGGGGCAGCTGCACCCGCCGGAACACCGCCCAGCTCGACAGGCCCAGGCCCCGGGCGGTCTCCTCCAGCGCCGGGTCCAGGCCGCGGAAGGCGGCGACCGCGGGCAGGTACACGAACGGCGCGTAGGCCAGCGACACCACGAGCAGGGCGCCGCCGTAGGTGTCCAGCCCGGGCAGCAGGGAGATCCACGCCGAGCTGCTGACGAAGGCCGGCAGCGCCAGCGGCGCGACGAGCAGCACGTGCCATCCCCGGCGGCCGGGCAGGGCGGTGCGCTCCACGAGCCAGGCCGCGCCCACGCCCAGCACCGTGCACACGGCCACGGCACCGGCGACCAGCCGGAGGGTGTTGCCCAGGAGGTCGGCCACCCGCCGCCGGAACACCAGCTCCGCGACCCCGCTCCAGCCGACGTCGACCGCGGCCACCGCGATGTGCACCAGGGGCAGCAGCGCGAGGGCCGCGACGGCGACGGCCAGCAGCACCGTCACCGGGGAGCGGCGCGCCGCGGGCGCGCGCCGGCCCCGCGCGGCCGGGGTCACGGGACCGGGGCGGGCGGAGGGGGCGACGCTCAGAGCAACCCCACCTCCTGCATGAGCTCGGTGACCCGGTCCTGGTCGAGGGAGCCGGGGTCGACGGCCGGCGCCCCCAGCCCGTCGAGCGGGGGCAGTGCCCCGGCCGAGGCGACGCCGGTGCCGACGGCGTACTCGAGGGCGGTGCTCTCGGCCAGCCGCTCCTGCGCCTCCCGCCCGGTCAGCCAGGCGACGAGCCGCTGTGCGTCCTCGGGCCGGTCGGACGACCGGAGGACCCCGGCGCCGGAGACGCTGAGGAAGGCCCCCGCGTCCTGCCCGCCGAAGAAGTGCAGCCGGGCGTCGTCGCCCTTGAGGCCGCCCTCGGCCTGGTCGCGGTACCAGTAGTAGTGGTACATGACGCCGGCGTCGATCTCGCCCTCGTCGGCGGCCACCATCACCGCGGTGTTGCTCTGGTAGACGCCGGCGTTGCGCTCCAGCCCCTCGAGCCAGGCCCGCGTGGCGTCCTCGCCGTGCAGCGCCAGGACCGCCGCGACGATCGCCTGGAAGTCCGCGCCACCGGCGGCGATGCCGATGCGGCCCTCCCACGCCGGGTCGGCCAGCTCCAGGATCGACGCCGGCAGCTCGTCCTCCGACAGCGCGGCCGGGTCGTACACCAGCACGGTCGAGCGGGCGGCGAAGCCGGTCCAGGTCCCCGACGAGGGCCGGAACTGCTCACCGACCTGGCCGAGCGTCGACTCGTCCAGTGGAGCCAGCAGCCCCTCGCGGTCGAGCACGGCGATCGACGGGCTGTTCTCGGTGAGGAAGACGTCGGCCGGCGAGGCCTCACCCTCCTGCACGATCTGGTTGGCGAGCTCGGCGTCGTTGCCGTCGCGGAACTCCACCTCGATGCCCGTCTCCTCGGTGAAGCCCTCGAGCATCGTGCGCACCAGGCTCTCGTGCTGCGCGCTGTACACGGTGAGCGCCTCCGAGCCGGACGCCCCGGCGCTGCCGCAGGCGGCCAGCGCGCCGGACAGACAGACGGCGGAGACAACAACGGCGGTCGCCCGCCCGGGCCTGGTCACGGGTCCTCCCACAGACGTCGACGGCTGTCCGGCAGCAGCCCAGGGTAGGCACACCTAAACAGACGCGTCGCGGCGCGGGACCGATGACTCCCCTCCCCTCGGCCGGTCCGGACTGTCGGACCCGTGCGGCACCGTGCGGGCACCCGACTCGGAGGCAGGGGGTGGGGCACGTGACGGCGTACGTCGGCGACGCGGCGCCGGCCGGTGGACAGGCGACCGGCGGCGACAGCGGGGTCCTGGCGATCGAGGCCGTCGGCCTGGTCAAGCGCTTCGGCGCCACGACCGCCGTGGCCGGCGTCGACCTGCAGATCCCCCGGGGCGGCGTGCACGGCTTCCTCGGCCCCAACGGGGCGGGCAAGACGACCACGATCCGGATGCTGGCCACCCTGCTCCCGCCCGACGGCGGATCGGCGCGGGTCTTCGGCCACGACGTCGTCACCGACGCCGACGCCGTCCGCGGCCGGGTCAGCCTGACCGGCCAGTTCGCCTCCCTGGACGAGATGCTCAGCGGCGCGGAGAACCTGCTGCTGCTCGCCCGGCTGCTGGGCTACTCGCGGGCCGCCGCGCGCCAGCGCACCGACCAGCTGCTGGCCGCCTTCGGCCTCACCGAGGCGGCCGGCAAGCAGGTGAAGCACTACTCCGGCGGGATGCGACGGCGCATCGACATCGCCGCCGGCATCGTCGTCCGGCCCGACCTGGTCTTCCTCGACGAGCCGACCACCGGCCTGGACCCCCGCAGCCGCAACCAGGTGTGGGACGTCGTCCGCGCGCTCGTCCGCGGCGGGACGACGGTGCTGCTGACCACCCAGTACCTCGACGAGGCCGACCAGCTCGCCGACCGCATCTCCGTCATCGACGCCGGCCGGGTGATCGCCGAGGGCACGCCCGGGCAGCTCAAGGCGTCGGTGGGCTCGGGCACGCTGCACGTGCGGGTGGCCGACCCGGAGGACCGCGGCACCGCCCGCGCGCTGCTCGAGCGCGTCCTGGCCGTCCCGGTCACCGCGGACGCCGACCCCGCGGCCCTCACGGCCTCGGTGCGGGACGCCGCCCCAGCGGCCCGGGCGCTCACCGCCCTGGAGACCGCCGGCATCCCGCTGGCGCAGTTCGCCCTCGGGCAGCCGAGCCTCGACGAGGTCTTCCTCGCCCTGACCGGCCGGCCCGCCGACAGCACCGGCACCCCCGCTCCGGAGGACCCGCGATGACCGCCACCTCGACCGCGCCCGCCACCGCCGAGGCCACCGCGCCGGACACCGCCGCGGTCCTCGCGGCCCTCGGGTCGGCCGACCGCCCGAGGCCGCAGGGCCCGCTGGCGGCGTCGGCGACCTTCGGCTGGCGGACGCTGCTGCGGATCAAGTACGTCCCGGAGCAGCTGTTCGACGTCACCGTCTTCCCGGTGATGCTGACGCTGATCTTCACGTACCTGTTCGGCGGCGCGCTGGCCGGCTCGGTCGACCGCTACCTGCAGTTCTTCCTCCCGGGCATCCTCGTGCAGAGCATCCTCATGATCACGATGTACACCGGGGTGGCGCTCAACACCGACATCGAGAAGGGCGTCTTCGACCGCATCCGCTCGCTGCCGGTCTGGCGGCCCAGCGCGCTGGTCGGCGCCCTGCTCGGCGACGTCGTCCGGTTCGCCCTCGCCTCGGCCGTGGTGCTGGGGCTGGGCCTCGCGCTGGGGTTCCGGCCGGAGGGCGGGCCGGCCGGCGTCCTCGCCGCGGTGGCCCTGCTGCTGGTGTTCGCCTTCGCGCTCGGCTGGATCTGGACCTACCTGGCGCTCGTGGTGCGCACGCCGAACGCGGTGATGGGCTGGAGCATGCTGGTGATCACGCCGCTGACCTTCGGCAGCAACATCTTCGTCGATCCCGCCACGATGCCCGGCTGGCTACAGGCCGCCGTCGAGGTGAACCCGGTCAGCTCCCTGGTCAGCGCGGTGCGCGGGCTGGTGCACGGCGAGGTCGCCGGCTCCGACGTCGTCCTCGTGCTGGTCTGGGCGGCCGCGCTGGTCGCCGTCCTCGGCCCGCTGACCGTGCGCCGCTACCGCACGCGGAACTGACGTCGGCTACAACGACAGCCGTGACCGCCGACCAGCCGACCCTGCGCACGGCCCCCTTCGCCGACCTGACCCCGTTCGAGGTCTACGCCCTCTGCCGGCTGCGGGTCGACGTCTTCGTGGTCGAGCAGCAGTGCCCCTATCCCGAGCTCGACGGCCGCGATCCGGAGCCGGCGACGCTGCACCTGTGGTTCGAGGAGGACGGCGAGGTCCTCGCCACCATCCGGGTCCTCGACGACGGCGAGACCCGCGCGATCGGCCGCGTGGCCACCGCGGCGAGCGCGCGCGGCCGCGGCCTGGCCGCCCGGCTGATGGAGGAGGGGATCCGGCTCTGCGAGGGCCGGGCGATCACGCTCGGCGCCCAGGCGCACCTGCAGGGCTGGTACGAGCGCTTCGGCTTCCGGCTCAGCGGCCCCGGCTACGTCGAGGACGGCATCCCGCACGTGCCGATGCGCCGCGAGCCCGCCTGAGGGGTCAGGCCATGGCGGCGGGGCCGAGGTCGGCGGCACCGAAGGCGGCGTCGAAGCGGTCGCACCAGATGACGACGCTGGTGTAGCCGGTGGCGTCGACGCCCTCGGGCACGACGTAGTTCTGGTCGCCGACGTTGCCCTTGAGCGGGCCGAGGTCGACGAACTGCTCGTCGAAGGCCGCCTCCTCGCCGGTGGCCGGGTTCTGCGACAGGTAGACGTAGAGCGCCGGGCCGTTGGAGGTCTCGAAGCCCTCGAGCCGGACGACGACCTGCCCGTCGGGCAGGCGGACCACCCGCGCGGTGCCCACGGTCTCGTGCTCGCGGGAGACGAACGCGCCGCTGGCGAGGTCGACCGGGCCGGAGGGCGCCACGGTGATGACCGCTCCCCCGCCGTCGCCGGCCGGGGTCTCCTCCGCCGCGGCCGAGGGCAGGCCCTCGTCGACCCGCTCGTCGTAGAAGAGCTTCTGCGGCTGGAACCAGACCAGCGTGACGGCGGCCAGCGCCGCCACCACGACCGCCGCCGCCGACCAGATCCACGTCCTCCGTCGCCTCGCCACGGCGGCGGACCATAACGGCGGTCCCGCCGTCCGTGGGGCTTCCCGGGCGTGGGGAGTGCGAGGCCGGGTACCGCCGCCGCATGGCAGACGACGCGGTCCCCGGCGGGTTCGCCGGGCGGCTCGGGGTGACGGTCGAGGACACCGGCGACGGCGAGGCGACGCTGGGGTTCGAGGTCCGCGACGAGCACCTCAACCCGGCGGGCACCCTGCACGGCGGCGTCGTCGCCACCCTGGTCGACACCGTGATGGGACAGGCCGTGCGCACCACCACCGGCGACGGCGAGGTGCCCGCCACCAGCCAGCTCACCGTCACCTACCTGCGCCCCGGGACGCCCGGCCGGCTCGAGGTGCGCGGGCGGGTGCGCACCCGCGGGGAGCACCTGACCATCTGCGAGGCCGACGTCGAGCAGGAGGGCAAGGGCATCGCGCACGCCGTGGCCACCTTCGCCCTCCTCGAGCGCTAGCCCCTCGACGCACGAGCGCCCCGCCGGCGGTGCCGGCGGGGCGCTCGTGACGCGTCGGGGCGCGGTCAGACGTCCTCGGCGCAGTAGACGGTGCCCTCGCCGCCGGTCTCCCCGCTCCACAGCACCTGCGTGGTGGTGGGGAAGTCGCCGCAGGGCTGGTAGCTGGACTCGTAGAACTCGCTCTCCGTCACCTTCTCGTCGATGACCCCGACGATGCGGGCCTCGGCCCCGGAGTCGTCGCAGCCGACGGTCTCGTACGAGGTGCCCTCGGAGGTGATGCAGTCGCCGACCTCGGGGGCGCCGAAGTCGATGAACCGGAACGCGGCGACGCCGCCCGCGACGGCGACCGCCGCCACGACGCTGCCGATCTTCCGGCCCTTCCCGGGCTTGGCCGGCGCCGGGGCCGGCCCACCGAACGAGCCGGGCTGACCGAAGGGCTGGCCGGGCTGGGGCTGGCCGAACCCGGGCTGGCCGGGCTGGGGCTGGCCCCAGCCGCCGGGGTGGCCGCCCTGCGGCGGGCCCCGGCCGGCGGCTGCCACGCGCCCGCGGGCCGGCCCCGGGGTACGGCGCGCCCTGCGACGGGACGGGCTGGCCGGGCTGCGGGCCCCCGGCCGGCGGCTGGGTGCCGGGCTGTCCCGGTTCGGTCATGTCGTGCTCCTCGGTGCTCCGACCGGCGCCAGGGCGGCATCCGGTCCGGCGGGCACCTTCACACACGACGTCCGTGCAGGTCAGGAGGACGCGCCGCGGCGTCCCCCTCGCGGGTCAGGTGGCGAGCAGGGCGGAGCCGGGCTGCTCGACGACCACGGGGAGACCGGTGGCGTTGTCGTCGCCGCCCTGGTCGCCGTCGCTGTTGGCGCACTGGCTGACCAGCAGGATGATCGCGAAGACCAGGACGATCAGGCCGACGAAGGTGCCGAAGAACATGGCGCGGCCGCGCTGGGGCCGCACCCGCATCCCGCGCCGCGGGTCGTCGGGGTCGGGTGGACGGGCAGCCTGGGACACGGCGGGACTCCTCGGGTTCGGCGGGCCGGACGGCGCGCTCGGCGCTCCCCCGAGTCATGCCCAGCCGTCCCGTCGGTACGCCTGTGGGGGACGGTCGGATGGCACACGACAGGGTGCCGTCGGGCACCGCCGCGGAGGACGATCACCTCATGACCACAGCCACCTGGAACGGGACCGTCATCGCCGAGTCCGACGACATCGTCACCGTCGAGGGCAACGCCTACTTCCCGCGTGCGTCGGTGCGCGAGGACGTGCTGCGCCCGTCCTCGACGCACACCACCTGCCCGTGGAAGGGCGAGGCGTCCTACCTCTCCCTCGAGGTCGACGGGCAGGTCAACCCCGACGCGGCCTGGTACTACCCCGAGCCCAAGGACGCGGCCAGGGAGATCGCCGGCCGGGTCGCCTTCTGGCGGGGCGTCGAGGTCCGCTGACGACGCCCCCCTTGCAGGGTCCCGCCGCGAGCTCGCGAGTCGCGGGACCCTGCAGGGGGCCTCGCTCAGGCGCCGGGACGGGCGCCGGCCAGCTCGCGGGCGGAGGCCGCCTCGTCGGGCGCGAGGGCGGCGGTCCGCTCCTGCCGCTCGATGGAGCGGTGGAAGGCCGCCCAGGCCTCGTCCGGCGTCACGTCGAGCGCGGCGGCGATCTGCTCCCAGGTCGCCCCGCCGCGCAGGGCGGCGCGGAAGCCGACCAGCTGGCTGTCGTGGGCCTTGCGGGAGATGACCTCGCCCAGCGCGAGCAGCTCGAGGGACTCCGGCACGTCGAGGGACGTGCTGTCCTGCAGCAGCGAGCTCCAGTCGTCGTCGTCGCGGTCGGCGACGGTGTTGAGGGTCGTCGCCCCGGAGTCCCGCCGGCTCAGGAAGTCCAGGCGGGTGGCGGCCGTCTGGAGGGAGAACTCCTGCTCCAGGGCCTGCGGAGTGATCTGCATGCCTCCACCATCCCCGAGGGACGAGACGGCGGCGACCCGTCGCGGCGTGATCTCCCCGGCATGCGGAGGGCCCGCACCCAGGGTGGGTGCGGGCCCTCCGGAGAGTGCAGACGTCACTTGTCGACGCCCACGGCCTCCTTGGCGACCTCGGCGAGGGCGACCTGGGCGGCGCTGATGACGCTCGCCCGGTTCTTGTGGGTCTCCTCGTAGCGGATGACCACGCGGATGTCGTGCGGGTCGCGCAGCGCCTTGGCGGCCTTGGCGGCGTCCGACGTCGACAGGGAGTCGAAGCCCTTGATGGGCAGCTCGTCGGCGGAGACGTCGCCGAGCTCCTCGCGGGCGGCCTTGGCGGTGTTCGCGGCCTCGCGGTTGCCCTCGCGGCGGGCGATGCGCTCGGCCCGGCGGAGGGCGGCGCTGCGGCCGACCGTCAGGGTCTCGCGGACGGCGTCGGTGAGGGTGCCGGCGCGGTCGGCGACCTGGCCGATCTCCTCGCCGACCCGCTGGCGCCGCTGCTGGGCGGTGTCCAGCGCCTCGTTCACCCGGTTGGCGACGAAGCGGTACGGGGCGTTGGCGGCACGCGCGGCCACACCGGCGACCGTCTGGAACGGGGTGGGCTGCAGCGCGGCGGGGCCGCCCAGCGCCTCCTCGGCCAGGACGACGGTCAGCCACTCGACGGTGGCCTCGTGCGCCCGGATGAGGCCCTCGGCGAGGCGCTCGACCTTGGCCAGCCCGGCCCGCTGGCCCAGCACCTTCAGGTAGGTGGCGCGGTCGAGCAGCTGGTGCTCGAGCGTGAGGTCCTGCAGGAGGGCCTCCTCGATCGGCTCGGCCTGCTCGAAGGTGGCCTTGAGCACGGCGGAGAGCCGGCCGATCGCCGGGGTGACGACGTCGGGCACCCCACCGAGCTCGCGGAGCTCGGCGGTGATGAGGCGCGTGCGCTCCATGGCGTTGTCGGCGTTCTGCGTCAGCTCCCGGCGGACCGCGTCGGTCCGGGCCTGGGAGACGCGCGTGCGGGCGATCTGCTCCTCGGTCTGGGTGAGCAGCACGAGCGCGCGGAGCTGGTTGACGATCTTGGCGTGGGTGGTGTCGGTCACGATGGGGGACTCCAGGGATCGGGGATGACCTGACGTCCTCTGGATGCCCCGCCCGGTGCCGCTGCTAACTCCTGCAAGCGGATTGCTAGCAGTGAGGTCGGTCACGCCGTGTCGGCCCGTCGACCCGTCGACGTCCCGACGGGTCGGCACGGCGCCGGACTCAGCCCCGCGGAGCCGCCGGGGGCACCGGCGGCCGGCGGCGGGTCTCCAGCCGCAGCACCGGCTGGGTCAGCTGCGCCAGCGTGGCGCAGCGGGCGCACACCGGGCCCGGGTGGGTCTCGGCGGCGCAGGTCTCACACAGCACGCGGGTCTCCTCGCTCGGGAGTCCGTCAGGACTCGGGAGGCAGACCCTGCCACCCACCTGCGACGTCGCGGTCGCGGGTGGGACGGGTGTGACGTCTCGTCAGCGATCCGTCACCTGCGCCGGCCCGGCGGACCACCGCGGACGGCGGCGCACCACGGTCCTCGCCACCGGGCGGGACGACGGCGCGCAGGCGCAGGACTCGGCGGAACAGCGGTGGGCGGTGCTCACGGGGACCTCCCGGGGTCGGTGGCCGCCGAGGGTGACACCCGCGCGGACGCGGCGCGAGGTGCAGCGCGCCGGTGGGACGAGACGTCACGCGATCGACCCACCGCGTTCCCCTGCCCGCCGTACGGGCGCCGGACGTCGACCTGCTGTCGTCTCCGGACCGCCGAGGCAGCAGCAGGTCGACGACGGGTGCGGGTCAGGCGCCGAGGAGCGCCAGGAGCCGGTCGAGGAACGGGACCTGGCCCTCCACCAGCTTGCTGCGCGCCTCGTCGACGCCGAGCCAGGCGGCGCGGTCGATCTCGGGGAACTCCTGGACCCGCCCGGACCGCGGCGGCCACTCGAGCGAGAAGGTGTTGCTCACGGTGGCGGCCGCGTCGAGGTCGCCCTCGGCGGCCCACACGGTGAGCACCTTGGCCCCGGCCCGCAGCTCGCCGAGCGGGACCAGGTCGGACGCCGGCACGGGACTGCCCAGCTCCTCCTCGAACTCCCGCCGCGCGACCGCGAGCGGCTCCTCGCCGTCGCCGTACTCGCCCTTCGGGACCGACCAGGCGCCGTCGTCCCTGCGGGCCCAGAACGGCCCGCCCATGTGTCCGAGCAGGACCTCCAGCCCGCCGCCGGGGCCGCGCCGGTACAGCAGCACCCCCGCGCTCCGTCTCGGCACCGGGTCAGCCTGTCACGGGCAGCGCGGCTCCCGGTCGCCGTGCCCGCGCCCGTGCCCGCGGCCGGGCCGCTCGCCACACGCCACGGGAGGCTCGGGCGCCGCGGGGGTCGGCGCGGCCGCGGGCGAGGGAGCCGGCCGGGTCGTCGGGACCGGGCCCGCCGGGGGGACGACGACCGGCACCTCGGCCACCGGCTCGGGCTCGGCGGGGACCGGTGCCGGCGACGACGGCGCGGCCGACGTGGCCGGGTGCGGGGACGCCGGCCGCGCCACCGGGTCGGGCGCCCCGGCCGCCGGCGGGAGGGCCGGCGCGGCACCTCCGACGGGACCCCGCACCGCCGGCGCGACCAGCACCGCCAGGCCGCCGACGGCCGCCAGCAGCACCAGCGCTCCCAGGACCCACAGGCGCCGGCGGGCCCCGGGCGCGCGGCCCGGTGCCGCGAGCGGAGGGGCATCCGCTCCGTGTCCAGGTCGCCGTCGGGGACGTCGGACGGCGGCTCGGTCGCGGTGCGCACCGGGCCGAACGTACGCACCGCATCGGCCGGCGACCCGCCGCCGCGGACCCGCCCGGCAACGTCTCGGCGCTCCCGTCACACCCGCCCCAGACGCTCCACGCGGATGACCGGACCGGTCCGTCCGGACCGGTAGACAGGACGGCATGAGCACCACGGACGTCCGCCCGCTTCCGCACGACGGTGTCCGGGCGGCCGTGGCGATCTCGGCCACCAGCACGCCGGTGCTCTCCTACGCCCTCGCGCACAACCGCGTGCCCGTCGTGTCGCGGCTGGCGTTCACCAACCACGGCGCGGCCGTCCGCGGTGCCTCCGTGCGCCTCGGGGTGCAGGACGCCGAGGGTCCCATCGGCAGCCCGGTCGAGCTGCTGGTCGACCTCGACGCCGGCGCGACCACGGTGCTCAGCGACGTCGGCCTGGTCATGGACCCCGCCGCGATGCTGCAGATCGAGGAGCAGCGGCCCGGCTCGATCGAGATCGACGTCGCCGTCGACGGCGTGGACGTGGCCGGCACCGCCCTCCCGGTGCAGGTGCTCGCCGCCGGCCAGTGGCTGGCCACCCCGGTGCCGCTGGCGCTGGAGATGCTCGCCGCGCACGTCCTGCCCAACCACCCGGCGGTGACCGCGCTGCTGGCGGAGGCCGCCGCGCTGCTCGAGGAGCGGACCGACGACCCGTCGGTGCAGGGCTACCAGGCCGGTCCCGAGCGGGTCGACGAGATCGTCGCCGCGATCGCCGCGGCGATGCGGGCCCGCGGCATCCGCTACAGCGAGCCCCCGGCCAGCTGGGCCGACATCGGTCAGAAGGTCCGCACCCCCGGCGACGTCCTCGACGGCCGGGTGGGCACCTGCCTGGACACCGTCGTCGTGCTGGCCGCCGCGCTCGAGGCCGCCGGCGTCCGCCCGCTGCTGTGGGTGGCCGACGGCCACGCGTTCCTCGGCTACTGGCGCGAGGAGCGCGGCGCGGAGAGCGCGGCCACCACCGACGTCGCGCCGCTGGTCAACCTCGTCGACCTCGGCCTGGTGCGGCTGGTGGAGACGACGCTGCTCACCAGCAGGGCGGCCGAGGAGCCCGACGCCGAGCGGCTGCACCGCGCCGCCTACGACGCCTGGTTGCCCGGCGCGCTGGAGCGGGTGGTCGGCGTGACCGACGTCCACCGCGCCCGGCGCGACGGCATCCTGCCGCTGCCCGCGCGCACCCGCGGGCCGGACGGCTCGGTGCAGGTCGTCGAGTACCGCCCCACCGACTCCGACCCCGCCGCCCGCCCGTCCGGCCGGCACGCCGCCCCGTCCCCGGCAGCCGCCCCGGTGTGCCGCCGCGCGTGCAGCAGTGGAAGAACAGCCTGCTCGACCTGAGCCTGCGCAACCGGCTGATCAACTACACCGAGGGCGCCGGCCTGCCGCTGGTCGTCCCCGACGCCTACCTCGCCTCGCTCGCAGACCTGCTCACCGGCGACGTCGCGGTCACCCTGCTGCCCGGCGACCGGCTGGCGGCCGTCCAGGTCGAGCGCGGGCTGCGGTCGGCCCGCGAGCTGCCGGTCGGGCTGCTGGGCGAGACGCTGGTCGACCGCCGGGCGGTGCACGCCGACGTCAGCGAGGGCGGCTACCTCCCGCGCCTGCGCGGCCTGGCGCACCGCGCGCGCACCGTCCGCGAGGAGACCGGCGCCAACAACCTGTACGTGGCGATCGGCAGCCTCGCCTGGGAGCTCGACGGCCGGCCGCTGCGCTCGCCGCTGGTGCTGCTCCCCGTCGTCCTCTCCCCCGCCGGCCGCACCGGCGCCTACCGCCTGACCGCCGACGACGCCGCCGCCGTCAGCCCCAACTGGTGCCTGCTGGAGAAGCTGCGCCAGGTGCACGGGCTGACCGTGCCCGGGCTGGACGGCGAGAGCACCGACGTCGACACCGCGCTCACCGCGGTCCGCCAGGCCCTCGCCGACGCCGGGCTGCCCTTCCGCGTCGAGGCCACCGCCGACCTCGCCGTCCTGCAGTTCGCCAAGTACCGGCTGTGGCGCGACCTCGACGAGCACTGGGCCGAGCTCACCGCCAACCCGCTGGTGTCCCACCTCGTGCACGCCCCCACCGAGGCCTTCGCCGACCCGGTGCCCGCCGCAGCCGCCGACGTCGACCTCGACGAGCTGGCCGCCCGCTGCCCCGTCCCGGCCGACGCCTCGCAGCTGCGTGCCGTGGCCGAGGGCGTCGCCGGCCGCACCTTCGTGCTCGAGGGCCCGCCCGGCACCGGCAAGTCGCAGACCATCACCAACCTGCTGACCCGCGCGGTCGCCGACGGCAGGAAGGTGCTGTTCGTGGCCGAGAAGCGGGCCGCGCTCGACGTCGTCGCCCGGCGGCTCGAGGCGGTCGGCATGGGCCCGTTCGCCCTCGACCTGCACGACCGCGGCGCCCGCGCCGCCGAGGTGCGCGCCCGGGTGCGCGCGGCGCTGGACCACGCGGTGGCCGTCGACGAGCAGGGCCTGGCCGCCGACGGCGACGACCTGCGCGCCGCCCGCCGCACGCTGGCCCGCTACGCCGACCGGCTGCACTCCGTCAACGCCGCGGGCCTGTCCTACTACTCCGCGCGGACCGCGCAGCTCGCCCTCGGCGACGACGTCCCGCAGCTGCCGGTGCCGCAGACCTTCGCCGCCGCCGCTCCCGCCGAGACGCTCGCCGACGTGCGCCGCGCGCTCGCGCTGCTGCCCGACGTCGCCGACCTGGTCCGCCCCTCCCCGCGGCACCCGTGGGCGTTCGTCGACACCGCGCGGGTGGACCTGCCCGCCGCCCGGTCGGCCGCGGCCGAGGTCGACGCCGCGATGCGCGCCCTGCCGTCCGAGGAGCACCTGGCGCGGGCGCTGCGCGAGGTGCGCAGCCCCGGCGACCTCGGCGACCTCGCCCACCTGCTGTCCGGTCCCGCCGTCGGCCTCGACGTCCTCGACGAGGTGCCCACCGAGCGCTGGACCACCGCGACGACGACGGTGCTCGGCGAGGCCGCGGCCTTCGCCGCCACCGTCCACCCCGGCCTGGAGCTGGCGACCCCGGAGGCGCTCGCGCTGCCGCTGGCCGATCTCTACGTCGCCGCGCAGACCGCGCAGGCCGCCCGCTGGTGGGCCCGCCGGCAGGGGCTGCGCGCGGTGCGGGCGCAGCTGGCGCCGGTGCTGCGCCCCGGGGTGACGGTCAGGCTGCGCGACGTCGCGGAGCTCACCGCCTCGCTGTGGCGGCTGCAGACCGCCGCCGCCGCCCTGGCCGCCCGCGCCTCGGTCATCCCCGGCCTGTCGGTGCCCGGGGACTGGAACCCGCTGCTGCAGCCCACGCTGCTCGACGGGCAGGTCGCCTGGCTGCGCCGCGCCGGCGCCGTCGTCGACAGCGCGCGCGAGTTCGCCGTCGCGCTGCGCCGCTACGTCGTCGCCGGGCCGGGACCGGACGCCGGTGCCGCGCGGGCGGTCGCGCGGCTGCGCGACGGGCTCGACGAGCTGCTGCACGTCTGCCGCAGCACCCCGGCCGCGCTGGCTGCCTGGTGCGGCGACGACGGCGTGGTGCTGCGCTGGGCGCTGACCCGCCCCGAGCGCGGCGTCGAGCACGGCGGGCTCACCTCGCTGCGCCGCTGGGCGGAGTTCCTCGACACCCTCGAGCCGTTGCGCGCCGCCGGCCTGACCGACGCCCGCGCCGCGCTGGTCTCCGGGCGGCTGCCCGCCGAGGACGCCCCGCGCGCCTTCGAGCACGGCCTGGCCGCCGCCTCCACCGCCGAGCGGCGCGCCGCCACCGGCCTGGACGGCTTCGACGAGGCCGCGCACGGGCGGGCGATCACCCGCTTCACCGCCGCGTCCCGCGCGGTCCGCCGCCACCTGACCGCGGCGCTGCCGGCGTCGGTGCTGGCCGGGCGCCGGCTCGAGGACGCCGGCGACCCGGACGGCGGGGACCGGCTCGGCGCGCTGCAGCGCGAGCTGAACCGCCCCCGCAAGGGCCTGGGCGTGCGGGCGCTGCTGGCCCAGTACGGCGACCTGGTGACGGCGGTCATGCCGTGCGTGCTGGTCAGCCCCGACTCGGTGGCGCGCTTCTTCCCCGCGAAGGCCGGCCAGTTCGACCTCGTCGTCTTCGACGAGGCCTCGCAGATCCGGGTGGCCGACGCCGTCGGCGCGCTGGGCCGGGCGCGGGCCGCCGTCGTGGTCGGCGACAGCGAGCAGATGCCGCCGACGTCGTTCGCCGAGCCGGCCACCGCCGTCGACGACGAGCTCGCCGAGCTGCTCGGCACCGCCGTCGAGGACGAGGAGTCGATCCTCAGCGAGTGCGTGCAGGCGCGGGTGCCGCGGCACTGGCTGTCGTGGCACTACCGCAGCCAGGACGAGTCGCTGATCGCCTTCAGCAACGCGCACTACTACGAGAACCGGCTGTCGTCGTTCCCGGCACCCACGCACGGGCGGCCCTCGGCCGACGTCGACGGCCGCGGCATCTCGCTGGTGCGGGTGCAGGGCACCTTCCACCGCTCCGGCGCCGGCCGGCTGCTGCGGACCAACCCGCTGGAGGCCAAGGCCGTCGTCGCCGAGGTCCGCCGCCGGTTCGACGCCTCCCCGGAGACGGTGCCCTCGATCGGCGTGGTGACCTTCAACGCCCAGCAGCGGGCCTACATCGAGTCGCTGCTGCGTGACGCCGGCGACGAGCGGCTCGCCGAGGCGCTGGACCGCACCGACGGCGAGGGCCTGTTCGTCAAGAACCTCGAGAACGTGCAGGGCGACGAGCGCGACGTCGTGCTGTTCTCCACCGGCTTCAGCGCCGACGACCGCGGCGTGCTGCCGCTGAACTTCGGCCCGCTCAACCGGGTGGGCGGCGAGCGCCGGCTCAACGTGGCGATCACCCGCGCCCGCAGGCAGGTCGTCGTCTTCTCCTCCTTCGACCCGTCGGCGCTGCGGGCCGAGCAGACGTCGTCGCTGGGCATCAAGCACCTGCGTGCCTACCTCGACCTCGCCGCCCTCGGCACCGACGCGCTGCCCCGCGAGGCGCGGCGCTCCACCGTTCCGGACCGCCACCGCGAGGAGATCGCCGCGGCGCTGCGCGCCCGGGGGCTGGCCGTGCGCACCGACGTCGGCCTCTCGGAGTTCCGCGTCGACCTGTCCGTCGCCCGCGCCGACGAGCCGGCGACGCCGGTGATGGCGGTGCTGCTCGACGGTCCGGACTGGGCGCGGCGGCGCACCGTCGGCGACCGCGACGGGCTCCCCGTCGAGGTGCTCTCCGGCATGCTCGGCTGGCCGGTGGTGGAACGGGTGTGGCTGCCCTCGTGGCTGCGCGACCGCGACGCCGTGCTCGACCGCCTGACCGCCGCGGTGGCCGCCGTGCCCGCGCTGGTCTCCTCCCCCCCGGCGCCCGCGCCGACCGTCGAGGACGCCACCCCCGCCGTCGTCCCGGAGCCCCCCGCCGACGAGCCGGGCGAGGAGCCGGACGTCGTCGAGGAGCCGGACGTCGTCGAGCAGCCGGTCGTCGTCGAGGAGCCGGACGCTCCCCGGGGGCTGCCGACGCTGCGGTCGATGGTGTCGGCCGCCGTCACCGCGCTGCCGGTGCCGCGGCACCAGCCCGTGGACGCCCCGGTGGTGACGACGCCGGTGACCCCGGTGCCGCTGACCGTCGTCCCCGACCTCCCCGGGGAGCCGGCGGCGGAGCTGCGGTTCCGCCCGTGGGCGCCCAGGCCCGCCGGTGACCGCAAGGTCCTCGACGCCCTCGCCGACCCGCGCAACGCCCGCCTGGTCAGGCGGGTGCTGACCGCCGGGCTCAGGGCGGAGGGACCCGTGCACCGCGACCGCCTGGTCCGCCTCGCCGCCGGCGCCTTCGGGCTCACCCGGGTGGGCGAGGCCCGGCGCGACGCGCTGCTGGCGCTGCTGCCGGACGGCCTCGTCGACGGCGAGGTCGTCTGGCCCGAGACGCTGGACCGGGACACCTGGACCGCCTACCGCCGCCAGGCCGCGAGCACCGTCCGCCCGCTGGAGCAGGTGCCCGTGCCGGAGGTCGGCAACGCGATGGTCGCCCTCTGCCGCGCGGGCGGGCCGCTGACCCAGGACGAGCTGTTCCTGCGCACCGCCGAGGTGTTCGGCTACCGCCGGCGCACGCCCTCGCTGGCCCCGCTGCTGGCCCAGGCGCTGGCCCGGGTCACCGCCGCCGGCCGCGTCACCGTCGCCGACGACGGCCGGCTCACCGCCTGACCGACCCCTTCCGCGCTCGGTCGTGCTCTGCCCCCCGGTCGGGGGCAGAGCACGACTGCCCGCGGGAGCACCTCCGGCGGCAGGGAGGATGGAGCACCGTGAGCACCGCCGTGACGCCGGACCTGACCTCGTTCGCCGCTGACGTGCGGGACGCCGTGGGCCGGCTGGCCGGGGTCGCCGAGCGCACGCCGCTGCAGCGCAACCAGCGGCTGTCCGACCTCACCGGCGCCGACGTGTGGCTCAAGCGCGAGGACCTGCAGGTCGGCCGCTCGTACAAGGTCCGCGGCGCCTACAACACGATCAGCCGCCTCGAGGACGCCGCCCGCGCGGCCGGGGTCGTCTGCGCGAGCGCCGGCAACCACGGCCAGGGCGTCGCGTACGCGTGCCGGGCGCTCGGGGTGCGCGGGGCGGTCTTCGTCCCCGGGACGACGCCCCGCCAGAAGCGCGCCCGCATCCAGGCGCTCGGCGGGGACATGGTCGAGCTCGTCGTCACCGGCGACACCTACGACGACGCCGCGGCCGCGGCCGCCGTGCACGCCGGCAGCAGCGGCGCCACGCTCGTGCCCGCCTTCGACGCCTGGCCGGTCGTCGTCGGGCAGGCCACCGTCGCCGTCGAGGTGCTCGAGCAGCTCGGCGGCCGCACACCCGACGTCGTCGTCCTCCCGCTGGGCGGCGGCGGGTTGCTCGCCGGCTGCGGCACCTGGTTGTCGCAGGCCAGCCCCGGCACCCGGCTGGTCGGCGTGGAGCCCGCCGGGGCGGCGAGCACGGCCGCGGCACTGGCGGCGGGGCACCCGGTGGACCTGCCGGCGATCGACACGTTCGTCGACGGCGCCGCCGTCCGCCGGGCCGGCGCGGTCACCCTGCCGCTGGTGCGCGACTCGGGCGCCGAGGTGGTGGCCGTGCCCGAGGGCCAGATCTGCACCGAGATGCTCGAGCTGTACCAGGTCGACGGGATCATCGCCGAGCCCGCCGGCGCGCTGGCGACCGCGGCGCTCACCGGCGGCACCGTGCGGGTCGAGCCCGGCTCGACGGTGGTCTGCCTGCTCTCGGGCGGCAACAACGACGTCAGCCGCTACGCCGAGGTCATCGAGCGCTCCCTGGTGCACCAGGGGCTCAAGCACTACTTCCTCGTCGAGTTCCCGCAGGAGCCCGGCGCGCTGCGCCGCTTCCTCGACGACGTGCTCGGCCCGGACGACGACATCGTGCTGTTCGAGTACGTGAAGCGGGACAACCGCGAGACCGGCGCCGCGCTCACCGGGATCGAGCTCGGCAGCGCCGCGAGCCTGCCCGGCCTGCTGGAGCGCACCGCGGCGAGCCCGCTGCGCATCCAGCACCTCGACCCCGGCTCACCGGCCTACCGCTACCTCGTCCGCGGCGGTGCTCACGGCTGACGGCGGGGCCCCCGGTCGGACGCGCGCCAGCCCGACCACGGTGACGTCGTCGGTGCCGGCCGGGTCGAGCGCCTCGACCACCGCGTCCACGACCTCCTGCGGCGTGCCGGCCCTCTCGGCCACCACCGCGCGCACGGCCTCCAGCCCGTCCGGCAGCGGCCGGTCGCGCCGCTCGACCAGGCCGTCGCTGTAGAGCAGCAGCCGGTCGCCGGACCCGAGCCGCAGCGTGGCCTGCGGGTAGCCGGCGTCGTCGAGCAGGCCGAGCGCCGGTCCGCGGCCGTCGGTGACCAGCCGGGCGGTGCCGTCGCCGGCGTGCACGGCCGGCAGGTGCCCGGCGCTGGCCAGCGCCACCTCGCCGCTGACCGGGTCCAGCTGCACGACGACGGCGGTGGCCATCTCGCCGGGCAGCAGCGCGGCGACGAGCCGGTTGAGCTCGGCCAGCGCCGCGGCCGGGCCCTCGTCGCGCAGCAGCGCCGCGCGCAGGGCGTGCCGCAGCTGCGCGGTGACCGAGGCGGCGGTCAGCCCGTGCCCGGCGGCGTCGCCGAGCACCACGGCGAGCCGGCCGCTGGGCAGCGGCACCAGGTCGTACCAGTCGCCGCCGACGACGTCGGCCTCGCTCGGCCGGTACCGCGCGCCGAGCGCGACGCCGGGGACGGTGGGCAGCCGCTCGAGCAGCAGGGTCCGCTGCAGGGCGGCGGCGAGCCGGTCGTCCTCGCCGGCGCGGGCGAGCACCGCCTCGCCCAGGTGGCCGGCCAGGGCGCGGGCGGCGGCCACCTCGTGGTCGCGCCACGGGCGCGCGGTGCCGCGGACGGTCTCGGTCCAGCGGGCGAAGGAGCGCCGCGGCGAGAGCCGGCCGTCGGTGACCTTCGACGTGTGCGGGTCCCCGCCCCAGCTGACCTCGCGCGGCGTCTCGGGGCGGAACCAGGCGAGGAAGTCCCCGCGCCCGCCGCCGACCTCGACCGCGAGCACGCCGCTCGCGTCGCCGGCGACGTCGTCGAAGCCGGGTACCGCCAGGGTCAGCCGGTCGGTGACGCCGCCGGCTCGCAGCACCGCGGGGACGACCGCCGTGACCCGGTCGGCCGGCGGGGTGGCGCCGAGCAGGTGCAGCCGGCCGTCGAGGCGGACCGCGGCGCCGGCGGCGGGCAGCAGGTCCAGCACGGTGAGGTCGCCGTCGACGAGCGCCGCGGCGGGCGTGCGCGGCGTGCGGCCGATCGCGGCGACCAGCGCGGCCTCCCGCTGCGCGACGGCGACCATCCCGTCGCGCTCGGCGGCCCCGACGGTGGTGTGCAGCAGCAGCGAGGCGGTGCGGCCGAGGAACTCCGCGGCGGTGCGGTCGGCGGCGGACGGGCGGTGCGGGCCGCTGTAGCCGTGGCAGGAGACCAGCCCCCAGAGCCGGCCGCGGTCGATCAGCGAGACCGACATCGACGCGGTGACGCCCATGTTGGCCAGGTACTCCAGGTGCACCGGCGAGACGCTGCGCAGCATCGCGCCGGACAGGTCCAGCGGCCGGCCGGTGCCGGGGACCAGCGGCGGCTCGAGCGGGACCCGCGTGTACGTGGCGTCGGGGATGAGCCGCATCCACTGGGTGGCGTAGAGCGCGCGGGCCTGGGCGGGGATGTCGCCGGCCGGGTAGTGCAGGCCGAGGAACGGCTCGAGGTCCTCGCGCCGGTCCTCCGCGACCACCTCGCCGTTCCACTCGGCGTCGAAGCGGTAGACCATCACCCGGTCGAACCCGGTCAGCGCGCGGACCTCGCGGGCCAGGACGGCGGTCAGCCCCTCGAGCGTGGTGGGCGCCGACAGCCGCTGGAGCACGGTCGGCAGCCGCCGGTGCCAGGCCGCGCCCGCCGAGCCCGCGCCGGCCACCGGCTCCCACTCGGTCACCAGCAGGCCGCCGCTGCGGGAGAGCACCAGGTCCAGCTCGGTGCCGCCGGGCGCGACCCGCAGCGGCCCGGCCTCGGCGAGGTCGGCGGCCAGCGCCGCGCGCAGCCGGTCGAGCTCGGCCGGGGTGAGCAGCCCGGCGAGCGTGGCGGGCACGCTCCCGAGGACGTCGGCGGCGTTGGCCGAGGCGACGACGACGGCGAGGTCGTGCTCGGTGACGGCGAGCAGCGCGCCGTGCGGCTGGACGGCGCCGGGTACGGCGATCGGCTCGTCCGCGCACCGGGCGAGGGCCTCGTCGTCGACCAGCCGGCGGAGCGGATCGGGAGCCGGGGACGGCGGGGGTGCGGTCCGCGTCGTCGGGAGCTGCGTCGTCGGGAGCTGCGTCGTCGGGAGCTGGGGCATCGCGGCCGACCCTACGACCCGACCTCCCCGTCGCTCAGGGTCGCCGACTCCACCACGGGCACGAGGCGCTGCAGCTCGAGCAGGTCGATGACCAGCCGGACCGGCGCGTTGTCCCGCGGGCACACCACCTGCAGCGCCGTGCCGGCGGCCGCGGCGTCCCGCGCGGTGCGGGCGAGCTGGCGGGCGCCGGAGGAGTCCATGAAGGTGGTCTCGGTCAGGTCGACGACCAGCGCGCGGGGTGACGCCGACAGCTCGGCCTCGACGCAGGAGGCCAGCTGCACCACCGTCGCGATGTCCAGTTCGCCGCGTACCCTCAGCCCCGGCCGTCCGTGCACCGCCACTCGGTCGACGGCGAACTGCACGATCGGGCTCCCTCGGCGCTCGGAACGGACCCGAGGAGCGTAACGCGGCGTCACGGGAGGGGGTCGGGCATGGACATCTCGTTCACCGTCCGGCTCCCCGTCGACGTCGGCAGCGTGCCGTTCGTCCGTGGCCTGTGCCGGCAGGCGCTGGAGCACCTGCGCATCGAGCGCGCGGTCGTCGAGGAGACGACGCTGGCGCTCACCGAGGCCTGCGCGAACGTCGTGCAGCACGCCGGCGACGACGGCGAGTACCAGGTGTCGGTGGAGATCGACAGCGGGCTGTGCCGGATCACCGTGGTCGACGACGGCGCCGGCTTCGACCCCGACGAGGCGGTCACCCGGCCGGGGGTCGACGGCGAGCGCGGCGCGGGGCTGACCCTCATGCAGGCGCTGGTCGACCGGCTGGACTTCCGCCGCGACCCCGACGGCCGGCACCGCGTCCGCCTGGAGAAGCGGCTGACCACCCGCCCCTCGCTGCGCCTGCTCGACCGCGGCTGACGCCTCAGGCGTCCAGCGGGTTGGCGCGCGCCCGGTCGGCGAAGCCGGCTGCGGTGAACCGGCCCGCGAGGGAGTCGGGCTTGCGGCGGGCCTGGTCGGTGAAGCAGGCGACGAACTCCTCGATCAGCCCCAGCCGCGGGTACCGGGTGAGGACCTCGGCGCGCAGGTCCGCGGGCCAGGCGTCCGGGTCGCGCCCGGAGATGTCCAGTCCGGTGGCCAGCTCCAGCAGGTGGCCCTCGGGGTCGGCGGCGACGTCGACCTCCGGCGCCATGTGGGCGACGACGATCTCCGCCACCCGCCGGCGGCGCTCGACCGGCCAGCCCGCGCCCGCGGCGAAGACCCAGCCGACCGCGCCGCCGGCGTCCTCGAACGGCAGCGTGGCGCTGTCGAAGACCGGCGTCAGGCCGAGGTCGTGGACCATCGCCGCCACGAACAGCAGCTCCGCGTCGAAGGCGATGCCGTGCCGGTCGGCGTGGTCGGCGGCCCACAGGTAGGAGCGCACGCAGTGGTGCACCAGGGCCGGGGAGCTGAACTCGGCCACCACCTCGGCGGCCAGGCGGCAGGCGGCGGTGTCGGGCAGCGCGGGCAGGGAGGCGGTCACGGACGGGGAGTCTGCCGCCGTCCGTGACCGCCTCCCCCACTCCCCGCGCGTCCTGGCAGGTCCGTTGCGGAACCCGGCAGGGACGACGCCGATCAGGACGGGGAGAGCGCCTTCACCCGCGCGACGAGCCCGTCGGCGCCGGTGCAGGCGTCGATGAAGCCGTCGGGGTCGGGCCCGGCGTTCTGCAGCACGATGTGGTCGAACCCGGCGTCGACGTAGGGCTGCACCTGCTGCAGGTGCTTCTCCGGGTCGGGCCCGCAGGAGAACTGCGCGCGGATGTCGTCGGGCTTCACCGTCTGGCTGGCGGCGTCGAAGTTGACCGGGTTGGGCAGCTCGCTCATCACCTTCCAGCCGGTGACCGCCCAGCGGCTGGTCTCCAGCGCCTCCTGCACGGCGGCCTCCTCGTCGGTCGCCCAGGCCATCGGCACCTCGGCGTAGAGCGGGCCGGAGCCGCCCGCGTCGCGGAAGGCGGTGACGAGGTCCTCGCGCGGCTCGGTGGCGAACAGCCCGTCGCCGTACTCGGCGGCGAGCTCGGAGGCGTTGTGCCCGCCGCTGGCCACGGCGATGACCGGCAGCTGCTCGGGCAGGTCGAAGACGCGGGCGTCCTCGAGCTGCAGGTGCTTGCCCTCGAAGGTCTGGTAGCCGCCCTGCCACAGCTGCCGGATGATCTGCAGCGCCTCGCGCAGCATCTCGTGCCGCACGTGCACGGCCGGCCAGCCGGTGCCGACGACGTGCTCGTTGAGCCGCTCGCCGGCGCCGATGCCGAGCGTGAAGCGGCCGCCGGAGAGGATCTGCACCGTCGCCGCGGCCTGGGCGATGATCGCGGGGTGGTACCGGATCATCGGGCAGGTCACGCCGGTGACCAGGCCGATCCGCTCGGTCCTCGCGGCCATCGCGCCGAGCATCGACCAGGTGAACCCGCTGTGACCCTGGGCCTCCAGCCACGGGTGGTAGTGGTCGCTGAGCTCGACGAAGTCGAAGCCCGCCTCCTCCGCCCGGACCGTCTGCCGGACGATCTCCTCCGGCGGGAAGGCCTCGGTGGCGAGCTTCAGTCCGACCTGCATCGCGTGCGTCCTCACTCCAGGATCCGGCGGTTCCACCAGGGCTGCCCGGGAGCCGCGGAACGGAAACGGCACGCCGGGGTCCCCGCGGCGGCGGGCGGGTAGTGCGGTGGCGCCGCGCGAGCCGAGCGCGTCGACTGCCCCGGCCCGACCGGCAGAGACGGCCGTCTCTGCCCCCTGAGACGGACAGGACCATGGAGAAGATCAGCGAGCGCCTGCTCAGCTGGGCGTCGATCCTCGAGGACGCGACCCGCGAGCAGGCCGAGCGCACCGCCTCGCTCCCGTTCATCCACCCGCACGTGGCGCTCATGCCCGACGCGCACCTGGGTCTCGGCGCGACCGTCGGCTCGGTCATCCCCACCGACGGCGCGATCATCCCGGCCGCGGTGGGGGTGGACATCGGCTGCGGGATGATGGCCGTGCGCACCCAGTTCACCGGTGACGACGTCCGCGGCCGGAACCTGTCCACGCTGCACGAGCAGATCTCGCGGGCGATCCCGCTGTCGGCCGGCCGCTACAACAGGAAGGTGCGCGACACGGCGGCCGCGCGCGTCGAGGAGCTGCGCGGCCTGCCGGGCGCGGCCCAGGCCGACGGCGCCGCGCCGAACTGGCCGCAGCAGCTGGGCTCGCTGGGCTCGGGCAACCACTTCATCGAGGTGTCCCTCGACGAGGCCGACCGGGTGTGGCTGTTCCTGCACTCGGGCTCGCGCGGCGTCGGCAACAAGCTCGCGTCCACGCACATCCGGATCGCGCAGGAGCGCACCCGGGCGCGCGGCGTCGAGGTGCCCGACCGCGACCTCGCCTACCTCGAGGAGGGCGAGCCGGAGTTCGACGCCTACATCGAGGCGCTGCGCTGGGCGCAGCGGTTCGCCGCGCTCAACCGCGAGGAGATGATGGACCGCGTCGCCGGCCAGGTCTCCCGGTTCCTCACCGAGGAGGTGCACCGGGCGCAGGTGGTGCAGTGCCACCACAACTACACGGAGCGCGAGACGCACGACGGCCGCGAGGTGTGGCTGTCGCGCAAGGGCGCGATCGCGGCGCGCGCCGGCCAGTGGGGGCTCATCCCGGGCTCGATGGGCGCCGCGTCCTACGTCGTCGTCGGGAAGGGCGACGCCGCGTCGCTGACCTCGGCGCCGCACGGTGCCGGGCGGGCGTTCTCCCGGTCGGCCGCGCGGAAGCGGTTCAGCCGGGCCGACCTCGACCGGCGCATGCAGGGCATCGCGTGGGGCCGCTCGGACGCGTTCCTCGACGAGCACCCCGATGCCTACAAGAGCATCGACGTCGTCATGGCCGACGCCGCCGACCTGGTGGAGGTGCGGCACACGCTGCGCCAGGTGGTGAACGTCAAGGGCGACTGACGAAGGACCCCCTGCCCCCACCACTCGCGAGCTCGCGGCGGGACCCTGCAGGCGGCCACGCTCGTGCTCTGCCCCGCCGTCGTGGGCAGAGCACGAGCACGCCGGCCGCTTCCCCGCCGGGCGGGCGGTGCAGCACAGTGACCCGGTGACGACGGCGATCGAGGCGGCGGCGCTCGAGCAGGTGGCACCCGGGGTCTTCGCCTACGTGCAGCCGGACGGCAGCTGGATGATCAACAACACCGGCGTCGTCACCGGCGACGACGGCGCGGGGGTCATGGTGGACACCACCTCAACCGAGGCCCGCAACCGCGCGCTGCTGGCCGCCGTCGGGTCGGTGGCGCCGGGCCGGCTGCGGGCGCTGGTGAACACCCACCACCACGGCGACCACACCTTCGGCAACTGGCTGGTCCCGGCGGGCACGCCGGTGGTGGGGCACGTGCACGCGCGGGAGGACCAGCTCGCCGCCGGGCTGCTCGCCGCGCAGGTGCTCACCGGTCCCGACTACGGGCACCTGGAGGTGCGCCCGCCCGACGTGACGTTCACCGGCGCGCTGACGCTGCACCTCGGCGAGCGCGCGGTGGAGCTGCACGCGGTGGGGCCGGCGCACACCCGCGGCGACGTCGTCGTGTGGCTGCCGGCCGAGCGGGTGGCCTTCGCCGGGGACGTCGCCTTCGCCGGCGGTCAGCCGTTCCTCGCCGAGGGCAGCGTGGCCGGCTACCCGCGGGCGCTCGCCGCGCTGCGGGCGCTGGAGCCGGAGGTGCTGGTGCCCGGGCACGGCCCGGTGTGCCGCGGCGGGGAGGTGACCCGGCTGCTCGACGACCTGGCCGGCTACGCGGCCTTCGTCGACGCGACCGCGCGCGAGGGGCACGCGGCCGGCTGGTCGCCGCTGGAGACGGCGCGGCGGCACGCGGACAACCGGTACGCCGGGTGGCAGGAGTCCGAGCGGCTCGTGGGGAACCTGCACCGCGCGTACGCCGAGCTCGACGGGCGGCCGCTCGGCGAGCGGCTGCCGCTGACGGGGATCTGGCCGGACATGGTGGCGTTCCACGGCGGCCCCATCGGCTGCCGGGCGTGAGGGAGGAGAGCTGATGCGCTGGGTCACCTACGTCTCGCCGTCCGACGGCGCCGAGCGGGCCGGGCTGCTGCGCGACGGGCAGGTGCACGGTGTCGACGCGCCGCTGCTCGACCTGCTGCCCGACCTCGCCGCGGCCGCGGAGCGCGCGCCGGCCGAGGTGGTGGCGGAGGCCGGGCTGGTGCTGCGCGCGCCGGTGCCGCGCCCGCCGTCGGTGCGCGACTTCCTGTCCTTCGAGCAGCACGCGCGCAACGCCGCCGCCGCGTTCGGCCGGGAGGTGTCCCCGGTGTGGTTCCAGCAGCCGGTCTTCTACTTCACCAACCCGGCGGCGGTGCGCGGGACGGGCGAGCCGGTGCCGGTCTCCCCCGGCTCGGCGGCGTTCGACTACGAGGTGGAGGTCGCCGCGGTCGTCGGCCGGGGCGGGTCGGACCTGACGCCGGAGCAGGCCGAGGCGGCGATCGCCGGGTACACGGTGTTCGTCGACTGGAGCGCCCGCGACGTGCAGCGGGTGGAGTCGCAGGTCGGCCTGGGCCCGGCGAAGGGCAAGGACGGCGCGACGACGCTCGGCCCGGTGCTGGTGACGCCCGACGAGCTGGAGCCCCACCGCTCCGGCGCCGGGTACGCGCTGCGCATGGCGGCCGCGGTCGACGGCGTCGAGCAGGGCGGCGGCAGCTGGGCCGACATCCGCTGGTCGTTCGGCCAGATGCTGGCCTACGCCTCGCGCGGCACCGAGCTGCGGCCCGGCGACGTCGTCGGCAGCGGCACGGTCGGCACCGGCTGCCTGCTGGAGCTGCGGTCGCTGCACGGTGAGGACCGGCACCCGTGGCTGCGCCCGGGCGCGGAGGTCTCGGTGACGGTCGAGGGGATCGGCACGGTGACCGCGCCGATCGTCGCCGGTCCCGAGCCCGTCCCGCTCGGCCCGGCCGCCTCCGGGTCCTGAGGTCCTGCCCCGAGGCGGGGCGGTCAGCCGGGGCGGCCGCGGCCGCCGGGGGAACGCCGCTGCGACATGTCGTAGCTGGCGACCAGCTCGAGCAGGAAGTCCGACGCCGCCTCGGCCACCGCCGGCACCTCGTCGGGAGGGGTGTCGCGCAGCACCTCCAGCAGGACGTCGTGGTGCACGCGGACCACCTCCAGGAGGCTGATGTCCGCAGCGAGCGCGGAGCGCCCCAGCTGGTAGCCGGCGGCGAGCGCGGACTCCTCGCGGCGGCCGAGGTGGCGCAGGAACGCCGCCCGGTGGTCACGGTGGAGGTCCGCGATCGTGGTCACCGCGCCGGGCCGATCGACGCGCCGGTCACCGCGGCGAGGTGGGTGAGTCCCTCCTCCAGGTCCAGCGCCGTCACCAGGGACCCGGTGTCCATGCCGAGCTGGACGATGACGAACGCGACGTCGGGCTGGAAGCCGACGATCACCGTCTGCGCGCCCCGCAGCCGCGCCATGTCGGCGATGCCGCGCAGGGTGCGGGTGGCGAAGGAGTCGACGACGTCGAGGGCCGCGACGTCGATGATGACGCCCTTGGCGCGGTCCCGGCCGATCCGGTCGACCAGGTCCGCCCGGAACCGCTCCAGCTGTGAGTCGTCCAGGGCGGTGTGTATCGAGGCGATCAGGATGGCGCCCTGCCGCAGGATCGAGAACAGCCGTGGCCCGGCGGTCATGGCGCCGGCGCTCCCTCGGGACGGGCCGGCGCGTAGCCCAGCATCCGCTCGGCCTCCTCCA
The DNA here is from genome assembly GCF_003182485.1 of Geodermatophilus normandii. Lineage (NCBI taxonomy): Bacteria > Bacillati > Actinomycetota > Actinomycetes > Geodermatophilales > Geodermatophilaceae > Geodermatophilus > Geodermatophilus normandii. The sequence goes on along the minus strand of NZ_QGTX01000001.1, from coordinate 2,734,163 downwards.
GGCCGCCCTGCAGGTCGCCGATCGTCGCCATCTTGCTCAGGTCGACGCCGATGGTGACCAGGGTCTGGGCGATGTCCGGCGAGAGCCCGGTGATGATGACGCTGGCCCCCATCAGCCGGGACGCGTCGACGGTCTGGACCAGGTGGTTGGCCACCGTCTCGTCCATCCCGGGCACGCCGGTGATGTCGATGACGACGACCTTGGCCCGGTGGGTGCGGATGCCGCCGAGCAGCTGGACGGTCAGCTGCCGGGCGCGCTCGCTGTCGAGGATCCCGATGATCGGCAGGATCAGCAGCCGCTCGCGGACGGGGAGCACCGGCGTCGACAGCTCCCGGATGGAGTCCTGCTGCTGCCGGATGACCCGCTCGCGCTCGTCGACGAAGCTGACCGCGACGGTGTTGGCGATGCGGTTGGCGGCCGGCTCGTAGGCGTCCAGGACCCGGTTGAGCATGCCGAAGTCGCGCTGGTACTTCTCGAACAGCGAGCGGGCGAGCACGTCGCGCAGCAGCAGCACGATGCCGACGACCTCGTGGGTCTCCACGCCGCGCGGGATGATCCGCTCGGAGAGGTCGCGGGCGTACTGCTGCAGCGCCGCCACGCTGCCGGTCTCGAGCACCTCGACGTAGTTGTCGTACACGGAGGTCGTCTCGGCCGACATCTCCTGGCTGGTCATGGCCTGCAGCAGGTTCTCCTCGCGGATCCGGGACGCCCACTCCTGGCGCAGCTTCGTGCGGTGCTCGCGCAGGTGCGCGACGAGCTCGGGGAGCAGGGCCATCTCGTCGGGGCCCAGCGTCCGCGGGGACTCGGCCCGGGCTCCTCCACGGTTGCCGTCGTCCTGCGTGCCGGTCATCGCTCTCCCCACCACTTCGTCATGGTCACGGTGGTGCCGCGGCCCACCTCGGACACGATCGCGAACTCGTCCATCAGCCGGCGGGCGCCGGGCAGTCCCAGGCCCAGCCCGTCGTAGGTGCTGTAGCCGTCGCGCAGGGCGCGGTCGACGTCGGGGATGCCGGGACCGACGTCGCGCGCGACGATGCGGATCCCCGGCCGCGGCTCCTCCAGGACCTCGATGACGACCTCGCCGGAGTCGGCGAACTTGACGATGTTGCGGGTCACCTCGGACACGGCGGTGGCGATCGCGGTCAGGTCGGTCGGGGGGAAGCCGATCCCGGTCGCGGCCTCGCGGGCGGCCGAGCGGGCGGCCACGACGTCGGCGTCGGACTGCACGGGCACGCGGACGTCGGCGTCCCGGTTCCGGCCCCGCCCCACGAGCGGCTCGCTGAGCCGAGCGCAGAGGTCGCACTCGAGCAGGTGGCGGGCGGCGTCGACCTCGCGCTGCCGGCGGCGGTCGCCGCTGGAGAGGGCCAGCAGCACCGGCCGGCACCGGTCGGTCGGGGGCTCGGTGTTCTCGAGGACGAGCAGGTACTCCACCCGCAGCCGCGCGCGGGTCCGGTTGAGCTGGGCGGCCACCGCGCCCGCCGTGGACCCCAGCTCCGCCGCGAGCGACCGGGTGTCCTGCCCGGACACCTCGTGGGCGAGCAGCGTCGCGCGCTCCCGGTCGCTCAGCCGGGTCAGGGCCGCGGTGACCGCCTCGCGGTCCTCCTGCACGAGGACGTCCTCGTCCGGCGCCTCCGGCGGGCGGAGGTCGACGACGCGGTGCTGGTTGCGCCGCTGGCGGTCCTGGTCCCGCCAGAGGGAGGCGACGACGTTGCGGGCCGTCACGATGGCGTAGGGCTCGAGCATCCCCGGCTCGACGCGCCCGGACGCGGCGAGCACCCGGGTCAGCGTCTCCTGCACCAGGTCGTCCGCGGTCGCGTGGTCGGGGACCCGGGCGGCGACGATCCGCCGGACGAGCGGGATCAGCGCCGTGATCTCGGCGGGCGACGGCCCGTCCTGGGCCGGGCCGGCCCGCCCCGCGGCGGCCATGGCGGAAAGCTACGCCGCGCGTCCCGGCTCCGCCTCCCCTTCCGCTCCCGCTCCCGGCGGGGAACCGCCTGCTCAGCACCGCTGCCCGGGCGGCCCGCCCCGCACGGGCCGCACCCCGAGCCGCACGAGGATGCGCTCGCCCCTGCGGCGGCGCTCGCGGGCCCGGTCGCGCAGCAGGCCCGCCAGCACGGGGCTGGCCGAACGGTCGGCGCGGCTCTCGAGGAACTGTGCCGCCGCCAGGTGGGTCGCCGCCCGGCGGAGTTCCTCCACGTGCTGGAGCCGCTCCTGCGACCCCCGGGGAGCCGGGACCCCGGGGGCGGCCGCCCGCTCCGCGCCTGCCCCGCCGGTCGTCCCGCTCGTCGTCCCGCTCGTCGTCGTGGCGCTGCTCGTCGTCATGGCGCTGCTCGCCTCCCTCGATCCCCCTGCACCGGTGACGACGCCGTCCCCGGGCCGGGATGACGCGGCGCGCCGGGACGCCGCCGTCGACGGGTCGGCGGTCACGCACGGTGTCCGGACGGGCGCTGACGCGGGCCGCCCCGGTCCATGACGCGGAGGTCCGGCGCCCGCGCGGCCCCGGCCCCGGCCCGCCGCGGGCCCGGCGCCGTCGCCGGCGTCCCCGCTCCCGTCATGCGGAGCGCGCCGGCGCCTCTCCTGTCCGTGGGCCGGTGCCGCCCCCACACCCGTGCCCCCGGCGGGGACGGCACCGGTTCGCGTGAACGGCGGGACCATCCCGCCGTGCACGCGCCCCGTCCGCCGGAGCATCGTCGTCACCGGGAACCGGGTCGTGTCCGCCCCGGTCGGGGTGTTGCTGGACGGAACTCGACTGCACCCCGATCCGGGCTCGCGAGCCCGGCCACATCATGGCTCGAAGACGACACAGGGGGTCCCGCCGGTCGGCGGAACCCCCTGTGGTTGAGCGCTGCTTACTGCAGGGCGACGGTCACGCCACCGGAGAACGCGGAGTCGTGCAGCTCGATGCCGCTGGGGGTCATGCCGGCCGGGACGTCGAAGACGACCTTGCTGTTGAGCGTGTTGCCGGGGTTGATCTCCTCGTAGAGCGAGGACGAGTCCTGCAGGTAGAAGGCAGCCTCGCTGTCGGCGCTGAACTCCTGGCCCTCGGCGTTGAGCAGGGTGGCGTTCTCACCGAAGAAGCCCTGCGCCTCACTGCCGATGTTGCTCACCGTCACGTCGACGATGCAGAACTGCCCCTGCGCTTGCGTGCTGAGGTACTCGTCGCCGAGCTCGGTCTGCGAGCAGTCGACGCCGTTGACGACGAACTGGAAGTCGCCGTCGGCCGCCGGCTGACCGATGCCGACGGCGCTGGCCTCGGTGGCGTCCCCGGAGTCGGCGCTGGCCGCGCCGTTGTCGCCCGGAGCCTCGGCTGAACCGGTGTCGGCACCGCCGCCCTTGTTCGCGTTGACGCCGATGATGATGACGACGATCGCGGCGAGGACGAGGAACCAGGCCTTCTTGTAGAACGGCTTCTTCGGGGCAGGAGCAGGCACGGGCTGCTGCGGGAGCGGCGGAGAGTAGGTCATCGGATCCCCCGGGGGTGAGAGCCCGAGAAGCGGGGGTCGCTGCACATGTCTGCTGCACCGCCACCGGGCGTGACACACGGGACAGTGACACGGCCGCGTCCCGGAACGACCCATATCGGTACGGAGTCGTCCTCAGCACTCACAGGTGTCTCATGCGCAGCGGCGGAAACGGAGGTCACGAAGCCGGGGACGCACCGCGGCCCCCGTCCCGGAAGGGACGGGGGCCGCGGTCGAGCGTGCGGGGTCAGTACCCGCGACCGGTCGGTCGCGTGCCGCCACCCTTGTTCTTGGCCTGGTAGTCCCGGATGAACTGCTTGATCTTCGCCTGGTTCTGCGGCTTCCGGAGCTCCTGGACGACCTTCGCGGCGACGCCCGAGGCGATCACGTTCCTCAACATGCCCATGGGGGTGCTCCCTCCTCTCGACTGCTCCAACGGGTGCCCCGACAACGGGCGGGCCAACCGTCGAGATCCCGGCGACCTCCGCGGGCGTGGCGGGCCGCTGACCCGGAGTGCGGGCGCACCGTCTCGTCCTTTCTCGTCGGGCCCGGCGTGTCCGTGCCGCCCGGGCGGCCGCCGGCCGGGTGCTGCGCCGCCGTCCGTGGTGGTGACGGTGGCGTGTCGGATCCGCGGCCGGCGTCAAGTCGGGAGGCCGGGCCCGGGCGTGGCGCGGCCTCGGTCCGGTGGAGGGGCCCGCAACCGCTCCCTACCGTCGTCGCGGACCGGCCGGGGCCCTCGTCACCACCCGCGTGACACCCGCCGGACACGCCGAACCGGATGCCGGCACCCAGCCGGTACCCGGGCCGGGGACCCACCGCAGTCCTGGGGTGGAGCGCGATCCGTCGCGCCGGGCGACTCCCCCGTCCGAACCCGTCAGCTAACCCGGTAGGCGGCCGTGGAGAACAGGAGAACCGTCGTCGATGACGACCACTCGCACGTCCCTCGCTCGTCGCTCGTTCCGCGGTGTCGCCGTCGCCGCCATCGCCGGGGCCGGCATCGCCCTCTCGCCCCTCCCCGCCTCCGCTGCTGCAGGGGGCGTCGGCACCACCGCGACCGTGGCCGCCGCCCCAGCGCCTGCTCCCAACGGCGCGGCCCAGATCGCCGTCGACACCGCCCTGGCCCAGCGCGGTGACATGTACGTGTACGGCGCCGCCGGCCCGAACACGTTCGACTGCTCCGGGCTGACCAGCTACGCCTACAAGGCCGCGGGCATCACGATCCCGCGCACCTCGAAGGCCCAGTCGACGTTCGGCACCCCGGTGGCGAAGGCCGACCTCAAGCCGGGCGACCTGGTGTTCTTCTACAGCCCCGTGTCGCACGTGGGCATGTACATCGGCAACGGCCAGATGGTGCACGCCTCGACCGCCGGCAAGCCGGTGGCCGTGGTCAACCTGGACTCGATGCCGAGCTACGCGGGCGCACGCCGCGTCGCCTGACGCACGCTCTCGACGGCGCCCCGGCCCTCGTGGCCGGGGCGCCGCCGTGTCAGGTGGGCAGGGCCTTCCGACGGCGGGTGAGCGCGCGGCGCAGGTCGGTCCTCGGGACGTCGCGGAGGTTGAGGGGCGGGTCGGCGAGCTCGAGCAGCCGCTCCTCCCCCGGCGCCACCGACTCGATCGGCAGCGGGAGGACCGCGACCCGCAGGTGCCGGTGCATCCAGCCGGTCAGCTCCTGCCCGTCGACGGCCGGACCGCCCTCCGGGGACAGGCAGGCGCTCAGCGTGAGCCGGAAGGTGGAGAACTGCCGGCGGCCACCGAGGTGCATCGTGGCGATGCGGCCCCACAGCGTGTTGCTCGACCGCACGCCGCTCGGCCGGATGCCCCCGGCGCGGCCCGCGTAGACGAGGCCCGGCACCACCTCGTGCCCGAGACCCCGGGTCAGGTCGGCCGCGCCCTGGTCGTCGGCCCACCAGCTGTAGAGCCCCGGCTCGTTGCTCGCGGCTCGGCCGGCGGCGAGGAAGTCTGCGGGCGTCGCGGCGTTCAGCGCGTCGAGGAGCGGGGTGACGCTGGGGACCTCGCTCCGCCAGCTCTCCGTCCGCTCGCTCGTCCGGAAGCCCAGCTCTCGCAGGGCCCGGTGGGCAGCCCGGGTGGTGACGCGGCTCCGGTCGCCAGCGACCGCAAGGGTCACCACCTGTCGCAGCGGCCAGCGGACGCCGTCGACGTCGACCCAGTGCGTGCGGACCGCCCGTGGCACGTGGCCGTGCAGCGCCGCCCTCAGGGCCGTGGCGTCGTCGAGTTCCATCCCGGTCGCCCTACCCACGAGGTCGTCGACAGCTTCTGCTCCTGACCGATTAGCGCTTTGACCTGCGGTTTCAGGTTGAGGGGACCACTGCGGTGGCGTACAATTCGTACATGTGTTCGGGTGATCCAGGGAGCGGTGACGTCCTCGACGGCGTCGCCGCGCTGGTCGCCGAGCGCAACCGGATCGACGCCGCCCTGGCCCGCCGGGTGCGGGCGGCGGAGCTGTCGCAGGCGCCCGAGCGGGACGGGCAGCGGTCGATGACCTCCTGGCTGCGCGGGCACTGCCGGCTCTCGGGTTCCGAGGCGTCGCGGCTGGTGCGCAACGGGCGGGCGCTGGCGCACCTGCCCGCCCTCGCCGAGGCGCACGACGCCGGCCTGGTGTCCGCCGAGCAGGTCGCGGTCACCGCACGCGCGGTCACACCGGCACGGCTGGCCGCCGCCGCGGAGCAAGGCGTGGACCTGGCAGTGATCGACGCCGTCTTCACCGGGATCGCGGTCGAGCAGCCGCACACCGACCTGGTGACGGTGGTGCAGCGCTACTGCGACGACCTCGACCCCGACGGCCCCGAACCCGACCCCACCGAGGGCCGCTCGCTGACGGTGGTCACCCACGCCGACGGGTCCCGCACCCTCCACGGCTGCCTGGACGCCGTCGGCGGGGAGAAGTTCACCGTCGCCCTGGAGTCCTTCACCCAGGCCGACCGCCCGGCCGGCGACGAGCGGACCCGCGCCCAGCGCCTCGGTGACGCCCTCGTGCAACTGGCCGACAACGCGCTGGCCGCCGGCAGCCTGCCGACGCTGCGGACGGTCAAGCCCCACGTCGCGGTCCGCATCGACCTCGCCGACCTCGCCGACCCCGCCACCGGCCAGGGCACCGCCACCCTGGGCTCGGGCACCGTGCTCTCCGCCGCCCGCGCCCGCTGGCTGGCCTGCGACGGCGCCGTCTCCCGCGTCGTCTTCGGCCCCGACCGCGCCCCACTCGACCTCGGCCGCGCGCACCGCCTCGCCGACCGCCACCTGCGCCGGGCCACCGAGCTCCGCGACGGCGGCTGCGTCTTCGCCGGCTGCCGAGCACCGACCTGGTGGTGCGACGTCCACCACCTGGTCCACTGGATCGACGGCGGCGAGACCAGCCTCGAGAACTCAGCACTGTTGTGCGAACGCCACCACACCAAGGTCCACCACGGCTTCCGCGTCGAACGACAACCCGACGGCCGATGGCACACCTGGCGACCCGACGGGTCGGAGATCACCACCCCGGCACCGCTACTGGCCCCGGTCGCTTGACGTCCTGGCCAGCACCCGCCTCGTTGTCGACCTGGCCTCCCGACGGAGTCACACGTCCGCTGTGAGCTCGTTCAATGCGTCGAAGAGGACCCTCTCCTCCGTGGGCTTACCGGCGATGTCAGCTAGGTAGAGCGACGGGTACTTCTTCCACTGGCTCTGCCGCGCAAGCCCGATCTTGCCGGCCATGGACGGCAACGTCTCGAGGATCCGAGCAGCACGTTCGAGCCTGTCGGCACCCACCCTCGGGAGTAGGTCCGCGAGATACAGCACGACATAGGACCGTGTCTTCGGGCTCTCATTGTTTGCATTGAGCACCCAGACTCCAGTGGGCTGACCTGCTACTGAATACCAACCCGAGAGGCCAGGAGTGGCACCCCGACCGGGGTTGATCTTCAGGCCACGGCCTTCGACGTCCTCGATCAGGCGACGCATCAGAGACACCTCAGCGGGTGAGCAGCGTGCTGCGGCTGCGTCGAGGAACGAGTTCCGGTCCCACAACTGGCCGCTCTGCGCGGCGCCCCCCCTTCGAGGCCACAGCACCACTGGTTCGACCCACGACTCGCGGGACATAGACCGTATGCCCGTCTCCAACGAACTGCTGAAGCTCGACGCCAAGAACCTCCGCGGGACTCATCTGCTCGTTGAGGAAATCAATGATGCGCACCAACTCTGCGGGAAGGGCGTCCGCGACGAACAGCATCCGGATCCGCCCGGCCTTTAGGTTGGTCTCGACAGCGCGCCAGAACTCTGCCGGGTCGGGGCGCCTGCTGCTCATCCGTCGAGAGATGGGGGTGCCAAGTGCTCAGGACGGCGGCGGCACGTTCAGCCTCGACCATCTCTTCGTCGACGGCGAGGGCGTGCCGGTGCTGGTGGAAGTCAAGCGATCGTCCGATACGCGCATCCGCCGTGAGGTCGTCGGCCAGATGCTCGACTATGCCGCCAACGCAGTGAAGTACTGGCCTTTGGCCAGTCTCCAGGACTCTCCGGCAGCAACAGCCGAGGCGGACGGGAAGTCCGTGGACGAACTGCTTGAGCAATTGCGCCCAGGGCTCTGAGGACATTCAAGCCGTCGGCGGACCGCAGGAAGATGCCGTCATTGGCCACGGTGGACACCTGCCTTCCACATATAGATCAGGGATGTCGGGCGGGATCGGAAGGTGAGAGCGTCACGTCCGTCATCGCGACAACGCGGTGAGCCGGCACGACGGCTCCAACGGCTCCTCTCGTCCTAGTGCTGGACACCGAGGTAGCGCTCGGCGCAGGCCATGCAGAGGCCGGTGTTGTCGTGGACGCGCTCGCGGGCGTTGACCTGCCGGCACACCGGGCACCAGCGGAAGGTGCGGCGCCGCTTGCGGGCGACCTCCTCGGCCGCCTCGGCGAGGGCCGCTCGCTCGTAGAGCACCTCGTCGGAGGAGAACCGGCGGTCGGCCACGAACTCCCACACGAGCTCCGCGGGGCCTGCCCACCGCGGCTCGGGACGGGCCAGCGTGAAGCCGAACCCGTCCCAGCCGACCGCCACCTGCGCCGGCCGGCCGCTCACGAACCACCGCTCGTGCTCGGGCCCGCGGACCTCCGTCCAGGCGTCGCCCAGCGCCCGCACGAGCACGTCGGGCGCCACCCCGACCAGCGCCGCGAGCTCCGCGGTGTCAGACACCGGCCATCTCGGCCAGCCGGCACATCGCGTTGACCTGGCGCAGCTGCTCCGGCGTCCGCACGGCGGCGTCGAGCAGCAGCGGGCTCATCACCACCACTGCCAGCGCCTTGGCCCGCGACACCGCCACGTTCAGCCGGTTGAGGTCGTACAGGAACGACACCCCGCGCGGCGCCTCCTCGGCCGACGTCGACGTCGTGGAGTAGACGACCACCGGCGCCTCCTGGCCCTGGAACCGGTCGACGGTGCCCACCCGCGCGCCGTCGGGCAGCAGCGAGCGGATCAGCGCCACCTGGTTGTTGTACGGCGCCACGACCAGGACGTCGTCGGGACCGATCGGCCGCTCGGCGCCCTCGGCGTCCACCCAGCCGACGCCCTGCAGCGACCGCCAGACGGCGGCCACCTCGGCCGCCTCCTCCGCCGAGGACGCCGACGACGGCACCGTGTGCCGGACCTCCCGCACCGCGAGCCCCGAGCCCGACACCAGCCCGCCCGGCCGCACGGTGATCCGCTCGCGCAGCGCCGCCGACTCCAGCCGGCCCTCGTACGCCAGGTCGGACACGAACGCGGTCAGCGCCGGGTGCATCCGGTAGGTCTTGTCGAGGAAGATCCCGCGCCCGAGCGGCACCGTCGGGTGCCCCTCGAGCAGGTGCTCCAGCGCCGACAGCCCGGACTCCCCCGGGTGCACGCCCTGCGTCGGCTGGGCGAGCTGCTGCGGGTCGCCGAGCAGCACCAGCGACCGCGCCGACCGCGCCACCGCCACCGCGTTGGCCAGCGAGAACTGCCCCGCCTCGTCGACCACCAGCACGTCGACGGCCTCGGCCAGGTCCGGCTGCGTCCAGAACCACGCCGTCCCGCCGACCAGCGACACGTCGCCGTCGAGCAGGCGGGAGGCGACCTCCTTGCCGTCCTTCGACCACTCCACGCCCGGCGCTCCGCAGGCCTGCTTCTCCTCGCACTTCTGCAGCGCCGGCCGGCCGACGGCCGACAGCACGTTGCCGATGACGGCGTGCGAGGTGGCCGTGACGCCGACCTTCTTGCCGGCGTCGAGCAGCGCGCGGATCAGGTGCGAGGCGGCGCGCGTCTTGCCGCTGCCGGGCGGGCCCTGCACGGCGAGCACCTCGCCGTCGAGCCGCAGCCCCAGCCGGACGACGGCGTCGCCGGCCTCCTCCCCCGGCAGCCGCCGGCAGTCCGCGGGCACCCGCCGCTCGAGCAGCGCCTGCCCGAGGCAGTCCCGGCCGGCGAGGACGTCGTCGGCGGTCGCGGCGATGGCGGCGCGCATGCCCTTGTCGTCCAGCGGACCGCTCGGCCCGAGGCCGCGCGCGGCGACGGCCGGCTTCGCCGTCTTGACGACGACCCGCCCCGCGACGGCGTCCAGCGCGACGACGGTGCCCACGCTGACCCGCTGGTCGACGTCGACGGCCGTGGACCCCGCCGAGAGCTTCGTGTCCTGTGGCGGGAACCGGTACTCGTAGAGCTTGGAGCGCTTCTCCTGGCCGATCTCGACCGGCGGGGACAGCTGGCCGAGGGCGGTGCCGTCCTCGACGAGCGCGGCGTCGTCGAGGTCGGCGCGGGCGAAGAACTCCCACCAGCCGGGGCGGGCCTCGCGGCGGTGCCACTGCACGAGGTCGCCGAGCAGGCCGTGCCCAGCCTCCTGCAGCCGCTCGACCAGGGCCAGCTCCTCGACCTCCGCCTCCGACCGCGGCGCCGGGCCGGTGGCCTCGGGCAGCAGCGGGCGCGGCTGGTCGCCGTACTGGCGCACCAGCTCCTCGCGCTGCGTCTCCAGCCAGTCGTGCAGCTCGCGGGTGGAGTCGACGTCGTCCTTGTTGTAGAGCTCGATCGCCTCGAGGCGCTTCGGGTCGCGGTCGGCGAGCCACTGCTCGTAGGCGATGACGCTGCTCATCGCGTCGGCGACGTCGCCGGTGTGCTGCCGGCCGTAGAACGCCTCGACCTTCTTGATCGAGTACGAGCCCTTGCTGATCCGCATCGACTGCTTGACCACGGGATACAGGTCGACGAACCGCTCGGCGCGCAGCAGCTGGTCGAGCTCGGCCTCCCGGACGCCATATCGGCCGGTGAGCCGCTTGAGTGCGCTGACCTCGTAGGCGGCGTAGTGGTAGACGTGCATGTCCCGGTCGGCCTCCCACGCGGCCATGACCAGGTCGATCAGGTCGGCGACCATCTGCCTCTCGGCGGCGGGGTCGTGCGCCCACAGTGCGGTGAAGCGCCCCTGCCGGTCCCCGATGCCGGCGAGGTACTCCAGGCCCGCGCCGTCGGCGGAGTGCGGATCGCCCTCGAAGTCGAGGTAGAGGTCGCCATGGCTGGGCTCGGGGAGCCGGAGCAGGCCGGTGGGTCCCGACGGCGGCAGCAGCGTGCGGCTCGGGACGCCGGTGCGGCGCTCGTCGAGCTGCTGGCGCGCCTGCTCCTGCAGCCGGGTGCGGGTGGCCGCGCCGATGCGGGCGGCCCTGAGCGTCCCGGGGTCCGCCTGCGCGAGCTGCTCGAGGGTGGCGATGCCGGCGGCGCGCAGGGCCTCGCGGGTGTCGCGGCGCATGCCGGCGACCAGGCTGAGGTCGTCGGCGGCCAGCAGCTCGGCGTCGCAGCGCGGCTTCCACGTGCACTGGTTGCAGTACGACGTCGGGACCGGCTCGGTGACCGGCGGGTCGGCGACGAACGCAGTCAGGTTGCGTCGGGCGCGGCGGGCGTAGGCGGCGACGTCGACCAGCCGCCACGGGTTGGTCACGCCGTCGCCGGTGACCACGCAGACGCGGTCGGGGGAGCGGCCCTGGAGGACGGCGAGGCGCTCGGCATAGGTGGCCATCTGCAGCAGCGCGGGCACCTTGACGCGGCGGGCGAGCTTGGCGTCGGCGACCTCGTAGGACCAGTCGCCCAGCTGCGACGGGGTGCCGACCCTGAGCAGGAAGTCGGCCGCGCCGCCCCAGACGCCGTCGAAGAACGAGGCCTGCGAGATGACGTCGACGCCGTCGCGCATGGCCTGCAGCGTCAGCGCCTCGGCCTCGCGGCGGCCCGCGGCGTCGAACCGCGCCGGGATGCGGACGACGGTGCGGCCCTCGGCCTCGAGCGCGTCGAGGTAGCGCATCTCGTGCTCGGTGCCGAGGTCGGCGATGAGCGCCGCGTGGTCGGTCGGGCCCTCGGCGAGCGGCGTCAACCGGCCGTCGGCGACGGCCAGGTCGAGCGTCGTCACGTGCGGGCAGGCCTGGTGGCGGGTCAGGTCGGTGGGGCTCAGGACCAGGGAGCCGTCGGTGCGGTACATCGAGACGGGACGGTCTCACGCGCCGACCGTGATCGGCGCCTTCCGCGCCGGAGGAGGAGGGCCTTTGTAGCGCTGATGGCTGCTTGAGGGGCGTCGCGCAGACTGGCGCCCGTGACTGCTGGACTGCACCGGTCCCACCGGGTGGCGGGGGCGCTCGTCGGCTCGGCCGTAGGAGACGCGCTCGGGGCACCGTTCGAGTTCGGCCCGCCCGGGGCGTTCTCGGCCCGCTTCCCCGTCCCGGCCCGGGGGGCCGCCACCGAGATGTGCGGCGGCGGCCCCCTGGGGTGGGAGCCGGGCGAGTTCACCGACGACACGCAGATGGCGCTGCTGGTGGCCGGGTCGCTGGTCGAGCGGGGCCGGCTCGACGAGGGCGACGTCTTCGACCGCTTCCGCCAGTGGGCCGACGCCGACCCGCCGGACATCGGCAACCAGACGCGGGCGGTGCTGTCGTCGGGACTGCCGTGGGACCGCGCGGCCGCCGAGCACTTCGCGCGGTCGGGGCACGCGGCGGGCAACGGGTCGCTGATGCGGACGACGCCGGCGGCCATCTGGTTCTCGCGGTCCGGGACGGACGCGACGGTGGACGCCGCCCGGCGGATCTCGGCGCTCACGCACGGCGATCCGTCGGCCGGCGAGGGCTGCGCCGTCTTCCACGAGCTGGTGCGGGTGGCGCTCGACGGCGGCGACCCGCTGGCCGCCGTCCCCACCGCCGTGGCGCTGGTGACCGAGGAGCACCGCGACCGGTGGGCGACCGTGCTGGCTCCCGACTGGGAGCCCTCGATCGCGACCGAGTCGAACGGCGCGGTGTGGCCGACGCTCGGGCAGGCGCTGTGGGCGCTGCGGCACGGGCGCGACTTCGCCGAGGTGCTGCGCCTGGTGCTCGACCTCGGCGGCGACACCGACACGGTCGCCTGCGTGGCCGGCGGCCTGGCCGGGGCGGTGTACGGGATGGGCGGCATCCCGATGCGGTGGTCCTCGGCGGTGCACGGGCGGATCCCCGGGCACGGCGACCGCGTCTGGCGGCTGGCCGACCTGCAGCAGCTCGCGGCGGCGCTGGACGGCAAGCCGGTGCCGTCGTACGACCCCGGTGTCATCCCGCGGATCGGCCCGGTGGAGGTCCTGCCGGGGATCTGGGCGGGCAACCTCGACGGCGCGCGGTACTCGGACGAGGACTTCGCCGTCATCTCGCTGTGCCGGCTCGGCGAGCCGTTCCCGCACACGAACCACCGGATGGCCTACATCGCGGACAACGAGTACAACGTCGACCTCGACGTCATGCTCACCGACGTCCTCGACGACCTGTCCGCGCTGCACGCGGAGGGGCATCGCGTGCTCGTGCACTGCCACGGCGGCGCCTCGCGGACCGGCCTGGTGCTGCGCGGCTGGCTGGTGCGCGAGCAGGGGATGTCGGTCGAGCAGGCGACGGCGCACGTCGCCGAGCGCTGGCCCCACCTCGGCCTGTGGAACGCCAGCTTCACCGCGGCACTGGAGCGCCTGGCCGGAGGCTGACGCCGGGCGCTCAGGACGCGTCGGCCCTCGTGGGTCGGGGGTGACGAGTCGTGACTCGTTCGAGATCGGTACCGGCCCGTTTCCGTCGTCGACCGCTGACACACTGCTGCCCGCGCTGTTCCCGGCGCGACAGCGGGTCCGAGGAGGACGGGAAGGGGACGACGCGCCGGTCGGCACGCCGCCCCCTGCTGTCCACGTGTGCGTGGACGCGCTGCGGACCCCATGACGAGACCACGTCGCGGTGTCGCCGCGTCCCGTTCGGAAGGGCAGCGATGTCCCAGCCCACCTCGGAGTCCCCGATCCCGGCCGCCCCGCCCTCACACCTCGCGGCGGGCGAGGGCGGGGTGCCGGCGCTTCCCCCCGGCTCCGAGGACGCCGTCGCCTACGGCGAGCGGACCGGGACCGCGGTGTTCGCGGTGCCGGAGCCCGCCCCGGCGGACGGCGCGGCACGGGACAGGGGGCGCAACCGCCTCGTCGTCGCCCTGTCGGCCGCCGTCGTCCTGCTGCTGGCTGCGGCCGGCGTCCTGACCGCGCTGGTGGTCAGCGCCCGGGGTGAGGCGGACGCACTCGCCGCGGCGGAGGCTGCCGAGGACCGCCAGCAGGCGGAGGAACTGCAGGCCGTCCGGGACGAGCGCGGTCAGCTGGAGGAGCGGATCAGCGACGCCGAGGCGGGTGCAGCCGCCGCCGAGCGCCGCATCGCCACGGCCGAGGCCGCCCAGCGCGCCGCCGAGGACGCGTCCGCCGCTCGCGAGCAGGCGGACGCGGACGCCGCCGCGGCGGACGCGCAGACCTTCGTCGACGCCCTCCGTGCCACCGAGACCATGACGAGCGCGACCGACGCCCAGTTGCTGCAGCGGGGACGCGACGTCTGCAGCTACCTCGACTCCACGGCCGGGACCCCCGCGGACCTCTCGGACGCCTTCGACCGGGCCACCGCGACGTACGCCGTCGACGACGCGATCCTCCTGGTCACCGCCGCCACCCAGATCCTCTGTCCCGAGTACGGCTCCTGACCCCACCGGCTCCCGCCGACGGCGGGTGTCGGCCCTGCCTCACACCGCGACTCCCTCCAGCGTGGCCCGGACCGTCCCGCTGCGTCCTCGAACCGGAGACACCATGTCCCAGCCCTTCCCCGGAGCACCCGTACCGCCGCAGGTCGGGCCCGGCCCCTGGCAGACCGTGGGCGACGGCACGCCGTTCGTCCCGGTACCGCCCGCGCCCGTGCGCCGGCGCACCGGCCTGGTCGTCGCGCTCGCCGTCGTGACCGCCGTCCTGGTGATGGGGGTCGGGGTCCTCACCGCGCTCCTGCTCGACTCGCGCTCGACCGCGTCCGACCTGGCTGCCGCAGAGCGCGCCGAGGACGAGCAGCAGGCCACCGACCTGCGCGACGCCCAGCGGGGGGTCGACAACCTCGGCGTCGAGGCCACCGAGGCGGAGGCGGCGGCGGCCGCTGCGTCCGATCGGGCCCGGGAGGCGGAGGCAGCCCGGGGCCAGGCCGATGAGGCGGCCGCACCGGACACCTCGGACTACGACGAGTACCTGCGGCTCCTCCGCAGCACCGACCTCGCGTTCAGGACGGTGGACGACGCGACTCTCGTCGAGATCGGCGACGTCACCTGCGACTACCTCGACACCTACGGCAACGGCGACCAGACGCTGGCCCGCATCGTCAGCATCGGCGTCTCCTCCGGCATGACCTCGCGGCAGTCCTCCGAGGTCACCAGCGCCGCGATCGTCTCCCTGTGCCCTCAGCACTCCCTCGACTGAGCTCGCGGACGGCAACGGTGCACGGGACCCCGAGGATGCTGTCGAGGCGGACCGCCGTCGTGGTGACCGCGCTCGCGATGGCCGTGTTCGCGTCCGCGGTCGCCGTGACGCTCGTCGTGCTGCGAGGCGAGGACACGGTGGCCGCGCCGCCGCCGACGGCCGCGGCGACCAGCACAGGTGCACCTGACGGGTCCCGGCCTGCGGAGCCCTCCACCGCCACCACGACGGCGACCAGGGCCCTGCCCCGGCCCGGTGAACAGGTCATGGACGTCAGCCCGGAGGCCGATGCCCGGTACCTCGGCACCCTGTCCGCCGCCGGGCTGCTCGCCCCGGGTGACGACGAGGACGAGGTCATCGAGGTCGGGCGGCTCGTCTGCGCCTACGTCTCCACCGGACAGGGCGACGTGGACGACGCCGGCGTCATGGTCCTCTCGTCCGGGTTGGTGACGGCGAGCGACGCCGGGACCATCGTGGGCGCCGCGGTCGGGGCCTACTGCCCGCAGTACGGCGCCGGGCTCTGACGGAGCTCGTGCGGCTCGCGTCCGGGAGCGGCTCGGGCGTGCGGCCGGGGACCGGGCGTCACTCCGCCCGGACGGCGCCGGCGGGCGGTAGACGTCGGACCGGTGGGCGACGCGCACCACGAGGACGCGGCGACGGTCCTCGTCGACCTCGAGGAGGACGCGGTAGTCGCCCCGCCGCGCACTGCGCAGCCCGGCGAGGTCCCCGTTCAACGGCCTGCTCAGGCGCAGGGGGTTCTGAGACAGGACCCCCGTGAGGAACTCGACCACGGCTGCCGCCACCTTCGGAGCCAGGCGTCCGAGCTGACGCCGAGCCGCCGAGGAGACCCGCAGCTCGAACGGTGCGGTCACCCGTCCAGGCCGAACTCGGCTCTCAGCTCCTCACCGGAGGAGGTCTCGTCGCGCTCGTCCTCGGCGCGCGCCTCCTCGACGTCCTCGCGGACGCCGAGCTGCGAGAGCCAGAACAGGGTCTCGTGCAGCGAGTCGAGATCCTCCTTCGCCATGAGGACGGCGGCCTCCCGTCCGTGGCGGGTGATCGTGACGATCTCGTGCGTCTTCTCGGCGGCCTCGACCAGCGCCGACAGCTTGTCCTTGGCCTCGCTGAGCGGAATGGTCGTCACGCGACCACTCTAGCCAGAGTTCTGGCTAGAAGCGGCCCGGCGCGATGAGGAACTCTCGGCTGCTCCGCTTCGGCGGGAGTGCACTGGACGGTGTGCGCAGAGGCCGCGTTCCGCACAGCAGAACCCGGCTTGAGCGCACTCCGTCTCAGGCGGCCCCTCGATGATGTGCACTCCCGGCGTGTCCTCGGCCCGGAACGCGCCCTGAGCGCACACCGCCGGCCAGGCCGGACGTCGACCGCCGCCCGATGACGCACCGAGGCGTGCACTTCCGCGGAAGTGCACGCCTCGGTGCGTGGTGCCGGTCGGCGTCAGACGCCGGTCGGAACCCGGTTGCCCGGCCGGCGGGACGGGCGGATGGTCCGCGCGGCCGAGCGGGCCAGCCGGATCGGGCCGGTGTCCCAGAGCTGTCGGGCGGGCTCCTCGACCGGCGCGGGGCCGGCTGCGGCGCCGGGCGGGCGGCCTCCTCGGCCTCGACCTGGGCCTGCGCCAGCGCGGCGAGGTGGCGGGCGCGGATGGCGGCCTTCTGCCGGTCGAGGCGCTCCTGCTCGGCCATGACCAGCAGCTCCTCCTTCGCCTCGGCCACGGTGCGCCGCGACTGCTGCTGCAGCTCCTCGATCTCGACGTCGCCGCCGTCGCGGAGCGCCGCGAGCTTGTCGTAGGCGGTCGGCGGGCCGAAGTTGAGCAGCACCTTCATGAGCACCGGCAGGATCTCCACGCACATGAACAGCAGCGACAGCATGGACTTGGCGACCGCCAGCGTGGCGTTGCTGTCGCTGAGCCGGTCGAGCGCCTCCAGCCGCAGCAGGATGCCGCCGGAGCCCTCGTTCGTGGCGTCGAACGCGGCCTGCAGCCGGTCGAGCTCGGCGGTCAGCCGGGTCAGCTCGGCCTGGTCGGTGGCCAGCGACGCGGCGGCGAGGTCGGCGCTGCGCGACTCGGCGTCGGACGCCGTCTCCTGCGCGTCGTCGAGCGCCGTCCGGGCCGAGGCGACGACGGCGGCCTGCGCGTCCGCGGCGGCGCGGGCCTGCAGGTAGGCCTCCCCGGTGCCGGCGTCGCCGGTGCCGCAGGTGCCGTCGAGCTCGCACTGGGCGCGCGCCTCGAGGTCGCGCTGGGTGGCCAGGGCGGCGTCGTAGGCGGCCTGCGTGGCGGTGACGTCGGCCTGCACGGCGGCCAGCGCGGGGTCGCTCTGCCCGCCGGTGGCGACGACGTCCTGCCCCCGCGTCACCCGCTCCTGCAGCTCGGCGAGGCCGGCGAAGCGCGCGTCGGACTCCAGCGACTGCCGGTACGCGTCCGCGGCCTCGGCCTGCATGACCGTGATCTCGGCGTCGATCTCCTTGTGGAACACCTGCAGCGTCAGGGGCGTGGCGACGACGACGCCCAGGATCAGCGCCAAGCCCACGCGCGGGACGGCGAGGGCGAGGTTGCGCTTGAGCGAGGCGTCGTGCGCCATGCCGACGAGCAGCATCCGGTCGAGGTTGACCACGACGGCGCCCCAGCCGAGCCCGAGCACCAGCGCGAACGGCCCCCAGACGCCGAGGGCCATGTGCAGCGCGAACGACGCCGAGGCGACGGCGAGGCCGCCGGTGCTCAGCAGGACGCCGCCGAGCGCGGCGAAGCGCGGGCGCGCGCCGGGCGCGGCCTCGAGCAGGTCGGGCCGCGCGCCACCGAGGACCGCGAGACGGTCCTGGAGTCGTCGTCGTCCAGCCATGTGCGTTGCACTCCCCGAGCGCCGGGGGTCGTGGTTCGTCCGCCGCTCCCCTGACGCATCGGCAGCCGGGCCGTCGGTCAGGACCCGGTCGTCACACCCGCCCCACGCCGTCCCCGACGGCGCGGACCAGGGCGCTGGTGACGCCGACGCCACGGGCGACCACGACGCCGTCGCGGACCAGCTCCCCGAGGGGCTTCCCGAGAGTCGGGTCGCCGGAGAAGCGGATGAGCAGGTACCGCTGGAGAACGGCAGCCGACGGCGTCACGAGGGTCGGCGGATCCGGGACGGAGTAGTCGTTGCCCTCCCACACGTGCCACACGCCGCCGACCCGGGTGAGGCGAGCGCCCATCCGGCGTTCGTCCAGGCGCACCTCGCAGCGGTCCTCGTCGACGGCCAGCGGGCGGACGTCCCGCAGCCGGTCGAGGAGGCCGCGCGTCTCCTGGTCGACCGGCGGCACCCACCCCGTCCAGCCGACCCGCGGCGGGGTGACGAGCAGCTCCGCCGGCGTCAGGGCGGCGAAACCGGAGAAGGCGCGGGCGCCGTGCAGGTCCGCGAAGGCAGCTCGCAGGCGGCCGTCCTGGCGGACCTCGACGCGGCCGTCCCCACGCCGCACGACGTCGAAGCGCCAGGCGTCGGGGTGCCGGTGCACCGAGGAGCAGAAGCGCTCGACGACCAGGAGCTCCACCTCAGTGAGGTCCTGCGCCTCCATCTCGAACCACCGCTCCCCCCGACTGGAGCGGTCGACCTGGTAGAGCCCGTCGTCGCGGCGGAAGAGGACGCTCCGTGCCTCGATGTCGCCGAGGTGGACCTCGTGCCCCCGGACGACCACCACCGTCGCCCCGCGCTCGATGTGGTGGCGGTGGCGGTCGACGAGGGCCAGGAGGTCCGGGTCGGGCGTCTGCACGCCCTGACGCTACGGAACCGCCTCGCCCCGTTCGAATGCCCTGGGGCGGTCGCCCAACGGCTCGGAGAAGAGCCGTCGTCCGTTGCGACAGATGAGTGGTATCACCGCGCATCCCAATTCGGTACCATGAACCCCGTGAGCACTCAGATCGCCGTCCGCCTCCCTGAGGAGCTCGTGGCGTTCATCGACCAGCTGGTGGCTGACGGCCGGGCGCCGTCCCGCGCCGCCGTGGTCAGTCAGGCGCTCCGGCGTCAGCAGCGCCGCGAGATCGCGGCCCGGGATGCAGCCATCCTGGCTGCGGACTCCGAGGCCGACGACCTGGACACACTGGCCGAGCTCGCCGCCCGGACACCGCTCGACGACCTCGACTGATGCGGCCGATCCACCTCGCCCAGCTCGACGAGACCCGTCCCGTCCTCGTGCTGACCCGAGAGTTGGTACGTCCGCACCTGTCACGGGTCACCGTCGCCCCGATCACCAGCAGGATCCGCGGGCTGTCGACCGAGGTGCCCGTCGGGCCCGGGAACGGCCTCGACCACCCGAGTGTCGTGAGCTGCGACGACATCGTCACCGTGCCGGCAACGGCTCTGGGTCGTCAGATCGGGCGGTTGAGGCCGGAGCAGGAGACCGCGCTCACCGCCGCCGTGCACGCCGCCTTCGACCTCGAGGACCTGCTCGGCCCTCTCTGAGCCCCACGTGCGGCTGCATCTCCCCGGATCGCGCTGCCGCGCGGTGAAGCGGGTGCAGGCGAGCGACAAGGCCTCCGCAAGGACGGGCGAACAGGGTGCGGGCACCAGCCCACCGCACCCCAGGAGTCCGGACCATGCGCTCGCCCCGGATCGGCGCCGCCGCGCTGCTCGGTACCGCCGTCCTCGCGGCCGGCTGCTCGTCCTCCGTCGTCGGCACCGCCGAGCACGCCGGCCCGGCCGGCGCCGGGCCGCTTGCCGAGCTCCTCGCGCAGGTCGAGGTCGACGCGGAGGTCGACGGCCACGTCCGCCTCGCCGACGTCGCCGCCACCCCCGACGGCGGCTTCGTCGTCCTGCTCACCGGCGACCTCGCCAGCAACCACCGCAGCGTGTTCGTCGAGCTCGTCCCCGGCGACGGCGAACTGGCCGTCGGCGAGGTGACCGAGGGTCCGCCGGCCGTCGACCTCGGCGAGGTGCACGTCGCCTCGGACGGCACGGTGGTCGCCCTCGCGCCCGTCGTCCCCGCGGACACCAGCGGCGAGGGCCGCGAGCAGGACCTGGCATTGATCGTCCTCGAGCCGGGCAGCGACGAGCCCGACCTCCGCCGCATCGCCGCCGACCCCGAGCTGGGCACCCCCGACCTCGGCACCGGCGTCCTCTCCCCCGACGGCGGCACGCTGTACGCGAGCCTGCGCTGGCCCGTCGACGGCGACACGGTCAACCGGCTGGCCGCCGTCGACGTCGCCACCGGCGAGGTCACCGCGAGCGCGCCGCTGGGCGTCGAGACACCGGGGACGGCCATCGCCTACGACGTCGCGCTGCGCCCGGACGGCGGCCTCGCCGCGCTCGTGACCACCGACCGGGACCCCGAGGGCGACGTCGACGGCGCCGTGCTCGTGCAGTACGACGCCGGCCTGCAGCCGCTCGGCGACCCGGTCGAGGTGGTCGACGAGGAGGAGAGCACCGGCTACGCGCTCGCCGTGCTGCCCGACGGCGCCGTCGTCGTCTCCGTCGTGGCCGGCGAGTGGGACACCGGCGAGCCGCGGCTGGTCACCGTCCGGGACGGCGCGGTGCAGGCCACCACGGTCCTGCCGGGCACGGGGGTCGACCTCGCCGTCGAGCCGGGCGGGCAGCACGTGTACCTGGCGCACGGGCGGCCCGGTGCCGGCTCCGGCGTCGCCACGGTCGACCTGGCCACCGGCGGGACCGTCGCCGACGTCCCCACCTGCGCCGACGGCTCCCCCGACCCGCTCGCCCTCGCCGCCGACGGCCGGACGCTGGCCGCCACCGCCGCCTGCCACGGCGACGACGACACGCACGAGCTGGCCTTCCTCCTCGGCTGACCCACCTCCACGACAGGAGTCCCCCGTGCGCACCCGCACCGCCGCGCTGCTCGGCTCCGCCCTCCTGCTGGCCGGCTGCTCGTCCACCGTCGTCGGGAGGATCGCCCCGACGGCGGCCGGCCCGCTCACCCAGGAGGTCGGGCGGGTGGACGCCGACGCCGAGCTGGGACACGGGCTGGAGGCCCAGGACGTCGCCGCCACCCCCGACGGCGGGTTCGTCGTCCTTCTCACCAGCGCGGACCCCCTCGAGCACTCCAGCGTGCTGCTGGAGCTCGTGCCCGGCGACGGCGGCGGTCTTCCCGCGGGCGCCGCCACCGAGGGCGGGCCCTTCGCCGCCGCCGACGACGTGCAGGTCGCGCCCGACGGCACGGTGGTCACGACCGGCGTCGTCCTGATCGAGCCCGGTGACCCACGCCGGCGCGAGGACCCCTACGGCCAGGACCTCGTCCTCGCGGTGCTCGCACCCGGCGCCGACGAGCCGGAGGTCGTGCCCGTGGAGGCCGACCCCGAACTGGACACCCCGGACGCGATCAGCGCCGTCCTCTCCCCCGACGGCGAGACGCTGCACGGCGTCCTGCAGTGGTACGTCGACGGGCGCTTCACCAGCCGCGTGGTGCGGATCGACGTCGCCAGCGGGGAGATCGTGGCGAGCGCGCCGCTGGGGGTGGACGACCCGGGCTACGCGTCCGACGTGGAGATCGCCCCGCACCCGGACGGCGGGCTGGTCGCGCTGGTGACGGTCGACCGCGACGCCGCGGGCGGCGGGGAGGACGTGCTCGTGGTCCGCTACGACGAGGACCTGCAGCCGGTCGGCGAGCCGGTCGACGTGCTCGAGCGGGAGCCGGGCATCGGCTTCGCGGTGGCGGTCCTGGCGGACGGGACCGTACTGGCCTCCGTGCTCGACGGCGGGTACGAGACCGGCGAGGCGCGGCTGGTGACCGTGCGGGACGGCGCCGTGGAGGCGAGCACGGTCCTCGCCGGGACGGCGCACGGTCTCGTCCCCGAGCCGGGCGGGGGCCACGTGTACCTGTCCCACTCGTGGCCCGGCGGCGGTGCGGGCGTGGCCACGGTGGACCTGGCGACCGGCGCGGTCGTGGCCGACGTCCCGCTGTGCGCGACCGGGAGCGCCACCGCGCCGGCGCTGTCCGCGGACGGCCGGACGCTGGCCGCCGGCGCGGCGTGCCTGGAGGTCGACGACCACGCCGACCTCGTCGTCCTCGTCGGCTGAGACGCCGGTGCTCCGGCCGCGCTGGCGGCCGGGGCACCCGTGGGCTCAGGCGACGTTGACGCCGAAGTCCTGGGCGATGCCGCGCAGCCCCGAGGCGTAGCCCTGGCCGACGGCGCGGAACTTCCAGTCGGCGTCGCGGCGGTAGAGCTCGCCGAAGACCATCGCGGTCTCCATGGAGGCGTCCTCGGTGAGGTCGAAGCGGGTGATCTCCCGGTTGGTGACCTGGTCGACGACGCGGATGAAGGCGTTGCGGACGCCGCCGAAGTTCTGCCGGCGGTTGTCGGCGTCGTAGATGGACACCGCGAAGACGATCTTCTGCACGAACGGCGGTACGGCGCCGAGGTCGACCTGGATGACCTCGTCGTCGCCCTCGCCCTCACCGGTCAGGTTGTCGCCGGTGTGCACGACCGAGCCGTCGGGGCTGCGCAGGTTGTTGAAGAAGACGAAGCCCTCGTCGCCCGGGGTCACCCTGCCGTGGGCGTCGACCATGATCGCCGAGGCGTCGAGGTCGTACTCGGCGGCCGAGAAGGTGGCGACGTCCCAGCCGAGGCCGACGTCGACGGCGCGGAGGCCGGGGGCCTCCTTGGACAGCGAGACGTTCCCGCCCTTGGTGAGGACGACGGACATGCTTGCTCCTCCTGGTGGTCTCGTGCAGCGGGCGCCGATGCTGCCCCATGCCGGCTCGGATCACCACGGCCCTGGTCCTGGCTTCCGGGGGTAGGAACCGGCCATGGGTGCGACCGGGGACCGTCCGATCCTGCTGCTCGACGTCGACGGCGTGCTGAACTCGCCACGCCGGCAGCTGCCCGAGGGCTGGCGGCAGGGCACGTTCAACGGCTTCCGGCTGTCGTGGGACCCGACGATCACCGCGCGCCTGCGGGAGCTGCACGAGTCGGGCCGGGTGGAGATCCAGTGGCTGACCACCTGGACCACCGACGCCGACCGGCTGCTGGCCGAGCCGATGGGCCTGCCGCGGGGGCTGAAGACGCACGCCCGTGCCGACTCCGCGCCGACCGGCTTCCTCGGGTCGCTCGACGGCGCGTCCGGCTGGTGGAAGCTGGCCGTCGCGCAGGAGGTCGCCGCGGCGGAGCCGGACCGGCGGATCGTGTGGATCGACGACGACCTCGCCGAGCAGGCCGACGACACCGGCGACTGGCTGGCCGCGAACCCGCACGTGCTGGTGGTCGCGCCGGACCTGGCCGTCGGGCTCACCCACTCCCAGCTCGGCGCGGTCGAGGCCTGGCTCGGGTAGGACGTCGGCGTGCCGCTGCCCACCCGTGCCCGACGGTGGGCTGGTCTGGCGGGCGTCCTCCTCGCCGTGGCCGCCTGCAGCTCGCCGCAAGCCGCGCCTACACCGGCACCGACGTCGACCCCGGCCGCGACGAGCACACCCGCCGCTGACGTGGCCGGGGCCTTCGCCGCGCTGGAGGAGCGGTTCGACGCGCGGCTCGGCGTCTTCGCCGTCGACACCGGCTCCGGCCGGACGCTGGAGCACCGGGCCGACGAGCGGTTCGCCTACGCCAGCACGATCAAGGCGCTGGCCGCCGGGGCGTTGCTGGCGCGGACCTCGCCCGCGGACCTGGAGCGCGGCGTGCCGATCAACGCCGGCGACCTGGCCGCGGCGTACTCGCCGGTGACGGAGGGCCGCGTCGGGGGTGCCATGACACTCGCCGAGCTGTGCGACGCCGCGGTGCGGTTCAGCGACAACACCGCACTCAACCTGCTGCTGCGCGAGCTCGGTGGTCCGGCCGGGCTCGACGCGGCACTCGAGGGCATCGGCGACGACGTCACCGAGGTCGCGCGCACCGAGCCGGCTCTTAACAGCGCCGTCCCCGGCGATCCCCGGGACACGACGACGCCCCGCGCGCTGGCCGGTTCGCTCCGCTTCTACGCGGTGGACGGCGCCGCCGAGGACGACCGCGCGCTGCTGGCCGACTGGCTGCGCCGCAACACCACCGGGGACGCGCTCATCCGCGCCGGCGTCCCCGGTGACTGGGAGGTCGGTGACAAGACGGGCACCGGCGCGTACGGCGCCCGCAACGACGTCGCCGTGCTCACCCCGCCCGGCCGCGCACCTCTCGTGCTGGCCGTGATGTCGAGCCGGGACGAGCCGGACGCCGAGCACGACGACGCGCTGATCGCCGAGGCTGCCCGCGTCGTGGCCGCGGCGATGGCCTGACCGACGCCTCCGCGAGAGGCGCCTGCCCAGGCCGGTCCGTCGGAGTCAGGCCGGGACGACGTCCGCCGCACGGGCAGCGGAGCCGCTCAGGTCCGTGCTGTCGCCCGTGTCCTGCCCCGCCGGGCGGAACGTCTTCTCGGCGAACGCCCCCACCGCCCGGGTGGCCACTGCGTCGAAGCCCCCGCCGATGACGCCACCGACGACGGGGACGGCCTTCACGAGGGGCAGCACGGCGCGCTTGGTCCCGAACTTGGCGACGAGCGCGAAGCCGACCTTCCTGTTGATCTCGCGGATCAGGGTGACGGGGATCCGCTCGATCAAGGTCACGCTCAGCTTCTGGCCGACGGTGACCCCGGCCTTCTTCAGCACCTCGGTCCCCGCGTTGCCCAGGAGGCAGAGCAGGACGGCCGACCTCAGCCGCTCGCTGCGCAGGTCGTGCCCGTGGACGGCGGCGATGGAGGCGGCGAGGTGGGTCTGGACGAGGTAGGAGGCCCCCACGTTCACCGGCAGGGTGACCGGGAGTGTGACGACCCCGCCGAGGTTGGTGACGAAGCCCTGAGCGGCCGCCATCGAGACGTGGTTGCGCACCAGCGCCCGGACGGCCTCGTCGGCACTCCTGCCCTTCAGCGCCTCGCGAGCCGACTCCTCCGCGTGCTTGAAGGGTCCGAAGCCGTCGATGCCGACGGTCAGCAGACGCTCGACCAGCTCCTGTCCCGCCTTCACGAGGCTCGCGTTCCGGGCGGTCTCAGGGTTCTCGGTCATGCGCTGCTCCTCGACGACGGGTTGCGGGTCGCGGGGAGGCTAGCCAGCAGATCCGGCCCGCCAGCGGCTCGACACGGAAGGTGCGCCCCTGCAGGCCAGCCGGCCCCAGGCGCACCTCCGTGCGGACCCGTCACAGGTGCTTGACGAGATCCGTTCCGTGGCCGTTCGACCGGCGCGTGTCACCGAACTGCTCGTCGCGCCAGCGCTCGACGCCCTGACGGGTCACCTCGAGCTGGGCGTCGAGGACCATCCCGGTGGCCCGCGACTCCGCCTCCAGCATGCGCGCCGCCCGCGCCTCGGCTGCGCCCAGCGCCGACCTCGCCAGCACCTCGGCCTCCTCGTACTCGGTCTGCATGCGCAGCTTGACCCGTTCCTCCACCTTCTCGTCGCCCAGCGCGAGCAGGCGCTCGTAGAGGGACGGCGGGCCGAGCGCGAGCATCGTCTTGAACAGGATCGGCAGGCACTCGAGCGCCGTCATGAACCAGAACAACAGCCGGTGCGCCGTTCCCAGGGTCGGGTTGCCCTCCTCGAGGCGGGACATCGCGGTCAGCCGGGCGAGGATGCCATCGCTGTCGTCGACGGCCGCCTCGTGCGCCGCCGCCTCGGCGTCGAGCCGCTGCTGGAGGGAGGTGACGTCGGCGCGCAGGTCGGCGAGCTCGTTCTCCTGGTCGATCGTCTTCTGCGCCTCCTCGGCCAGGAGTTGGTCGTATGTCTCCGCCTTCAGGGCCTCGAGCTGCCGGGCCAGGTCGTCGCGCTCGGCGCGGAGCCGGTCGCGGTCGGCCCGGCGGGCGTCGGTGGCCGGCCCGAAGCCCTGATCGCCGGTACCACCGGTGCCGTCGATCTCGGCGTTGTAGGCCGCCTCCGCGGCCTCGTACCGCGCGGTCACCTCGTCGAGCCGGCGCTGCACGTCCACGACGGCGGGGGCCTCGTTGACGTCGTCCTGGGTGACGCCGTCGGCGAGGTCGGCCTCCAGCTCGGCGATCCGCGCCTGCTCCGCCTCGAGCTCGGCGGTGCGGCTGTCGTCCTGCATGCGCTGGTTGAACTCGTCCTCGGCCTCGGCGGCCATGACCCGGACCTCGGTGCCGATCTCGGCGCTGAAGACGGCGAGCGTCAGAGGCGTCGAGACGACGGCGCCGATGAGGACGGCGAGCACCACGCGCGGCACCGCCATGGCCAGCGTGCCGAGCTTGCTCTTCAGGCGCGGCGAGGAGACGACCAGCCAGCGGTCGAGGTTGAGGATGACGAGGCCCCACACGAGACCGCCCAGGATGGCGACCGGCACCCACAGGTGCAGGGCGATGCGGAGCGCGTAGCTCGCCGACACCACCGCTAGGCCGGCCGTGGTGAGCAGCACCGCGCCCATCGCGACCTGCTTGCCGCGCTCCTTCGGCGCCTCGCGCAGGACCTCGCGGTTGGCGCCGGCGACGGTGAGCAGGTGCTCGCTGAGAGCGGCACGGCTGAGGAGCTTCACCGGGCGTCCTTCCGGGTGGCGCGGCGCAGGCTGTCGACCAAGGAGTTGGGCACGCCGACGAGCCGCGGCGACACCTCGATCCGCGGGTGCAGCGCGTCCTGGGTGGCCCAGAAGGCGTCGAGCCGCTGGGTGACGGGCGAGGGGGCGCCGACGGTGGCGGCGACGTCGGCGTGCAGGGACACCGGCGGAGGCGCGGTGACGGTGGGCAGGTCGAGCTGCGGGACGGCCACCGCGGCGACGACGGGCGTGGCCGCGGGCGTCGTGGAGAAGCGGTTGCGGCCGGTGACCTCGATGCGGCGGCTGGCCTGCACGTGGACGAGCGCCTCACCGCAGGTCGGGTGACCGCCGCGGCCGTCGACGACGACGTCGCGGGCGTGCTCGAAGCACCAGGTGACGAGGACGGCCGAGCCCGGGCGGACGATCGTGTGGCTGACCGAGAGGGCGCGCAGGACGGGCACCTGCGTGTCGGAGGCGCCCGCATCGGCTGCGAGGCCGTGCCGGCAGGCGAGCAGCCGCGGCTCCGCCTCGGTCGCCGCCCTGCCGTGCGCGGCCTCCTCCCGCCAGTCTCGGATCCAGCGGTCGGTCCACGGCAGCGACGACGCCGGCCGCTCGGGCGGCCGCGGTCCGCCCCCGGGGCCGCGGGCGCCGCCGGTGTCCCGCCACGCCCTGGCGCGCAGCCAGGCGAGGAGCAGGAGGAGGAAGAAGGACCAGAGGAAGGCCTCGGCGAGGTCCTTGAGGAAGCCGGCGACGCGTTCGGCCTCGAGCGAGCCGCTCCACTCGGTGTTGTTGCTGAGCGCGACGAAGCCGGCCAGGAGCATGACCGCCGCCCAGCCGACGACGAGCGGATCACGGCGCAGCGGCTCCCGGAACACGTCTCCCCCGCCTGCGGGACGTCCCCGCTGTCAGCACACCCTCGGACCAACGGAACTCGATCGGATCGGAGTCCTCGGAAGTCGTACCGGGCGGGACCGACGGAAGGCAGGGTGCGCTCACCCGTTCGGGTCAGACGCGGTGCCCGTTGCTCAAGAAGTGCGAGTGACCTCACGGAATCGGACCGCGGCAGCCCGACGCCACGAAGGTCGCGACACACCGTCCGAGACGCCGACGAGGCTGTCCCACCGTCGCGATCGCAGGGTGGAACGGCCTCTGGCACGTCCGGATGGCGCCCAGCCCTTCTGCTCAGCGACGCGTCTGGGAGGTCACGCGGTGAACGCCCCCGCGCGGGCGAAGCGCTCCGGGACCGTGATCAGTTCCACGTCGAAGACCTCGCACACGCGCTTCAGACGCTCACCCCACCCTGCAGTCTCAGCTCGGTACTCAGGGACCACGACGGCAGCACGACAAGCGGTCTGGTCGAGGCCGAACCGGTTGAACCACGGCGCCAGATGGACCGCTTGCCGGATGAAGTGGCGATAGAGAACGGCCTGACCGACGGCATGCCGGTAATAGCCAGCCACCCCGGCCGACCCCTCGGTCTTGAGCTCGAGCGCCCACGGAGTCGCGCCGTCCCGGAGGAGCGCATCGAGGTAGCGGCCGGCATTCGAGGTCGTCCGACCCCAACGCGTGGGAAACTGACTCCCCCAGTTGACCCGCTGGTCGCCCACGGGCTGCAGGAGCTCTAGCCGACCGGTCGAAGCGTGCACGGGTACCAGACCTCGCAGGACCCTCGCCTCGAGGGTGTGCTCCTTCTGCTTGGCGGGCTGGTCGGCCAGCACCTCGTTCCAGGCGTCGGCGAAGGCGTTGATCGCGGCGGCGGCTCGGGCGACGGAAGCGTCCTCGTCCGTGACCTCCAGCGACCCTACGGGCACGGTCGAGAGCCAGGTGGTGCGCTCCGGGCCGCTCCTCCCCTCGTAGTCCCGACCGACGTCGAGCCGCCCCTGTCGGGGACCGATCTGAGCGACTTCCAGCCCCTCGAGACGGAGCGACCACCAATTCGTCCTGGTCAGCATCGGATAAGCACGGAATTCCTCACGCGGGACAGCCGCGAGGAGGCGGTTGACCAGCGTCGGCGGCTGCTCGCCGAGGTCCAGGAGGTAGCGGCGCCACTCCGTGTACCGGTACTTCTCGTGGTCCCCCATGTCGTCGAGCCCGCTCGCGCTGATGGGCAGGACCTCACCTCGGCTGTTCAGCCGCTTGAGCCTGACGGAGAACGATGCCTGCAGCTGCGCCGCAAGCGTCCGCAGGGCCCCCTCGGCCTCGGTGTCCCAGTCGTCCTGGACAAGCAGCAGTACGACCTCGTCCGAGGCCACGGCCGTGTCCCCGACGACGGCGGCGCTGTGAAGATGGAGATCGACGAGGTCGAGCAGGCCGTCGATCTGGTTCTTGGTGCTCGTCCCCACGGCGACGGCACGTCTGCCGTCGTAGACGCACCGCACGACGGTGTTGTTGACGGAGTTCCGCCGGTCAGCCGATGCATCGATAGCCGAGACACCCGGCACCTCGTCCAGCAACTCGGCGACGTTGATCTCTGATGACATGGGTGGCCTCTTGTTTCTCATACGGTCAGGGATGCGTCGCTGGCCCGGGGACATCCCGAGGCGGGCGCCGACGGTGAACCTCGCGCGCAGGACGGTGATGCGCCGCCGTCACTCGGTTCGGGAGCACATCGGCGCGGTGTCAGATGTTGGTCGGACGGACGTTCTCTCGAGCCCACGCGCTCGGCTCGAGGGTGATGGCCTTGTAGGGGCACCTTTTCCCGAGGAGGTCGGTGTAGGCCTGCGCAGCTCCCCGGGCTGCGGCCATGCTCGCCGCCGCCGGGTCGACCCCCTTGCCCTTGTTCCGATACAGGACCCCGTAGAACATCGCGCCGAAGACAGTGGCCTCGTGCCAGCCGATGCTGCTCGTCGTCCCGATGTAGGTGATCGGCCCTTGCAGAACGTGTTCAAAGGCTCGCTGCCAGACGCCCGTGGCCGTCTTACAGCCATCAGCGAAGACGGTGGAGGTCCGGACACCGCGCCCTTGTCCGGCGGCGTCGTCGGTCAACTGGCCCAGGGAGAACGACGTCCGTTGGTCGCTGCTGGAGAACGTCGGACCGTCGTCGCCGTACGCACCGCCATGCGCCATGACATGCAGGACGTGGGCCTCCGCGGTCAAGGCCATGCCCACGGTGCGCAGGTCCCGTGAGCGCACGAATTCGACCTCGACGATGGGGCTCGCGGCGCCGGTGTTGATGTTCTGCAGGGTTGCCTGCACGAAGGACATGGAAGCGTCGAACGCCGGGTCGAGACCGATGTCCACCAGACGCACAACGCGAGGACGCATCGGCCTTCGGACGCCCGGGGCCTCGACCGAGGCGGGCTTGACGGACATCGATAGAACCTTCCGTAGTGCGTCGGCGGCTCCCGGCCCATCCGGTGACGCTGCTACGAGGTTCATCGGCAGTTGCGTCAACGGGACGGACAGGCCGTTACCCCATGGAGGCACCGGGGGCACTGAGGTGAGGCTGCGACCTCGGCGGCTCACCTGTTCCTGTCAGGAACCCGACGTGAGCCGGCGGACGACGGCCTCACCGCCGACGCGGCGGATCAGCTCGAGGTCACCGCAGACGACCAGCAGGTCGCGGGCCCGGGACAAGCCCACGTAGAGCATCTCGCGCGCCCGCGCCTCGTCGCGGAAGCCGTTGACGGCGAGGACGACGGCTGGCCGCTCCAGCCCCTTGAACCCGAGGACGTGCCCGTAGAACAGGTCGTCGCCCTCCCAGAAGGTCTTCCAGTAGGCGTCCTGCCCGTCCCCTTGGCGCTCGACCTGCACCGGGTGCCGGTGATAGGTCGTCAGCAGCGCGACAGCCTCGTGCGGCCAGCCCTCCTGGAGCAGCGCGTCGGCGGCGTCGTCGGCAGCACCGACGGCGTCCTCCGCTGCGCACGGGACGAACCGCACCGGCACGCCGTTGCCGCCGCGGTTGCGCATCTGGGTCGGCGTCAGGCTGCCGAAGGTCCCGGCGATCTGCTTGGTGTTCCGCAGGTTCTCGCTGAGGCTGATCGGCGTCAGCGCCACGGTCGGCCGGCCCTGCCGGGCGAAGACCCGCTGCCCCTCGTCGGCGAACACGTAGAGCTGGCCGTCCTCCGGCGAGCGCAGCGTCGCGACGACGGCCGGCCACCAGCTCTCGGCGAAGTCCTGCGCCTCGTCGATGACGACGGCGTCGAAGCGCTCGCCCTCGGGCAGCGCCCGGGCGAGGGTGACCATCTGCCCGGGGAGGCGATGCTCCCAGTAGCCGCTGTCGTCGTCGGTCCCCGGGGGCACGCCCCAGTCGATGCCGAGGCCGTGGAAGGTGCCGACGTAGGCCGGGCGCTCCCTCGGTCGCCAGGTGGCCACCCGCCGGCGGAGGAACTCAGCGAGCCCGCGCGAGTAGCACATGACCGCGACCCGCTCCCCGGCCAGGGCGAGCCGCCGGGCCTTCTCCAGCGCGAGCCACGTCTTGCCCGAACCGGCGCCGCCGCGGATCTCGACCCGCCGGTTGCCCTCCAGCATGTCCAGCACGCGAGCCTGGTCCCGGGTGAGCAGGTCGCACTCGGCCTCGCGCTCGTGCAACTGGGCGAGGAGGTCCTGCTGCGGGATGCCGACACCGGCCAGGCAGTCGACCAGCACCTCGACGTCGCCCGCCGTCGGCGGCTCGATGTCCGTCTCGTACTGGCGCAGGGCGGAAGCGACCCGGGCGGCGGCGTGCGGGAGGTCGGTGCGGTCGAGGACCATCCAGCGCGGCGCATCAGGAGCGGAGAAGTCGTCAGGGACGACGGTCGCAGGCAGCGCCACGAGGTGGACCATCCGCGGATCGCCGGCCCGCCACCGCCGGTCCTGCCGCAGATAGTTCCGCAGCAGGTGCTTGCAGCGCATCGCCTGCTCGACCGGGCGGATCTGCTTGTCCAGCCCGCCGCCGGACTGCCGCCACTCGCCGCCCTGCAGGTAGACGCTGCCGCCCTTGACCTCGATGACGGCGATGCCGAAACCCGGCCAGGCGACGATGATGTCGGCCTCGCGGTCCTCCCGCCGGTCACTGAAGCGCTGGCCGCAGACCATGACGGCGTCGTCGGGCAGCTGGGTCCGCAGCGCCTCGGCGAACTCCCGCTCCGCGTGTGACTCGAACACCGGCTCGGCCGGGAAGACCCGCGCCGTCATGTGCACCTCCGTGAAGTCGTCTCCGGACGGAGCGTGACAGCAACGACTGACACGGCGGGGAAGGCGTGACCGGTGTCGCGATCTGACGTCACCGGGGATCCCAGCCGGCTCGTGCACGTCCCCCTGCTCCGGACCCGCCGCTGCCCTTCGCGGTGCCGGCGGCCGAGCGGTCGAGCGCACGGTGCAGGTAGGACCGGGCCCGCCGACGGGTCGCCTTCTCCCCCAGAGCCGCGTCAGGCACGTGCACGTGCCACGACCGCGCCGAGACCTGCTCGACCCGGACCGCCGCGTCCTCCGCGCCGAAGGTCCGGGCGTCCGCGGGGTCAAGGACGATCGAGATGCGGTGGGCGTGGACGTAGGCCGCCACCGGCCGGTCCTCCGCGGGGTGCAGCGTCACGTAGCTGGGGCGGTCGGTGGCCACCAGGCGGGTGCGGGCCGCCAGCTTCGCGAGGAGGGTGCGCAGGGCAGGCCGCACGGAGTGCTTGTCCAGCAGGAGACCCCACTCCTCCGGTGACGGCGCCAGCCAGCGGGACGGCGTCCGGGTGGGGCGGGTGGGCCGCACTCCGACGAGCGCGATCTCGGACGCGACGTCCCCGGCCCGCCGGTAGAGCTGGGCGGGCGCTCCCATCACCCCACGGCCCTCCGTCGTTCCCTCGGTCCTGGTGATCAGGCCACCCTGGGTCATGTAGCGGCGGAAGGTGTCGATGGACGGCCGCTGCGTACCGGGATCCACCGGACCCGCGACCGCGGCGTGCAGGTCGTAGAGCTCCTTGATCGAGAAGTCGTCCCCGAGCAGGCGGGCGGGGTCGGGCCGCACCGCGTACTGCCGGCGGACGTGGTCGACGGCGGCGCGGACGATCGCCGGGTGGTCCACGAAGGTCAGCCCGCGCACGTCGTCGACCGGTTGCAGGCGGACCCGACCGTCGGCCAGGACCGGCTCCAGCCGGCTCCGCGGGACGACGGCGAGGTGTGCCACCGACAGGACCCAGCCGCGGGGGTCGCGTGCCGGCTCGTCGAAGACGCGCAACTGCTGGATGTGCACTCCACGGAGAGCGCCCTCGGCGAGCCCGACCTTGGCGGCCAGTGACCGCCGGACCGCCTGCTCCAACGTCTCCCCTCGGTGGAGGAACGTGCCGGGGAGCGCCCACTCGCCGTCGTCGTCGCGGTGGTGCTGCAGCACCTCGAGTCGACCGTCGACACGGTCGACGGTGAGGACGGCGGTGTCGACGGCGACCGACGGGCGCGGGTAGTCCTCGAGGGTCCGACCCGAGCTGTCGCGGTACA
Organism: Geodermatophilus normandii; assembly: GCF_003182485.1. Taxonomy (NCBI): domain Bacteria; kingdom Bacillati; phylum Actinomycetota; class Actinomycetes; order Geodermatophilales; family Geodermatophilaceae; genus Geodermatophilus; species Geodermatophilus normandii. The sequence continues at coordinate 2,701,167 of NZ_QGTX01000001.1, read as the reverse complement.
CGGCGCGCTCCTCATCGACCATGGGTCCGACACTACGCTGTTCTGAGCTGAGTCGTGTACGGTGAGCCTGCACCACCACCGCCGGACAACCGCCAGGTCGAGTCAGCGCACTTCTGAGCAAATTATCAGACCCCCTCGCTAGCGTTCGACCCGTGAGCGCACCGCCCACCCGACTTTCCGCAGTTCTGAGCTACTGGAGGATGAGATGACGACTCTGCTAGACACGCGTCTGCACTGCGGTCAGGTCGAGAGGCGCGGCGCGCTCTCCATCGCGCCGCTGTTCAGCGACTTCCCGTCCACACCCCGCGGCTACGGAAGCGGCGCGGACGCGTCGGTCGAGGTGTCCGAGCTGCCCACGCCCACGGTGGACCGGCTGCTGATCCACAACCGTGGCCACCGGCCGGTGCTGCTCGCGGACGGCGAGCTCATGGAGGGCGGCGCCCAGCACCGCGTCCTCACCGAGACGCTGCTGGTCCCCGCAGGGCAGACGATCGCGGCGTCCAGCCGGTGCGTCGAGGCCCACCGCTGGCACACGCACCTCTCGAGGCACCAGCGGCGCGGCCGCCGCGCACCGTTGGCCGTGCACGCGGCGACCCTACGGGACCACGCTCAGGACGAGGTCTGGGCGCAGGTCCGCCGCTACGAGGCCGTCGCCGGCCCCTCGGCCACCGGGTCCCTGCCGGAGCGGATCGACCGGGTGGAGTCCGCGACGCGCGAGCTCGTCACCGGCCTCCGTCCTCTGGCCGGCCAGCGGGGCGTCGTCATCGGCATCGGCGGGCGCCCGGCGGCGCTGCACCTCTACGACAGCAGGACGACCCTCCTCGACAACTGGGACGCCCTGTTGCAGGCTGCGGCGCTCGACGCCCTCGGGGCGCCGCCCACCCGGATGCCCGCTGCGCACGCGCGGGGCCTCGCCGAACGGGTCGAGCGGACACCGCTGACCGAGGTCGCCACCCCTGGCCTGGGCCGCCGGCTGCAGGGCGGGTCGCGGGTGCGCGTCGACGCCCTGCACTGGAACGGCCGCACCGTCGCCCTGACCGCTCTCGTCCTGGAGGCCTGAGATGACCACTTCCCTGTCCCGCCGGCACCGCGTCGCCGGCGCCCTCGTCGGCTCGGCCGTCGGCGACGCTCTGGGCGCGCCGTTCGAGTTCGGCCGGCCCCTCGCCTTCTCCACGCGCTTCCCCACTCCCCGGCGCGGCGCCGAGACGGAGATGTGCGGTGGCGGTCCCCTCGGCTGGGAGCCGGGCGAGTTCACCGACGACACCCAGATGGCGCTGCTCGTCGCGACGTCCCTGGTCGACGAGGGCGGCCTCGACGAGGCCGACGTCTTCGACCGGTTCCGCCGGTGGGTGGCGGCCGGCCCGCCGGACGTCGGCGTCCAGACGAGCGCCGTCCTCCGGTCCGGCCTGCCGTGGGACGAGGCCGCGACGGCGCACTTCCACCGCACCGGACGAGCGGCCGGCAACGGCTCGCTCATGCGGACGACGCCGGCCGCCATCTGGTTCTCCCGCTCCGGCACCGAGGCCACCGTGGACGCCGCACGACGCATCTCGGCGCTGACGCACGGCGACCCGGCCGCCGGCGAGGGCTGCGCCGTCTTCCACGAGCTGATGCGCGTGGCGCTCGACGGCGGCGACCCGCTGGCCGCCGTCCCCGAGGCCCTCGAACTGGTCGACGTCCGGTACCGCGACAAGTGGGCCGCCGTCCTCGCGGAGGACTGGACGCCGAGGAAGGCGACCGAGGCCAACGGCGCCGTCTGGCCGACGCTCGGCCAGGCCCTGTGGGCCCTGCGACACGGCACGGACTTCGCCGAGGTCATGCGGCTGGTCATCGACCTCGGCGGGGACACCGACACCGTCGCCTGCGTCGCCGGCGGTCTGGCCGGGGCCGTGTACGGGATGGGTGGCATCCCCGCGCGCTGGTCGACGGTCGTGCACGGCACCGTGCCGGGGCACGGCGGGACGGTGTGGCGGCTGGCCGACCTCCAGCAGCTCGCCGCCGCGCTCGACGGCGGCCCACTGCGCGCGTACGACCCGGGCGCCACCGAGCGGCTCGGTCCGGTCGAGGTCGTGGACGGCATCTGGGCCGCCGACCTCGACGGTGCCCGGTACAGCGAGGAGGACTTCGCCGTCGTCTCGCTCTGCCGGCTCGGCGAGCCGTTCCCGCACCGCGTGAGCCGGATGGTCTACCTGGCCGACAACGACGACAACCCGGGTCTGGACGACGTGCTGGCCGACGTCCTCGACGACATGGCTGCGCTGCGGGAGGAGGGCCACCGCGTGCTCGTCCACTGCCACGGCGGGGCGTCGCGCACCGGCCTCGTCCTGCGTGCCTGGCTCGTCCGCCAGAAGGGGATGGACGTCGAGGAGGCCACCGCGTTCGTCCGTGACCGCTGGCCGCACCTCGGCACGTGGAACCACAGCTTCACGGCCGCGCTGCACCGGCTGGCGGACCGCCGTATCGACGAGGAGGACGTGTGAGCACGCTGGAGGAGCACCTCGACGACCTGGCCCCGGCGCCGGCGATCAGGACGCTCGCGACCACGCTGGCCGCGGAGACGGCCGTCGAGTCCGACCGGCAGGAGCAGTACGTCAGCCTCCGCCCCTCCATGGAGGGCGCCGTGGCGGTCTACCTGCACAGGACGTGGGTGTCGATCGCCGTCGAGCCCGACGAGGCGGCCGCGGTCGCGGCGCGGCTGCCCGAGGCGACCGTCCACCCGAAGACACCGGCGACCACCTACCTGCACCTCACGGCCGAGGCCCTGGCCGGCGCGCCAGACGCCGCCCTGTCCGTCGCCCGGGAGGCGGTCGCCTGGCGCGCCGCCGGTCCGCGATCGAGTGTCGGCACCGGCTCGGCGAAGAAGGTCGCCCAGCCGGTCGCGACCTGCCCGTCGCACTGGATGGCGCTCCTCCCGAGCGGCGCGTGCCCGGTGTGCGGATGACCGCCGTGGACATCGCCGCGGTCCGCGACCGCGCCGTCCGGGTCCTCCGTTCAGCGCAGTCGGACGCGGTGGCGCTGGCCCGTCCTGCGGAGCAGGCGTCCGTCGCCGCCGGGGACTTAGCCGTCGCCTGCGAGATGTGGCAGGGCGGTCGGGGCGGCGGGTCGTCGCGACTCCGGGGTGCCGCGGGTCCTGACCGGCGTCCGGCATTACTCCTCCGCTCCGTCCATCAGTGCTCAGGAGAAGCAGGCGCGGGCGTCGCTCACCGATCTGCCTGCAAGCATCGCGCTGCTCCGCGCGGTGAACGCGGCCGACTCGGACGCCGACGGGTGGAACGCCCGGGTCGGACTGCGGGCCCGCGGCATCGCCGGCTTCCCGCCGTCCCCGCGTGGACGGCGTCCAGGGTGAAGGTCGAGGAGGAGCTGATGACAGGCGGGCAGTACCGGGTCCGCGGGCAGGAGCAGCGCGGGGAGACGACGCACGTCCGCCTGCGCTGGATCGACGCGAGCGGGGAGGGGGTGGGCTCCGATGAGCTGCTCCTGGCCGTGCTGGGCGCCGTTCCAGGTGTGGTGGGCAGCTCGCTAACCCGGTCGGCCGACACGGAGACGCTCGAGCTGCGGCTCGGTGCGGAGGACTCGGCGACGGTCACCCGCGCGCGGGACGCGGGCGAGGTGCGGGTCGTGCGCTACTGGCCGCTGGCCTCGGGATGGGGCGCCAGGGGCGACGACCCCGACAACCAGTGGGGCCGCCGCCCGGGCGGCCTCGCGGACGACGACGGAACGGGCGACGGTCGAGGCGCCCGTCGCCGCCATCATGAGAGGACAGGACGGATGACGACGCTCGAGGACCGCAAGACGGTGGGCAGCGGCCCGCTGTCGACCCGCTACGACGACGCCTTCGCGTATGCGGCGGAGCACCACCGGAAGCAGCTGCGCAAGGGCTCACAGGTGCCCTACCTGACGCACCTGATGAGCGTCAGCGCGTTGGTGCTCGAGCACGGCGGCAGCGAGGACCAGGCGATCGCCGGGCTGCTGCACGACGCCGTCGAGGACGCGCCGGCCGGCACCGGCGGGGAGGTCCTGGCCGAAATCCGGTTGCGCTTCGGCGACGATGTCGCGGACATCGTGCGGGCGTGCTCGGACGGGCTGGACGCCGACGGCAACCGTAGCGGGACATGGCGGGAGCGGAAGGAGGCATACGTCTCCGGGCTGGGCGACAAGCCCCTCGACGCCCTGCTGGTGACCGCAGCGGACAAGACGCACAACGGGCTCTGCATCGCCGCGGACGTCCGCCGGTACGGGCAGGCCTTCTGGTCGACGTTCAACGCGAGCCGCGAGGAGCTGCTCTGGTATTACACGAGCGTCGAGCGGGCGGTTGTGGAGCGGCTACCGGACTCCTCGATCGCCGCGGCACTCCAGCGGGCAGTTGACGACTTGCGATCCGCCGCCTGACCGCTGCAGATCAGACGAGCCGAGGTGTGGGGATGAGCGATTCGATCTGGAGGCCAGATCCTGTCTCGGAACAGTTGATCGGTGACAGCGGCCCGTGGACATGGGCCCTGCCGACACTGGTCCAGGCTGTGAACGACCCGCGCGGGCCGTGGTCTCCTCCCACAGCCCCCTGGAAGTCAGGAACGCGATCGGACGGAGTCCCCATCGATCCGATTGCCTTCTGGGCACCGTTGACGACGCTCACCTGGGGCATGCTCGGCTGGGTACGACCGGACCTCGGCGTACAGCGGTGGATCGCCGCTGGGCGTCCCACGGACACTCCGCAGTTGTCGGTTCTCGACCGGTGGTGGGGTGACGACGCGCTCGCGCTGGTTTCGTGGGCTCAGACCTCCCACTCCCTCGACAAGTACAGCCGGCTAATTCATGAGCGAACGGGAACGGGCGCAGTCGCCACGCCGGTGGTCACTGCGGTGCGGGCCCGACCCGAGTGGCGCTCGATGCTGGACGGCGGGGATGCACTGCACCTCGGCCACGTCCTCGAGCACCTTCTGGGTATCGAGGCCGCAGACGGGGGCCACCCGCAGCTCGGTCGACTGGTCCACGACTTACCGACCGGCACCGATCGAGACGCGCATCTCGTCCTCGACACCTATTGCGGGTGGTACGGAACGCTCGCGCGCCTGGGCGCCGGCTTGCCGTCACGACCTGACGGACGGTCATGGCAGGTGCACGTCACCGTGAAGCCGCTCGGGTATCTGGGGACCTATCGACGCTCGAGGAAGACCGGAAGGTGGTTCGCCGGCAGGCATCAGCACCACATTCTCGGCTGCTCGGTCTTCTAGTGAACTCGGTGCCTGCGCAAGCTCAGCAGTTCAGGTATCGCACCGAGTTCTGAGCACCCTTCGCGAAGTAGCGCGTCACGTCGGTGCCGAGGACGCCGTTCGCGAAGTCGCCGTGGACCGACGTCGGTGATCCGAGGAAGCCCCAGCGCGCCTTCCCGGCCCCGTCGGTGTAGCCGCGATCGCCCAGCTGCTGTGCGCGCCACCTCTCAGGGCGGTAGATCGCACGGACGACTCCGCGCGAGACGCTGAGGACGTAATCTGCCGACGCGGCACGGTTGGGGTTGAGCACCCACCAGCCGTGGGTGACCTCGAAGAGGTCCTCGTCGCTCATACCGGGATACCAGAGCTGCGTGGGCCTGATCAGCAGGACCGGCTCGGTGATGTCAGGCGCGGGGGGCGCCTCGAAGACGGAGACGGCGTCCGCAGTGGACATCCATCCACGCGCCTCGACGTGATGACCGGAGACGATGTTGGTCAACTCGGCACGGGGCTGGGCGTCGAGGAGCTGGATCGCCACGGCCTCGACCTCGTACGCCTCGCGGCTCGTCATCCCGAAGCGGAGGATCTCCGTCCGCACCGTCAGGCCCTCGTGGTGGATGGCCCGGATGCGGTCGAGCTTGAGCGACACCTGCGTCTCTGCGTCCTCGGCCAGCGCTGCATGCGCATGGTCGAACACGCGGTTGTCGACGCCCTTACCCACGTAGAAGACGACGTCGTCCCGTGGGTCGCGCAGAACGTAGACATACGACTGCAGCTGCTCTGACACGTACGGCGAGAACTGACCGGACACCTGTGACACCGACCCTGCCTCCTCGACACAGTGACGACGCCGGACGATGCCACGGGCGGGAGCCACGGGACGGACGTGTCACCTGAGCATGACGCTTCCGGGTGACCGTGGCCGAAGTGCCCCTCAGGTCCCTTGAGCGTTGTTACGGTCCCGCGCGGTCTCACACCACGGGGGATGAATGACCGCGTACGGCCGCGCTGCGCTCGAGGAGCTCCGGGACGTCGTCCGGGACTTAAAGGCGGGCGATCCACTCGCCCCGGTCACCGTGCTGATGCCCAACAACATCGCCGGGATCGTCGCCCGCCGCTTCGTGGCACAGGGACTCGACGAGCACCACCGCGGCATCGCCGCTCTCTTCCCCACCACCGCCGTCCGGCTCGCCGAGCGCCTCGCCGCACCGGCGCTCCACCCGCGTCGGCCGGCCACCGCGCCGGTCGTGGCCGCAGCCTGGCGAATGGCGTTGAAGGACGGCGGCGTCTTCGCGCCCGTGGCGGACCACCCGGCCACCGTGCAGGCGCTCGTCCGCGCCGGCCAGGAACTGCGTGACCTCGACGACGACGGCCTCGACGCCGTCGCCCGGTCCTTCTCCCTCGGACCCGACCTGGTCCGGCTGCACCGCGACGTGCGCGCTGCCCTCGCCCCGTCCTGGTACGACGAGACCGACCTCCTCCGCACTGCCGCCCGCATCTGTCTCGAGCGACCGGAACGGGCCGCCGAGGCGGGAGCCGTCGTCCTGTACCTCCCCCAGTCCCTGACCCGGTCCGAGGCGGAGTTCATCCGGGCGCTGGCCGGGTCCGCTCCGCTGCACACCGTCGTCGCTTTGACCGGCGACGACAAGGCGGACGCCGCCGTGCACCGCTCACTCGACCGCATCGGCGTCGCGGCCCCGGCAGCACCTCAGGCCCCCGTGGCCAGCCGCGTGCTGACCGCCTCGGACGCCGACGACGAGGTGCGCTGCGTCGTCCGCGAGGTCGTCGGCAAGCTGCGGACCACAAGGGCCCACCGGGTCGCCGTCCTGTACACCGCCGCCGACCCCTACGCCCGCCTGCTCCACGAGCACCTCGCTGCCGCGGGGATCACGGTGAACGGCCCGGGCACTCGCCCCGTGCACGAGCGCTCCATCGCCCGGGCGTTCCTCGAACTGCTGGACCTGGCCAAGGACGAGGTCCCCCGTGCCGACCTCTTCCGGGCCCTGGCGGCAGCACCGATGCGGACACCGGGAGGGACACGCGTCCCCGTGTCCCGCTGGGAGCGCATCTCCCGCTCGGCCGGCGTCGTGCAGGGCACCGACTGGGACGAGCGGCTGAGGCGCTACATCGAGGACGAGCGGCACCGTCTCGTCGCCGCGCGAGCCGGCGACGCGCCTCCCGGTGTCCTCGACGGCATCAGCGCGCACATCGCCGACGCCGAGGCGCTGCGGGCCTTCGCGGCACACCTCCGCGGCGAACTGCACCGGGGTTTTCGGCTCGTCAGCTGGCGTGACCTCAGCGGCTGGGCACTCGAGCTTCTCCACGCGCTCATCGGCGAGCCCGACGAGTTGACGGCGCTGCCCCGGGAGGAGCAGTACGCCGCCGCCGCGCTCGAGCGGTCGCTGCGCGGCCTCGAGCCGCTCGACGGCTTCGGCACTGCGGCCGGTCTCACTGCTCTGCGCGAGACGCTCGGCAGCGAGCTCGAGGGCGCCCTTCCCCGGGCGGGGCGCTTCGGCGACGGCGTCCTCGTCGCACCCGTGTCCGCGGCCGTCGGGCTCGACCTCGATGCCGTCTTCGTGGTCGGCCTGGCTGAGGGCGTCTTCCCCGGCCGACTGCGGGAGGACCCCCTGCTCCCTGAGCGGGCCCGCGAGGCATCCGCCGGCCAACTCCTCGGATCGCGCGAACGCGTCGACAGCAGCCGCCGTCACCTGCTCGCCGCCTTCGCCGCCGCGCCCGAGGTGGTCGCCTCCTTCCCGCGCGGCGACCTCCGGACCAAGGGCCGGCACCTGCCCAGTCGGTGGCTGCTGCCCTCGCTGCGCGTCCTGTCGGGCGAGCCGGGGTTGGCGGCCACCGAGTGGGAGTCCACCCGGATCGACGGGCTCACGACGTCGCCGTCCTTCGCCGGCTCGCTGCTGTCGACGGGGAGCCCCGCCTGCGAGCAGGAGTGGCGCACCCAGGCGGCCTCGGCCGGCGTGGTGCTCGACGACGCCGTCGTCGACGCCGCGCAGGACGTCCTCACCAACCGGGGCAGTGGCCGGTTCACCCGCTTCGACGGCGACCTGACGCACGTGGCCGACGGCCTCCCGGACTTCGCCGACGGCGTCCGGTCGGTCGCGCCGACGGCCCTGGAGCAGTACGTCGACTGCCCGCACTCCTACTTCATCCGCCGGCTGCTGCGCATCGAGCCGGTCGAGCAGCCCGAGGACCTCCTCGACATCAGCCCGGCAGACCTCGGCACGCTCATGCACGAGGCGTTCGACGGCCTCGTCAAGGAGTACGAGGGCCGGCTGCCCGGCCACGGCGAGCCGTGGAGCGACGAGCAGCGCCAGCGGCTCGCCGGGATCGCCGCCGACCTGGCCGAACGCTTCACCGCCGAGGGGCGGACCGGCCACCCGCGGCTGTGGCAGCGCACGCTGGCCCGCATCCAGGCGGACCTGCAGGCGATGCTCGCCGCGGACGACGTCTGGCGCGCCGAGCACCGGGCGCGCGTGGTCACCAGCGAGCTGCACTTTGGCGTCGACGGGACCGCGCCCGTGGCGATCCGGCTGCCGGACGGCAGGACCGTGCTCATGCGCGGCTCGGCCGACAAGGTGGACGTCGGCGAGGACGGCACGCTCTTCGTCACCGACATCAAGAGCGGGAGCAGCAAGAGATTCACCGGCCTCGGCCCGGACGACCCCCTGTTGGGCGGCAGCAAGCTGCAGCTCCCCGTCTACGCACACGCCGCCCGCGCAGCGCACGGCGACGAGGACACCGTCGTCGAGGCCGCGTACTGGTTCGTCGGCCGGCACAAGGACCGGATGGCCGTCCCCCTCAGCGACGACGTCGAGCAGCTCTACGCCGAGACGGTGCAGACGATCGTCTCCGGCATCCGGTCCGGGCTCTTCCCCGCCCGGCCGCCCAGGGACGCCGACGTCACGTACGTCCAGTGCCGGTACTGCAACTCCGATGGCATCGGCTACGGCACGGGCCGCGCGCGCTGGGAGAGCATCCGACACGACCCCCGGCTCAGTGCGCTGGTCGCCCTGGTTAAACCGCTGCCTTCCACCGACGACGGAGCCGACGCGTGAGCACTCCCCTGCCGGACGACGAGGCGCGCCGCGCCATCCGCGAGGACACCGACCGGACGCTCTTCGTCGAGGCCGGCGCCGGATCGGGCAAGACCAAGAGCCTGGTTGACCGGATCACGCAGCTCGTCTTGCACGACGGCGTCTCCATGGGGGCGATCGCCGCGGTGACGTTCACCGAGAAGGCCGGCGCCGAGCTCCGTGACCGGCTCCGCGCCGCCTTGGAGCGGGCCGTGCGGAAAGGCGATGAGCGCGAGCGGGCCGAGCAGGCGCTCGACGACCTCGACGGCGCGGCGATCGGCACCCTGCACTCCTTCGCCCAGCGGATCCTCGGCGAGCATCCGATCGAGGCCGGGCTCCCGCCGCTCATCGAGGTCGCCGACGAGCTCAGCTCGGCCGTGGCCTTCGAGGAACGGTGGGCCGAGCAGCGTCGCCGCCTGCTCGACGACGACACCGTCGCCGAGCCGCTGCTACTGGCGATGGCCGCCGGGGTGACACTCGACCACCTGCGGTCGCTGGCGAAGCTCTTCACGGCCGACTGGGACCTCGTCCAGGAGCGCGTGCTCGCTGGAGACGCTCCCTCACCCGCCGAGCTGCGCGGTCTCGAGGACATGGTCGCCCGCGCCGCCGAGCTGGCCGCTCGGGCCGACGAGTGCGCCGACGACGCCGACAAGTTCCTCCCCCACCTGCGGGGCCTCGGCGCCTGGGGCGAGCGGTTGGGGACGGCCGCCACGTTCGAGGCGCGGCTCGAAATCCTCCGGGAGGCCGCCGGCCTCAAGCTCAGCTTCGGGCAGGCCGGCAACTGGGGCGGCAAAGTGGCCTTCACCGAGCTGAAGGACGGCTGTAAGGAGCTGCTCGCGGACGCCGCCGAGCTGGTCACCGAGGTCGTGGAGGTGACTCTGCGGCTGCTGAGCCGGTGGATCGCCGCCGGGGTCATCGAGGCCGCCGACCGCCGGCGCGCCGAGGGGCGGCTGGAGTTCCACGACCTGCTCGTCCTCTCCCGGGACCTCCTCCGCCGCGATGCGGACGTCCGGGCGGCACTCGGGTCCCGCTACCAGCGGCTGCTGCTCGACGAGTTCCAGGACACCGACCCGATCCAGATTGAGCTCGCGGTGCGGATCGCCGGTGGCGCCGGGGCCGTGGAGGACCGCTGGGAGGACGTCGTCGTCCCGCCGGGCTCGCTGTTCGTCGTCGGCGACCCCAAGCAGTCGATCTACCGGTTCCGGCGCGCCGACATCGCGATGTACCTGCGGGCGCAGGAGGTGCTCCGCGGCCGGGTCGACCTGACGACCAACTTCCGGACGGTCGAGCCCGTCGTCTCGTGGGTCAACGCCGTCTTCGGCCGACTGATCACCGCCGAGGAGGACGCGCAGCCGGCCTACACCCCACTCGACGCCCACCGCGAGCCGCAGGGCGAGGCGCCGGCGGTCGTGGTCCTCGGCGCCGAGGAGCACCCCGGCAAGGTCTCGGCCCAGGAGCTGAGGAGGCGCGAGGCAGCGGACGTCGCCGGGAGCATCCAGCGGGCGATCGCCGAGCAGTGGCCGGTCAAGGACTCGACCAGCGGCGAGTGGCGCGCCGCCCGGCTCGACGACGTCGCGGTCCTGGTGCCGTCGCGGACGTCGCTGGAGGCGCTCGAGGACGCCCTCGACGCCACCGGCATCCCGTACCGGGCCGAGGCGAGCTCCCTGGTGTACGAGGCGCAGGAGGTCCGTGACCTGCTGGCGGCCACCCGCGCCGTCGCCGACCCGAGTGACGCCTTCGCCCTCGTGACCGCACTGCGCTCGCCGCTGTTCGGCTGCGGCGACGACGACCTGTGGACCTGGAAGCGCGACGGCGGGTCGTTCCACCTGCTGGCCCCCGAGGACGCCGCCCGCGCGGACCACCCCGTGGCGCGGGCGCTGAGCTACCTGCGTCGGCTGCACCACCGATCCCGGTGGATGGCGCCCAGCGAGGTGCTCACCGCGCTGGTCACGGACCGGCGGATGCTCGAGGTGGCAGCGCCCGGGCCGCGCGCCCGCGACCAGTGGCGCCGGCTCCGCTTCGTCGTCGACCAGGCGCGGGCGTGGTCGGAGTCGGAGCACGGCGGGCTGCGCGCCTACCTGACCTGGGCCGCGCAGCAGGGCGAGGAGTCCTCGCGCGTGGTCGAGGCGGCGCTGCCCGAGACTGACGCCAGCGCGGTGCGGGTGATGACGATCCACGCGGCCAAGGGCCTCGAGTTCCCGATCGTCGTCATGAGCGGCATGACGGCGGCGCCGCGGCGCGGTTCTGGCGTCCGGGTGCTGTGGCCGGCCGCGGGCGGATACGCGGTGTCGCTCCGCAAGGACGTGACGACCGGTGACTTCGCCGCCGCGGCGCCGGTGGACGAGCAGATGGACGACCGGGAGCGGCGCCGTCTGCTGTACGTGGCGGCGACCCGGGCACGCGACCACCTGGTCGTGTCGCTGCACCGGTGCGACGGCTACAAGACCCAGTCGGCCGCACGCCTCCTCACCAACGAGGGGCGAGCGGTCGAGGGAGCGGGGACATGGTCGGTCGCTCAATTGCTCGACGGCCACCGCGTGCGCGTCCCGGCCTCAGCGCCCAGGACGCCGCAGGACTACGAGGAGTGGCTCGCCGGGCTCAACGAGGTCCGGGTGGCCAGTGCGCTCACGTCGGCCGTGTCGGCGTCGGGGCTCGAGGGAACGGAGCCGGAGGTCGCCCTCGCAGCGGAGGCGGAACCGCCGGGTCGCGCCAAGGGACCGGTCAACGTCGAGCTGCCGGCGTGGTCGAAGGGCCGGTACGGGACGGCGATCGGGCGGGCAGTCCACGGGGTGCTGCAGTCGGTCGACCTGGCCACCGGTACCGGGCTCGAGGACGCGGTGGCCGCCCAGTGCGTCGCCGAGGGCGTCGAGAGTCACGCCGACGTGGTGACGGCGCTGGTGCATTCAGCGCTGTCCACGGACGTCGTCCAGCGCGCAGCCGTGCGGGAGCACTGGCGGGAGATGTACGTCGGCACGGTGCAGGACGACGGGACGGTGCTCGAGGGCTACGTCGACCTCGTCTACCGCGAGGACGACGGCTCGCTGGTGGTGGTCGACTACAAGACCGACGCCATACCGGCCGAGGCCATCGCCGCGCGCGCCCAGTACTACCGCCCCCAGCTCAAGGCCTACGCGTCCATGATCGAGGACGCGGTCGCGTCCACCCGCGTTGGTACGCGGATCGCCTTCCTACACCCCCGGACAGCCGTCGTGGTGTAGCCGGCGACGACTCTTGGGGTTGAGCGCGGCCACATTGGTTGATGCGGTGAGACGTGACGTCCTCACCGGTGGCTTAACCAGCTGACGGTCCCGTTCCGGTTACCGTGCGTCCGTGGGAGACCTGACGCCCGGCGTCTACGAGCACCTGCTGACGAATGAACTGCACGGTCGACTGGCCGGGACGGACGCCGACCTCGTCTCCCTCGGTGAGCTCGACCCCGTCGACGCGCACGAGGCGCTGACCCGCCACATCACCGAGCTGGCATCGCGAGCCCTGCGCATCGCCGGCGGCAGCGACCGGGCCGCGGTCGGCCGCCAGGTCGCGTTGGCCAACGACATGGTCAAGGCCATCACCGCACTGGCTCCGGACGCGGCCGCCCCCGAGGACGCCGTCGTCGAGCCACCGCGGACGCTCCTGGCCGTCGCCCAGCCCTCCCCCACGCCCGGCCCGGCGACCTTCCCGGAGCGACCGGCCGTCCCGATGTCCACCAGCGCCCTGCTGGTCAACGGTCGCGGTCAGCCGCGCATCGGCTTCGAGGTCGCCCGCGAGCTGGCCTCCGCGGACTCCGTCGACCTGTTGTGCGCCTTCATCAAGTGGCAGGGTCTGCGGGTCATCGAGAAGCAGCTCACCCAGCTGCGCGAGCGCGGCGGCCGGCTGCGCGTCATCACCACCACGTACATGGGCGCCACCGACCAGCGCGCCCTCGACCGCCTGGTCGAGCTGGGCGCCGAGGTGAAGGTCTCCTATGAGACTCGGACGACCCGGCTGCACGCCAAGGCCTGGCTCTTCCGCCGCGCCACCGGGCTGTCGACGGCGTACGTCGGCTCGTCGAACCTCTCCCGCACCGCCCTGACCGACGGCCTCGAGTGAACGTGCGGCTGTCCAACGTCGAGCAGGCGCACCTGCTCACCACGTTCGCCGAGACCTTCGACAGCTACTGGCTCGACCCGTCGTTCGAGACCTACGAGCCGCACCGCGACGGCGACCGGCTCCGCGAGGCACTGGCCGCGGAGCGCGGTGGCCCGTCGGATCTCCCCATCGAGATCACGACCCTCGACGTCCGCCCGTTCGGCTACCAGCAGGAGATCCTCGAGGCACTCGACGCCGAGCGGACCGTCCACAACCGCTGGCGCAACCTCGTCGTGATGGCGACCGGAACCGGCAAGACGGTCGTCTCCGCGCTGGACTACCGGCGCCTGCGCGACAGCGGCATGGTCGATCGCCTCCTGTTCGTCGCCCACCGCGAGGAGCTGCTGACCCAGAGCCTGTCGACGTTCCGGCACGTCCTGCGCCAGGGGGACTTCGGCGAGCTGTTCGTGGGCGGCCAACGGCCCGGCGAGTGGCGGCACGTGTTCGGTTCCGTCCAGTCGCTCAACCAGCTCAACCTCGACGAGCTCGATCCCACGCATTTCGACGTAGTCATCGTCGACGAGTTCCACCACGCGGAGGCGGCCACCTATCGGCGGCTGCTCGAGCACCTCAAGCCGACCGTCCTACTTGGGCTGACGGCGACGCCCGAGCGCACAGACGGCGCCGACGTCCGCACCTGGTTCGACGGACGCACCGCCGTCGAGCTGCGGCTGTGGGAGGCACTCGAGCAGAACCTCCTCGCTCCGTTCCAGTACTTCGGCATTCACGACGACGTCGCGCTTGACCAACTGCGGTGGAAGCGCGGCCGCGGTTACGACACCACCGAGCTGACTAACGTCTACACCGGCGACGACCACCGCGTCCGGCTGGTGCTGCAGGCGGTGAAGGACAAGGTGGAGGACCCCGGCCGGATGCGCGCCCTCGGGTTCTGCGTGAGCGTCCAGCACGCGCAGTACATGGCCGACCGGTTCACCCGGGCCGGCATCCCGAGCCTCGCGGTGACGTCGACGTCGTCTCGAGAAGATCGGGCGGCGGCTCTGGCCGCGCTACGCGACCGGACGGTCAACGTCCTCTTCGCCGTCGACCTGTTCAACGAGGGCCTCGACATCCCGACTGTCGACACCGTGCTCTTCCTCCGCCCCACGGAGAGCGCCACGGTGTTCCTTCAGCAGTTGGGTCGCGGCCTGCGCCTGGCCGAGGACAAGGCCTGCCTGACCGTCCTGGACTTCATCGGCGCCCAGCACAAGCAGTTCCGCTTCGACCTGCGCTTCCGCGCGCTGACCGGCAGCTCGCGACGAGGCGTGCAGCGGGACGTCGAGCAGGGCTTCCCCACTCTCCCGACGGGGTGCCACATCGAGCTCGACCGTGTGGCGCAGCGGATCGTCCTCGACAACATCAAGCAGTCGCTGAGCGTGTCGTGGAAGGGGCTGGTCAGCGAGGCGAAGCGGGAGAAGTCGCCGTCGCTGGCTGACTTCCTCGAGGAGACGGGCGTTGAGCTCGAGGACCTCTACCGCGGCAACGGTCGCAGCTGGCTGGACCTGCAGCGCGCCGCCGGCTGGGTCGAGGACACTCCCGGCCCGGACGACGCCGCGCTCGGTGGGGCGCTCGGCCGCATGCTGCACGTCGACGACCTCGAGCGGTTGCGGTTCTTCCAGTCGACCACGCGGCCGGACGCCGCCCAGGCCAGCGCGCGACTGCGGCGGCTGGCCGCGATGCTGCACTTCTCGCTGTTCGGCTCGCGGACGCCGTTCAGCAGCATGGAGACCTCGCTCGCTCGACTGCTCGCCAACCGGGGCCGCGCCGATGAACTCGTCGACCTGAGCGACGTCCTGCACGAACGGATCCACCGGGTGGCTCGCCCGCTGAGCGAGGCCGGCGACAGACCGCTGCACCTCCATGCGCGCTACAGCCGCGACGAGGCACTGGCGGCCTTTGGGCTCGAGGACCTCAACGGCACCTGGGGCTCCGGCGTGCGCTGGGTGCCGGGCGATCGCGCCGACGTCTTCTTCGTAACGCTGCAGAAGACGGAGGCGCACTTCTCCCCCACCACGATGTACGCCGACCACGCCATCACGCCGACGCTCTTCCAGTGGGAGTCGCAGAACGCGACGGCGGAGCGGTCCACGACAGGGCAGCGTTACATCACTCATCGGGAGATGGGCACGTCGGTGCACCTGTTCGTCCGCGAGTCCAAGACGGCGGACGGGACGCTCGGCACGCCGCCCTACCTGTACGCCGGGCCGATGACCTACGTGTCCCACACCGGCGAGCGCCCCATGCGCATCCTGTGGCAGCTGGACCACGCCCTGCCGGCCGACGTCTTCCACGCTGCCAAGGTGGCGTGACCACCACTGGTCGTCAGCCAGCTCCGCAATGTGCCTTCCGCACGGGTGGCGCCGAAGCCCTTCGTCGCAGCGACGTACGTGCGTCGGGCGGCCACATGGCTCGACATGTGACCGCCCGACGAACTCGACCTGAGACTACAAACCGAGCGCCCTGCCTAGGTCCCTCAGGTCTGGCCCATCGGTCGCATCCACATGGTGGTCGTCCAGCGCCTCCCGCAACAGCTCGTACACAGCTTCGGCACCCGAAAGAGCCTTCACACCCATCAGCTCGCTGATGACCTCGAGTCCCCCGTTCGCGTAGGACTCGAATGTCCTCACGCGTTCCGGCAATCGGCTGGGGGCGAGGATGTCCACATCGCCGGAGTCCTCGAAGGCCAGTACGTCAACTAATTGCTCGGTTCCGAATCTGTTGATCATGGTGCCCCAATCGATGGGGCCGGCGTTGCCTTCGACCGGCTGCTTGCGACGGTGTCGCCAGCCCACAGCTGCGGCGAAGACGAGTGCGTCGCGGTACGTGCCGAAAGCTCCTCCGTCCTTGCTTCTGAGCAGCGTGTCGAGTAGTTCCGCCTTGTCGGCGGCTCGTCGCACCGAGGTCCCACCGATGTCAGACATGGACGCTCTCCGGAGCCTTGACCATGGTGAGCGAGGAGGTGTCAGCGACAGCACCTCGGTCCACCGACACGTACGGGTACTCCCGTCCATCCAAGGTGATCGATTCGCCTTGGACGTCAGAGCGGGACATGACAGACGTGATCAACCCGACTGCGCCAACCCTCTCCTCCAGCTGTGCCCGGACTTCGCCTGCCGACTGGGCCTTGGATAGGAACAGCACCACCTGTGGTGCCAGGTTCGGGAGGAGACGAGTCACCTCCCGGCGAAAGCTCTCATCGAGTGTTCCGAAGATGGCATCGGCGACGAAGGGGAAGATGCCGCCAGACGCGCTGACGAGTGGATTGGCCTGTGCCGCTTTGCGGGTCGCGTACGTGGCGCGAGCCTGGTCAGCCAATCCGCCCACAAACGACAAGGTGAGCACCTGAGCCTCACCTGTGCTCATCGCCTTCGGCACCCATTGTCCGTTGACTTCCTCCTGGAGGAGGAGCTCGAACGACTCGGAGAGTTGCGGGACCTGACGCTTCTTGACCACCTGGGAGAACACGCTCTTGATGCGTGAATCCAGCTCCTCACGCACGTCACGGGTCCTCAGCCCGCGCATCGTCTCGAGGGCGCGCCTGACGTCTTCCGTCGCCAGCACCCGACGTTGAGCTATGGCCGCTTCCTTGTTGGCGGCCTCCGCCATTCGTAGATCCACCTGCGCCTTTTGGAGGTCCGACTCAGCTGCCTTGAGATCGCGCTTGAGCTCCCCTGCTTGCTTCAACAGCTCATCGCGGTCCCGACCAGCGTGTGCCCGACGGGCCTCAAGGCCTCGGATGTCCTCCTCGTCCGCCTCACCGAGCTTGCGGGACAACTCACTGAGCTCCTGACGCACGGAGCTCATCGATGCCGTTCGTCGGGCAACCTCGGCATCCATGTCGTCCAGCTGTTTACGGAGCTCCGGTAGGTGGAATAGCGGCCACTCGGCAACCTTTGCCCCAAGCGCAGTCCAGGCCTCCTCCAGTTCGGGCTTGCCGGCCTTCGACCGCCACGACTCCAGCTTCCTTCGTGCCGGACCGTCCGCGCTGACGTCTGTTCCACACACGCATTCGCCGTGTTCGAGGATGTCGTCGATGAACTGCGTCTTCACAGGCCGTGGAATCTCGCGCTTCTCGCGCATCTCCTGGTACTTGGCGCACACGTGCTCCCCTGCCTCCGCCACGAAGGGGAGGAAGCCACGCTGTCCGATCAGATCCAGCCTGCGCGCCAGAGCAGATTTACGCCTCTCCTCATCTGCGGTGTACTGAGCAGTCAGCCTGTCCCGATCCTGTTGAAGGCGCCGCGACCCCTCGAGTTCACGCAATCGCTCGTCAAGACGTGAGATCTCCTCGCCCGCATGCCGAGCCTTCATCTCGTTCGTCCGCTGCTGCTCCTGCACCCGCTCCAAGCGCCCCTGCGCGTCCTCCAGGCGGTTCAGGATCTGCGCCTCTTGCGCGTTGCCCAACTTTCGGTAGGCAGCGCTCAGACGCTTTTCAACATCCTTGAGATGAGCCACCCCTCGCTCGATGATCTCGATACCGAGGATCGTCTTGATGGCGGTCTCGATGTCCACAAACGCGTCCGCACTGAGTAGGTGCTCGAAGCGCTCGCCGTTGAGGAAGAAGAAATGGTGCAACCGCTTGGGTAGCACCGTATCCACGAAGTCGTTCGGGTTGTTCACGTCGATCGCCCCGTCGATGGAACGTCGAACGAGATGAGCCTGCACCACCGGCTTCTGCACCGCATCGCTGCTGATCTTCGCGACTCGAGCTGTTCGAGTGAGGGTGAAGTGGTCACCTTCATGCTCGAAGTCGAGGCCCACCACAGCCGATTCGGTCTGCCCGACAGGCATTCCGTTCCACAAGGAGTCACTCAGCAGGCGGTCCGGGTACATGAAGTCGCGACTGAGTTCACCATAGAGACACCAGGTGAAGGCGTTGAGCAATGTGGTCTTGCCAGCACCATTGGCTCCGTACACTACGGTTACATTCCGGGACCCATCCGGCGCTAACGCCAGGACGTGCTGGCCCTCGAATTGACGAAAGTTGCGCATCCGCAGTTCAATGAGCCTCACTGGATTGCCCTCTCGATTGCGCTCTGCAGTTCGCCCGCGATGCCGTGCGGTCGCCCTAAGTGCAAGTGCTCATGCTCGATCCTGATGACCACCTGGAGCACTCGCTGCGCGTCCACGTCGAGCGACTTGAATATGCGCGCAACCTCTTCAGCCGTAGATGACGCGTCTGACATGTTCCCTCCCTAGATGTCGAGACAATTCCAGGCCGCTCGCAACTCGAGCAGGTCGTGCAGGACCTCCGTTGAGTTCTCGGCGTGTCGCGCGAACTCGACGACTCGCATCAGTTCTCTCCGGAAGATCCGACGCTCGACATTGAAGACGTCGGGCGGCAGCTCCGCCGGGTCTCCTGGAATCACGACGAGGTCGTAGATGGTCGCTTTGTCCTTCCCGGGAAAGCGGCGCAAGACGCGGCCTCGCCGCTGGACGAACTGCCTGGGGTTGGTGGTGGAGGCCATGATGATCGCTGTTCGCATGCTCGGAATGTCAACACCTTCATCGAGGCAGCGGATCGCAACCAATGCGTCGAGAACCCCATCCGCGAATCGGCGTTCCAGGTCCGCCCTCACCCGCGGCGGCTCGTTGTAGGTGTAGCGAGCAGCGGCGATGGAGAGGGGCGGCAGGCACAGCCCGCTGACGATCTGGTCGATCTGCTTGGTGGAGTCTCCCTCGGCCCCACCGAGGTCCGCAGCATCCGAGCAGTACACGACGAGGCCTCCTTCCGACCTGTGCTGCCCCGCGGCCCTTAGCGCTGCTGCAAGCTTGTTCCTGGCCGCACCTAGTAACCGTGATCGTTGGAACAGCAGCAGCTGAAGAGCCCCTCCGCTATTCGCTGGAGCGAGCTCTCCGCCGTTGACGGCAGCTAGGCGAGCGATCTTCAATGACAGCTCCAGGTAGCGCTCCCGTTCGTCGTCCTGGAGATTGATTATCAGGGGACGGTATTCGTAGGGGCACAGATACCCCTGAGCGATCGCCTCCTGCAGAGGGAGCTGGAAGACTGATTGTCCGAAGTAGTCCCTTATCCGTTGACTACCTTCGTCGTCCATCCACCGGTCGGGCGTAGCGCTGAGCCCTAATCGATATGGCGCTCTCGGCAATGCCGCGGCGAGCCGCTCCGTGCCGAGATTGTGTACTTCGTCAGCGATGACGAGCGTGTGCTTCGGGAACTGGTCAACCAGCCCCTGAAAGGCCCGTCCGGCCAGGGTGCTGTTCGTCGTCACAACTGCCGCGAAGTCCATGGCTCCCAGTCGAACCCCCGCGAGAACGTCTCTCAGGGGCTGCTTCCACGAGTTGCTACTCTCGCTCGCCACGATGGGACGGACGCCGAAGGCGCTCAGCTCACGCGTCCACTGAGCGACGAGGTTGACGAACGGACATACGACAAGCACCACTAGAGGCAGATTGGCACGTTCATGCAGGCCGCGGCGAAGTTGCTGCAGGAGTGTGAGCGCCGTGATGGTCTTGCCGGTTCCAGTGGCCATCTCAAAGATGCCTCGACCACTTGCATCGAACCAAGCGCGGATGGCCTGCCGCTGATAGTCCCTGACCTGTAGATGCGCTGGCGCCATCGGCAATCCCATGGGATGCCGCTCCGAATTTGTTGCAGCCCGTTCCGTATCCTCGAGGTCTGGAAGCGGCGCGTAGCCATCGGCTGGAGCAACCCGGATGATCGCCGCATTCAGGGCCTCAGGCAAGTCAATGACCTCCAGCCCCGGAGTGGCGTTATGCCAGAGGTCGTTAAAGTCCCGATCAATCTCTGTTACCCAAGGCCGTTCACCGGAATCCCAACTCCTATAGACACTGAACGACTCGAAGTTCCCGACATGAGCCGCTTCCGTCTCATTCGCTGATCCCGTAAATGCAACCGCACTTGTACCGTCACTCAAGATGCCGATCTTCTCGTGGAAAATCCCGTGGTGACGGCCGGACATGACGGCGATCTTGATGTCCAGGTGGCCCTCCGCGAGTAGCCACGCCATCAACTCGAGACGGCGGCGTTGGGCTGCCAACGGAGTCTCGACCAGCTGTCGCAGGAGTGCACGTTCGACAACATCGCTTCGAGCATGAACCCCACGCCGGAGAGCGTCGATGTCCTCGACTTGAAGGTGAGGCGATGCAACGAGTTCTACGACGCCGCCGCGTTCGACCAGGCGACTCAAGCCCTGAGCAGCGAGCGCGAGCGCACCAGAGGTGAAGTAGCCAACCGCCCGTCGATAGCTGCGCGCCTCTGACAGGCACGGGACATAGAAGTCCCGGACTAGATCATTTCGGCCGGTGCGGTACCGACGCAGGAGCGGCAGCTCCTCGAGGCTCATCCGCCACCTCCTGTCACTTCAACCTCACTCGTCGTTGGATGGGGGGACACCCCCGCAGAAGCCAGCTTCTTGTCGGTTGGGTCACTTAACCTCATCGGCACATCGGCGGACGGATGTAGCGGGGAGACCTCAGCATGCTCGAACGGGTGCGGCTGGCTTGGTGACGCCAGGATCAGGCATGTCCGACGTCGGAGCGGCCTCCGCCACGGGACTCGCACCGGAGGGGCTCCTCGACGCTTTACTCCTGGGTCTAGGCCTGGGCGACGCTGCTTCCGGTGAGGTGATACCCCTACTCGAGCGGCCTGACGAGCCAACGGAGAACGAGCCGGAAGACGACGAGGATGCTGGGGAGGCCCTTCCCCAACTCTCGGGCGGACGAGGCAGCGACTCGTTCAAGGACTACTTGCGAGACATCAGCCGCTACGCCCTCCTCACAGCGGAGGAGGAGCGCTCGCTCGCCACTGAGATCGAGGTCGGCGTCCTTGCCCGCGAACGACTTCAAAGCGTCCGCCTAGCCCCCCGGGATGCCCGGTTGCTCAAGCAGCTCGTCACATGCGGTGACGAAGCCTTCGAGCGCATGGTCAACTCCAACCTCCGCTTGGTCGTGTCGCTCGCCCGGCGCTACAGCGGTCGGGGTATGCCTCTGCTCGATCTGATCAACGAGGGAAACCTCGGGCTCGTGCGAGCGGTGCAGAAGTTCGATCACTCCAAGGGATTCAAGTTCTCGACCTACGCTACGTGGTGGATTCGTCAGGCGATCACGCGAGCAATGGCTGACCAGCTTCGGTTAGTGCGCCTGCCGGTTCATGTGGTGGAAAAGCTCAACGTCGTCCTGAGGGAACAACGACGCCTGTGGGCCAGCGGAGTCCATCCGACGATCGACGAGCTGGCAAGTGTGACGCAGATGGACGAGGCGGAGGTGAAGCGACTGCTCGAGATCAATCGTCCCGTCCTCTCACTCGACGCACCTCTCAACCATGCGCCGTCCGGCTGGGCTGAGCACTGGAGTGACATCGATGGCCGCGAGGTGCCGCTGGGGCTCCTACTGGTTTCCGACGATCAGCAGAGCGTCGAAGAGGCATCTGAAGTCGGCGCCGACGTAGATGCGCTGTCTCGGGCGTTGGGGCGGCTGAGCCCTCGGGAAGCCGCGGTATTGAGATTTCGGCATGGATTCGACGGCGACGACCCGCGCACTCTCGACGAGATTGGCACGAGGTTTGGTCTCACCAGAGAACGGATCCGCCAAATCGAGAGCAAAGCTCTTAGTAGATTGCGCGGCGACCGGATCCTGCGGCTGGACCTGCGTAGCGAGCCCCAACCTGGGGGCCGAGCACTCGCAGCTCCACCGGAACAGCTAGCGATGGACTTCGACGTAGCTAACGGGATGCCACGGCGTCCCGGGCGCCCTCGCAAGTCGAAGCCGAGTAAGCTGGTCAGGAATGTGCGGCAGTGACTACCGGGGATTGGTCGATCGTCGACACCGCCAAGCGTCATCCCGACCACTCCTGCGATTCGAGCCTTCTGCCGGGACTCTCGAATGGCGGGCACCCCCTGCGCGGCGTGCCCGTTGCAGTCGTCAAGGTCTCCTCTTCACACCGCACTTGAGTTCGGCTTGTAGGTCGACGCGTCCCCCGGTCTCCAGTTCGGGGCAAGGTCACCGATCAGATGATGACGGACCCGGAACGGCCCGAGCAGGTCCTCGTCAGATGAGCCCACCTGGTGCTCCTCCGTGGTAGCACGAGCGAGAGCCGTGACGCAGAGCGCATCGGTGCCTCCCGCTCTGAGAAGCCTGCCAATGCGTTGGATGCGCTGTCGCTGCTGCAGTCCCCCGGAGACGATCACCCCCAGGTCCGCATCAGGTATATCGACGCCCTCATCCATCGTTCGGACCGTTACGAGGGCGTCAGCTCCACCGCTCTTGAAGGCGCGGACGGCGCGAGCGCGCCGCGCGGGCGGAAGCTTGGAGTGCTCCAGGACGGTCCGGTGTCCTCGCTCGTGCAGCACCCGAAAGGTTTCCTCCGCATCCTCAATGCGCTCGTGGAAGACAAGAGCCCGCCGATCGTCGAAGAGTCCCAAGTTGCTGAGCCGATGCACCACGAAGCGGCGGGCCCTGGCACGGCTGACGAGCCGACGCCGAGCCATGTCGAGCGACGACGGCACCCCCGCTCCCCCACTGGATCGAAGAGACATGCGTTGAGTCAAGCGGTCGTATTCGCGCTGCTCGTCCGCGTCGAGGTCGACGTACACGTTGACGGCGAGTAGGTCAGCGAGCAGCCGGTCATCCAGAGCAGCACGTAGCGGATACCTGTAGACGATGTCTCCGATGCTCGGAATGAGAACGTCTTCGAGGCCGTCATCGAGTCGTTCAGGAGTTGCTGAAAGACCGAGACGCCGGTCATACGGCGCGGTGAAGATGTCCGCATTGCGCTGGCTACCCGCCCAGTGACATTCATCGATGATGAGCATCGTGGGCAGCCCGCTAGCGCTCCAGTGCGCCCCCAGGTGAGGGACCGCTTCACGAGCGGAGTCCATGACACACACCAGCGCGGTATCCGTCACGCGTGGTGCCGCATGTCCGGTGGCCAACGTCCCGATGCGGTGGTGCGGGACACCGGCGCTTCGTAGGGCGCGGACCCACTGCTCCACCAGGGCGATACGAGGTATGACCACCACGGTCCTACCGTATTCGAGCGTCTCTGCCGCCGCCGCGAGAGCCAGTCGCGTCTTACCCGTCCCGGTCGCGGCCGCGATGATGCCCCGCCGTCCGGCCACCTCCCAGGCAGCGAGTGCCTCCCGTTGCCAGACCCGCAGCCCGTCGGAGTGAGACATGCCGCGATCCTGCCCTGAGCCGTCTCGAACGCCGCTTAGGCTCCCGCTGTCATAACTCGCGAGTAGGAGTGCTCATGTCGGTCACGCGTCCCTGTCTCCGTGGGCGGATGGGGTCCACCACCTACTACGAGATCACCATGACGGCGCGCGAACTGACGACGTCGGTACGCCCCGCGCGAGAGACGGACAGCTGGGCCAGCGCGTCCTTGGACGAGCGCATCCAGCGCGAGGTCAACGAGACCCGCGTGCGCGAGACGATTGTTCCTTACCTCGCGAAGCACGAGGACCGCTTCTTTGGCTCCTTCATCGTCCTGGTCCCTCAGGGAGCGGTCACATTCGAGGGACTCTCGGACCTGAACGTCAATCTCCCGGCCGCCTACGACGTCGGCAACATGGGCTTTCTGACGCTCAAGAAGGGCGAACTCGTCGCCCTCGACGGTCAACACCGCCTCGTCGCGTTTCGGCAGGTGATCACCACCGGTCAGCAGCTCGGGCCCTACTCGAGCGTCGTCGGGGACGACGAGGTCTGTGTCCTGGTCATCGAGATGGAGAGCCCGACGAAGACCCGTCGGATTTTCAACAAGGTGAACAGGCACGCAAAGCCAACAGGCCGCAGCGACAACATCATCACCAGCGAGGACGACGGCTACGCGATCGTCTCCCGACGGCTGCTCGACCAAGCTCATGAAGGGCCCTTGGCCCCCATCGGAGAGGTCGGCGGAGACCAGCGTGACCTCGTGACCTGGCGAAGCACGACACTGTCCCGCCAGAGCGACCTGTTGACGACGCTCAGCACCGTCTACGAGACAGTGACGGACATCCTGTCCTACTCGGGGTACAGCGGGTTCAGCGAGAAGGAAGACCCCGTGGCACCTCCGGACGACGTCCTGGACAAGGCGTTCGACGTCGCTGCCGGCTGGTGGTCCGCGATCCTGACGCTCGAGGTCTTCCGGACAGCCCTGCACAACCCCAGCTCCGTCCCGGTCACCAGAGCGGACTCCACACACAAGTGGTCACTGCTGCTGCGACCGGTCGGCCAGATGGCCCTGGTTCGGGGATTGATCAGGGCCATGGATCGCTCTCGCGGGGAGCTGAGCCGGGAGAAGGCACTCGAGCGCGCGGGTCGCCTGTCGTGGAAGGCATCTCCCGATTCCTATTGGCGGGACACGATCGTCAATGCCGCTGGCCGGATGATCGCGCGCAAGGAGGCGGTGGATCTCGCCGCTGACCTCCTCGCCTATCTCGTCGCTCCCGAGTGGACGAGCGAGGAGGAGAAGTCCGACTTGTACGAGCGCTGGAACAAGGCCCGGGGACGGGACCCCTTCAGCGACGTCGAGGACCTACCGGAGGAGGAGATCCCGGAAGAGCTGCCGGCACCCGGCATCGACTGAGCCATGGCTCTGACGTACGGATGGGGCGCGTCGTTCGCCCACCCTGTGACGGACACCGTGGCCGCTGCCGTGAGGAAGGCCTGGCTGCCTCGCGACCGGGAAGCAGACCCGCCTTTGGGACAGACGGACCTAGGGGACTTCATCCTCACCCGTCACCGAGGGCACTCCAGCGTTGGCACCGCTGTGCGCTTCCGATTGGAGCCGACCGCGGGAGGCGGCGCGTCCACGGTCTGCACCATCACAGCGATCGACTGCCCGGACGGCTCACACCTGTGGGTCGAGGCATCGACGGAACGTTCGGCGGCGATCTCTCCGCCGGGCGCCAGCGTGTCGGCGTTCGAGACGGCGCTTCAGGAGCGCCTCGACCTGACCGAACGATCGAGTGCGGTCGAGTTCGACGCTCGTCCCACCGTCTTCGTCGCTCGCGCGGCGGACGATGTCGAGAGCCGGTTCGAACGTCGGCTCAGGAAGCGACTGCTGACGATGGCTGCTGTCGAGGGGCTCACCATGAGCGCGATAGCTGGCCAGCACCACGAGGACGCCGACTTGGCCGGTGTTGCTCCGGGAAGCGTCCTCGTGGTTCGCACTGGTCACGTCCCTCTGCACCTGCCACCGACCGTCGTCAACCGCCAACCCGACGCTGCCCTCCTTCGGGTGCACCGGGCCTGCCTTGACGAAATCGCGGCCCAGCCGCCTTCCTCCATGTTGCGGACCGCCTTGGCGCTCCCCGGGATGCCGAACTCCCCGGGCGGGACGGACGAGGACGTGCTTCTCGAGGAGGCACAGTCCCTCGAGAGCGAACGCGAGCTGGCCCGGCGTCAGGCTGCGGAGCTGCGCATCACCTGTGATGACCTGACACTCGACCTTCTCGAAGCCCTGCGAGAGGCGGATGATCGCGCTCGGCGGATCCGCTATCTCGAGCAGCGGCTGGCGGACTTCGGGGACTTCGGCTCCGTCCCGCCGCTGATCGAAGAACCAGATGAGCCGCCCACTTCCTGTACGGAGGTCCTGGAGCGCGCTCGGGACGAGCTTGCCCACATCAAGGTTCCGGCAGATCGCGGGCCGACGCAGCTACTCGACGATCACGCGGCGGCCATGGTCTGGGCGGGCAAGGCATGGGCCGCCTTGCAGGCGCTGAACGACTATGCAGCACAGAAGAGTGCAGGTAAGCACAATCTCAACTTCTACCGATTCTGCGCCGATCCACCGCCTGGCTCGCTGACGATCAACCCCTCTTGGGTCGCGATAGGCGAGAGCGACTCCACCCGAAACGACCCGACCACTCGCAGTGCCCGCATGTTCCCGGTGCCGACTGCAGTCAACTCGAGCGGTACGGCTTTCATGGAGGCCCACATCAAGGTGCAGCGACGCGGCGGCTTGGCGCCGCGGATCCACTACGTCGACGACAGCCAGCAGAGCGGCATGGTTTACGTCGGCTACTTCGGCCGACACCTCCCCTTACCTGACTAACCTCAGGGAAGGTCCTCCATCGGACCCCGCCCAGGCCAGCCCCGTTCCGTCGCATAGTCCCGGCGCAACTGGTCCCGTGCATGAGAGGGACACAGCTCCGGTGCGGCCTGGTACGCCGCTAGGCGAGCGGTGAGGTTAATCGCTCCGCCCGTCGCGATCATCCGGCCGTTCGACCTCACGATCGTGTCCACCCACTGAGGGTGGCTGGCCTGCCATGTCAGACCGGCCAGCCGCTCGAACGCCTCTCGCGGATGCAGACCCCTCCGATGCAAGATCTCGACAGCCCGGAACAGGGCCACTTGCGCAACGGGACGAAACAGCAGGGAATTCGGACTGCGGTACTGGCGCCACTCGGAGATCCGCCACGGTGCCGCTAGAGCCTTCTCGTACGCCGGCACACACTCGAGTGCGTAGTGCCACCACTCTGCAGCCCACTCATAGGCCTCGAGCAATTTCTCATCGCTCGGCCTGTTGACAGTGTGCTTCTCGTCGAAGTTGCGTACCCCATGGGCATCCATCACGGCGATGACGGTGTCGTGGATGGCCTGCAGTGTCGTGAGGTGATTGTCCGTCTGCTGCAGCTGCGCGCTGCGCCATTGCACGAGAGACTCACCCCGGGGGTCTTGCACCGCCAAGGGCGGCTTGCCCTGGCGTGACCCCTCGGGGATGTCAGGCTCGACCAGCCACCGGGCGACGATGCAGTACCCGTCGTCCTCGTTGGTGATGATGTTGTCCGAGGGGCCGGTCGGACGCGCGTGCCGATTGACCTTGTTGAAAATCCGCCGTGTCTTCTCGAGGCTTTCGTGCTTGATGAAGACCACGCACAATTCGTCTGATGCGACGCCGTCTCGATAGGGGCCCCGCGCGGATGAACCGTCCTTGACCACCTCTCGTAGCGCCACGAGGCGGTGCTGTCCATCGAGCGCCACCAGGGAACCTCCGGACACGACGAGGGCGCCCGAACGGTCGGCTAGATCCCCGTACGCGGCCGGCGGCTCGAAGCCCTGTTCCCGCAGGGAGGTGAACTCGAAGACGTCAGGCTCGAAGACCAGCACGATGAGAGAACCGAAGAAGCGGTCCCGTGTCCGCACGAGGTACGGGACGATTTCCGCCTGGATGCGCTTGGTCGCCAAGTCCCGCTGGAAGCGCTCCATGAGCGTCCACTGACCCCAGCTCGGCAGCTCCCCGGCGGTGATGGCCACCGACGCGAGGTCCCGAGCGGTGACACTCGCCTGGTAGTACTCGGTCGAGCCCATCCGGCCGCGAACTGCCGGGAAGACGTACCTCACGACACCTGCCATTCTCCGTGTGCGCATGACTGATGACCAAGTGAGCGATGACAACAGAATGTAGCGTGTCGCTTCCTTCAGACGGGGATTTCGAGACAGGACCTACCCAACCGAGGCAGGCTCCCCGTCACTCGAGGTGCGCAATGCCATTCGAGTGAGGCTTGTGACGTCCTTGATTGCCGGGTCCCCGACGAGATATGACATGCCGCGAGCGATGTGGGCGCGGAACAGGGCCTCGGCCTCCCCGGAAGACGGCTTCACCCCACGGCTTGATGCGCCCTCGAGCACCAGGTTCCACCACAATTGTCCGCCCACGCCGGCGAAGACATCCCACTCGATCTCCGTTGCAGTATCTGACGGGAGGATCGATGGGGGCGATGGCTCGGACAGCGATCGGCAGAGCGCCCACCGGCAGAGCACGTTCATGTGCCGGATGCCGGTACGTCGCTTCAGCGTGGCGATCTGCTCTCGGGTCTGCTTGGAGAGACGAACCGTGGCCGGCGGAGCCGGCGCTACGGAGTGCAGCTGCGCCGTAGCCTCTTGCGGCTTCACGCCACGTCCCCCGTCAGCTCGGTGACGTACCCGGTCTCGATCCGGGAGCTGCGGGTCCTCGGGTCGTGCACGAGGTGGATGGTGTGGCTCACGGCCGAACCAAGGCGCTGGATCGCTTCCCCGTCGACTTCAGCATCGGTGGACAGGACGATCACCTGGTGCGACGCATTGGGCAGGTAGTTCTCCACGAAGGTCTTGCGATGGCTGCGGTCCAAGCGGCCGAGCGGTGTGTCGATGATGACGGGGAGTGGCCGTCCCGCGGCCTTCGCGAGGCCCCACAGCAGACTCACCGCGATCATCTGCCTTTCGCCAGCGGACAACTTGGACGGGACGATCTCTCTGTCTGCTGTGTCGAGGAGGGTGAGCTGGTGGTTTGAGGGGTCGATCTCGACACTGCTGAGCAACCTGTCCTTGCGCAGCAGGCTCCGAGCTGCCTCCAGCACGTGGGCCTGGATCTGCTGCGCATGACGCGCCGTTGCCAGCTCACGCAGTTGCCTGAGGGTCGCGCGAGCCTTCTCCGAGTGACGGAGGAGTCGCTCCCCATCTTCGGCCGCCAGACGCTCCCGAGCGACGCGCTCCAGCTCGATCTCCTGCTTCCGCAGAGCCTTGGCGAGCTCGGCCTCAACGGCGTCATGGGCATCCCGCGTGGACGCCAGCGCCGCACCGGCCTCCCGCTCCTCCTCCGTAGCGCGCTCCCGCTCCAGGATCAGGTCATGCAGAGCATCAGCATGGGGGACGGAGGCCAGCTCCACGTCAGCACGGTCGACGGCGTCTACTGCATCTTCATGGGCTGCGAGCAACTGGCGCAGCGAACCTCCTAGTTGATCGAGCCCCCCGTTGACGAGTCCCTGGAGGAGATCGGTGGTCTCGGGAGTCGCGTCGAAGACCGCCTCAACTCGCGTCTCGGACCGCCGGTCTCGGTCCCCACTGAGCAACTCCTCGACAGGCTTCATCGCCTCCGAAGCGAGCCCCCCTTCCTCGGCGAGCCGGCGTATGAGGGCAAGGAGTTCCTCGTCGCGCCGCGTCAAGACCTCGACCAACCGCCGGTCCTCGTTCTGACGTCGCACCGCAACGGCGCGATCAGTCGTGGCCCGAACGAGGTCCGGGACCAAGAGCAGTGGCGTCAGGTCGGCCATTGCATCGACGAGGCGGGACTCGGTGAGCCCCCGGGCCACTCGTGCGTCCTGAACCCGCGCCTCGATCTCCGCACGAACCTCATGTGAGCGACCACCCTCCCGTTGGAAGCGGTCCTCAGCTGCAGCCTTGCGCTCTACAGCCCGGGCGTAGCGCTGCGCCGCCTGGTCCACGGCCTGGCGCGCGTCCTGCTCACGGCGGCGAGTCACTCCGAGTGCGGCCTCGAGGCTGTGGAGATAGCGCTCGTCCTCCTCGTCCTTGACGGCGTCCGTCTTCTTGCGGCGCTCGAGCACCTCGAGGTCGGCCACCAGGCGGTCGACCAGGTTCAACCCCAGGAGGCCACCGATGGCCGTCTCGAGCAGTCCGCGGCTGACCTCGAGATCCGCGAAGGCCTCGATCTGCTCACCGTCGAAGAAGAAGAGGTGAGCGACGCCTCGAGGCACGAACGCCTCGACGTGTTCCATCCACCGCTCCGAGAGGGCGGCATTCGGCAAGCCGTCCACCTCGACGTGGACATCCTCGCGGATCTTGTCATTACGGGCCGACCACCAGGATCGACGAACGCGGAGCAGCCGGAAGGCTCCGTCCATGTGCGCCCGAAAAGCGAGCTCGACCGCGGCTCCGACGGACGGGTCCTGCTGGTCATTAATCGCTGCCCGCAGGTAGGACTCATAACTCATCCCACGGCGGCTCCCCTGGGGAGCGAGGGCACCGAACAGCGCCAGCTGCAGTGCTTCGAGCACCGTGGTCTTACCGGTGCCGTTGAGCGCTCCGATCAGGACGACAGGTCGATCACCCTGCGGTGTCAGGGACAGGACGTGGCGACCTGCAAAGGCGCCGAAGTCGTTGAGTACCAGCTCGTCGAGGATCACTCCGCTGCTCCATCAGTGTGCTCGTCGCTGCGCTGAACCCAGCCGTCCGCGACATCAAGCGGATCGAGGGCGTCGACCTCCCCGGCCAGCACCGCCTTGCGGCGCCGCGCGCGAGCAGCAGCGTCCTCGGCGTCGTCGTAGAACCCCTTGCTCAGCGCGGACTCGAGCGCACCGAACAGGCCACTGCGTCGCACCTTGAGCCTGTGGCGCTGCTCGACGTCGAGGAGCTCGCGCACCATCTCGAAGTGCAGGCGATCGTCGCCACAGAGCTCAGCGAGGATCTCGACCTCGGTGCGGCCGAGAGCGAGCCGCTCACTCAGTTCTGGACCGGTGTAGGGCTGCCCCGTGGCCTGCTCGTAGATGCGAGGAAGGGCGTCCTCGAACTCGTGCTTGTCGACGACCCAGATCCGCCGGATCTCCTCGAGCTCGGCCATGGTGATCAGCTCGATGTCCCGCACGTTCTCCGGCCCGTACTGCCGGATCTCGGTCTGGGCCGCGAGCAACCGCCGCAGCCAGTCATGCCTCGCTGACTGAAGGTAGGGGCCGTGGATCGGCTGCTGGTCGTGAATCGGCTGCTGGTCAGGCCCATAGAGCTGCACGCTGCCGTTCATCCTGCGGAAATCCCGGAGGTTACGGTCGTCACCGAGGTCGAGCGCATTGCGGAGCTCGAGCAGCGGACTCATCCACTCCTTGTCCGCGTCGTTCGTGATCATGGCCGTCATGGACTTGTCCTGGTCGACCAGCGTGCAGGTCCAGCAGCCGAAGCGGCTCGAACCGCAGGACGGGGTCGTGGAGTCGACGACCAGGGGGCACTCCCCGTCCGAACTGGCCCCCTGATACAGGGTCAGCAGATCGCGATTCGAGTAGCCCCACGGGTTGTCCACCTGCATGAGGAAGGTCCAGACGTCGTCGTTGGTCCAGTCCTCGATGGGCGAGTAGACGAGGGAGTTGGGGAGGCTGACATTCGGCGAGAGCCGATCACGGACCCGCCCTGCAGCGGCGGCAGCAGCCATCGTCTTCGCCCGGGCCTGGGACTCCGCCTTGCGGACACCCAGCACCAGGATGGCCTCGCCGTGACTCCGGACAACGGACCGGATGAAGGTGTTGCTTGGCTTGATCTTCAGGCGCTCCGTGCACCAGCGGAACTTGGGTCGCGGAGCCGGGTATCCCCGCCCGATGAGGTTGACCCAGAAGCTGTCCTCGACAGCGGGGGTCAGACGGTGCGGTTCGATCGGGAGGCCCTGAGCCTCCGCCGTCTCACCCAGCACATCCAGACTCCGACTCACCCACGCCGCAACGATGGGGTTCTCGACCAGCGTGTCGGTGGTGATGACGTGCACCGTCTTGTGGCGCTGCTCAGCCGGAATCTGTGAGATGGCCAGCCACACGAGCTGCAACACTGCCGTCGAGTCCTTGCCGCCGGAGTAGCCGACGACCCACGGCACGTCGTCCTCGAGGTACAGCCGGGCGGTCTCGTCCACGAGTGCGTCGACGGCCGCACGCATCCCGTCCACGAATGCCGAGCGCCGGCTCAGGCTGACCGCGACGGTCCTCCCCCGGCCGGTCTCCACGCCGGCTGTCGTGGTCTCGGGGCTGGTGCTCAACGGTCGCTCCTCACTGCCGTGTCGGACTTGGTCTTCGTGTTTGCGCTCGCCAGGGCGGCCTCCGCCCGTCGTTCATCTGGCGGCAAGTCCATACCGAGGTGCTGACGAATCGCAGCGGTTGTGAGAAGGACGTTGGTCTGCCCCTTGACGACGCGGCCTCCGACCAGAGCGCGGCCCTCCCACAGGGGGTTCTGACGGCTCCAGTCCAGGGTCCTCAAGGAGGCGAGTGTGGACTGCCACGCCTCCACGTCTCGGTTCTCGCGGAGCATCGTGTTGCCCACACGCGCCAGTGCGGCCAGCGTGATGCCGTGGGTGTGGATGAAGTCCGCGCGCACCTCCGGTGATCTCATCTCCCGGTTCCGTACGCCCTGCCACTCCGGGAGCTGCTCGTCGACCGCACGCCACCACTGGTCAGCCAGCGAAAAGGCCTGTTCCTGCTCCATGTCCCCGAGTCCCTCGAGCAGAGTCCGCGTGGCTCCGTGGATGGCCGACAGGGTGAAGAGCTTGCGCGAGGCCTTGGCCAGGCTGGAACTCTCCATCTCGACGAAGCCGCGGAAGGCCGGACAGCGCAGAACCAGTAGCCGCGACAGGCTGGCATGCGAGTCCCTGTGGTCGTAGAGCACACCGATCGACTTGGAGGGGCGGACGGCGTGCCGGTTCAAGTCGGCGAACATCTGCTGACACCGCTGTAGACCGACGTCCAGATAGAAGACGACAGCGATCATCTCCTGGCCGAGCGAGGGGAGTTGCTGGAGCGCCTCCTTGATGGCGGCATGCCGGTGTTGGCCGTCGTTGATGACGAACCGGGACTCCATCGGGATGCGGAGGTTGCCCAGCAAGCTCGTCTGCGGCCCGTCGCCGACCGCGTCGAACCGGACCGTCCCGTCGATGCTCGCCGTCAGGGCCGAGAAGGTGTAGCTGGTCGGGTTCTCGACCATGTACCGCACCATCTCCGGGAGCCGCCCTTTGTTCAGGCTGCGTTGGGCACGCAGTTCAGGGGCCAGCTCGTCCCCGTCGAAGACGAACAGCTTGGCGATCACGCGGAGCGGGATCATCGTGACGAAGAAGGTCGTCCCCGCCTGAACTCCACGGATCGCGGGCAAGACGTACTCGTAGCCCGACTCCCCGCGTTCGGCGACCTCCGGGTTCATCTCTTTTGCCACGAGAGACGGCGCCGACCCGCGGTCGGCGCCCTGCGCGAGAGTGTCCGAACTGCCTGCCATGCTCTTGCCGCTCCTCCCCTGCTGGCGGCTCCCCTACCGCTCGGAGACGTTAAGCCGCTGACGGTCCTACGTCAAAAACTTGACGTAACGTGTCGCTTGTCGCCGCTAGCATGCGCCTGCCGCGGAGGTGCATCTCCGTTGTCCACAGCTCGAGGAGGAGTCCATGCCGGCCTACTGGGACGTGAGCGCGACCACCCCCGTCGACCCCCGCGTGGCCGAGACCGTGCTGCGGTTGATGACCGAGGAGTTCGGCAACGCGGGCAGTCGCACCCACGAGTACGGTGCGGCCGCTCTCTCGGAGGTGTCGACGGCGCGACGCCGGGTCGCGGAGTGCGTCGGCGCAGCACCGGAGGAGGTCGTCTTCACCTCGGGCGCGACAGAGGCCGACAACCTGGCGCTTCTGGGTCTGCGTGCTCATGGCGAGTCCACCGGTCGACGACACGTGGTGACCACGGCCATCGAGCACAAGGCCATCCTCGAGCCCGCTGCTCACCTGGCGAAGGCCGGGTTCGAGGTCGAGTTCATCCCCCCTCAGAAGAACGGCATCGTCGATGCCCCGCGCCTCCTGGCGGCCGTCCGCGACGACACGTTGCTGGTGTCCGTCATGCACGCGAACAACGAGACAGGGGCAGTGCAGCCAATCGCGGAGATCAGCCGCGGGTTGGCTCAACGAGAGGCATACCTGCACGTCGACGCAGCTCAAACCTTCGGCAAGCTGGACGACGAGCTGGCCGACTCCCGCATCGACTTGATCTCGCTCAGCGCACACAAGGTGTTCGGCCCGAAGGGGGTCGGTGCCCTGGTGACGCGTCGCCGCGGCTGGCGGCGGCCCCCACTGGAGCCACTGGCGTACGGCGGCGGCCAGGAGCGGGGGTTGCGTCCGGGGACGCTGCCAGTTCCTCTCGTCGCCGGCTTTGGACTCGCAGCGCAGCTCGCCCATGACGAACGGGAGCAGCGGCGCCAGTCCAGCGAGACGATGCGTGCTGCAGTCCTCGAAGCGCTCGAGCCGACGGAGCCCCAGCTGAACGGGGACCCGGAGCGAACGCTCCCCCACATCCTCAACGTCTCATTCCCCGGCGCCGACGGTGAAGCCGTGATGCTCGCGTGGCGGGACCTCGTCGCGGTGTCGAACGGCAGCGCGTGCACCTCGGCCAGCTACCAGCCGAGCCATGTTCTGACTGCGATGAACCTCCCGGAGTCACGCGTGCGCGGCGCGGTTCGGCTTTCCTGGGCACATGACGCCGAGCCGGTGGACTGGGCGGAGGCCGCGCGCCGGGTCAACGGCCTCCGCGGCTCCTAGTCAGCACGCGACTTGACGAGGCGGTGCCCCCGCAACTCGACGCCGCACCGGGCCAGCTCCGCTTGCCAGCCCCGCTCCAACCCGATGATCTCGGGGCGCTCGTAGAGACCCGCCCTGACCTCCTGGGCGGTCAGCCGGCGGTACTTGGGCGCCGCCTCATCGTCATACGCCAAGAACTCCTCCTTCCGGTGCAGCAGGGGGCGATTCTCTCGCTCCTCGTAGGAGGAGAACTGGGCGTCAAGGGTGGACATGGACACCGCGTACGACCACGCCAAGCGCGGATGCGGCTCCGAGTCGAACGTCGGGTAGGACGACCAAGCCACCTGCCGTCCGCTGTGGTTGAGCTTGAGGACGTCCCAGCCCTCCGGCCGGCCGGCCGCGACTGCCCCACAGTGCTCGTACAGGCGCAGGACCACGGGCATCCGCTCGACCGCCCGCCGATGGACGTACAGAGCCGTGGGAGTCAGCTTCCCCACGCTGTTCCGCATGGCGCCCCGCACGTAGCTGTCATCCCGCAACTTCAGCAGCAGCCGGTCAGCTCTGGCACAGGCTTCCCTGTAACTGCTGAAACAGGCGCGCACGTCGAGCTGAACCCCAAGCGGTAAGTCGTTCATCCTCGGCCTTCCCGAGAAGACGGAAACCCCGAGGAAGAGCAACGTGTCGAGGAGCGTCCTCGCACGGCCAAGCTCCACCCGTTCAGCTGCAGCCCCCTCGACGACCATGCGCCGAAGCTCGGCCTGCCGCACGTGCCGCAACAAGGGCAGCAGGTGCTCTGGATACTCCTCTACGGCTGGCAACCGCCCTCGGCGTTCGAAGTAGTCGATGACGGCGGCCAGAGCGGAGGTCTCGTCCTCGCCGCCCAGCCATTCGACGACCCCCGTAGTGCGGCGGGCCAAGAAGCGCAGGCGCTCTGTCTCGCTCTTGAACGCATAGACCACCCCGGGCGCACCGGCAGCGGTGCCCGCCTTGGTGGTGCGCTCCACCAGCGCGCGGAGCTCTCCTGGGCTGAAGAGTCGTTGGAATGTGCGCCGGCTGGTCATGGTCCCATCTGCCAGAGGGACCCCAGTGACCTTGCGCCTCTCCCACGACAGCCTCGTGCTGACGACGAGCACCTGGTCAGCCAGCGTCCACGCGCGCCGGAGTGTCTCCGTCCGCTCTGCGTCGTCCTCGATGACATTGAGGACGTACACCAAGAGGACAGCGTTGCTTGGCGTCGCTGCCACATCGGGGTCGAAGTACGGGTCCCATCCCCGTGCCTCGACACCCATGGCGCGTAGTCGTGCGACGTCCCCACCTCGGCCGCTGCCGAAGTCGAGGACAGACGTGTCAGGCCGGACGACGCCGTCCTGCAGCGCCTGCCGCACGGGCATGGACAGGGCTGCCCGCGCGATGGCGGTGCGGTGCCGAAGTACCTTTGGAAACTCCGCTTCCATACAGGAAGCCTAGGGGTTCAACCACCGCCTTCCAGCTTCTTGAAGTCTTCAACTCTCCGCTACGCATATCCCGAAGCCACGGCCCGTGGAGATTTGGCGCCAGGTGACGCTGACCGAAACGCTGCAGACATCCCAAGTGGCCGCGTAACCCTTGGACCACCACTCGACCTAATCTCACTATTTGCTTTAGAGTTGCTAGAGGGCCACGCTCGAAATCGTCCACCCGAACTGAGCACTTTGAGCCTAGGGGTGGTCGCTTTGCTGGCTTCGTCTAGTAGGGATCCTCTTCTGCGATGTCGTACCGCACCTCAAGGCCGAGACGTTCCGATATTCCAAGGGCCAATTCCACGCCATTTCCGTGTCGCGTATTGTCTACACGGATCCGCTTGGCCCCGGATCGCTCAACATAAAGGAGCGTCTCCTCATAGTCCGCGTGATCACTCAAGCAGACGTTATATCCTCGGTCGGAAATGTACTGAATCGGCTCCGATCGCATCCGAAAGCCAGTCAACGTGACGACGGTCGCACGCCCTACGACTTGCGATTCAATGGCCTCGCGATGACCAATTAACTTGACATAAGCCCCGCTTGAGACGTTAGGCTCAGTACACACATCAGTCGCGAGTCCATATCCTGCGTATACCTGCAACTCTTGTGCAACCTTTTCTGACACTACTATCGGATTGCGCACAGAGCCGAAAAGTAGAATGGCCGCCCGATGCAACGTACCCCGATGCGCCTTCACGACGACCGGCCCTCGCAGCAGGCGCTCAGTGACAAGCTCAAGGAAGTCGGACTCAGCCTTATCGCGACTGAAGCGACGCACTGCCTTATCGCTCCCATACGCCGCGTCGACGACCAACTCGTCGACTTGAGCAACGGAAGAAAGAGGCCACGAGAAATCGCCGCTGTACCCTACTCGATAACCGTCTGAATATGTGGCGACCACCTGCGCGGAGCCGAGCATATGTCCCGCGTCCAGGAGTTCCACTTTGACTTCTCCGAGGGTGACGGCCTCCTCGTACCAAGGCGTCCACACATTTGCGCGCCAATTGAGGTCAGGATGACCCTCCAGAGTGAGCAGATCTCTCGTCGCAGGGTGCATCACAAGCTCATGAACGCCCTTGCTTGTTGAGAAGCGAGACATATGATCGAGGTGGAGATGGGTCTGAACACGCACGCCGCAATGCCTTCGATGCCCGTCCGCCACAACATGCTCTCCCAGGGAAACGGCCCCTGAAGCATCTACGAGGCTTCGCCAAGTACTCATTTGCGCCTAATCCTTAGCTGAGACTGCTAGCGCGTCATTGACGAGACGCTCGATTCGCTCAACCTCATTGTCAGGTATAGCCATATCAGACACTATGGAGAACGCTCTCGTTGTGAGCTTGCCCCCTTGGGTCCGTATGCCGACCTTCGCAAGCACTCTTGCAAGCAGTTCATCCCGCTGCCGCTGTGTCATTACCTCCAGTTGACCGCTGGCGACGGGGCCCGACACCGCACCCAAGGTGACATGTACGTTTACGACACTTGGGCGCATCTGGAGAGTCGCCGCTACCGCAGAATCAACCGAGTCACCGCGGCGCTTCATTAACTGCACGACCTGGCGAACTTCCTCCTTCGTCAACGAGTGCTCCAAGGCCGCCCGCGCCAGAATTCTTTGATCCTCAGGGATAACTCGAGCTATCTCCGCGGCTACGGAGAAGGAAACCGCCCCAGGCCTCCGCCCCCAATCGACGAGTTCCGCCACGTCCTTATCAAGAGAACGTAAAGTTAGGAAGCGTTGCGCGGTGGACTTTTCAAGCGATATATCGTTCAGCGCCTGCTGCCATCCGACCTCGTTCGAGTGGGCAGCCAGCGCCTCGGCTACCTCAAGCGGGGACAGTGGACGATCGCCGCGCCGAGTTCCTACAGAAAGGATCAGGTCTCGGAGTGAGAAGTTCACTCCTCGGCCTCGAAGCCCTTAGAAGTCAGCCCCTCTTCAATCAAGGTCCTGGCCGCATCATCGAGGCTTGTGCCCTCCGACTTTGCATACTCCTTCAACGCCGAGTGGCCAGCACCCGACATCTTGACCAGAATCTGCACAACCCTGGCCCCCGTGCGTGCTGATTCAACCAGTTCATCCACCGCCAAGTCGGGGTTGTCCTCACGCCGCTTGACTAGGGCCTCCTGCTGAGCGCCGCTCATTCCACCTAGCTGACGCGCAATCTCCACCGCCTCCGTGGCATCGGGGCGATCCTTTCCAGCGGCTGCCGCATCTTGCGCCCGGAGAGCGGTCTTGATGTCCAGCCCCTCCGTCTTAACAAGCTCTTGCAGCTGAGGGATGAGACGCGCAACCTTCACATACTCCCTCACGAGCCTCTCGGGCAAGCCCGTCCTAGAGGCGACATCCTTCACCGATCCGTACTTCTGGTAAAGCTCCGTGCAAGCGTCAATCGTGTCAGCGCGATCAGGATCAGTACGAACGAGATTCTCCGTCAAAGACAAGGCCTTGCGGTCGGTAATGTCCTCGACTTGAGGTCTGATGACCGCTTTGATGTACGAGTGTCCGAGCTGCCGGCAGGCGAGGTACCGCCGCTGTCCTGCGATCACCTCGTAACGTCCCGATTCACCCTCAAGCTGACAAACAATGATCGGCTCGAGTAGTCCCTGAACGGCAATACTTGCTGCCAATTCATCGAGCTTCATCTGGTCAATTTTGAGACGCACCTGACCCTTGCCGATGACAATCTCGTCGATCGGCAGCTCGGGCTCGTAACGTTCGTCGGTCACGACGCATTTCCCTTCTAATGGGATGGGGCAGTCCGAATTGGACAACGCTCGACGGCGATACCCTAGCTGAGGGGTTTGGCGAGGGCTGACATCAGCGCCTCCGGTACACCCGTGCGGTTTACTTGCGACTCAGTTGCATCAGCTCTACCAGTGCATGCGACCCGTCGGCGGCTGCTCACATGGGATCAAATCTCGCAGCTGACGAGTCTTAGACCGGATTCACACAGCTTAACTTCACCCATCCTGGTGAGCTGCGGGTCAGCAGGCGGGACTGCCAGTTGCTGCGGCGGCAGTCCTATCGTCCGGCTGACGCTGATGTCCTCTCGGCTGCATTGCAGGGCAACCGCCATGGGGTCATCGGCAGCGGTGTTTTCAAGCTCTGCGTGATCCGCCACCCGCCGAGGCTTGACGTTCTACCTGCGCTGGCTGACCGGTGCGCCGGAGCACATGCAACACGCCACGCCCCCGCTCTTTGGCGCCGTACATCGCCCGGTCCGCCAGCGAGAGGACCTCGTCGAGCGTCGTCCCGGGCGCGGCTATCGCCAGCCCGATGGAGGCCGAGACCCGCACGGTCCGCCGTCCCACCTCGACCTCGTCCACTAGCACAGCAGCCAGCCCGTGCCCGATCACCTCCGCCGCAGCAGCGTCCACCCCGGGCAGCACCGCCACGAACTCGTCCCCACCCAGCCGGCCGACCACCGCTCCCGGGAGCTCCTTCTCCACGTGCCGGCGCAGCCGGTCGGCGAGCCGGACGAGCAGCTGGTCCCCGACCGCGTGCCCGCCGCGGTCGTTGACCTCCTTGAACCGGTCGACGTCCACGAACAGCACCGCTCCCCCGACGGCCAGCGCCGCGCGGCCGGTGTCGAGCAGGTGGCTGCGGTTGGCCAGCCCGGTCAGCGGGTCCTGCCGGGCCGACCGCAGCAGCGCCTGCTTCCACCCGTCGGCCTTGGTGGCCACCGCGGTCAGCCGGTCCACCGTCTGCCGCAGCCGCACCGACTGGTCCGCGTCCGGGTCCACGGCCAGCGCGGCCGTCGACGAGGTCAGCGTCTCGAGCACCGACTCCAGCGGCAGCCCGGCCGCCACCGCCTCCAGCGTCCGGCCCTGCGCCGCCAGCAGCCCCTTGTCCCAGCAGTGCGCGGCCACCTGCCGCCGCAGCGACAGCACGCTGCGCACCAGTCGCACCTGGTTCTCCAGCAGTCCCTCCTCCGCCCGCGAGAACGCCCGCGGCTCGTCGTCGAAGACGCCGAGCGAGCCGAGGACGAAGCCGTCCTCGTCGATCAGCGGCACCCCGAGGTAGGAGCGGATCGCGCCGGCCGCCACGGCCGGGTTGTCGCGGAACACCGGGTGGTCGAGCGCGTCGGCCACCTGCAGCGGCGCCCGCAGCGCCACCACGTACGCGCAGAACGACAGCTCGTCGGGCACGTGCGAGTACGGCGCGCCCGCGCCCTGCTCGGCCGGGTAGCACTGCTCGTCCGGGCCGACCAGGTTGATCATCGCGATCGGCGCCTCCACCGTCCGCGCCATGTACGCGACGACGGCGTCGAGGTCGGCGATGCCCGCGTGACCGCCCAGCCGGTAGCTGGCGATCGCGGCCAGGCGGTCCGGATCGGCGACGGCGGACCGCGGGCTGGGGAGGGCGGACTCGGGCAGGTGGGGCGTCGGGACGGCGGCGCTCACGCGCGGCGACGCTAGCTGCCGAGCGTCACTTCCGGAACACGGAGCGGCACGGCGACGTGCCCGGTCCGCTCAGGCCGACGACCTCGGCGCACCCATCCCCGGGTCGATGCGCACCGGCCCCGAGGCCGACGGCTCGACGTCGAAGTCGAAGATCCCGGTGGGGATGTAGACGGTCGCGCACGAGTTGGGGATGTCCACGACGCCGGACAGCCGGCCCTCGATCGGCGCCGAGCCGAGCAGGAGGTACGCCTGCTCGGGGCTGTAGCCGAACTTGGTCAGGTAGTCGATCGCGTGCAGGCAGGCTCGCTGGTAGGCCAGGTCGGAGTCGAGGTAGTGCTGCTCGTCGTCCAGCGTCACCGAGGTGCCCGAGAAGGCGAGCCACCGGTCGTAGCGGGGCTCGACGTTGCCGGGCAGGAAGATCGCGTTCTCCGCCACCCCGTAGGTCTGCATGCCGCCCTTGAGCAGGTCGACGTGCAGGTCGATGAAGCCGCCCATCTCGATGGCGCCGCAGAAGGTGATCTCGCCGTCGCCCTGGGAGAAGTGCAGGTCGCCCACCGACAGGTTCGCCCCCGCCACGAACACCGGGTAGAACACCCGGCTGCCGCGGGTGAAGTTCTTGATGTCCTGGTTGCCGCCGTTCTCCCGCGGCGGCGCCGTCCGCGCGGCCTCCGCCGCGGCCCGGTCGAACGCCTCGCCGGACAGGGAGCCCAGGATCGCGTCGTCCGGCAGTGGCGGCAGGGCCAGCGGCGGGTTGCGGTCCGGGTCGGTGGCGATCAGCGCGGCCTCCCGCCGGTTCCAGCGCGCCAGCAGGTCCGCCGACGGCGCGGTGCCCATCAGCCCGGGATGGCTGATCCCGGTGTAGGACACCCCCGGCACGTGCCGCGACGTCGCCGTCTGCCCGCGGAAGTCCCAGATCGCCTTGTAGGCGTCGGGGAACTGGTCGGTGAGGAACCCGCCGCCGTTCGTCCTCGCGAAGATGCCGGTGTAGCCCCAGCCCTGGCCGGCCAGCGGGCCGGAGTCCTCCTGCGGGATCGGGCCCAGGTCGACGATGTCGACGAGCAGCAGGTCCCCGGGCTCGGCTCCCTCCACCGCGATCGGCCCGGACAGCGCGTGCACCCGGGACAGCGGCGCATCGCGGACGTCGTCGGCCGAGTCGTCGTTGTGGATGGCGCCGTCGAACCACTCGCGGCAGTGCACCCGGAAGACGTCGCCCGGGCGCACGGTGACCGCCGGCGGGATGTCGGGGTGCCAGCGGTTGTGGCCGACCAGCTCCTGGTCGGTGAACGACCTGCTGGAGTCGAGCGGGAAGACGACCTCGGGCACGGCGGACCTCCGGGCGGAGTCGGTTCAGGGACGGGGCAGGCGGGCGAGCGCCGGGTTCGGAGCTCGGGCCGGCGGGCGGCGGGACGGCGGCGCGGAGACCACCGCGGGCTGGTCGGCCGTGCGCGCGGTGCGGTCGATCAGCGCCCGGTTGCGGGCCGAGCCGAGGGACAGGCGCGGAGCGGTGAAGACGCGGGGCGCGGGAGTGGCGCAGTCGGGGCAGGGCTCGGAGCCGGCCGCGGTGCCGATGGGGCGGGCGACCTCCAGCACGCCGTGCTCGGCGCACCGGTACTGGTAGACGGCCACGGCGGCCCCTCCTCCTCCGAGCCATGCGGGCCGCGTCGCCGCGGCTCCCGCCCGGGAGCCTCGGGGGACGCAGGACAGCGGATCAACCGGACGGCCCGCGGCCCGTCCCCCGACCTGCGCGTGCTCACCCGGTGGCACCGGCGGGTGACGCCGCGGCGTCAGCCCCTGGGGACGCCCGCAGGGCCGTCCGCCTCTGGCACCGCTGATGCGCCGGCGCGACGCTCCGGACCCCACCGCGACGGGAGGTCGGCGCCGTGTACGTCACCCAGGGTCTGCACCGCCACGTCCAGCAGCGCCCCGACGAGGTCGCCACCGTCTGCGCCGGCCGCACCCGCACGCACGCCGAGTCCGTCGACCGCATCGCCCGGCTCGCGGCCGCCCTGCAGGAGCTGGGCATCCACGACGGCGAGCGCGCCGCGATCCTGTCGCTCAACTCCGACCGCTACTCGGAGTTCCTGGGGGCGACGCTGTGGGCCGGCGGCGTCGTCGTCCCGGTCAACTTCCGCTGGAGCGTCCCGGAGATCGCCGAGTCGCTCGCCGAGGTCGGCGCGCGGGTGCTGGTCGTCGACGACGCCCTCGCAGGCTGCGTCGACGGCATCCGGTCGGCACACGACGGCCTGACCCACGTCGTCCACGCCGGAGACGGCCCCACCCCCGACGGGATGCTGGCCTTCGAGGAGCTGGTCGGCACGCACGAACCGGTCGAGGACGCCCGCCGCGGCGGCGACCAGCTCGCCGGCGTCTTCTACACCGGCGGCACCACGGGCCGGTCCAAGGGCGTGATGCTCAGCCACGACAACCTGCTGACGTCGTCCATGGGCTACCTCGCCGGTGTGCCGACGCCGACCGACCGCGTCTACCTGCACGCCGCACCGATGTTCCACCTCGCCGACTTCTCCGCCTGGGTCACCGGGGGCATCGTCGGCGGCACCCAGGTGATGATCCCGGCGTTCGACCCGGTCGCCGTGCTGACCAGCGTCCAGGAGCACGGCATCACCGACGTCCTGCTGGTGCCCACGATGATCCAGCTGACGGTCGACTCCCCGCAGGTGGACGACGTCGACCTGACCACCCTCCGGCGGGTGCTCTACGGCGCCTCCCCCATGTCCGACGCGCTGCTGAGCCGCGCGGTGAAGGGCTTCCCCAACGCCCGCTTCGTCCAGGCCTACGGGATGACCGAGCTGGCCCCCCTCGCGACCCTGCTGACGCCCGAGGACCACGAGGACCCGGCGCACCGGCGCTCGGTCGGCCGCGCCGCGCCGTGCACCGAGGTGCGCGTCGTCGGCCCGGACGACGCCGAGCTCCCGCGCGGGGAGGTCGGTGAGATCGTCGTCCGCGGCGGCAACGTGATGCTCGGCTACTGGGACCGGCCCGAGGCCACCGCCGAGGCGCTTCGCGGCGGCTGGATGCACACCGGCGACGCCGGCTGGATGGACGAGCAGGGCTACGTCTCGCTCACCGACCGCCTCAAGGACATGATCATCTCCGGCGGGGAGAACGTGTACTCGGTCGAGGTGGAGAGCGTCCTGGCACAGCACCCGGCGGTGGCCACCTGCGCGGTCATCGGCGTCCCCGACGAGACCTGGGGCGAGCGCGTGCACGCCGTCGTCGTCTCGGCCTCCGGCGCCACGATCACCCTGGAGGAGCTGCGCGCGTTCTGCGCCGACCGGCTCGCCGGCTACAAGACGCCGAGGTCGATGGAGGTCGTCGACGGGCTGCCCCTGTCCGCGGCCGGCAAGGTGCTCAAGCGCGAGCTGCGCGAGCCCCACTGGGCCGGGCAGGACCGTGCCGTCCACTGACGGGGACGGCCGGCCGACGAGCAGCCGCCTCGCCCGCACCGCCCGGCTCGCCGCGCTGCCCGCGGCGTTCGCCGGCCGCACCGCCGTCGGGATCGGCAAGCGCCTCGGCGGCCGGCCCGCCGAGGCGGTCGCCGCCCAGGTGCAGCAGCGCACCGCCGAGCAGCTGTTCGCCACCCTCGGCCAGCTCAAGGGCGGCGCCATGAAGGTCGGCCAGGCGATGTCGGCGATGGAGGCCGCGCTGCCCGAGCAGCTGGCCGGCCCCTACCGCGAGGCGCTCGTCCGGTTGCAGGACGCGGCACCGGCCATGCCGACGGCGATGGTGCACCAGCAGCTCGAGACGGCCCTCGGCAGGAACTGGCGGCGGCTCCTCCGCGACTTCGACGACCGGCCGGTCGCGGCGGCCAGCGTCGGCCAGGTGCACCGCGCCACCTGGTCGAACGGCACCCCGGTGGCCGTGAAGATCCAGTACCCGGGCGCCGGCGACGCGCTCGTCGCCGACTTCGGGATGCTGCAGACGGCGGCCCCGGTGATGCAGGCGGCCATGCCCGGCCTCGACGCGCGGCAGCTGCTCGCGGAGCTGCGCGCGCGGCTGGTCGAGGAGGTCGACTACGTCCTCGAGGCCGACACCCAGATGGCGTTCGCCGACGCCTACCGCGACGACCCCGACATCGCCGTCCCCGAGGTGCTCGCCACTGAGGACCGCGTGCTGGTCACCGGCTGGATCGAGGGGACTCCCCTCTCGCGGGTCATCGCCGACGGCAGCCAGGACGACCGGGACCGCGCCGGGCGGCTGCTCGTGCGGCTGTTCGCCTCCGCGCCCGTGCGCGCCCGCCGGCTGCACGGCGATCCGCACCCGGGCAACTTCCGGCTGCTGCCCGACGGCCGGCTCGGCGTCCTCGACTTCGGCGCCACCGAGGCCCTGCCGGACGGCTGGCCCGCCCGCCTGGGTCCGCTGCTCGCCGCGGGCAGGGACGGCGACGCCGCCGCACTGCACCGGATCGCCGCCTCCGCCGGGATCCTGCAGCCGGGCCAGGTGACCCAGGATGCCCTGATGGCGCTGCTCGACCGCT
This sequence comes from Geodermatophilus normandii, assembly GCF_003182485.1. Classification (NCBI taxonomy): domain Bacteria; kingdom Bacillati; phylum Actinomycetota; class Actinomycetes; order Geodermatophilales; family Geodermatophilaceae; genus Geodermatophilus; species Geodermatophilus normandii. Next base: position 2,656,378 of record NZ_QGTX01000001.1, on the reverse strand, counting down.
ACCTGCAGCCGCTGCGCAGCCCCACCTACACGTTCGGCCGGGCATGGCTGCAGGAGCAGACGCGGCTCGCCTCCGACCCGTTCAGCGCCGCCTCCCGCACCCAGCGCCGGCTCACCGTCCCGCCGCGCCACCTGCTGCTGCAGCGCGTGGCCGTCGGGATGACCGGCGTCCTCTGCTCGCTGGGCGCCACGGTCGCCGTCGACGCCGAGATCCGCCGGTGGCTGCCCGGCTACGACGCCCAGGTCACCGCCCCGCAGGCCTGATCCCGCGCCGAGAGGAGGCCGGCCGTGGAGACGCCGTTCACCACGCTGGTCGGCTGTTCCGTCCCCGTCCAGCAGGCGCCGATGGGCGCGGTGTCCTCGCCGGACCTGGTCGTGGCGGTGGCCGAGGCGGGCGGTGTCGGCACGGTCAGCGCGCTCGGCCTGGCGCCGGAGGTCCTGCTCCGGCGCCTGGACGGGGTGCGCCGGCGCACGTCCGGCGTGCTGGCCGCCAACGTCGTCACCCCCGACGTCGGCGAGCCGCTGGTCGCCGACGTCGCCGCGCGGGTGCGGCTCGTCGACTTCTTCTGGTTCGACCCCTCGCCGCGGCTCGTGGACGCCGCCCACCGGGCCGGTGCGCTGGTCAACTGGCAGGTCGGGTCGGTGGCGGAGGCGCGCGCGGCGGTGGACGCCGGCTGCGACGTCGTCACGGTGCAGGGCATCGAGGCCGGCGGCCACGTCCGGGGCTCCGAGCCGCTCCTCCCCCTGCTGCGCGAGGTGCTCGACGCGGTCGAGGTGCCCGTCCTCGCGGCCGGCGGCATCGCCGACGGGCGCTCGTTCGCCGAGGTCGTGGCGGCCGGCGCGGCCGGTGCCCGGATCGGCACGCGCCTCCTCGCGACGACCGAGTCCGGCGCCTCCCCGGCGTACAAGCAGGCGGTCGTCGACGCCGCCGGCGACAGCACCGTCGTCACCGACGCGTTCGCCGTCTGCCCGCTCTGCGCCACCAGCCCGCGGGCCCGGGTGCTGCGCGCCGCGGTGGACCGGCTCGCGGAGCTGGACGACGACGTCGTCGCCACCACGGGTCCCACCCGGGTCCCGGTGCCGCGCGGGTCCGGCCTCCCACCCGTGACCGGCACCGAGGGGCACCTCGACGCGATGGCGATGTACGCGGGCGCCGGCGTCGGCGCGGTGACCGACGTGCGGCCGGCCGCCGGGGTCGTCGCCGAGCTGGTGGCGGCCCTCGACCGTCCCTGACCTGGGAGCTCCGGACGTGTCGCGCATCGCCGCGGTCACACTGGCCGTCCTGCTCACGGCCGCCTGCACCGGCGGGGACCACGCCCCTCCCCTGCTCGACCCGGTCGTGACCACCGTGGACCTCGACGCCGCCGTCGGCACGGACGTCGTCGTCCACGACCTCGCGCCGAGTCCCGACGGCCTCCCCGTCGCCCTGGTCGGCGCCGCCGAGGGCTGGCTGGTCCCGCTGGCGGGCGGCGCCCCCACCACCGTTCCCGCCGTCGACCCGGGCAGCGAGCTCGTGATCACCGACGACGGCACGCCGCTCGTCGTCGGCACCGCGCTGACGCGGGTCGGGGGCGCCGTCCTGCCGCTCCCCCTGGACGGGCCGCCGGACGCCGTCCTCCTCCACGGCGACGTCCTCCACCTCGCCCGCGGCACCCGGCTGGCGGCCGTCGACGCCGGCACCGGTGAGGTCCGGGCCACCGCCGTCGCGCCCGGTCCGGTCACGCACCTCGCCCGGGCGCCGGACGGCGGGCTCGCCGCGCTCGCCACCCGTGCCGGGGGCGGCGTCGACCTCGTCCGCCTCACCCCCGACCTCCGTCCGGACGGCGACCCGGTCGAGATCGTCGCCGAGGGCGGTACGCCGACCGCCCTGCAGGTGACCGCCGACGGCACCGTCGTCGCCGCCGCCTACGTGAACGAGGCACGGGACGCCGGGCGGCTGGTCACCGTGGTCGACGACCGGGTGGCGACGGGGGTGGACCTGGAGGGCACCGACGACACCGCCCTCGACCTCGCCGTCGACCCGACCGGCAGCACGGCCCACGTGGTGCTGTCCGCCTCGTACCACCCGGCGGAGCTGACGGCGGTCGACCTGGCGACCGGTGAGCGGACCGGGACCGTCGGGCTGTGCGGCGGGGCGGGCGCCTTCGGGGCGATGGCGCCCTCCGCGGACGGCCGCACCCTCGCCGTCGTGGGCTCGTGCATCGACGCCGACGGCCCCTCGACCACCGCCTTCCTCATCGGGTGACCGGCCTGTGGACGACTCCCGGGCCCGTCCTCCGGCGCTGCCACGGTGTGCCGCGTGACCACACCCGCTGTCGCCGACGTCCCCGTCCGCTCCCCGCTCGCGCTCACCCGTCGCTGGGCGAGCCTGCTGCAGCCGCTGGTCTTCGACGCCCGCAGCCTCCGGCTGTCCTGGATCGGCCCCGACGGCCGGCAGTCCCCCGTCCTCCTGCCGATCGGCGACCTGCCCGACCGGCCCGACCTGCGGCTGGTCAGCGGCCTGCTCGGCGGGCGCGTCGAGCCGCTCGTGGAGGCGCAGGTCCTCCTCGGCGAGGTCGCGCGGTCGACGGGCGGTCCCCGGTGACGGTGCGGTACGGCCGGCGCCCCGAGGACCGCGACGCCGCGACCCACGGGACGGTCGAGCGCTGGAGCCGCAGCACGACCGGTCCGTCGCCGTCACCGGGGCGCCTGCGGGTCAGTCCTTCGCGGACCGGCGCATCGACCACATCTGCGCGGGGCGCTCGAACTGGGTGGCGACCTCCCAGCTCACCGCGCCGTTGACGACCTCCCGGCGGAAGTTGCCCACGGCCACGCGGGCGAGCTCGGGGTCGGCGGCCACGCGGCGGGCCAGCTCCAGCGCGCGGTCCTCGACGGCGGACTCGTCCACCGACTCCCACGCCAGGCCGAGCTCCACGGCCTTGGGACCGTTGATCTCCTCGCCGAACAGCGCCATCGCCGCGGCGGCCTCGCGGCCGATCAGCCGCGACAGGATGACGAAGTGCCCGCCGCCCGGGTGCAGGCCGCGCTTGAGGAAGCCGGCCAGCAGCCGGGCGTCGTTGGCCACGATCCGCAGGTCGGCGGCCAGCAGCATGTTCATCCCGGCGCCCACCGCGGACCCGCGCACCGCCGCGATGGTCGGCACCTTCACCTGGCCCAGCCGGTAGAAGGAGTCGTAGATCCGGCCCATGCCGTCGTAGTTCTCGGGAGCGGCCGGGTCCTTGCCGGCGTTGGTCAGCGTCGCGACGTCGCCGCCCGCGCAGAACGACTTGCCCACGGCCCGGACCACCAGCGCGCCGACCTCGGGCTGGGCGTCCACCTGGTCGAAGACGTCGATCAGCTCCGACGCCATCGCCGGCGTCAGCGCGTTGCGGCGGTCGGGGGCGTTGAGCGTCACCACCGCCACGCCGCCGTCGACCTCGAGCAGGACCTCGGCGTCAGCCACGAGCGCACCTCCGGATCGGGGCCCGCGGGCCCGGGGACCATCCGCAGGCATCAGACCACGGCGCGCGGTTGCCGCCCCGCGCGCCCCGGCTCCACACTCGCCGCACCGACCCCCGGAGCCCGCATGCCCGCCCGCCGCGCCGCCCTCGTGGCCTTCGTCGCGATGTCGGCTGCGGGGTGCACCCGCGGCGACGAGGAGCCGCCGCCGCCCCGGGAGTTCAGCGAGCTGCAGGTCACCGTGGACCTCGACGCCGTCGCGCCCGGTGGCGTCGACGTCGTCGGCCTCGAGCCCACCGACGACGGCGCGCTGGTCCTCCTCGCCGACACCGCCGATCCCGCGGTCGGCCACCTCGCGCCGCTCACCGCCGACGGGCTGGGCGAGGTCCGGCGGATCGACGGGGTCGGCACGGAGCTGCTCGTCACGCCCGACGGCACCGCGCTCGTCGTCGGTCCCGACCGGATCACCAGCCTCCCCGCGGACGGCGATCCCACGGTCACCGAGGTGGTCCTCGAGGAGCTCGCCGCCGCCGCCCTCTCTCCCGACGGCCGCCGGCTGTACGCCGCCACCGCCGACCGGCTGGTCGGCCTCGACCCGCGGACCGGGGAGACCACCGCCGAGACGGACCTCGGCGAGGGGCTCACCGTGGCGGCGCTCGAGGCGGGCCCCGACGGGCCGGTCGCGCTGCTCAGCGACGCCCGCGCGCCCGACCTGGCCGACGTCGCCGTCCTGGGCACCTGGGACGAGGACCTGCGGGAGCCCGAGCTCGTCGAGCTCGCCCCCGACCGGCCGGCCAGCATCCCGTCCGCGCTGCGCCTGGCCGACGACGGCACCGCCGTCGCCACGCTCACGGCCGGCTCCGGCGACGACCCGTTCCGCGTGGTCGTGGTCAAGGACGGGGAGGTCACCGCGAGCCACGCCGTCCCCGGCACCGACCGCACCCCCGCCGACCTCGCCGTCTCCCCCGACGGGCGGGTGGCCTACCTGCCGGTGGCCGGCTTCGAGGTCGAGTCCGGCGTCATCACCCTCGACCTGGCCGGCGGCGAGCAGCTCGCCGACGCGCGGCTCTGCGAGGGTCAGGCCACCTTCGGCCGGGTGGCGCTCAGCGGCGACCGGCTCACGGTGATCGGCTCGTGCATCAGCAGCGAGGCCGCCTCCACCACCGCCTTCGTCGTCCGTTAGCCGACGAGCTCCTCCGACAGCCTCCTGAGGCTCTGTCGCGCTGATGGCTCGTACGCCTGCTCGTGGGCGCGGCTCTCGCGCAGGCCGTCGAAGTAGCGCCCGGTCACGCCGGCCAGCGACGGGTCGACGACGAGCCGCGCGGTCGCCTCGACGCCCTCCTGGATCGTCGACGTGGGGGTGGCGACGATCTTCGTCGGCATGAACGTGGCCGGGTGCAGCGCGTTGGCCGTGACGCCGGTGCCCTGCAGCTCCTCCGCGAGGTCGACGGTCGACAGGATCTGCGCGAGCTTGCTCTGGCTGTAGGCGCGGGTGCCGCTGTAGCCCCGCGTGAGCTGGACGTCGTCGAAGTCGATCGGCATCTGCGCCGCCGAGGAGACGTTGACGATCCGCGCCTCCCCGGCCGCCCTGAGCAGCGGGAGCAGCTCCCGGGTCAGGAGGTAGCCGGCCAGGTAGTTGACGGCGAACCGCAGCTCGAGGCCGTCGGCGCTCTCCTGCCGCTCCGGCCCGCCCGGCACGTCGCGGCCGATGCCGGCGTTGCTGACCAGCACGTCGAGCCGGTCGACGTCGGCCTCCACCGCCTCGGCCATCGCGCGGACCTCCGCCAGCGACGACAGGTCGGCCCGGTACAACCGCGCCGCCGGCCCGAGCTCGGGCAGCAGCGCCCGCAGCCACTCCTCGCTCCGCCCGTGGGCGAGCACGGTCATGCCGCGGCCGGCGAGGTCGAGGGCCAGCGCGCGGCCGAGGCCGTCGGTGGCGCCGGTGATCAGCACGGTCTGCTCGTCGACGGGGCGCACGCCGTGGACGATGCCCCGCCATCGCCGGTCACGCGACCTCAGCGGGCCAGCGTCGCGTAGACCTCCTGAGCGATCACCTGGTGGCCGGAGGGATCCGGGTGCAGGCAGTCGCGCCCACCGACGTAGTCGGCCGGCTCGAGTGCGCCGTAGAGGTCGGTCACCTGGGCGCCGTTGTCCCCGGCGACCCGGCGGATCACGTCGTTGAGACCCGCCGACAGCGACAGCACGCCCGGGACGGTGCCGCCCTCCAGGACGGCGTCCGCGATCAGCGGTGCTGCGGGGTTGACCCCGGTCAGGAAGCAGGAGCCGATGGGGTTGTAGTACGTCGTCACGACGACCTCCGTGTCGCGCCCCGCAGCCGCCACCACCTGCTGGAGGAGCTCGGTGAGCCGCTGCTCCACGCCGGCCAGGGCCTCGTCCACGGTCGGCTGGCACTCCGTCGGCGTCGGGTCGGCCACGCAGTACTGGACCGCGGGACCGAACACGTCGTTGCCGCCGATGGTCACCGTGACGACCTCGACGTCGTTGTGCGGATCGCGATCGCCGTTGCGTTCCGCGATCAGTTCCAGGGCCGCGGGCAGCTGCTGGCGGAGCAGGGTCGTGGTCGTCGCGCCCGGCACTGCCATGTTCACGAGCTCGAAGTCCCCGGGGGCGTTCGGTGTCGCTCTGTCGGCAGCCGGGTTGTACCCGCCGTCGAGCAGGTCCTCGAGCACCGTCGGATAACCGGGTGCGGTCGGCACGGCGCCCACGCCGGCGGCCACGGAGTCCCCCAGCGCCAGGTACACGGGCGTCCCGAGCGGGTCCGGCTCCGCAGACGCCGGGGCGACCACGACGAGAGGGATCAGGGCTGCGATCCCGACCAGCAGTCCCTTGCGCATGACGCCTCCCGCGCTCGCCGGAGTGGACGCCCGCAGCCAACTCGCGGGGCACTGCGGCGAACACGGCCGAAGGACCGCACGCCGTCGCTCAGGCCGGCGGCTTCCACCCGGGGTCGCGGCCGGTGGCGCCGAGCAGCCGGTCGAGCGCGGGCGCGTCCTCGGGCACCGGCACGCGCGGGCCGTACAGGCCCGGCGGGCGGTCGTCGCCGAAGGAGTCGGCGAACGCGCGGCAGGCGTCGGCGTCGGCCGGGTCGACGTCGTAGGGCTGCCCGGTGGCGACGGCGAGGTCCCAGCCGTGCACGACCACCTCGTCGAGCGCGACGACGGCGGCCACCTCCCCCGGCATCTCCACTCCGCCGGCCGCGGTGAGGCCCTCGTGCGCCTCCGGGTCGCGCCAGGCGGCGGCCAGCGCGTCGAGCTCCGCGGGGATGCGGGTGCGCCAGTCGGCGGGCAGCATCCCGGCGTCCGTGGAGGCCTGGCCGTCGACCGGTGTCCTCTCGCCGGCCATGCGGAAGGCGTAGGCCAGCCCCGCGAGGTGGGCGAGGAGGCCCGCCACCGGGGTGCCCTCGCAGGGGGTGGGGTCGGTCAGCTGCTCGTCGCGGATGCCGGCGACCACCGTCGCGGTGGCGGCGGCCGCTCGTCCCAGGTCGGTCGTCATGGAGGGAGGACCGTCGTCGCCGCCAGGAGTGAGCGGCGACGGAGTTGAATGGGAGGCGTGATGGGGGGACCGCACGCCGCTGCCCTCGTGCTCCCGAGCGCGGGGCCCGACCCGATCCCGCTGGCCACCGCGCTGGCCGCCGTCCTCGGGTACGCGCGCGGCCGCCGGCCGCTGTTCTTCCGCTCCCCCAGCGTGCCGCAGGGCCGGTGGGTGCAGGTGCTGGCCTATCCCCTCGACCGCTTCGACGGCCAGCCGCCCGAGTCGGCCGACGGCCCCACCGACCGCGACGTCCTGCTCGCCGAGGGCCTGCACGGCCGGCTCGACCCGGCGGCGTGGTCGGCCGTCCGCGCGCGCCTGGCCGCGGTCTGGCCGCTGACGGCATCGGCGCTCGAGCACGCCGGCGGCCGGGCCTTCTGGGAGCTGCCCGACGACGAGTTCTCCGTGCTCGCCGAGCCCGGCACCGTGGGCGCGGCGCTGCGGTCGCTGGCCGAGGGACCGGACGCGCGGCACGTCGTCGCGGCGCTGCACCACCGGCACCCGGCGCTGGTGCCGCTGCTCGACGGCGTCACGCGGCGCCAGCTGTGGGGCCACCTGCACGAGGGCGACAGCGGGCCCGAGGCGGTCGTCCACCGGGAGCTGGTCGCCAACGCCGGGGCGTTCGCGGTGCTCGAGACGGCGACGGCGACGCTGCTCGGCCGCTCCCTCACCCGGCTGCGGCTGCACGACGTCCTGCTGTGGCTGTCCGGGTCGCTGCGGATGACGCACGCGGTCGCCGTCGGCCGGGCGCTGGCCGCCGACTCCGAGCAGGGCCTCGAGGCGCTGCTGCCGGCCTGAGCTCACCACGTGCGGCAGGCTCGCGCGCGTGCTCTCGCTCGATGACCTGCTGACCCTCGTCGACGACCCCCGCGCGGTGCAGGACCTGCGCGCGTACTACGAACCGGGTCGCTCGCCTCGACGGGTGCCCACGTACTCGGGGAGCCGGTTCGAGTTCCTCGCCGGTGGCGGCGACCGCCCCGACACCGCCAACCGCATCACCCACGAGGACCTCGTTGCGATCACCATGCTCGAGGTCGACGTGCCCGGGGACGTCGCGCTGGCGCTGCTCGAGGGCGACCTCGGCCTGGACGTCGCCGGCCACCTCGCGGAGATCCCGACCGACGTGCCGATCAGCGATCCGCGCGCTCCGGAACTCCTCGGGACGGCCTCGCACGCCGACGTCGCCTGGGACCTCCTCGAGGAGCCGCACGGCATGGGCTGGGTGATCACCAACAAGCTGCTGGCACGCAAGCGGCCACGGCTGATCCCCGTCTACGACCGGGTGACGCGGTGCGCCTACGGCCGTCCCGACGGGTTGTGGCTCTGGCTGGTCGGGCTCTTCGCGGAGGACGACGGGGTGCTGGGGAAGCGCCTCGCGGCGGCGCGGGAAGCGGCCGGGGTGCCCGCCGGCGTCACGGACCTGCGGACGCTCGACGTCATCACCTGGATGCGCCACCACCGTGAGCACAGGGAGGCGAACTGCGCCGGACTGTGACTCCCCCGGGTACAGCGGTCGCGGACGTCGACGGGACCGGACCCGCGCGACGCCCGGAACGCGACGCCGGTGAGCGCACGGCCGGACGCAGGCGTCCGGGTCGACGACGTCGTCGCCGGCCGAGAAGTCGACCGCACCGAGCGCTGATCGTCGACCCTGCGGGCAGGTCGCTGCGGACCTCCGCTCGACGTCACCGCGGTGAGGGACGGCTCGTCGGGTCGACGCGTTGACAACTCGCGCGCCTGAGTTCGTCAGGTCACGCCTGTCGTCGATCCCGGGCGAGACCGCACCGTCTCCTTAATCTCCTGAGTGACCCGCACCTCACTAGGAGTGATCATGCGCATCCGCAGCACCGTCGCTGCCGCCGTCCTGGCGGCCGGCTTCTCCGTGGTCCTGGGCGGCACCGCCTCCGCGGCCGACCGCGACTGCCCCGACTTCACCTCTCAGGCGGAGGCTCAGGCCGCGTTCGACGCCGTCCCCGGCGACCCCGAGCGCCTCGACGACGACAACGACGGCATCGCCTGCGAGAGCTACGCCTACGCGCCGGCCGCCAGCGTGACCCCCGGGCCCGCTGGCACCAGCACCGCCCCGGCCACCGTCGGTCAGGTCTCCACCCGTCCGGCCGGTGCCGTCGCCGCTGGTGACGGCAGCTCGTCCGACGAGGGCAGCAGCCTGCCGTTCGTCCTCGGTGGCGTCGTGTTCGTCGCCGCTGGTGGGGCCGCGGTCGCCGCGCGCCGCACCGCCCGCACCCGGGCCTGACCCCCGCAGTGCCGCACCGCGCAGCGGCCGCTCCCGCCGAGGCCTCCGAGGCCTGGGCGGGAGCGGCCGTTGCGCTGTTGGTGGTCGGTGCTCTGACGATGGGCCTCTCGGCCCAGCAGGGAGCGGGGGGCACGCACCGGGTCTCGTCCGCGCCGGTCACCGTGTCCGAGGCGTCGTCCGCGCGTCCGGGTGGACGGGTCCTGGACCTCGACCTGCCGGTCCTCCCCGACTCCGCCGGGATGCCCCAGCTCGTGCTGCCGGCGTCTGAGCCGACGCGCGTCTCGATCCCCGCGCTCGACATGACGTCGCGGCTCATGGACCTCGGCCTGATGCGCGATGGGTCGATGGAGGTCCCGCCGGGCGCCTATCCGGCCGGCTGGTACGACCGGTCGCCGACACCCGGTGAACTCGGCCCGGCCGTCCTGGCCGCGCACGTCGACTGGGCCGGACAGCCCGGGGCCTTCTCCGGCATCGACGAGCTCGTGCCCGGTGACGAGGTCGTCGTCGACCGGGCCGACGGGACCTCCGCGGTCTTCACCGTCGACCGTGTCGAGGAGCACCCGAAGGACGAGTTCCCGACCGACGAGGTGTACGGGGACATCGCCCATGCCGGCCTGCGATTGATCACCTGCGGCGGAGCCTTCGACCCTGAGTCGGGCGACTACCTCGACAACGTCGTCGTCTTCGCCCGGCTCACCGACTGGAGCTCCTGACGCCGGGCTGCATCCGTCCCAGGTCGTTCTCGGCCTGCCGATAGCGGAGGAGAACGGGCGCACCCACGCCCCTGCAGAGAGGACCGCATGCTCCCCCGCACCCGGCTCGCGTCCGTCCGGGGAGCACCCGGCCCGCTGTCCACCGGCCACCTGCTGGCCGACTGCGAGCGGTGGTGCCGGGACAACCTCCCGCCGCGGCCGGTGCGGCGGCTGCGGTCCGTGCCAGCGCCCGCCTCGACCCGCGCGGCGTCGCTCCGGGCGGGCGCCCGCGCGCTGACCCAGGCGGCGAAGGCCGGCTGAGTCCCGGCGCCGGCGCGGCCACCCGGGTGTCGGGCCGGCACACACCGGGCACGGGCGGACGGTGACCGGCACCGCGCGATCCACCGCCCGCCCGATGCCCGGCATCCCGCCCGCGGCCGGAGACTGCGGCGTCGACCCGGACCGCACCGAGGTCCCCCGCCGCGGCACCGTCCGCGCTGGACCTGCGCCAGGGAACCGGGACCGGCGACGACCCGGCCGACACGACCTCGGGAGACCCCGCATGACCGACCCCCACGAGCTGCACCGCTTCGTCGACGCGCAGACCGACACCTACGCGCAGGCCCTGTCCGAGCTGCGCGCGGGGCGCAAGACCAGCCACTGGATGTGGTTCGTCTTCCCGCAGGTCGCCGGGCTCGGCCGCAGCGCGACGGCGCAGCGCTTCGCCGTCTCCGGGCTCGACGAGGCGCGCGCCTACCTCGCCCACCCGGTGCTCGGCCCGCGGCTGGTGGAGTGCGCGGAGGCACTGACGTCGCTGCCCGGCCGCGATGCCGCGGCGGTGCTCGGGGCGGTGGACGCCCAGAAGCTGCACTCGTCGATGACGCTGTTCGCGCACGCCGACCCGTCGCAGCCGGCGTTCCGCGCCGTCCTGGAGCAGTACTTCGGCGGGCAGGAGGACGAGGCGACGACGGCGCGGTTGTAGTCCCGCGCGAACTCGTGCTCTGCCCCCGATGGGGGGGCAGAGCACGAGCGAGCGCAGGGCACCTCCCACCCCGCTCGCGCCGCGGGACCCCTGGGGACCCGGGGCACGGCTGTGCGGGGAGTTGCGGACCGCGGCGGTCCACCGGGCGCGGGGAGCCGCCGTCGGCGAGGCTCGACCCGTGAGCGACGACACGGGATCCGGTTACGTCACCAGCGGCCAGGAGTACAGCCGCGACACGAACTACATCACCGACCGGATCACCTCCGACGGCTCGAGCCCGTGGCCGGTCGAGCCCGGCCGCTACCGGCTGGTCATCGCCCGCGCCTGCCCGTGGGCCAACCGCGCGGCGATCGTGCGCCGCCTGCTGGGCCTCGAGCCGGCCTTCTCGATGGGCATCTGCGGGCCCACGCACGACGAGCGCAGCTGGACCTTCGACCTCGACCCCGGTGGCCGTGACCCCGTGCTGGGCTACGAGCGGCTGCAGGAGGCGTTCCTCGCCCGCGACCCGGAGTACCCGCGGGGGATCACCGTGCCGGCGATGGTCGACGTCCCGACGAAGGCCGTCGTCACCAACGACTTCGTGCAGATGACGCTGGACTTCTCCACGCAGTGGACGGCGCACCACCGTGACGGCGCCCCCGACCTCTACCCCGAGCACCTGCGGGACGAGATGGACGAGGTGATGACGCGCGTCTACACCGAGGTCAACAACGGCGTGTACCGGTGCGGGTTCGCCGGCGACCAGGCCGCCTACGACAAGGCCTACGACCGGCTGTGGACGGCGCTGGACTGGCTCGAGGAGCGCCTGGCCACCCGGCGTTTCCTCATGGGCGACACGATCACCGAGGCCGACGTCCGCCTGTTCACCACGCTGGCCCGGTTCGACGCCGTCTACCACGGCCACTTCAAGGCCAACCGGCAGAAGCTCAGTGAGATGCCGGTGCTGTGGGCCTACGCGCGTGACCTGTTCCAGACGCCCGGGTTCGGCGACACCACCGACTTCCCGCAGATCAAGGAGCACTACTACGTCGTCCACGCCGACATCAACCCGACGCAGGTGATCCCGATGGGCCCGGACACCCGCACCTGGCTGACCCCGCACGGCCGCGAGGAGCTCGGCGGCTCGCCCTTCGGCGACGGCACCCCGCCCGGCCCGGTGGCCGCCGGCGAGGAGGTGCCGGCCGCGCACGGCCCCGGCGGCATCGGGCACCGGCCGGACGCCGAACGCCACTAGCCTCCCGGCATGGCCGACGGCGACCCGCTCGACGCGGACGCCGCCCAGGTCGACCTCGAGGCCGCCCAGCGACTGACGTTCTTCTCCGACGCCGTCGTCGCCATCGCCATCACGCTGCTGGCGCTGGACCTGCCGGTGCCGGAGGGCGGGACGGCGTCGGCCGTGCTCCGCTCACTGGACGACCACCAGTACGACTACCTGGCCTTCCTCATCGGGTTCCTCGTCGTGGCCGCGCACTGGACGGGGCACCACCAGGTGTTCCGGTGGCTGGTCGGGGTCCGGCCGCGGCTGGTGACGCTGAGTCTGGCCTGGCTGCTGCTGATCGTCCTGACGCCGTTCCTCACCCGCGTCCTGACCGAGGGCGACCTCGACGTCGTGCGGTTCGGGATGTTCGCGGTGGCCCAGGCGCTGCTGCAGCTGGTGTTCGCGGCCATGGTGTCGCTGGCCGTGCGCGAGGGACTGTTCGCGCCGGGGACGCCGCCGTCGATCACCGCCCGGCCGTGGAACGACGCGGCCGGCGGCGCGCTCGGGTTCCTCGTCTCGGTGCCGCTGTTCCCGCTGGTCGGCCGGTGGGCGTTCGTGCTGTGGGCGGCCGTGCCGGTGCTCTACGGGCGGCTGGTCACGCGCCGCCTGCGGGACTGAGCGTCAGCAGCCGCCCCCGCCACCGTCGCCGCCGCCGCCACCTCCGCCGTCGAAACCGCCGCCGAGACCCCCGCCGTCGAAGCCGCCGGCCGCGTAACCGCTCCCGGCGACGTAGCCGACGTGGTGCGCCGGGCGCCCCGGGATCGCGCCGTACGCGTCCCCGGCCGTGCCCCTCCGGAACCGCTGCATGCCGTAGGCCATGAGCACCAGCGCCGCCACCACCGCGATCACCACGACCGTCGTCATGGCGGAACTGTCCCGCGACGGAGCCCGTCGCGCCAGAGGCGCGCGGCGGTCTCAGTCCGGGCGCCCGCCGGCGCTCCCACCGTCGGAGAGGCTCCCGGAGTCGATGCTGTCGGCCCAGACCTCGGAGCCGCCCGGGGCGGTCGCGCCGTGCCAGGGGCCGTAGCCGGCGTGGCCGGGGTCGAACGCGTCCGGATGGCCGGCACCCGGCTGCGGCCCCTGCCAGGACAGCACCAGGTAGAGCACCAGGACGACGAGCGCGACGAGGGAGAGCGCGGCCACGGACGGGGACCGTGCCCGACCGCGGCCTCCGCCGGTACGGGTCGGCGCGCGGGATCAGTCGCCGCCGCCACCGCCGCCGCCATCGCCCCCACCGCCGCCGTCGCCGCCCCAGCCGCCGCCGTCGGAGTGGCCGTGGCCGTGGTGCCCGCCGTCGTAGGAGCTCCCGTCGCCGTACCAGCTCGCGCCGGAACCGTCACCGGCGGAGTGGCGACCGGGAGTCCTCCGGGCAGCACGCTGCGCCGCAGTGGCAGCGGCCAGGACCAGCACGACGAAGGCGACGACGACCACGGTGACGATCACGCGCGCACTGTGCCCGACGGCGCGCCCGTGCGACAGGCCTTCGCGCGGCTCAGCTCGCGGCGCGCTCCCCCGGCAGGTCGTCGTGGCGCCGCGCCGTCTCCGCGGCATCGGCCAGGGTGTCCCGGTCCAACCACTCGAGGAGGAACCGGGAGCCGTGCACGTCGACGACGGTGGCGCGGTCGGGCAGCGGACGCAGCACGCGCGGGGTCGTCATGACGTCATGACAGCACATCGACGTGTCGGGCGCATGGCTGCAGGGCGTCGTCCGGATGTCGCGTCAGAGCGGTCGACGGGGGCGGGGGCGGCGGTGCTGCCACCGCCCCCGTCGTCCTGAGAGCTGGGCGGGGAGGTCAGGGGTGCCGCAACCGCGAACGGCCGTACACGGAACCCCCAGCCCCGATACCTCCCCGCCCGGTGGCCCGGACCCAGCGGGAGCCAGGTCGGGGTCACGCCCGGGAAGGCAGCGCACAGCCGGCGATGCGGTGCGGGAGAGACCCCGACCTCGGACCGGCGGCAGGTGCGCGCCTGGCGAGGAGGTCAGTCGGGAGAGAAGGAGGGGTCGCGCAGGACGGCGGAGGCGACGGCCGGAGCCGACGCCGGCGCCTCGACGGAGGAGACGGCGGAGGGGGGCGCCCAGGCCGGGCAGATGGCGGCCATCGCGGTCAGCGACATCGAGGACGACATCGTGGGCGCGGACGGCGCGATCGGCTTGGGCTCCGGCGGGGACGTGGGCTCGGTCGGGAGGTCGGTGCCGAGCGGCGGCGCGACGGGCTCCGAGGCGGTGGTGTGCTCGCGCGACACGGTGCTGCTGACCGGGACGACGGCTCCGGCCGTGGAGGTCAGCCACTGGGCGAGATGGCCGGTCTGCATCAGGGCGACGGAGAGCGGCACCTCGGTCACCGCGGCGGTCGCGCTGGCGGTCGGGACGACGGCGGTGACCGGCGCGACGGAGGACGGCGCGGCGGTTGCCGGCGCGGCGGTGGACGGCTCGGCGGTGGACGGCTCGGCGGTTGACGGCTCGGCGACGGCGACGCTGGAGGTCGTCGTGATCGCCGGGTCGCCCGTGCCGCCGACCGCCGGGACCTCGACGACCGGTGCCGCCGGCGTGGCGACGACCTCGACCGGCTCGACGACCGGGGCCACGACCTCGGCCGGCTCGACGACGACCTCGACCGGGACGACGGGCTCGACGACCGGGGCCACGACCTCGACCACCGGCACCGCGACCGGAGGCAGGACCTGCTCGACGACCGGCGTGACGACAGGCGGCAGGACCTGGTCCACGACCGGCACCACCACGGTGTCGATCACCGGGACGACGGGCGGGACGACGGGCGGGACGACGACCTCGACGACGGGCACGACCGGGTGGACGACGTTCTCGATCACCGGCAGAACCGGCTCGAGGACCGGCTGCACCACCGCATCGACGACCGGGGGCAGTACGTGCTCGACGACCGGCACCACCGGTGCCACCACCGGCGGCAGCACGGGCTCGACGACCGGCGGCACGACCGCATCGACGACCGGGACGACTGTGTCCACCACCGGGGGCAGCACGGGCTCGACGACCGGGACCACCGGAGCCACCACCGGAGGCAGCACCTGCTCCACGACCGGCGGCACGACGTGCTCGACCACGGGCACCACCGGCGCCACCACCGGAGGCAGCACCTGCTCCACCACCGGCGGCACGACGTGCTCGACGACCGGCGGCAACACCTGCTCGACCACGGGCACCACCGGCGCCACCACCGGAGGCAGCACCTGCTCCACCACCGGAAGCAGCACCTGCTCCACGACCGGCGGCACGACGTGCTCGACGACCGGCGGCACGACCTGCTCGACCACGGGCACCACCGGCGCCACCACCGGAGGGAGCACCTGCTCCACGACCGGCGGCACGACCGCATCGACCACCGGGACGACTGTGTCCACCACCGGGGGCAGCACGTGCTCGACGACCGGCACCACCGGAGGCAGCACGCGCTCCACGGGAGGCCCGACGCGCTCCACGACCGGAGGCAGCACGCGCCCGACGGGAGGCCCGACGCGCTCCACGACCGGAGGCAGCACGCGCTCCACGACCGGCGGCACCGGCTCGACGACGGTTCCCACCACCGGCACGACCGGCTCGACCACGGTCTCGACGACCGGCTCGGCCGCCTCTCCTGGAACGTCCACGACCGTCTCGACCACCGGCACGACCGGCTCGATTACGGTCTCCACGACCGGCACAACTGGCTCAGTCACGGTCTCGGTCACCGGCTCGACCACGGTCTCCACCACCGGTTCGACCGGCTCGGCCACCGTCTCGACCACGGTCTCCACCACCGGCGCCACCGGCTCGACCACCGTCTCGACGACCGGCTCGGCCACGGTCTCGGCCACCGGCGCCACGGGCTCGGTCACCGGCTCGACCACGGGCGCCACCGGCTCGGTCACCGTCTCGACCACCGGCTCGACCGTCTCCACGGGAGCGTTCACGACCGGCTCGGCGATCGTCTCGGCCACCGGCGCCACGGGCTCGGTCACCGTCTCGACCACGGGCGCCACCGACTCGGCCACCGGCGCCACGGGCTCGGTCACCGTCTCGACCACGGTCTCGACCACCGGCGCCACGGGCTCGGTCACCGTCTCGACCACGGTCTCGGCCACCGGAGCCACGGGCTCGGTCACCGTCTCGACCACCGGCTCGGTCACCGTCTCGACCGGCTCGGCCACGGTCTCGACGACCGGCTCGGGGGTCGCGGCGGCGTCGTCCACGACCGGCGCAGGGGCGACCCCGTCGACCGTCTCGACGACGTCCTCGGCCGCTCCGCCCAGCAGGGAGCCGGCGGGAGCCAGCGGATCGTCGGCGGCACGAGCCGTACCGGAGACCAGGAGGAGGAGTGCATACAGACCGGCCGCCAGCCAGGCCAGGAGGAGGACCTTCCGGGGCCAGGCAGCAGCGACCGCGCTGCCATCCACCCCCCGCGAAGAAGGTCTCCTCCGCACGCAGGAAGACTAGAACGGCCCTAATCGGAACGCTCGTCGATCATGGGGTCGCGCCGCCGGCTCAGACGATGCGCACCCGCAGCCGGCGGAACCCGCGCCCCTTGTTCTCCATCTTGACCACCTCGACGCGGCCGACCATCGCCGTCGAGGCCACGTGCGTGCCGCCGTCGGCCTGCAGGTCCAGCCCGACGATGTCGACGATGCGGACCTGCTCGATGTCGGGCGGCAGCAGGTCGGTGGCCGTCCGGATGAGGTCGGGGATGGCGTACGCCTCCTCGCGGGGCAGCGTGCGCACCTCGATCCGGCGGTCGGCGGCGATCTCGGCGTTCACCGCCTCGGCCACCCGGTCCTTGAAGTCGCCCGGCACCTCGGCGAGGTCGAAGTCCATCCGCGCGGTCAGCGGCTCCATGTTGCCGCCGGTGACCTTGGCGCCGAAGTCGCGCAGGACGACGCCGGTGAGCACGTGCAGCCCCGAGTGGGTGCGCATCAGTGCGGTCCGCCGCTCGTCGTCCAGGGCACCGCGGACGGCGGTCCCCGGCGGCGGCAGGGGGTCCCCCTCGACCGGGACGAGGTAGAGCTCGTCACCCCTGCGCGTGCCGGCGATCCGGGTCCGGACACCGCCCCACAGCAGCACGCCCTCGTCCGGGGGCTGCCCTCCGCCGCCCGGGTAGAAGGCCGAGCGGTCGAGCACGATGCCCTGCTCGGGGTCGGCCGCGACGACGGTCGCGTCCCACTCCCGCACCGTGGCGTCGGCGAGGTCGAGGCGGTGGGTGTGCCCGTGCCGGTCAGCGCTCACGGACACGCATCCTGCCGAACGCCCCGGGCTCAGGCCGCCGTCTCCTCCTCCGCCGGACGCACGCGGGCGGCCCGGGCGAGGAACGCCTCGACCAGCCGGGCACAGGCCGCAGCGGCCCCGGACTCCCGCTCGGCGATCTCCCGGCGCAGCCCCGGCACCTTCGCGGCGGCCTCCGGCGGCGGTGGGCCGGTCAGCTCCCAGGTCTCCTCCCACGCGGAGAAGGCGCCGGGGTCGATCTCCGGGTGGAACTGCACCCCCAGGTGCGGGCCGGACACGAACGCCTGGACGGCGCGGGCGGTCCGGGCCACCTCCACCGCGCCCGGCGGCACGGTGAACCGGTCGCCGTGGTACTCGAACCACGGGCCGGCGGGCACCAGCGCGGGGTCGGCGGTCTCGACGTCGAGGAAACCGTGCTCGCCCTCCGGCGCCGGCGACACCTCGCCGCCGAGCACCCGCGACAGCGCCTGCCCGCCGAAGCAGACGCCGAGCACCGGCGTCCCGGCGTCGACCGCCCGCCGCAGGTAGGCGAGCTCGGCGCCCAGCCACGGCACGGTGTCGTCGTAGGCCGCCGCGCCGGAGCCCATGACCACGAGCGTGCCCAGCGTGGCGGGATCGGGCAGGTCGGTCAGCAGCGGCGAGGGCCCGACCGTCGTCCCCACGACGACCGCCAGCCCCTGGGCCTGCAGCGCCGGCCGCAGGGCGCCGACGAGGCGGTGCCCGCGGGACGGGTCGGCGTCGTGGACCAGGACGAGCGCGGTCTGCATGCGCCCAGTATCGGCAGACTCACCGACCGTCCCGGACGTCCCGCGCCGGGCGCCCCCTTCCCAGGGAGCGCCGACGCGAGCAGGCTGTCGCCCGCGGCGGTGCCGCACGGGCACGCCGCCCCTGAGAGGAGCGGCCATGTACGCACGCTCGACCTCCGTCGCCGGCACCCCGGACAAGGTCGACGACGGGATCGCGTTCGTCTGCGACGAGGTCATGCCCGCGCTCACGCAGATGCGCGGGTGTGCCGGCCTGTCGATGCTCACCGACCGCGACACCGGCCGGAGCGTCGTCACCTCGTCGTGGAACGACGTCGAGTCGATGCGGGCCAGCGCCGACCGGGTGCGCGGGCTGCGCGAGCAGGCCGCGGAGGTCATGGGCGGCCCCGCGGAGGTGCAGGAGTGGGAGATCGCGGTCATGCACCGCCGGTCGGAGGCGCCGTCGGGCGCCTGCACCCGGGTGACCTGGTGGCGCACCGACCCCGCCGGCATCGACCGCGTGCTCGACGCCTACCGCAGCGTCCTGGTGCCGCGGATGGAGGACTACCCCGGCTTCTGCAGCGTGAGCCTCATGATCGACCGGGAGGGCGGCCGCGCCGCCTCCGCGGTGACCTTCGAGGACCGCGAGGACATGGACCGCGGCCGCGTGCACGCCCGGGCCACCCGGGACGACTTCGCCCGGTCCATGAAGATCGAGATCACCGACGCCGCCGAGTTCGACCTCGTGCTCGCCCACCTGCGGGCGCCGGAGACCGTGTGAGGACCCGCGCCTGTCCGCCTCCCGCGCGCGGGAGGCGGACAGGCGCACTCACACGACGGCGGTGAAGGCGGGCCAGACGTCGTCGGGGCCCGCGGCGACCAGCGCGGCGCCGAGGGTCCGCGACCAGGCCAGCTCGGTGCCGGCCTCGTCGCGCCACGACCAGCAGCGCCGGGTCAGGTGGTGCAGCCGGTACTCCTGCGTGAAGCCGATCGCGCCGTGCACCTGGTGGGCGAGCTTGGCCACCCGCTCGACGGCCTCCCCCGCGCGCACCTTGGCGGCGGCCGCAGCCAGCACGACGGTGTCCTCGCCGCGGCCGAGGGCCTGGACCGCGGCGTCGACCAGCGCGGCGGTGCTGGTGACCTCGCCGGCCATCTGCGCCAGCTCCATCTGGATCGCCTGGAACTTCCCCAGCGGCCGGCCGAACTGCTGCCGCTCGCCGGCGTACTGCACGGTCCACGCCAGCACCTGCTCGAGCGCGGCCGAGATCTGCACCGCGCGGGTCAGCGCGTAGCGCGCCCGCAGGGTGGCGGCTCGCGCGGGCGTCAGCAGCGCACCGGGGACACCGACGCCGTCGAGCACGAGGGAGCCGCGCGGCTCACCGGCCAGGTTCACCGCCGACGACGCCGTCAGGCCCGAGGCGTCGACGACGGCGAGCACCGCGCCCTCGATCCCCGCCGGCGGGGTGGCCAGCACCGCGACGTGCCGCGCCACGCCCGCCCACGGCACGTCGGTGGCGGTGCCGGTGAGCACGAAGCGGCCGGGGCCGTCGCCGTCGTCGGAGGGCTCGGCGGCCACCGTGCCCTCGACCGCCACGGTGAGCGGCTCCTCGGGCGAGGGCAGGTCGAGGTCGGCGGCCACCAGCGCGGGCCCGGCCACGAGCAGCTGCTCGGCCACGGGCACCGCGGCGGCGCCGGAGGCCAGCGTGCGCACGATCGCGACGGCGTCGGCGAGCTCGCCGCCGGAGCCGCCGGCCTCCTCGGGCAGCCCGACGCCGGTCAGCCCGGCCTCGGCCAGCGCCGACCACAGGCCCTCGTCCCACGGCCGCTCGGGCGTGAGGACGAACGGCTCGAAGCCGCTGAGGATGTCCCGGACGGTCTCGACCACCAGGTCCTGGTCGGATGCCATCAGCGCTCCGCTCCCTTGCTCGACACCGCGCTCGCTCCGCTCCTCGGTCGCTGGCGCTCCCTGCGATGCTCACTCGCTGTGGTCATCGCAGGCCCAGTCCTCGCGCCACGATCCCCTTGAGGATCTCGTTGGTGCCGCCGCGCAGCGTGTAGCCCGGCGCGTGCAGCTGTGCCTCGGCCAGCGCCCGGCCCAGCGGGTCGGGGCTGTCCAGCGACGCCGGGACGTCGACCACCCGGCGCACCTCGTCGACGACGTCCTGCTCGAACGTCGTCCCCATGTCCTTGACCAGCGCGGCCGGGATGTCGGGTAGCTCGCCGCGGTCGAGCGCCGCCGCGATCCGCAGCGACAGCTGGCGCAGCGCCAGCGCCCGCGAGGAGAGCCGGCCGAGGACCGCCAGCTGCGCGGGGTCGCCGGTGGCGGCGGCGCGGCGGCCGAACTCGGCGAGCAGCGGCCAGGTGGAGAGGAACCGCTCGGGCCCGGAGCGCTCGAACGCCAGCTCGGCGGTCACCTGGTGCCAGCCGGCGCCCTCGGTGCCCAGCAGCATGTCGCCGGGGACGACGACGTCGGTGAACACGACCTCGTTGAAGTGGTGGCCGCCGTCGAGGATGCGGATCGGGTTGACGCTGATGCCCGGCAGCGACAGGTCGACCAGCAGCTGGGTGAGCCCCTGGTGCTTGCCGCGCGGGCCCTCACCGGGCGGCCCGGTGCGCACGAGCACGATCCCGTAGTGGGAGTGGTGCGCGTTCGACGTCCAGATCTTGGCGCCGTTGACGACGAAGTCGCCGTCGGCGTTGCGCACCCCGCGGGTGCGGATCGAGGCGAGGTCGGAGCCCGAGTCGGGCTCGCTCATCCCGATCACGAAGTAGCACTCCCCCGCGGCGATGCGCGGCAGGATCTCCTTGCGCTGCGCCTCGGTGCCGTAGCGCAGCAGGTTCGGCCCCGACTGCCGGTCGGCGATCCAGTGCGCGGCCACCGGGGCGCCGGCGGCCAGCAGCTCCTCGGTGACGGCGTAGCGCTCCTGCGCCGTGCGCTCGTGCCCGCCGTACTCCTTGGGCCAGGTCATGCCCAGCCAGCCGTGGGCACCGAGCTTCCGCGAGAACTCCGGGTCCACGCCGGACAGCCAGGTGTCCACGTGCGTGGTGAAGGTCCCGGCGGCGAGCTCCTGGGCGAGGAACTCCCGGACCTCGAGGCGGACCCGCTCCGCGGCCTCGGACGGCGGCGCGGGTGCCAGGGTCAACTGGTTGCTGCTCATGACGGACACGTCCCCACGTCGGCGTGGCAGTTGTCACCGTCGGTTGTACAGGTCACCGCCGTGTCCCACCCGCGCGCGGGGGTGTCGGGTGCCCCACTCGGCGGCCCGGCGTCCTCAGGCGAGGAGCTCAGCGGTCGTCGCCGCCGGGGAAGGCGTCGCGGGCGAGCAGCCGCAGCCCGTCGGCGACGTCGCCGGCCACCGTGGTCAGCCGGTCCACCGCGCCGGTGACCAGCCGGCGCACCGCGGTCGGGTCCAGCCCCAGCACCGAGCCGAGCCCGGCGGCGACGTCGAGACCGGTGAAGGCGACCGGGAGGGCCGGCGCCTCGACCCGCTCGGGTGACCACCGCATCGCGTCCCCGGAGACGCTGACGTCCCCGCTGGCCCCCTCGAGGGCGTCGGTCAGGTCACTGCGCGCCTGGTCCACGGCCGCCTCCTCGCACCCGGCCCCGGTGACGGGGCGGTGGCTGCGATGGTCCGCTCCCCGCCCGGGACCCGCCAGACGGTCGGCGGCCGCCCGGGTGAGCACGAGCAGGGCGACGTCGTCCGCGCGCCGGGGGCCGGCCAGCGCGTCGAGCAGCCGGTCGCACAGGGCGCCCGGGTCGGTGGTCCCGCCCTCGACCGCCACGGCGCGCAGGCGCTCGAGTCCCGCGTCGAGGTCGGCGGTGCGGCTCTCGACGAGGCCGTCGGTGTAGAAGACCAGCGTCGCGCCCGGGTCCAGCCGGCCCGACCACTCCGGCGCCGGGCCCGGCGGTGCGCCGAGCAGCCGCCCGGGCACGACGTCGAGCAGCTGGGCACGCCCGTCGGCGACCAGCAGCGGCGGCAGGTGGCCGGCCGAGGCGATCCGCAGGTCGCCCGTCGAGGGGTCGAGCCTGGCGAACAGCGCGGTGGCCATGCGCGGCAGCCCGAGCAGCGGCCAGCTGCCGTGCAACCGGTCGACCAGCGCCGCCGGCCCGGGCCGGTCCACCAGCAGCGCGCGGTGCACGCTGCGCAGCTGGCCCATCGTCGCCGCGGCCGTCACGTCGTGGCCGACGACGTCGCCGACGGCCAGCGCCACGTCCCCGCCGGGCAGCGGGACGACGTCGTGGAAGTCGCCGCCGACGTCGGCGCCGCGGCTGGCCGGCAGGTAGCGCACGGCGAGGGTGTAGCCCGGCACCTCCGGCGGCGCGGGCGGCAGCAGGCTGGCCTGCAGGGTGTGGGAGGTCCGCCACTCCAGCTCGTGGCGCTGCGCGACGTCCATGCCCTGCGACATCTGCAGGGCCAGCTGCTCGGCGGTCTCGACGTCGGCCTCGGTGAACAGGCCGTGGCGCGCGTCGGCGCCCAGCGAGATCACGCCGAGCGGCCGGTTCTCCAGCACCAGCGGCACGCAGATGAGGTCGGTGAGCTCCAGCGCCCGGCTGACCGCCAGGTGCCGCGGGCTGGTGGTGAAGCGGGCGAGCTCGGCCTCGTCGACGCCGCGCAGCCACACCGTGCGGTGCTCGACCATCGCCCGGACGCTCGGGTGGGAGCCGTCCCGGCGGGGCAGGTGGACGTCGCGCAGCTCCTCGATCAGGGCGCGGCGCGCCGGGTCGGCGTGCGCGACCACCGGCTGCACTAGCCCGCTCTCGGTCATCAGGTCGATGACGCACATGTCGGCCAGGCGGCTGACCGCCAGCTCGGCGAGCTCCCCGATCGTCTCGGCGACCCCGTGCCCGGCGGCCATGAGCCGGGCGGCGTCGAGCAGGAACGCCGAGCGGGTCGCCTGGCGGGCGGTCTCCTGGTGCAGCCGGACCCGCTCCAGCGCCTGCCCGGCCTGCCGGCCGAGGGTGGCGAGCAGCTCCGCGTCGGCCTCCGGCAGGGAGCCGCGGGTGCCCGGCTCGGCCAGGCTGATCAGCTCGCTGTCGCCGACCACGCCGAGGACGAGCACGAGGGCCCCGAGGTGCCGGTCGTCGGCGGCCGACACCGGGACGACGACGACCGCGTCCTGCCCGGCCCCGACCAGCGCCTCGGCGAGCTCCGGCCAGGCCGCGGCCAGCGCCGGCCCGACCGGCACCGTGCGCACCCCGCCGGTGCGCACGAGGTCCGCCCCGCCCCCCGCGGCCGCGGTCAGCTCGGTGAGCAGCGCGGGCGCCAGCCCGTCACTGGCGGCCAGGACCACCGGCACCGGCCCCTGCCCGGAGACGTGGTCGGGCCGGGGGGCGGCCAGCCACAGCGCGGCGCCGCTCGCGTCGACCGCGGCCCGGGCACGGCGGACGACGACCTCGGCGACCTGCTCCGGCGAGGCGGCCGCGGCCAGCTCGGAGACCACCTGCTGCAGCGTCCGCGCCCGCCGCTCGGCCTCCGTGGCGGCCCGCTGCGCCGACAGCAGCGCCCGCTCGTAGCGCCGGCGCGAGGTCGCCTCGAAGACGGTGGTGCGCACCAGGAGCGGCCGGCCGGCGTCGTCGCGGACCTCGATGGCGTTGACCAGGCACGGCAGCACCGAGCCGTCGGCGCGGACGACGTCGAGGGCCGCCTCCCGCACCGCCCCCTGCAGGCGCAGCAGCGGCGCCAGGTGGGTCTCGTAGAACACCCGGCTGCCGGGGCTGAGGAGGTCGGGCAGGCGCAGGCCGACGACGGCGCGGGGCGTCAGGCCGGTCCAGTCGCAGAACGTCCGGTTGACCTTGACGACCCGCCCGTCGGGCACCAGCGACAGGTACCCGCAGGGCGCGTTCTCGTAGAGGTCGGCGGGGTCCTCCACCAGCAGCCGGGCGAGCTCATCCGGCTGCTCGAGCCGGTCCCGGGGGGCTGGGGGGTCTGTCACGGCCGGATCAGGGAGCGCGCAGGAAGGCCCGGATCGCCGCGGTCGTCTCCTCGGGCGCCGACAGGTGCGGGCAGTGCCCGGTGGCCGCCAGCCGTCGGAACACGCTGCCGGGGACCCGGGAGTGGACGTAGCGGCCGACCGTCTCCGGCGCGATGGCGTCGTCGGTGCACTGCAGGACCAGGGTCGGGACGCGGACCTCCGGGAGGTCGGCGCGGTTGTCGGAGAGGAAGGTGACCCGCGCGAAGTCGCGGGCGATCCGCGGGTCGGTGCGGCAGAAGCTCTCGGCCAGCTCCGCGGCCACCCCGGGGTTGGCCGGGCCGGCGACCACCGGGGCGAGCGCCGCGGACCACTGCGCCGGGTTGCTGTCGAGGGAGTCCAGGAGCGCGGCGACGTCGGCCCGGCTGAAGCCGCCGGTGTAGCCCTCGTCGTCGACGTAGCGGGGGCTGGGCCCCACCATCACCAGGGCGCCGAAGCGCTCCGGCGCACTCAGCACCGCCAGCACGCCGATCATCGAGCTCACCGAGTGGCCCACCAGGACGACGTCGGTCAGGTCGAGCTCACGGACGACCTCGACGAGGTCGTCGGCGTAGCCGCGCAGCGAGCCGTGCCGCGCCGGGTCGTAGGCCGAGAGGTCCGACCCGCCCGCGCCGACGTGGTCGAAGGTGACCACCCGGTGATCGGCGGCGAAGCGCGGCGCCACGGCCCGCCACATCGTCTGGTCGCAGCCGAAACCGTGGGCGAAGACCATGGGCCGGGCGGTCTCGGGCCCACTCACGCGCACGCAGTTCCGCGTGATCACGCTCACCCCGCGACCGTAACGGACGATCGGGTGCCTGTCCCCGGCCGGTCGTCCCCGATCGCGCACCGGCCCCTGTCGCGCCGCCCGGCGGGCTCCTACCCTGCCCTCGTCCGGAGCGACCGATCCCGTTCCGGCCTCCCGCCCAGCCGCATCGAGGTGCCCCATGACCGCCGCGACCGCACCGCCGCGTCCTGCCACCCTGCGCCCCGCCGCCACCCGGGCCGGCGACTCCGAGCGCGTGCTGCACCGGCTGGTCCGCCGCGAGCTGCGGCTGCTGGCCGAGCTGTCGACCTGGGCACCGGCCGACGACCCCGCGCGCTCGGCCGCGCTCACCCGGCACGCCGACCTGGTCGGCCGGGTGCTGCTGGGCCACCACGCCACGGAGCGCGACCTGCTGTGGCCGGCCCTGCTGCGCGTGCTGCCCGCCGACCTCGCCGGGCCCGCCCGCGACCTCGTCGCCGACTGGACCGCGCGCTGCGCCGCGGTCGACAACCGGCTGCGCGACCTGTCCACCGCCGCGCGGCAGTGGGCGGTGGCCGGCACCCCGCCGGCCCGCGACGCCTTCGCCCTCACGTGCCTCGACCTCGCGGCCGCCGTGGACGCGCAGACCGCCGCCGAGGAGCGGGACCTGCTGCCGCTGCTGGAGGCGCACCTGCCCGCCCGCGAGTGGACGGCGATCACCCGGGCCGTGCGGCCGGCGCTCAGCGGCCGGGAGCAGCTGACGGTGCTGGGGCTCGCCCTCGAGGACGCCGGGCCAGAGGAGCGGGCGCGGCTGCTGTCGGGGCTGGACCGGGGGACCCGGCTGGTGTGGCGGCTGTTCGGCCGGTCCCGTCACCGCGCGGCGGTGGTCCGGCTGCGGGGGCTCCGCCCGCGCGGTAGCGGCGGAGCCGGGGAGCGGACGCGACGACGGGCCCGCTCCCGGGTCCGCTACCAGCGGGACGTGCCGCAGTCGCGGCAGCGCTTCTTGGCCGTGGTCGTGCTGCCGTGGCAGTTGGGGCAGGTCCAGGTCGCCCGCTCGGTGGTGCGCTCGGTCGGGCGCTCGGTCGTGGTCGTGCTCATGGGTACTCCCCTGTCGTCCGGGAGCCCCCGACGGTAGGCAGCCGGGATGACGGGGAGGTGTCCTGCGGGTTGCGGGACGCTCCGGTCTCCCCGGGCTCCTCCGCCATCCCGCCACGGCCCACTGGCAGGGCACTGGGACGCCGCTGCAAGGAGGCGCCCCAGTCCGCCTGCAGTCCCGCACATGCGGTGCGCGCGAGCGTCCTCGCAGCGAGCCGGACCCCGGCTCCCGACCGAGGAGACACTGCCATGACCCGCACTGCTCAGCCCCGCACCCGCCTGACCCGCGCCCTGCTGCGGACCGCCGTCCCCGCGACCGCGGTCGCCGCCGTGCTCGCCACCGCCGGCCCGGCGTCGGCCGGCGGCTACGACCACAACGCCTACGACACCGACGCGAACGGCTGGATCGACCTCTACGCCTTCGACGACAGCGGCGACCGGTACGAGGACACCTGGGCCGTCGACTGGGACGAGAACGGCTACGTCGAGCAGGTCGCCGTCGACACCGACCTCGACGGCTGGGCCGACACCTTCGCCTTCGACAGCGACGAGGACGGCTACGTCGAGGAGGTCGGCGTCGACACGACCGGCAACGCGCTGCCCGACGTGTGGGGTGCCGACACCGACTACGACGGCTACGTGGACGCGGCGGCCTACGACGTCGACGACGACGGGTACGCCGACTACTCCGAGGCGATGGCGCCGACCTCCTACGCCTACGCGTCGGTGACCTACGTCTTCGCCGAGGCCGAGGGCTGGTCCTACTGGGAGCTCTCCGTCGAGTACGGCTACGGCCTGACCAGCGGCCACGGGTCCGACGACACCGGCATCGAGTCCCCGGACGCCGGCCCGCTGCAGATCACGGGCAACAGCGCCGGCGACGACGCGGTGACCGACGCCATCGACGCGCTGGCCGACCTGTTCTGAGCCAGCAGACGAGTCCGGTGGGTCGTGGAGCCGGCGCCGGTCGGGCGGACGGGGGCACCCTCGCCCTCCTCGTCCCCGGCGCCGGCGGCCCCGCACGGGGCCCGGTGGCGCAGACCTCTCCCCGACACGCGGGCGGGACGTGACAGGACGGGGGGAAAAGGCGCAGGATGGTCGATTGCCGCGTGCGCCAGGAATGGCGCACGAAATGGCACCGGAACCGAACTGGCGACCATTCTAGCAGAGGGAAGTGCATTGCCGGCCACCCCGTCCGACGTCGTCCCCGACCCCGAACTGGCCCGCGAGCAGGAGTACGTCACCGACCTCTACACCCGCCTGGACGCCGCCCGTGAGCTGGCCGAGCGCCGCTGGCGCCAGGCGATCTCCTGGCCCGCCGTCGACCCGCAGGCGCTGCAGGAGCGCGACGCCACCGTCCGCTTCCACGGCGAGCGGATGGTGGCCTTCGACGCCGCCGAGGCCGGCCTGTGCGTGGGCCGCATCGACCGCGCCGACGACGGCGGGTCGCTCT
This sequence comes from Geodermatophilus normandii, assembly GCF_003182485.1. Lineage (NCBI taxonomy): Bacteria > Bacillati > Actinomycetota > Actinomycetes > Geodermatophilales > Geodermatophilaceae > Geodermatophilus > Geodermatophilus normandii. The sequence continues at coordinate 2,628,988 of NZ_QGTX01000001.1, read as the reverse complement.
ACGTCGGCCGCATCGGCCTGCCCGGGGACGACCCCGCGCAGGACCCCGCGCTGGTCGACTGGCGGGCCCCGGCCGCGCGCCCGTTCTACGTGGCCACGCCGGTGCACCCGCTGGGCATCGTCCGGCGCCGGCACATCCGCACCCGCGGGCGCACCGTCGTCCGCCTCGACGACGAGGTGCTGACCACCGGCGTGGCCGGGTCGGGGCTCACCGGCGAGGCCGCGCTGCTGTCGGCGCTGGACGCGTCGCGCACCGGGCGCATGACCGACATCGTGCGCACGATCCAGGCCGAGCAGGACCGGATCATCCGCAGCGACGCCGCCGGCGTGCTCGTCGTCCAGGGCGGCCCGGGCACCGGCAAGACCGCGGTCGCGCTGCACCGCGCGGCGTACCTGCTCTACACCCACCGGGAGCGGCTGGCCCGCCGCGGCCTGCTCGTCGTCGGCCCCACGCCGACCTTCCTGCGCTACATCGCCGACGTCCTGCCCTCCCTCGGTGAGACCGGCGTGCTGCTGTCCGGCCTCGGCCAGCTGCGCCCCGGCCTGGACGCCCGCGGCGAGGAGTCCCCGGAGACCGCGGCGGTCAAGGGCCGGCTGGAGATGGTCGAGGTGCTGCGCACCGCGATCGCCGCCCGCCAGGTGGTGCCCGCGGCGCCGCGCGAGGTCGAGGTCGACGGGTTCCGCCTGCGGCTGCGGCCCATCGACGTCACGCGCGCCCAGGCGGCCGCGCGCCGCGCCGACCCGCTGCACAACCTGGCCCGGCCGTTCTTCGTGCGGCGGGTCGTCGACACGCTCACGAAGCGCTACGCCGACCGGCTCGGCCGCGACGTGCAGGCCGGCGCCGAGCTGCTGGACCGGGAGGACGTCGCGGCCCTGCGCCGGGAGGTGAGCGAGGACCGCGGCGTGCGCTCGCTGCTGGCGGAGCTCTGGCCGGTGCTCACCCCGGAGCGGCTGCTGACGGACCTGTTCGCCGACCCGGACCGCATCGCCGCGGCCACCCCGGGCTGGTCCGACGCCGACCGGGCGCTGCTGCACCGCCCCCGCGGGTCGGAGTGGACCCCGGCCGACGTGCCGCTGCTGGAGGAGGCCGAGGAGCTGCTCGGCTTCGACGACAGCGCGCAGCGGGCCCGCGCCGACCGGGACCGGCAGCGGGCGCTGCGCCGCGCGCAGGAGACCCTCGACGTGCTGCACGGCTCGCGGTCGGTGGACCTCGAGGACGAGCACCTGGAGGCCGAGGTGCTCAGCGCCGGCGACCTGCTCTCGGCCGAGGACCTCGCCGACCGGCAGCGCGAGCTGGACCTGCGCACCACCGCCGAGCGGGCCGCCGCCGACCGCACCTGGACCTTCGGGCACGTCGTCGTCGACGAGGCGCAGGAGCTGTCCCCGATGGCCTGGCGGCTGCTCGTGCGCCGGTGCCCGACGCGGTCGATGACCGTCGTCGGCGACGTGGCGCAGACCGGCAGCCTGGCCGGCGCGCAGCGCTGGGACGCCGTCCTGCGCCCGCACGTGGGCGACGCGTGGCGCCTGGAGGAGCTGACGGTCAACTACCGGACGCCGGCGGAGGTCATGGAGGTGGCCGCCGACGTGCTCGCCGCGACCGGCACCGGGCTCACGCCCCCGCGGTCGGTGCGCACCGGTGGCACGCCGCCGGGAGCCGAGGTCACCGGCGAGGCGGAGCTGGCCGCGCGGGTGGCGGAGGTCGCGGCGGACCTGGCCGCCGCGGAGGGGACGACGGCGGTGCTGGTGCCGCCGTCGCGGCTGGCTGGCGTGGTCGCGGCGCTGGGGGCGCTGCGCCCGGACGTGCAGTCCGGGCCGGGCGCGGACTCCTCGCTGGGGCCGGTCGTGCTCGTCCCGGGCGAGGCCAAGGGCCTGGAGTTCGACTCGGTGGTGGTCGCCGATCCGCAGGGCGTGCTCGACGAGGGCGTGCGCGGGCTCAACGACCTCTACGTCGCGCTCACCCGGGCCACCCAGCGGCTCACCGTGCTCTCCCCCGGCCCGCTGCCCGCGGTGCTCGACCGGCTGGCGCCTGCGGTCGTCTAGCGACCGGCCGCAACCGGCGCGGCAGTGCGGCGCAAGCGGGCTCCGGAGGCTGGGTGGCGTGTCCCGATCCCGCCTGCTGACCCCGCTCGCCCTGCTGCCCGCCGTCGTCCTCGCCACGGCCTCCTGCACCGCCGCCCCGCCGGTGCAGGAGGCCGCGCGGATCGCCGTCCCCGCTCTCGGCGACGCCGCGGACGCCGAGTACGCCGAGGCGCGGGCGGTGCACCCCGGTCCGGACGGCACCCTCCTGGTCACCGTCGGCAACGTCCTGCCGGAGGCTCCCGCGACGCTGGCCGTCGTCGACCCCGACGACGCCGCGGTCCGGGTCTCCGCCCAGCTCACCGCCGGGACCGACCCCGACACCGCGTTCGGCTGGGAGGGGTCGGCGGTCGTGGCCGGGACCGTGTGGCCCGGCGCCGGGCCGGTCGCCTACGCGCTGCAGGTGGTCGACCCCGGCACCGGCGCGGTCACCGCCAGCCTGCCGGTCGCGCTGCCCGAGGGCGCCACGCTCTCCGGCAGCTCCGCGGTGCTCGGGTCCGACGGCGTCCTCTACGTCGCGGTGTCCCGCATGGACGCCGGCCCGGTGCTGCTCGCGGTCGACCCGGGCACCGGCGCGGTCCGTGCCTCCGCTCCGCTCGACCTCGGCTCCGCGGCCGCCGTCGACGACCAGGTCGTGGTGGCCGACGTGGCGACGGCACCGGACGCCGGCACGGTCGCCGTCGTCGCGCAGGTCCTCGACGGGCACGCGGTCGTGGTCACCGTGGGCACCGACCTCGCGCCGGTGCGGGTCCCGGTGGTGCTGGCCCCGGACTGGCCCTCCTCGACGGCCGGGGCGGTGGCCGTCGACCCCGACGGCACCGTGTACGCGCCGGCGTACGGCCGCCCCGGGGACGGGCAGGTGGTCGAGTCGCTGTTCACCGTCGCGGCCGGCGAGGAGACCGCGACGCCGCTCGCGACCCTGCGGGTCGCCGCCGACGACGTCGCCGTCGCGGACGGGACGGTGTGGCTGTCCGGCGGCACGGCCCGGGGCACGTCGCTGAGCTCCGTCGACGGGGCGACCGGGGTGGTCAGCGACCCGCTGTACCTGTGCGACGACGGGTCCGGCGCGGTGGCGGCCGGCGACGACGGCCGCGTCGCGGTGACCGCGGACTGCGACGGCGGGGCCGTGCTGTGGCTGCTGGAGCCCCGGTGAGCGCGCGCCGCCGGCTCCTGGCGCCGCTGGCCGCCGCGGCCCTGCTCGCGCTGACCGCCTGCTCGTCCGGGACCGCGGCCGCCCCGCCGTCCGACCCGCCGTCCGACCCGCCGGTGACCGAGCGGGCGCGGACCCCCGTCACCGTGCCCGGCAGCGGACCGGCCGGGGACCACACCGACGTGCGCGGCGTCTTCGCCGGCCCCGACGGGACCACGCTGGTCGTGCTCGCCGGGGCCGACGCGACGGCGGGCGACGACAGCGCCCCGGGCGCCGCCCTCGCCGTCGTCGGGTCCGACGGCACGACCGTGCAGGCGTCGGCCGAGCTCGCACCGGGCTCGAGTCCCGACACCGCCTTCGGCCGGCAGGGCCGGGCGGTCGTGGCCGGGCTCGTCTGGCCGGGCACCGGGCCGATCGGCTACGGCCTGCAGGTCCTCGACCCGGACACCGGGACGCCCGGCGCTCCCCTGCCCGTCGCGGTGCCCGCGGACGTGTCGCTGACCGGCTCGGCGGCCGCCCCGGGTCCCGACGGCGTCCTGTACGTCGCCGTGTCCCGCGGCGGGGGCGCGCCCGTGCTGCTCGCGGTCGACCCCGACACCGGGGACGTGCGGGCATCGGCCGAGGTCGCCGTCGACCCGGGGACGTCGCCCGCCGAGGTCGTGGACCTGGCGGTGGCCCCGGACGGCTCGCGGGTCGTCCTGACCGTCACGGCACCCGGCGCGGAGCAGTTCGCGCCGTCGCGCACGCTGATGGTCACCGTCGGACCCGACCTCGCGCCGCTGCGCGCACCGGTCGACCTCGCACCCGGGTTCGTGCGCTCCCTCGCCGTGGACGCGGTGGTCGCCGGTGACGGCACCGTCTACGCGGTGGTGCGCGGCGCCGACGCCGACCGCGTCGACCGCGAGCACGTGGTCGCCGTCGGCCCGGACGCGACGGCGCCCGAGGTGCTCACCGCCGACGGCACCTTCGCCGGCACGCCGGTCACCGAGGTCGCCCTCGACGGCACGACGCTGTGGGTGACGCTGCAGCGGGAGGCGGCCGCGGCGTCGGTGCTGGCCGTCGATGCCCGCACCGGCGAGGCCGGGACACCGCTGGAGCTGTGCGACGAGCTGGTCGGTCGGCTCCTGGCCGGCGACTCCGGCACCCTCGCCGTCGCCGCGCGGTGCGGCGACGAGGCCGTGCTCTGGTGGCTCGACCCCCGCTGACGGCCGGCGGGTCCTCCGGCGGGAACTCGTGCTCTGCCCCCGATGGAGGGGCAGAGCACGAGCGCGCGCGGGAGGAGGTCAGTGCGGCCGCATCACCACGCCGCTGGCCGGGCGGGCCGGGATCCGGTGCAGCGCGATGGTGAGGTCCTGGTCCGGTGCGGGGTCCGCCTCGAGCGCCGCCAGCCGCGGCGCCAGTGCGGCGAGCAGCGCGACGGTGATCTGCTCGCCCGGGCAGCGGTGGTTGGTGCGCGGGTCGCCGCCGCCCTGGGGGACGAGGTCGAACTCCCCGATCGCGCGGCCGAGGAAGCGCTCGGGCCGGAACGCGTAGGGGTCCTCCCACAGGTCCGGGTCGTGGTTCTGGCCGAAGATGTCGAGGAGCACCATCGCGTTCCTCGGGATCGGCTGCCCGCCGAACTCCAGCCGCTGCGGCGCCCGGCCGCCGATGAACGGCGCGAAGGGGTAGAACCGCCGCACCTCGTGCGCCCAGGCCTCGGCGAACGCCGGGTCGGCGTCGGCCAGCCGCTTCCGGTACTCCGGCCAGCGGGCCAGCGCGTGCCCGGAGAAGGCCATGAACCAGGCGCAGGCGGTGGTCGGGCGGATGACGTTGAGCAGCTCGACGGCGGCCAGGCGGGGGTCGAGGTGCTGGCCGTCGGCGTCCCGGTGCCGGACGACCGTCTCGAGCACCGAGCCCGGCGGCGTCGCCAGCGCGCCCGAGCGGACGTCGCGCACGATCGCCGCCAGCCAGTCCTCGCGCCGGCCGCGGGCACGGCGGGCGCGCCAGTGCCGCGGCCCGCCGGTGGCGAACCCGTCGACCATCGCGACGAGGTCCCGCGCGAGGCGCGGCACCTCGGCGTCGTCGAGCGGGATGCCGGCCCACCGGGTGACGGCGCCGGCGATCACCCGCGCCGACTCGTCGAACACCACGAACTCCGGACGGGTCGCCCACCCGCGCGCGGCGTCGTCCCAGGCGGCGGTGGCCCCGGCGGTGAGGGCGTCGATCCCGGCGCCGTCCATGAGCACCGCCACGAACATCGCCTTGCGCACCCGGTGCGCCTCGCCGTCGAGGGTGTGCACGGCGCCCTTGCCGAACAGGGTGCCCTGCACCGGTTCCGGGATGGCGTGCGCGCGGTGCACGTGGTCCTCGTCGTAGAGGAAGCGCGCCGCCTCGGGTCCCTGGATGCCCACCGCGGGCAGCCCGCCGAGCCGCGTGCCGACCGCCTGCCTGCCGTGTGCGCGGCGCAGGTCGGGCAGCCAGGCGTAGCCCTTGCTCAGCAGGGCGAGGGAGTTCTCGAGACGCATGGGTCCGGCCCTTCCCCTCGTGGGGAGGCGCCAACCGCTCAGCCCGGTCGCTGGGACTGCAGCCGGTCGTCGCGCGGCTCGGTCGCGGCGTCGGCGGGCTGCTCGCCGGAGGTGCCGTCCGGGCCGCCGTCGCGGCGGCCGGCCGAGCGCCCGGCACCCAGCCGGCGCAGCAGCGCGGCGACCTCCCCGGCCGCCGACGGCGTCCCCGCGCCCTCGGGCATCACGTCCGACACCGCCTGCAGCGCCTCGGCCAGGGCCCGCTCCCCGGCCGAGAGCATGCCGCGGTAGGCCGGGTCGAGGAGGTAGCCGGTGGGCGGGGTGGACAGGCAGCCGATGAGGTCCAGCAGCACCTCCAGCCGGCGCGCGGCCTCCGCCGGGGGCGTGTCGCCCCGGGCCATCGCCACCGTCTCCACGTCCTGCTCCCACAGCCGGCTGCGCGCGGCGTCCTCCTGCAGCGCGAGCACGGTGCCCGACGGCCGCCGCGGTCCCCGGTCGGACCCCTGCACGGCGCTGCGCACCTGGTGGGCGATGCGGATGAGGTCGTCGTCGAGCATCGAGGTGCCCACGAAGAGCACGTGCCGGGTGAGCAGCAGCGAGTGCAGGACGCCGGCCAGCGCGGCCCGCGAGTCACCCAGCTGCAGGTACTCCTCCCGCGTGAGGACGACGCTCTCGGGGTGCGCGGCGTCGCCGTGCAGCTTGAGCAGCCACGGGCGACCGGGCCGGGCCTCGTCGTAGGGCAGCACCGACAGGTCGCGGCCGATGTCGGCGGCGGCGAGCTCGACCAGCGGGTCGTAGTTGGTGGTCACGAACTCCTGCACCGGCAGGTCGGCGATGAGCGCGTGCGCGAGCGCGTACGGGCCGGGGCCGAAGCGCTCCTGCACGAAGGCCTCGAGCCGCTCCCGGCCGAGCTCGCGGGCCAGCAGCGCCGCGGAGTCCTGCGGCGGCAGCCGGGACAGCCCCTCGCGCAGGTCGTCGTCGAGGCCCGAGTGCCCGGCCAGCTCGTCGAGCAGCTGCTCCCACGTGGGCAGCCCGGCCGCGGCGCTGACCCCGGCGCCGATGAACAGCGCGAGCTGGCCGCGCCGGGCCCGCTCCCCCAGCTGCTCGGCCAGCACGCGCAGCGGCTCGGGGAGGTCCCAGCCGGCGGTGTCCTCGCGGCGGATGCGCTGGGCGGCGGCCAGGTCGCTGGGCCCGCGCAGCACCAGCGCGACGTCGAAGCCGTGCTCGTCGGCGGCCTCGCGCAGCACCGGCAGCAGCTGCTGCAGCAGGTCGCCGCGCCGCCCGGCCGCGCCGCCCCAGCCGGTGCCCAGCGCCGGCAGGCCCACCAGCCGCCGCGCCCGGCCGTGCACCGGCTCGGCCACCTCGCGGCGGGCGACGGCGGCCAGCGCCTCGCGGGCGCCGTCGAGCAGCCAGCCGAGCCCGCGCCCGCGGTCGTCGACCGTGTCGAGCAGCCAGGCCTGCCGCGCACCGGGGCCGGGGACCTCGAGCACGCGCTCGTCGCCGTTCCAGGCCAGGTCGACGCACACGCCCTCGGCATCCTCGTCGGTCACCAGGTCGTCGGGCAGCAGCGCCCGCCAGCTCCGCGCGATCCGCAGGGTGCGGCCGGTGGGCACGAGCACGTCGTCGCAGGACAGGCGGGTGAGGTCGGCTCCGACGACGAACACGTGTCCACTCACGCCGCTCCCCTACCCACCGCCTCCCCGGCGGAACGGCGTCCTCGGGCCGGTGGGGCCGCTAGGCGCGCGGGATGCCGCAGCCGCCGCCCGCGCAGGCGCAGCCCGCGCAGCCGGCGGCCCGGGGCGGCTCGGGAGCCGAGGCGACCGCGCGCAGGCCGGCGGCGGCGACGAGCAGCGGCACCGCCGCCAGGCCGGTGGCCAGCGCGGCGACCACCGCGGCGACGGCGGCGGCGCGGTCGGCGCCCTGGACGGCCAGCGTGCCGGCGAGCAGGGCGCCGACCAGCGCCGTCCACACCAGCAGGGCCGCGCCGGCGCGGCGGGCGGCACCCCCGCGGGCGAGCGCGACGGCCGCGCCGGCCAGCAGGGTCAGCGGCACCCCGGCCAGCAGGACCCAGCCGGTGGCGGCGGCCGACGTGACCGCCACGGCGACCGCGGCCAGCCCCCGGCGACGGCGGCCGCGCCGGGCGGCACGGAGCCCGACCGCAGCAGCCCGCTCCCGCGCGCGGCGGCGAGCAGGCCGAGCCCGCCGAGGAGCAGCCGGGCGCCGAGGTCGCCGGTCACGACGGCGACCACCGCGAGCACGACCAACAGGACGCCGAGGGCGGCGCGCAGCGGCCACGCCCGGCGCGCGGTCTCCCGCTCGGTGCGGAGGGGCGCGGGTGCTGCCGTCGTCGCGTTCGCCACGGCGCCAGTGTCCCGCATCCGCGGGCGCGCCCGGCGGACCGGTCCGGTGCGTGCGACGCTCGCCTCCGGCCGCGGCGCGGGGCGCGGCCGGGACGAACGGGGAAGCGTGACCGACGACGGGGCGCCGCTGGCCCAGCGCGCTGCCCGCAGCCCGGCGCTGCGGCACACCGCCCGGGCCGGGCTGTTCGGCTACGCGCTGATCCACCTGCTGGTCGCCTGGCTGGCGCTGCAGCTGGCCTGGGGCCCGGGCCGGGCCCGCACCGCCGGGCGCTCGGCCGACCAGGCGGGCGCGCTCGACGTGCTCGCCGAGTCCCCCTTCGGCGACGGCCTGCTCTGGGTCCTCGCCGCCGCCATGGCCGGGCTGTGCCTGTGGCAGGCCGCCGAGGTGCTGCGCCACCACCGGACGGTGCCGGAGCCGGGACCGCAGCGCCGGCAGGCCCTCGTGCAGGTGGTCAAGACGGTCGGCACGGCGGTGCTCTACGGCTTCCTCGCCGTCTCCGCCGCCCGGGCCGCGCTCGGCCTGCGGTCGGGACGGCGCGAGGAGCAGGAGACCGTGCGCGGGGTGCTGGCCTGGCCCGGCGGCCAGGCGCTCGTCGTCGCCGTCGCCCTGGTCGTCGTCGGCATCGGGGTCTACCACGTGCGCAAGGGCTGGCGGTCGGACTTCCTGGACGAGATCGACCTGGGTGAGGTCTCCCCCGCGCTGCGCACGCTGGTGCACCGGTCGGGCCAGGTCGGGTTCGTGCTCAAGGGCGTCGCGCTGGTGCTGGTGGGCGCGGTGGTGGCCTGGGCCGCGGCCACGGTCGACGCCGACAGCGCCACCGGCCTCGACGGCGCCCTGCGCACGCTGGCCACCGGACCGCTCGGGCCCGCGCTGCTCACCGTCGTCGCCACCGGGCTGGCCGCCTTCGCCGGGTACCTCCTGGCCCGGGCCCGCGCACCCGTGGGGTGATCGCCGACCCGGCGCACGGGCCGCCCGTGTGCCACGCTGGTCCGTCGCACCAGGGAGAGCCAGGAGGATGCCTTCCATGAGTGGTCCGGGAACGGCGATGGGCGCGGCCGGCCGGGCCGGGAACAGCGACGCCCTCGAGAACCTCGCGCGCGTCGGGCTGATCGCCTACGGCGTGGTGCACCTGCTCATCGCGTGGCTCGCGCTGCAGCTGGCCTGGGGCGGCGGCGGGCAGGCTGCCGACCAGTCCGGCGCCATGGGCACGCTGGCCGCCTCGCCGGTCGGCAAGCCGCTGCTGTGGGTGCTGGCCATCGGGCTCATCGCCCTCGCGCTGTGGCAGATCGCCGAGGTGCTGCGCTGGCGGTCGGGCTGGTCGGCCACCGGCGAGGCCCGCAAGCGGGCGGTCAAGAAGTCGGTCAAGGCCGTGGCCAAGACGGTGGTCTACGCGGCGCTGGCGTTCACCGCGTTCCGCTTCGCCACCGGCAGCGGCGAGTCGAGCTCGGCGCAGCAGCAGCAGACCGCGGCCGGCGTCTTCGGCTGGCCCGGCGGGCGCTGGCTGGTCGGGCTCGTCGGCCTGGTCGTCATCGGCGTCGGCGTCCACCACGTGCTCAAGGGCGCCAAGAAGAGCTTCCTCAAGGAGATCGACCTCGCCTCCGCCCCGCCGTCCGCCGAGCGCACCGTGACCCGACTGGGCCAGGTCGGCTACCCGGCCAAGGGCGTGGCCCTCGGGGTGGTCGGCGCGCTGTTCGTCTGGGCGGCGGTCACCTTCGACCCCGCCAAGGCCTCGGGCCTCGACGGCGCCATGCGGACCGTCCTCGACGCCCCCTTCGGCAAGATCCTGCTGACCCTGGTCGCCCTCGGCATCGCCGCGTTCGGCGCCTTCTGCTTCGTCCGGGCGCGCTACCCCGAGCGCACCTGAATGGAGGACCCCCTCCTCCCCACCCCTCGCAGGCTGGGGGCGGGCCCCGGGAGGGGGCCAGGGGCCCGCTTCGACCCGGTGCACCGGGCGGTCGCGGCCGCCCGGGAGGTCACCGACCACCCCGTGCTGGCCGCCGCCGCGCGGGTCGGCCTGGTCGCCTACGGCCTGGTGCACCTGCTCATCGGCTGGCTCACCTGGCGGGTGTCCCGCGGCGCCGGCGGCACCGACGCCGACCAGACCGGCGCGCTGGAGACCGTCGCCGGCACTCCCGGCGGGTCGGTGCTGCTGTGGGCGATCGCCCTGGGGCTGCTCGCGCTGGCGCTGTGGCAGGCCGGCGAGGTGCTGCTGTGGTGGCGCGGGCTGCTCGACGCCGAGCACCGCACCCGCACCGCCGTCGTCTGCGCCAAGTGCCTGGCCAAGGCCGCCGTCTACGCCGTCCTCGGGGTCACCGCGCTGCTGTTCGGCGTCGGCGCGGAGTACGAGGCCGACGAGCGGCTGCGCGAGCTGACCGGGGAGACGCTCGAGGTGCCCGGCGGCGCGGTCGCGGTGGCGGTGGCCGCCACCGGCGTCCTCGCGGTGGGCGCCTACTCGGTGTGGCGCGGCGCCACCGGCGGCTTCATGCGCGACGTCGACCTGCCCGCCGCGCCCGACCGGTGGGAGCCGCTCATCGAGGCCGTCGGCCGGATCGGGTACGTGGCCAAGGGCGTGGCGTTCGGCGTCGTCGGGGTGCTGCTGTGGCGGGCGGCGACGACGGCCGACGTCTCCACCGCCACCGGTCTCGACGGCGCGATGACCGCGATCGGCCGCACGGGGGCGGGCCCGGCGCTGCTCACCGTCGTCGCGGTGGGGTTCGCCGCGTTCGGCGTCTACGCCCTGGCCCGCGCCCGCTACCCCGACCGGGACCCGTCGTCCTAGTGGCCCCCGTGCAGGGTCCCGCGCCGAGCCTGCGAGGCGTGGGGGGCACGGGGGTCCTTCCTCAGTTCCGGGGGCCGCCGGCCACGTAGACGACCTGGCCGGAGACGAAGCCCGCGCCCTCGCTGACGAAGAACGAGACGGTGTGCGCGATGTCCTCGGGGACGCCGGCGCGGGCCACCGGGATCGCCGCGGCGCGCTCGGCCACGTACTCCTCCCAGTCCCGGCCGATCCGCTCGGCGGTCGCCTTCGTCATCTCGGTCTGGATGAAGCCCGGCGCGATCGCGTTGGCGGTGACGCCGAACTTGCCCAGCTCGATGGCCAGCGTCTTGGTGAAGCCCTGCAGCCCGGCCTTGGCGGTGGCGTAGTTGGCCTGCCCGCGGTTGCCCAGCGCCGACGTCGACGACAGGTTCACCACGCGGCCCCACGTCGCGTCGACCATGTACTTCTGGCAGGCGCGGGTCATGAGGAACGAGCCGCGCAGGTGCACGTGCATGACCAGGTCCCAGTCGGCGTCGGTCATCTTGAACAGCATGTTGTCGCGGGTGACGCCCGCGTTGTTGACCAGCACGACCGGCGGGCCCAGCTCCGCGGCGACCCGGTCGACGGCGGCCTGCACCTGCTCGGGGTCGCCGACGTCGGCGCCCACCCCGAGCGCACGACCGCCCGCGGCCTCGATCGCCTGCACCGTGCCCGCGGTCGAGGACTCGTCGAGGTCGACGACCGCGACGGCGAAGCCGTCGGCGGCCAGGCGGAGCGCGGTGGCCGCACCGATGCCGCGGGCGGCGCCCGTGACGATCGCGACGCGGGCGGTGGACTCGCTCATGGGGAGGCTCTCCTCGGGGTCGGGGGCTGCCGGCCGATCATGCCGGGCAGCCCCCGGACGCGCCGGGCGGGGTGTCACACCCGCTCGAGGACGGCGGCCAGGCCCTGCCCGCCGCCGATGCACATCGTCTCCAGGCCGTAGCGGGCGCCGCGGCGGTCCATCTCGCGGGTCAGCGTGGCGAGGATGCGCCCGCCGGTGGCGCCGACCGGGTGGCCCAGCGAGATCCCCGAGCCGTTGACGTTCATCCGGTCGAAGTCGGCCTCGGTGAAGCCCCACTCGCGGGTCACGGCGAGGACCTGGCTGGCGAAGGCCTCGTTGAGCTCGATGAGGTCGATGTCGGCCAGCTTGAGGCCGGCGAGGTCGAGCGCCTTGGCCGTCGCCGGGACCGGGCCGATGCCCATGGTCTTCGGCGGGACGCCGGCCACCGCCCACGACACGATCCGGGCCAGCGGGCGCAGCCCGAGCTCGGCCGCCTTCTCCGGCGAGGTGACGACGCAGACCGCGGCGCCGTCGTTCTGGCCGCTGGCGTTGCCGGCGGTGACCGTGGCCTCGGGGTCGTCCCTGCCCATGATCGGGCGCAGCTTCGCCAGCGTCTCGACGTTCGAGTCGGGGCGGATGTGCTCGTCGCGCTCGACGACGGTGTCGCCCTTGCGGCCCCTGATCGTCACCGGGACGATCTCGTCGGCGAAGCGGCCCGCCTCGGTGGCGGCGGCGGCGCGCCGGTGGCTGCGGACGGAGTACTCGTCCTGCTCCTCGCGCCCGATCCCGTACTCCCGGCGCAGGTTCTCGGCGGTCTCGAGCATGCCGCCGGGCACCGGGTGGTGGACCCCGCCGGCGGTGACCCGGCCGCGCGCCAGGCCGTCCTGCAGCAGCACACCCGGGCCGGCCTTGACGCCCCAGCGCATGGCGGTCGAGTAGAACGGCGCGTTGCTCATCGACTCCGCGCCGCCGGCCAGGACCACCTCGGCCGAGCCGGTCTGCACCTGCATCGCCGCGTAGAGCACGGCCTGCAGGCCCGAGCCGCAGCGGCGGTCGACCTGGATGCCCGCGGCGGTCACCGGGAGGCCGGCGTCCAGCGCGGCGACGCGGCCGATCGCCGGCGCCTCCATCGTCGGGTAGCAGTGGCCGAGGACGACGTCGTCGACCGACTCCGGCGGCAGGCCGGTGCGCTCCAGGAGCGCCTTGACGACGGTCGAGGCCAGGTCCTGCACCGGGACGTCCCGCAGGGAGCCCCCGAAGCCCCCGACCGGGGTCCGCAGCGGCTCACAGATGACCGCGTCACGCACGGCGTCCTCCTCGGCTCGTGGTCCCGCCCGCGTCCGGGCGGCTCGTCAGGGAGTGTGCTCCCCCGCCCCCGGACGGGCGATGACGGCCCCGGACGCCCGCGCTCCGGTCCACGACCGTGCGCAGCGGGTCGCGGCGGCGTCCCCGGCGGAGGTCGCCGGGCTGCTCGGCCGATCGGACGAGGAGATCGCCGCGGAGCCGGACGGCGCCGGCGGTGCCGTCAGGCGGCGCCGGCGCCCGCTCGGGGTTCGACCTGCTCGACGCCCAGCAGGTCCCACAGCCCGGTGACCTGCAGCGCCCGGCTGACGGCGCGGGTGCCGACGAGGACGCGCAGGCCGGTGTCCTGGGCGGCGGCGGTGCGGTGGGCGACGGCCAGGGCGGACAGGCCGGCGGAGTCGAGGAAGGTCACGGCCACGAGGTCGACGGTCACCTCGCGCGGGCCGGAGGCGAAGGCGGTGTCGAGCGCGCGGCGCAGCATCGGCGCGGTGGCGCAGTCGACCTCACCGGACAGCACGAGGCGGACGACGTCGTCCAGGATCACGGTGTCGACGGTGAGCAGGTCGTCGAGGGGACCAGGGGTGGCGGGTGGGCCCTGGGAGAGAGTGGTCACGGTGCGCTCCTCTGTGGAGAGCGAACCCGTGCGGAGGACAGCGGCTGGGAGGCCACACCACGGCGCGGAGTCCGGCATTGGGATGCACGGCTGATGGTTGAACCGCAACCCGGACGTTAGGCCCGGTGCAGGTGGGACGCAAGGTCCCCGCCGGGGTGTCCCCCGTGCCGTCCCGGCGTGTCGCCCGCCCCCGACCGGGCGCGTGAGCAGGCACACCACCGCCGGTGGCCCCGCGGCACGAGGGGCCGGGCGACGGCGACCGGACGTGGCGCGGCCCTCTCCCGCCTCCCTCGTCGCCCCGCCGGCCCGCTCCCGGAGGCGGGGATACTGGTCGGCGTGAACACGCGACTGGTGCTGGCGTTCGCGGTCTGGGCGGCGGTCTCGGTCGTGGCGTTCCTCGCCATCCCCGACGTCATCGTCAGCCTGGGGATGGTCATCTTCGGCGCCGTCCTGCTGCTGGTCCTCGTCATGGCCCGGGACTGGGACGCGCACTCCTCCTTCGAGGAGCGCGAGATGCTGCGCGCCCGCCGGCGGAAGGCCCGCTGGGAGCGCACCGCCGGCTCCCGTGCCCGCGACCGCGAGCGCTGGGAGGCCCACCAGGCGCGCCGCGCCACCCGCGCCGCCGACGAGCAGCGGTAATCCGCTCGACGGGGCGCGCCCGGGCGCCCTACCGTCACCGCATGCGCTCCTGAGCCGTCCGCCTCGCTGCGACGTCCGCGTCCCCGACCGGGACGCCCGCGGGTCGAGTTCCTCCCCGCTCCCGTCCGCCCACCCGGGCGCGCCCCTCCCTGGCTGCCGGCTGCCCGCGGCCGGTCCGACCTCCCTCCGGAGGCCCCCGTGTCACGTCCCGTCCGTTCCCTGCCCGCCGCGGCCGCCGCCGCGCGCGACGCCCTCCCCGCACCGGACGCCGCCGCCTTCGAGCGGCTGGCCTCGTCCGTGCTCGCCTCCCCCGGGGCGGCGCTCGGCCCGGTCCTGCGGGCCCAGCTCCCCGGTGTGGCCGGGGTCCGCTGGCTGCGGACCGCCGGTCTGGCGCCGACCGCCCGCGCCGGCTCGCTCACGGCGGAGCAGTGGTCGTCGCTGTACTCCTGCTGGCGGTCGACCGCGGCCGCGCCGACGGCGGGCGGCACGTCCGTCCGCCGGGGCGGCGGGCGGACCTCGGCGCACGGGCACGCGCCCGGCGCCCTGGCCGCTCCCCGCTGGCACTAGGAGGACCCCTCTGCCCCCACCGCTCGCACGCTCGCGGCGGGACCCTGCAGAGGAGCCACCCGGGAAGGTCACTGGACCGCGTCCTCCGCGGCGAGGTCGACCGAGCGGGCGGGCTCGGCGAACGCCTCGGCCAGCGCCTGGCGCAGCGGCCAGGCGCCGGCCCGCCACGCCAGCGCCCGGCCGAGCGCGCCCGGGCTCCCGTCCACGCAGTCGACCGCCTCGCCGGGCCACCACGGCACCGCCCGGCCGCCGGCCAGCAGCGGCTCGTGGACGGCGACCTCCCCCGTCAGCTCCGGCACCCCGAGGCGGGCGGCGGCGAGGTCGGCGCCGGGCACCGCGGCCCACGGCTGCCGGCGCACCGGCGTGCTCGTGACCTCCGCCCGCACCCGCTCGCCGGCCAGCGGCAGGTCGAGCAGGTCGGCCACCGGTCCGGGCGCGCCCCCGGCCGGCACGAGCAGCGCGTCGGCCAGCGGCAGCAGCCACGGTGCGTCCAGCACGACGACGGTCTCGCGCGCGGGGTCGGCGACCCGGTCCGGCGCCACCCGCACGCGCGCCGGCGGGTCGACGTCGATCCCGTCGAGCGCCGTCGCGAGGCGGGCGTACACGGTGCGCAGCACCGGCGCCGGCACCGCGCGGGCGGGGTCGCCCAGGCGCTCGAGCAGGTCGAGCGCGGTGTCGGCGTCGGCGAGGACGTCGTCGACGGTGGCCGGGAGGCGCAGCCGCTCGAGCACCTCCTCCGGGCCGGCCGCGACGTCGTACAACCCCTGCAGCTCCCGGCTGCCCGGCGCGCACAGCCGGTCGGGGCGGCGGCCGCCGAGCACCGGGTGGGTGCCGAGCCACCAGCGCAGGTAGCCGGGCACCGGCACGCCGTCGAGGACGACGTCGGCCCACGCCTCGTCGGGGAGCGCGGCCAGCAGGGGCAGCGCGCCGGCCCAGTCGGCGACCAGCTCCAGGTCCCGGACGGCGGTCAGCGGCGGCCACGACGGCGGCGGCGCGCCGGGAGGCAGCCGGTCGACGACGGCGTCGGCCCACGCGTCGGCGGCGTCGACGTCGAGGTCGTCGGGGTCCTCGGCGCGCACCAGCGCGAAGTCGGCCAGCACCCCGGCCGCGCGCAGGGTGGCGGGGTCGTGCTCCGCGGCGAAGTCCGGGTCGAGCGTCCCGAGGGCGCCGTCCTCGAGCACCCCGGCCAGCGGCGCCCCCGGCAGCAGCAGCTCCCCCGCCGGCGCCCAGGCGCCGTCGGCGTCGGGCAGGGCGAGCTCGGCCAGCCACGGCAGCTCGCCGGGCGTGGTGCCGGCGGCGGCGACCAGCGCGAGCACGGCCTGCGCCAGCGCGGCCGGCTTGCCGTCGTCCCAGCCCTCCTCCACGGCGTCCACCGACGCCTCCACCGCGGACTGCACGGCGGGGTCGGCGAGCACCACGGCGGCGGTCGCCGGGCGCGCGCCCAGCCGCTCCAGCAGTCGCCGCGCGGCCGGGGTCGCCACGGCGGCGGGCTCCGCGACCCGCAGGTGCAGCGGGCCCAGGTGCCCCACCGGGAGGTCGTCGGCGGGCAGGAGCACGCCGGCCGGGCCGGAGGCGGTGCGCCCGTCGGCCAGCGGCACCGGCAGGGCGCCGAGCTCCTCGCGGTCGGCGCCGTCGAGCGCGGCGTAGAGCCGCGCCCACCACTGCGGCGGCCGGCTGATCCCGGCGACCGCCTCGACCACCGCGGCCGGGCCGAGCCGCCGCACGCCCAGGGCGGCGAGCGCGGGGGCGCCGTCGCGCCGGGACCAGCCGGCCGGCAGCAGCCCCGGCAGGACGCCGGCCAGGACCTCGACCGGCTCCTCGCGGTCGTCGTCGAGCACCGCGGCGCGGCCGGGGGGCTGCCGGGCGCCGGGGTCGTCGGCCACCGGCAGCCACGGCACGGCGCGCAGCCGGTCGAGGACCGCCGAGCCGAGCGCCGCGTCGAGCTCGGCGGCGGCCAGGCCGATCCGCGGCACCAGCGCCAGCACCGCGGGGTCACCGGCGAGCGCGGGAACCAGGTCGGCGTAGGTGTCCGCGGCGACGGCGACCAGCGCGTCGGTGACCGAGCCCGGGGCGACGTGCCGGCGGTCGGGCCCGAGCGGGAACGGGGCGATCAGGCGCGCCGGCAGCGACAGCGGCTCGTCGCTGGGGGTGGGCGCGTGCAGCACCTGGCGCCCGGCCGGCGGCACCAGGCGGCCGTCGTCGTCGAGGGGGACCGCCCAGGTCACCGTGTAGCCGCGGCGGGCGCGCTCCTCGACCGGGCGGTCGGCGAGCAGGCCGGCCGGCAGCTCGCCGCTGCGGGTGGCCAGCCGCCAGGTGGTGGTGCGGTCGCCGTCGCGGACGCGGGCCAGCGGCGGCTCGGCCGTGCAGCCGAGCAGGCGCGCGGTCCCGTCGACGACGACCTCGACCTCGGCCAGCCCGGGCAGCGCCAGCAGCAGCTCGGCCTCCAGCTGCTCGAGCGCGGCGCGGACGGCGGCCCGCGAGCCGGCGCGCAGCGGCAGCACGACCTCGGTGGCGTACCCCTCGGGCGGGGGGCCGTCGGCCGGCCACGGCAGCCGCAGCACCGGGACCGCGCCGTCGCGGCGGCCCAGCTCGGCGGCGAGCTCCGGGACGTCGGCCACCTCGGCGCGGGTGTGCGCGGCGCTGAACCGCACGCCGCCGGTGGTGGAGTGGACGGCGGGTTCGTCACTGACGGCGAGGACGGCGGCGAACCCGACCCCGAAGCGGCCGACGGTCGCGACCTCGTCGCGCTTGGCCGAGGCGCGCAGCGTGGCCAGCCCGGTGACCCCGTCGGCGTCCAGCGGCGCGCCGGTGTTCGCGGCGTGCAGCACCTCTCCCCCGCCGCCGGGCCCGCTCCCGACCGTGACCAGCTCCAGCCGCAGCCGGCCGGGCACGCCGGCGCGCACCGCGGCGTCGGCGGCGTTCTGCGCCAGCTCGACCAGCAGCCGGTCGCGGTAGCCGCCGCGGACCAGGTCCTCCTCCGCGTTGGCGTCCTCGCGGAAGCGCGCCGGGGAGTCGGCCCACGCCGCCAGCACGCGGCGGCGCAGGCCCGCGGTGTCGAAGGGGTCGGCCACGGGGGTCAGCATGGCAGCGCGCGGGTCCCCCGGACGGGTCCCCGACCGGAGCTACGCGCCGGTAACTTGCCGGGTAACCTGCGCCACATGTCGCTCGTCGAGCAGATGGACACGGTCACCGACGCCGCCGCCGGCACGGTCGACCGGCACGCCACCACCGAGACCTTCGAGTCGACGAACCCGGCCTCCGGTGCCGTCGTCGGCGTCTTCCCCGTGCACGACGCCGCCGCGGTGCAGGCGACCGTCGAGCGGGCCCGCCCGGCCGCGCAGCGCTGGGCCGAGCTCGGCCACGACGGCCGCCGGCAGCGGCTGGCCGCCTTCCGCGGCTACCTGGCCCGCCGCCTGCACGAGCTCGCCGACCTGGTGCACCGGGAGAACGGCAAGCCGCACGCCGACGCGATCCTCGAGATCACCCTGGCCATCGAGCACCTCGCCTGGGCCGGGGCGCACGCGCGGAAGACGCTGGGCGAGCGCCGCGTGCGCGCCGGCGTGCTCGCGGCCAACCACGCCGCCTACCTGGAGTACCAGCCGCTCGGCGTCGTCGGCGTGATCGGCCCGTGGAACTACCCGGTGTTCACGCCGATGGGCTCGATCGGCTACGCGCTGGCCGCCGGCAACGCCGTCGTGTTCAAGCCCTCGGAGTACACGCCCGCCGTCGGTGCGTGGCTGGCCGCCGCGTGGCGGGCCGCCGTCCCCGACGTCGCCGACGCCTTCCAGGTCGTCACCGGGTTCGGCGAGACCGGCGCCGCGCTGTGCCGCGCCGGCGTGGGCAAGCTCGCCTTCACCGGCTCGGCGCCCACCGGCCGCAAGGTCATGGCCGCCTGCGCCGAGACGCTCACCCCGGTGCTCATGGAGCTCGGCGGCAAGGACGCGATGATCGTCGACGACGACGCCGACGTGGCCGCCGCGGCCGACGCCGCCGTCTGGGGCTCGATGAGCAACGCCGGGCAGACCTGCATCGGCATCGAGCGCGTGTACGCCACCGCGCCGGTCTACGACCGGTTCGTCGCCGAGGTCACCGAGCGGGTGCGCGGGTTGCGACCCGGTTCCGACGACGAGGCCGCCTACGGCCCGATGACGATGGCCGCGCAGACCGACGTCGTGCGGCGGCACCTCGAGGACGCCACCTCCTCCGGCGGCCGGGCGGTCCTCGGGGGCACCGTCGACGGCGGGTTCATCGCGCCGACCGTGCTGCTCGACGTCCCCGAGTCCTCCTCCGCGGTGCGCGAGGAGACCTTCGGGCCGACGCTCACCATCACCCGGGTCGCCGACGCCGAGGAGGCGCTGGAGCGGACCAACGCGACGTCCTACGGGCTGGCCGGCGCGGTGTTCTCCCGCTCGAGGGCGCGCGCCATGGACCTCGCCCGCCGGATGCGCAGCGGCATGACCAGCGTGAACTCGGTGCTGACCTTCGCCGGGGTGCCCTCGCTGCCCTTCGGCGGCGTGGGCGAGAGCGGCTTCGGCCGGATCCACGGCGAGGACGGGCTCAAGGAGTTCACCCGCGCCAAGGCGATCACCCGCCAGCGCTTCGCCCTGCCGGTGGACCTCATGTCGTTCACCCGCCCCCCGGCCGCGGCCGACGCGGTGGCGCGGGTGATGGGCATGGTGCACGGGCGGCACCGGTGAGCACTCCGGACGAGTACGACGTCGTCGTCGTCGGGGCCGGCTCGGCCGGCTGCGCGCTGGCCGCCCGGCTGACCGAGGACCCGTCGGTGCGGGTGCTGCTGCTGGAGGCCGGCGGCTCCGACGACGTCCTCGAGGTCCGGATCCCGGCCGCCATGTACAAGGTCTGGCGCACCCGCCGGGACTGGAACTACACGACCGAGCCGCAGCCGGGCCTCGGCGGGCGCGGGCTGTTCTGGCCGCGCGGCAAGCTGCTCGGCGGGTCCTCCTCGATCAACGCGATGATCTACATCCGCGGCGCGGCGGCCGACTACGACGAGTGGGCGTCGCTGACCGGCGACCCGTCGTGGTCCTACGAGTCGGTGCTGCCGGTGTTCCGCCGGATGGAGGACAACGCGCGCGGCGCCGACCGCTTCCACGGCGTCGGCGGGCCGCTGCGGGTGGAGGACCTGCGCTCGCCGCACGCGTGGACCCGCGCGGTCGTCGGGTCGGCGCTCGCGGCCGGCCACCCGCGCAACGACGACTTCAACGGCGCCACCCAGGAGGGCGTGGGGCAGTACCAGGTGACGCAGAAGCGCGGCCGCCGCTGGTCGGCCGCCGACGCCTACCTGCGCCCCGCGCTGGGCCGGCCCAACCTCACCGTGCTCACCGGCGCGCTCACCACCCGGGTCCTGCTGTCGGGCGGGCGCGCCACCGGCGTGGAGTACCGGCGCGGCGGGCAGACGCACACCGCGCACGCCGCCGGCGAGGTCGTGCTCAGCGGCGGCGCGGTGAACTCCCCGCAGCTGCTCATGCTCTCGGGCATCGGGCCCGCCGCCCACCTGCGCGAGGTCGGCGTCGACGTCGTCCACGACCTGCCCGGCGTCGGCGGCGGGCTGCAGGACCACCCGCTCGTGCCGGTGATCTGGAACGTGCGGTCGGGGAGGTCGCTGCTGCGGGCGGAGTCGCCGTCGGGGTACGCGCGCTGGTTCGGCGCCCGCCGCGGGCCGCTGTCGTCGAACCTGGCCGAGGCGGGGCTGTTCACCCGCTCGCGCCCGGACCTCGACTCCCCCGACCTGCAGTACCACTTCCTGCCGGTCAAGTTCTGGCGGCAGGCGGAGGTCGACCCCGACGTCGACGCCTTCACCGCGGCCGCCGTCCTGGTGCACGTGCACTCGCGCGGGTCGGTGCGGCTGCGCTCGGCCGACCCGACGTGGGCGCCGGCCATCGACGCCGGCTACCTCACCGACGAGCGCGACCTCGACGCGCTGGTCACCGGCGTGGAGAAGGCGCGCGAGGTCGCCTCGGTGGGGCCGCTGGCGTCGGTGCTGGCCGGGGAGTGGTCGCCGGGCGGGCCCGTGCGGACGCGCGAGGAGCTCCGGCAGTCGGTGCGGGACACCCTCGAGTCGCTGTACCACCCGGTGTCCTCGTGCCGGATGGGCACCGACGGCGACTCCGTCGTCGACCCGCAGCTGCGGGTGCACGGGCTCGAGGGCCTGCGGGTGGTGGACGCCTCGGTGATGCCGACGCTGGTCCGCGGCAACACGAACGCGCCGACGATCATGATCGCGGAGCGCGCCGCCGACCTCCTCGCCGGCCGCACCGTCGACCCCGCCCTGGTGGCCACCGCCTGACGAGATCCCCGACCGGCCGGCGCCGCGGTCGGACACCGCCACGAGGGCGTCCGCCGTGAGGTGCCGCGAGGCCACCATGGTCGTCCGTCGCCGCGAACGGGGCTCCGTACCAGGTGGCTGCGGAGTGCCCGCCGACCGCGGCTCCCGGCGGGAGGAGGAGTGCGACGCCGTGGCAGCGCAGCCGGTGGCCGACCGGCAGTCCCGGATCGGCGTACCCGCCCTGGGCGGGCCGGCGATAGCCGCGCCGGCGCGACTGGCCGCGCGTCAGGGGCGCGCGAGGGGCTGTCCGTGCTCCGCGGTCCGGAGCATCCTCGTGCTCCTGTCCCGACAGTGACGAGGAGGAGCCATGGCGCGCACGCCCCAAGAGGTCTTCGAGCACCACGTCGCCGCGATCGGCGCCGGGGACGTCGACGCCATCGCCGCGGACTACGCCGCGGACGCCGTGCTCATCACCCCCGAGCAGGTCGTGCGCGGCCGCGACGGCGTGCGGGGGCTGTTCGCGGCGCTGCTCGGCGAGCTCCCGGACGCGGTGTGGGACATCCCGACGCGGGTCTTCGAGGACGACGTGCTGTTCATCGAGTGGACCGCGGTGGCGGAGAAGGCCCGCGTGCTCGACGGCGTCGACACCTTCGTGATCCGCGACGGCGAGATCCGGCTGCAGACCGTGCGCCTGACGCTCGAGCACCTGGACCGACCGGGGAGCCCATAGCGCTCCGGAGGCCCCTCGCCGGGCCGGCCCGGGGGCCGAAGCGCTACGAGGGCTCCGTCAGCCGTGGGTGGTGGCGGCGGAGGCGGTGGTCGGCTCGGTGGGCACGGCGGGCGGGACCGCCGGGGGGACGGGGCGACGGCGGATCGACAGCGACATCGCCGCCGCCGCGAGGCACAGGCCGCCGGCGAGGAACCAGGCCAGGTCGTAGGAGCCGGTGACGTCGCGGATGACCCCGCCGCCGAACGCGGCGAACGCCGAGCCGAGCTGGTGCGAGGCGAACACCCACCCGAAGACGACGGGAGCCCGCGCACCGAAGTGCTCGCGGACGAGCGCCAGCGTCGGCGGCACCGTGGCCACCCAGTCCAGGCCGTAGAAGACGATGAACGCGACCATGCTGACGTGCAGGTCGGGCCCGAAGAGGGTCGGCAGCGCGAACAGCGAGAGCCCGCGCAGCCCGTAGTAGGCCAGCAGCAGGACGCGCGGGTCGACGCGGTCGGTCAGCCAGCCGGAGAACACCGTCCCGGCGATGTCGAAGACCCCGACGACGGCGAGCAGCGTCGCCGCCGTCGTCACCGGCATGCCGTGATCGTGCGCCGCCGGGATGAAGTGCGGCTGGACCAGCCCGTTCGTCGACAGCCCGCAGATGAAGAACCCGCCGGCCAGCAGCCAGAACGGCCGCGACCGCGCTGCCTCCGCCAGCCCCCGCAGGGCGTTGCGGGCGGCGCCGGTGCGCACCGGGTCCACGTCGTCGGCGGCGGTCCCGCCGTAGGGGACGGCGCCGACGTCGCGCGGGCGGTCGCGCAGCAGCCACGCCACCAGCGGGACGACGGCGAGCGCGGCCGCCGTCGTCCCCAGCGACGCCGCCCGCCACCCGCCGCCGGTCTGCGCGACCGCGGCGACGACGGGCAGGAACACCAGCTGACCGGTCGCCCCGCCGGCGGTGAGGATCCCGCTGACCAGCCCCCGGCGGGCGACGAACCAGCGGCCGGTCACCGTGGCCACCAGCGACAGCGCCATCGACCCCGTGCCCAGCCCGACGGCGAAGCCCCAGAGCAGCACCAGCTGCCAGCTCGCCGTCATGAGGACGGTCAGGCCGCTGCCGAGGGCGGTGAGCAGCAGCGCGCAGACGACGACCCGCCGGATGCCGAACCGCTCCATCAGCGCCGCGGCAAACGGCGCGGTCAGCCCGTAGAGCGCCATGTTGACCGCGACGGCCGCCGAGATCGTCGACACCGACCAGCCGAACTCCGCGCGCAGCGGGTCGATCAGCACGCCGGGCACCGCCCGGAAGGCCGCGGCGCCCACGAGCGCCAGGAAGGTCACCGCGGCCACCCACCAGGCGGGGTGGATCCGGGCCGTCCGCGTCGTCACGGCTGCAGAGCATGACCGACGCCGACCCCGGGACGACAGTGGCCCGACGGCCAACACGTGCAAGGATCCGGCCATGACACGGGACCCGGGTCCGGCCACGACACGAGACCCGGGTCCGGCCATGACACGAGACCCGGGTCCGGCCACGACACGGGACCCGGGTCCGGCCACGACACGGGGCCCGAGGCCGTGACAGGACACCCGGCCCGGCACGAGGTCGCCGTCCTCGCCCTGCCGGGCACCATCGCCTTCGAGCTCGGCCTGCCGCACCGGCTGCTCGGCGGTGCGGTCGACGCCGACGAGCGCCCGCTCTACCGGGTGCGCGTGGCCACCCTCGACGGCGGCCCGGTGCGCACCTCGGCCGGCTACTCGATCACGCCCGAGCACGACGCCACGCTGCTGGAGACCGCGTCGACCGTCGTCGTCCCCGGGGTCCAGGGCGGTCCGGCGATGACCGAGGGACGGGTGGCCGGGGAGCTGTCGGCCGCGCTGCGTGACGCCGCCGGGCACGCCCGGATGCTGTCGATCTGCACCGGCGCCTTCGTCCTCGCCGCCGCCGGCCTGCTCGACGGCCGGCCCGCGACGACGCACTGGATGCACGCCGCCGCCTTCGGCCGGCTGTTCCCCGCGGTGCGGCTCGACCCCGACGTGCTCTTCGTCGACGACGGCGACGTGCTCACCAGCGCCGGGAACGCCGCGGGCATCGACCTGCTGCTGCACCTGGTCCGGCGCGACCACGGCAGCGAGGTGGCCAACCGGGTGGCGCGGCGCAACGTCGTCGCGCCGTGGCGGGAGGGCGGGCAGTCGCAGTTCGTCGAGCGGCCGCTGCCCGACGCCGGGGACGCCGGGACCGCGGCCACCCGGGCCTGGGCGCTCGAGCACCTGACCGAGCCGCTCACGCTCGCCGGTCTGGCCGCGCACGCGCGGATGAGCGTGCGCACGTTCACCCGCCGCTTCCGCGAGGAGACCGGCCTGTCGCCGCTGCGCTGGCTGGCCCAGCAGCGGATCGCGCTGGCCCGCCGGCTGCTCGAGTCCACCGACGCCTCGATCGACCGGGTCGCCGCCGACGCCGGTTTCGGCACCCCGGCGTCGCTGCGCCAGCACCTGCGCGCCGCGATCGGGGTGGCGCCCGGCGCCTACCGGCGCACCTACCGCGGCGCCTGAGGGAGCCGTCAGCGCCACGGAGACCCACCCGGAGGGGGGAGGTGTGACGCGCGACTCCTCCCGCGCACGGCAGGATCGGCGTCCGCGTCTGGTTGAGTGGGGCATACCGGCGTTGCCCTCGCTCATCCGGAGCTGCAGGACTCGACGTCGGGCTGGTGCAGCGCCACGGAGGCGCGCCCGGCTGTCCGACGTCGCCGCCGGCGCGCTCCGCCCTCCTGCGAGGGCCAGCGCCTGCGCACGGTGACCGACGACGGCGACCCGAAACGCCCGAGGAACCGATGACCTCCCCGAACACCCCCTCCCCCGCCGGCACCTCGCGGCCGCGCCGCCGCGGCGGCCGCGGCCGCGGCCGCGGGACGGGCACCGCCGCGGCGACCCCCGCCACGACCCCCGCCACGACCCCCGCCACGACCCCCGCCACGGCTCCCGTCACGACGACGGACACCGCTCCCGCCCCCGCGGTCGAGATCCCCGCCGGCGACGCCCCCACCGTGCTGCCCACCGACACCACCTTCGCCGAGCTCGGCGTCCCCGCACCGCTGGTCGAGGTCCTCACCGCCAGCGGCATCACCGCACCGTTCCCCATCCAGGTCGCGACGCTGCCCGACTCGCTGGCCGGCCGCGACGTGCTCGGCCGCGGCCGCACCGGCTCGGGCAAGACCATCGCCTTCGCCCTGCCGCTGGTCTCCCGGCTGGCCGCCTCCACCACCCGCCGCCAGCCGCGCCGGCCGCGCGCCCTGGTGCTCGTGCCGACCCGCGAGCTCGCCAACCAGGTCATGGCGACCGTCGAGCCGCTGGCCACGGCCCTCGGCCTGCGCTGCACCACCGTCTTCGGCGGCGTCGGGCAGAACCCGCAGGTGCAGGCGCTGGCCGCCGGCGTCGACGTCGTCGTCGCCTGCCCCGGCCGGCTCGAGGACCTCATCGGCCAGGGCCACGCCGACCTGTCCGCCGTCGAGGTGACCGTGCTCGACGAGGCCGACCACATGGCCGACCTCGGCTTCCTCCCCGGCGTCAAGCGGCTCCTGGACCGCACGCCGCAGGGCGGCCAGCGGCTGCTGTTCTCCGCCACGCTGGACAACGGCGTCGACGTGCTCGTGAAGCGCTACCTGCACCGGCCGGTGACGCACTCGGTCGACCCGGCCGTCGCCCCGGTGTCGACGATGACCCACCACGTGTTCCAGGTGTCGGCCGCCGACAAGCCCGAGGTCGTGCGCCAGCTCGCCTCGGGTCTCGGCCGCAGCGTGCTGTTCACCCGCACCAAGCACCAGGCCAAGAAGCTCGCCAAGCAGCTCACCGCGTCGGGCATCCCCGCCGTCGACCTGCACGGCAACCTCAGCCAGAACGCCCGCGAGCGCAACCTCGAGGCGTTCAGCAACGGCAGCACCCGCGTGCTGTGCGCGACCGACATCGCCGCCCGCGGCATCCACGTCGACGACGTCGCGCTGGTCGTGCACGTCGACCCGCCGACGGAGCACAAGGCCTACCTGCACCGCTCCGGCCGCACCGCCCGCGCCGGTGCCGGCGGCACGGTGGTCACGCTGTCCACCCCGGACCAGAACGGCGAGGTGCGCACGCTGACCCGCCAGGCCGGGATCACGCCGGTCGTGAGCCAGGTCCGTCCCGGCGCGGAGCAGGTCTCCGCGCTGACCGGCCCGGCCGCGCCGTACGTCGAGCCGGCCCCGGCGCCCGCGCCCCAGCCGCAGGTCCAGGGTGGCGGCGGACGGCGCCGTCGCGGCGGCTCCGGCGGCTCGGCGGCCGCGACGACGGTGTCCGCGCCGTCCGGCGGCCGCAGCACCGCGCGCGCGGGCGGGTCCGCCCGCACCGCGGGCCCGGCGCGCACCCGGGCCGAGCTGGCCGCGCGGGCCGGGACGCACTCGGCGTCGTCGTTCAGCGGGCGCAGCCGGCGCGGAGGCCGCTGACCCCGGGGTGTCGTCGCGGGGACGGTCGGGAACAGTCCTCCCGACCGTCCCCGACGACCCTGCGAGGTGCCCGATGGCCCTGCCCATCACCCTGTCCGAGATCGGTCCGCGGATCTCGGCCGGCGCGTTCATCCTCAACAGCGGGCTGGGCAAGCGTGCCGCCGACGACCAGACCGCGGCGGGGCTGCACGGCTTCGCCAGTGGCACCTATCCGTTCCTCAAGGACGTCGAGCCCAAGCAGTTCGTGCAGGCGCTGTCGACCGCGGAGATCGCCGTCGGCGCCGCGCTGTTGACGCCGTTCGTGCCCACCGCGCTGGCCGGCGCCGTGCTGACCGGCTTCGCCGGCGGCCTGCTCGGCCTCTACCTGCGCACGCCCGGCATGCGCAAGGAGGGCAGCCTGGCCCCGACCGAGCAGGGCCTGTCCGTCGCCAAGGACGTGTGGCTGCTCGGGATCGGCGTCGGCCTGCTCACCCGCGGCACCGTGGACCGCGGCTCCAAGCGGGTGCAGAAGGCCGCCAAGACCCTGGCCAAGGCCAACAAGCGGGTCTCCCGCGCCGAGCTCAAGGCCGAGCGGCGGGCCGCCCGCGCCGCCGCCTGACGGACCCCCTCCTCCCCACCCCTCGCACGCTCGGGATGGGACCCGGGAGGGGGCCGAGGACCAGTACGGAGTCCCGCTCCCTGGATCACCCCGGCAGGAACACCGTCCCGACCAGGCGACGGCGGCGCTCCCCGCCCGGCTCGTTGGCCAGGCGGTCGCGCAGCACCTGCCGCAGGTCGCCGACCAGGGCGGCGAACTCCGCGTCGTCCAGCCACAGGCCGGTCATCCGGTAGCCCACCCCGTCCCGGGCGGCGTCCAGCCCGCCCGGGACGGCGGCACCGGCGTCCACCCAGCGGTCGAAGTCGGCCAGCAGGGCGGCGACGAACGTGCCGAAGGCCCGCCGGTGCTGCTCGGGCGTCATCCCCGCCGCCTCCTCCGGCCCGACCGAGGCGGCCGCGGTCACGAGCCGGTAGGTGCGCTCGGTGCTGCCGCGGACCCGGCGCTCCCCCACCACCTCCAGCAGCCCCGCCTCGGCGAGCACCCCGACGTGGCGGTACAGCGTGGCGAGCGGGACGTCGGGCAGCTCGGCGTGCAGGTCCCCGGTGGTCAGGGCCCGGTCCCCCAGCAGCGCCTGGACGACGCGCAGGCGCACGGGGTGCAGGAGCAGGTCCGCAGACGCCACGCCATCGACCTCTCTCAGTGTTGACAATGGTCTCGCTGACGAGAACGATGATGGCATGGCGACGATCCAGACGACACAGGGCACCCTCCGCATCTCCCTCACCCGGGCCGAGAAGGTCCTCGGCCTGCTCCGCGACCTCGAGGTCCCGCTGTCCGCGGTGCGCTCGGCCGAGGTCGTCCCGGAGGGCCTGTCCGCGGTGCGCGGGCTCCGGGCGCCCGGGCTCGGCCTGCCCAGCCGCCGGATCGGCACGTGGCGCCGGCGCGGGACGAGGACCTACCTCAGCGTCCGCCGGGGCCCGGCCGTCCGCCTGGAGCTCGCCGGACAGCGCTACGACAGCGTCCTGGTCACCGTGGACGACGCGCCGGCCGTCGTGGCGGCGGTCTCGGGCGCCGGCCGGTGAGCGCCCGCGAGGTGCCGGTGACCGTGCCCGGCGACCCCCCGCTGGCCGGCACGCTCACCCTCCCGGACACCCCCGGCCCGGTCCCCGCGGTGCTGCTCGCCCCGGGCTCCGGGCCGCTGGACCGCGACTCCGACCACCGCGGGATGCGCTTCGGCGTCACGCGGGAGCTGGCCGCCGCCCTGGCGGAGGGAGGGCTCGCCTCGCTGCGCTACGACAAGCGCGGCGTCGGCGGCACCCCCGGCGACTGGCGGCGGGCCGGCCTGTCCGACAACGCCGACGACCTGGTCCGCGCGCGGGACGCCCTGGCCGCCCGGGATGAGGTGGACGCCGGCCGGATCGTGCTCGCCGGCCACAGCGAGGGCGCGCTGCTCGCCGCGATGGCGGCCGCGCGCGGCGTCCCGGTGGCGGGCGTGGTGCTGCTGGCCGGCTCGGCGACCCCGGGGGACGAGCTGCTGCGCTGGCAGGCCCGGCAGATCGGACCCACCCTGCCCGCGCCGGTGCGCGGCCTGCTGCGGCTGCTGCGCACCGACCTGGAGTCGAAGGTGGCCGCCAACCACGAGCGGATCCGCGCGACCACCACCGACGTCGCCCGCATCGGCGGGGCGCGCGTGAACGCACGCTGGCACCGCGAGTTCCTGGCGCACGACCCGCGCGCCGACCTCGCCCGCCTGACGGTGCCCGTCCTGGCCGTCACCGGGGCCAAGGACCTGCAGGTCCGCCCGGAGGACCTGGCCGGCATCGCGGCGACGGTCGCCGGGCCGGTGGAGACGCTGCTCGTCCCCGACCTCACCCACACGCTGCGCCGCCAGCCGGGGCCGGCGTCGCTGCGCGCCTACCGCGGCGAGCTGCGCCGGCCGGTGGACGCCGAGGTGCTCGGCGTCGTCGTCCGGTGGTGCCGCGCGGTGACCGGGGCGGACCGCACCGCCGCCTGAGCGCACGGAGGGCCGGGCGCGCGTCCGCGCCCGGCCCTCCGCAGCCCCCCACCCCGACGGCGAGGTGGCTCCTCTGCAGGGTCCCGTCGCGAGCGTGCGAGCGGCGGGGGGGCAGAGGGGTCCTTCGTCAGTTGCCGCTGGCGAACGCGGCGTCGAACGCGGCCGCCGGCGGGTCGAAGGCCAGCCGGCGGACGAAGGCCAGCGCCTCGGGGGCGCCGACGAGGCGGTCCATGCCGGCGTCCTCCCACTCCACCGAGATCGGCCCGTCGTAGCCGATGGTGTTGAGCATCCGGAAGCAGGCCTCCCACGGGACGTCGCCGTGGCCGGTGGAGACGAAGTCCCAGCCGCGCCGCGGGTCGGCCCAGGGCAGGTGCGAGCCCATCCGGCCGTTGCGGCCGTTGCCCACCTGCTTCTTCGCGTCCTTGCAGTCGACGTGGTAGATCCGGTCCTTGAAGTCCCAGATGAACGACACCGGGTCGAGGTCCTGCCACACGAAGTGCGACGGGTCCCAGTTGAGCCCGAACGCCTCGCGGTGCCCGATCGCCTCCATGGTGCGGACGGTCGTCCAGTAGTCGTAGGCGATCTCCGAGGGGTGCACCTCGTGGGCGAACCGGACGCCGACCTCGTCGAAGACGTCGAGGATCGGGTTCCACCGGTCGGCGAAGTCGCGGTAGCCGTCCTCGACCATCGACTCGGGCACCGGCGGGAACATCGCCACGGTCTTCCAGATCTTCGACCCGGTGAACCCGACGACCGTCTTCACGCCCAGCTTCGCCGCGGCGCGGGCGGTCGCCTTCATCTCCTCGGCGGCGCGCTGCCGCACGCCCTCGGGGTCGCCGTCGCCCCAGACGCGCGGGTGGACCATGCCGCGGTGGCGCTCGTCGATCGGGTCGTCGCAGACGGCCTGGCCGTTGAGGTGGTTGGAGATGGCGAAGACGGACAGGCCGTACTTCTCCAGCAGCGCCTTGCGGTCGGCGACGTAGGAGTCGTCCTCCGCGGCGCGCACGACGTCGAGGTGGTCACCCCAGCAGGCGATCTCCAGGCCGTCGTACCCCCACTCGGAGGCCAGCCGGCACACCTCCTCGAAGGGCAGGTCGGCCCACTGGCCGGTGAACAGGGTGACGGGGCGGGGCATGCGGTTCCTCCTGCTGGCTTCAGACGGGGGTCAGGCGGAGACGGGCGTCCACGTGGAGTCGGCGGCGGCGCTGCGCTCGACGGCGTCCAGGACGCGCTGGACCTGCAGTCCGTCGGCGAACGACGGCGTCGGGTCCTCGTCCTTGGCGATCGCGGTGACCAGGTCGACGACCTGGTGGGTGAACCCGTGCTCGTAGCCGAGGCCGTGGCCGGCCGGCCACCACGCGGCGACGTAGGGGTGCTCGGGCTCGGTGACGATGATGCGGCGGAAGCCGGCGCGCTCGGCGGGGTCGGAGCCGTCGAAGAACTCCAGGACGTTCATGTCCTCGAAGTCGAACGCCAGGCTGCCCTCCGACCCGTTGATCTCGATCCGGATGCCGTTCTTGCGGCCCAGCGCGAATCGGGTGGCCTCGAAGGTGGCCACCGCCCCGCCGGAGAAGCGGCCCAGGAACACCGCCGTGTCGTCGACGGTCACCTGCCCCATGCCCTCGCCGGCGACGCCGGACAGCGACCCGGCGGCGGCCGGCAGCGGGCGCTCCTTGACGAAGGTCTCCAGCAGCGCGCTCACCCCCGTGACCGTCTCGCCGGTGATGTACTGCGTCAGGTCGACGACGTGCGCACCGATGTCGCCCAGCGCGCCCGAGCCGGCCTTGTCCTTCTCCAGCCGCCACGACATCGGCGCCGACGGGTCGGCGATCCAGTCCTGCAGGTAGGCCGCGCGCACGTGCCGGATCCGGCCGAGGCGGCCCTCGGCGACGAGCGTGCGGGCCAGGCCGATCGCCGGGACGCGGCGGTAGGTGAAGCCCACCATCGACCGGATCCCGCGGCCCGCGGCCCGGGTGGCGGCCTCGGTCATCGCCTCGGCCTCGGCGACGGAGTTGGCCAGCGGCTTCTCGCACAGCACGTGCTTGCCGGCCTCGAGCGCCGCGATGGCGATCTCGGCGTGGGTGTCACCGGGCGTGCAGACGTCGACGAGGTCCACGTCGTCGCGCTCGACGAGGCGGCGCCAGTCGGTCTCGGTCCCGGCCCAGCCGAGCTTGCCGGCGGCCTCGGCCACGCGGGCGGCGTCGCGGCCGGCCAGCACCCGGAGCTCGGGGCGCAGCGGGAGGTCGAAGAAGTGCGGGGCGGTGCGCCAGGCGTGCGAGTGCGCCGCGCCCATGAAGGCGTGGCCGATCAGGCCCACCCCGAGGGTCGGCCGGTCGGGAGAGGTCATCTCGGATCTCCTCGGGGAGTGGGACGGGGCCGCCGGCGGACCGGCGGCCCCGCCCCGGCGGATCAGGACTCGAAGGCGCTGTCGATGTACTGGTCGACGTTGTCCGCGGTGACGACCGGCGCGTTCAGCACGATCTGCCGCGGGACCTCCGGCGAGGCGACGTCGGACAGGCTCTTGTCCTGCGCGACCAGGCGGGCCAGCGCGATGCCGTCCGCGCCCTGGGTCGACGGGTAGACGACCGTCGCCTGCAGGACCGAGTTGCCCTCCTGGATCGCCCGCATGGCGTTGGCCGAGCCGGCACCGCCGACCATGAAGAACTCGTCGCGGCCGGCGTTCTGGATCGCGGCGAGGACGCCGACGCCCTGGTCGTCGTCGTGGTTCCAGATCGCGTCGATCTGCGGCGCCGCCTGCAGCAGGTTCGCCGCCGCCTCCTCGCCGCCCTCGACGGTGAAGTCGGCGGCCACGCGGTTGTCGACGTTCAGCCCGCAGTCGGCCAGCGCGTCGGCGAAGCCCTGGCTGCGCTCCTGGGTCAGCGGCAGCGAGTCGATGCCGGCGATCTCGGCGACGACGGCGTCCGGGTTGTCCCCGAGCTGCTCGCAGACGTAGGTGCCGGCCGAGACGCCCATGCCGTAGTTGTCGCCGAGGACGGTGGCGCGGGCGGCGAACGGGCTGTCGAACTGGCGGTCGACGTTGATGACCGGGATGCCGGCCTCCATCGCCTGCAGCGCGACCGGGGTCATCGCGGCACCGTCGAAGGGCAGCAGCACGATGGCGTCGACGCCGTCGTTGATGAACGTCTCGACCTGGCTGATCTGGGTGCTGACGTCGTTGGTGCCCTCGGCGACGACGAGCTCGACGTCCTCGTAGCTCTCGGCCTCCGCGCGGGCCGCCTCGGTGATGCCGGCCATCCAGCCGTGGTCGGCCGCGGGCGCGGAGAAGCCGATGGTGACGGTCTCGCCGGGCTCGTCGTTGGCGCTGGCGGCCTGGTTGCCACCGCCTCCGCCGCCGGACTCCTCCGGGGTGTTGCTGGTGCAGCCGGCCACGAGCACGCCTGCGCTGAGCAGGGCGACCGTGGCGTACGGCAGACGGCGGAACGGGCGCTGCCTCGTTGCAGACATGTGCTCTCCTCGGGTCTCGCCCCCTGTGCGGGAGCCGGGGTGGGTCGCCACCGGACGGGAGGTCCGGTGGGTGGTGCCGCCGGCGCGCGGGGTCGCGCGCCGGGCTGTCCGGGTGCGGCTAGAGCGTCTTGCCGGTCGGGGCCGGGCGGGTGCCGCCCGGGCCGCCCTCGGTGGTGGTCCCGCCGGACACCGAGCCGGAGGGCGAGCCGGTCACGGCCGGGCCGCCGGACGATCCTCCGGCGGAGGGCCGGCGGAAGCTGAAGCCGCCGGTGGCCAGGCGCTGCTGCAGCATGACGGCGAGGATGATGATCACGCCGCGGGCGACGGCCTGGGCCGAGCTCGACAGGTTGTTGAGCGTGAAGACGTTGCCCAGCGTGGTGAAGATCAGGACGCCGAGGACGGTGCCGACGATCGTCCCGCGCCCGCCGATGAGCAGGGTCCCGCCGATGACCACCGCGGCGATGGCGTCGAGCTCCCAGAGGGTCCCGTGGGTGGAGCTGCCGGTCGTCGTCCGGGCCATGATCATCACGGCCGCGATGCCGCAGGTGATGCCCGAGAGCACGTAGAGCTTGACCGTGTGCCGCTGCACCCGGATGCCGGCCAGCCGCGCGGCCTCGGCGTTGCCACCGACGGCGAAGGTGCGCCGGCCGAAGGTGGTGCGGTTGAGCAGCACCCACCCGGCGACGGCGACCAGCGCGAAGATCAGGACCAGCGTCGGGATGCCGAGGACGTCCCCGGAGAAGAAGTTGAGGAAGTCGCTGTCCTGGACGATCTGGGTGCGGCGGTTGGCGATGATCTCGGCCAGGCCGCGGGCGGCGGCGAGCATCGCCAGCGTCGCGATGAAGGCGGCGAGCTTGCCGTAGGCGATGACCACGCCGTTGACCAGGCCGGCCACCGCGCCGACCACCAGCGCGGTGAACACCATGACGATCCAGTGGATGTCCTCGGCCAGCTGCTGGGTGGCCAGGGTGGTGGCCCACACCGACGCCAGCGCGGCCAGCGCCCCCACCGACAGGTCGATGCCGCCGCCGATGATCACGAAGGTCATGCCGACGCTGACCACGCCGATGACCGAGGCCAGCCGCAGGATGGTCAGGATGTTGTCGACGTCGGCGAACCGGTCGCCGGCGGTGTAGATGCCGACGGCGCACAGGATCACGAGCGCGATGACCAGGCCGAGGTTGCGGCCCACCGGCCCGGCCATGAAGCTGCCGCCGGAGCCCCCCTGACGGCCGGCGTCGGACTTCCCCGTCCCGGCGGTCAGCGTGGTGCTGCCGCCGCTGGTGCTGCTGCTCATGCCACGGTCCCTTCGTGCTGCGCCTTGTCCAGGCGCGTCGTGTCGTGCAGTACCGGGCCGACGCCGTGCGTGGTCGTCCCCTGCATCACCAGGTCGAGCACCCGGTGCTCGTCGAGCGCGTCGGCCGGTTCCTGGGCCAGCACCCGCCCCTCCGCGATCACGAGGACGCGGTCGGCCAGTCCCAGCACCTCGGGGATCTCGCTGGAGACGACGACGACGGCGACGCCGCGGTCGGCGAGGTCCCGCACGAGGGCGTAGATCTCCGAGCGGGCGCCGACGTCGACGCCGCGGGTGGGCTCGTCGAGCAGCAGGACCTTGCAGTCGCGCAGCAGCCAGCGGGCCAGGACGACCTTCTGCTGGTTGCCGCCGGAGAGGGTGCGCACCTCGCGGGTCTCGTCGGCGGGCCGCACGTCGAGGGAGCGGACCTGCTCGCGCGCGGCGGCCCGCTCGGCGGCACCGGACAGCAGCCCGCCCTTGGCGAACCGGGCCAGGCTGGAGATCGTGATGTTGCGGGCCACGGACTCACCGAGCAGCAGCGCCTGGCTCTTGCGCTCCTCGGGCGCGAGCCCCACCCCGGCGGCGACCGCGGCGCCGACGTCACCCGGGCGCAACCGCCGGCCGGCGACGCGGACCCGGCCCGAGGTCGCCCGGCGCGCGCCGTAGACGGTCTCGAGGATCTCCGAGCGGCCCGAGCCGACGAGGCCGGCCAGCCCGACGATCTCGCCCGGACGGACGGCGAAGGACACCCCGGCGAAGGTGCCGTGCAGGCCGAGGTCCTCGACCTCGAGCAGCGGCTCGGGGCCGCCGGACAGCGGCTGGCGACGCTCGGGGAAGACGTACTCGATGGTGCGGCCGGTCATCAGCGTGATGACGTCGCGGGTCGGCGTCTCCCGGGCCGGGAGCCCCGTGGCGACCGTCCGGCCGTCCTTGAGGACGGTGATGCGGTCGCCGATCTCGCGGATCTCCTCGAGCCGGTGGGAGATGTAGACGACCGCGACGCCCTCGGCGGTGAGGTCGCGGATGACGGTGAAGAGGCGCTGCACCTCCTCGTTGTCGAGGACGGCGGAGGGCTCGTCCATGATGATCAGCCGCGCGTCCTGCGACAGCGCCCGCGCGATGCTGACCATCTGCTGCGAGGCCGCCGACAGGGAGCCCAGCTCCGCACCCGGCCGGATCTCGGGGTGACCGAGCCGGGTCAGCAGCGCGGATGCCCGCCGGTTGATCTCGCCGGGGAAGGTGAGCCCGAAGCGGGAGCGCTCGCGGCCCAGGAAGACGTTGTCGGCCACGGTCAGGCCGGAGACGAGGTCGAGCTCCTGGTAGATCGTCGCGATCCCCAGCGACAGCGCGGCCTGCGGGTCGGAGAGCCGGACCTGCTCCCCGCGCCAGGTGATGGTGCCCTCGTCGGGCTGGTGGGCACCGGCCAGGACCTTGATCAGGGTCGACTTGCCGGCGCCGTTCTGGCCGAGGAGACAGTGCACCTCCCCGGGGCGGACGTCGAGGTCGACACCGCCGAGTGCCCGGACACCCGGGAAGGTCTTGACGATCCCGTGCATCTCCAGCAGAGGCGGCTCTGTGGGTCGCATGGCCTCACTCCGGACTTCTGCTCAACGCTGACCATTAGTCTGTGCAGGCGTGACCATATGAACGGAGTCACAGGAGGTCAAGACACCGTGAGCGGTGTCACCGAACCGAGACCTGGCCGCGGCGGCCGTCGGGCGGCGGAAACGGCCCCCGGCGCGGTCCTCCGGACCGCGTCCGCGGCGGGGAGCCTCAGCGGGCGAGGAGCCTCAGCGGGCGAGGGCCTGGTGGACCGAGTCCTCGTCGAGGTAGCCCTGGATGGCCATGAGCGCGGCGCCCACCCGGCCGGAGAGGTCCGGGGCGTCGCTGACGGTGATCTCCAGTGCGCGCGCGGCCAGCGGCATGGAGCGGCCGTAGACCGCCTCGCGGATGCCGGCCAGCAGCGGCGCGCCGGCCTGGGCGACCCCGCCGGTCATCACGATCCGGTGCGGGTTGAAGAAGTTGACCAGCGCCGCCAGCACCGTGCCGATCGTGCGGCCGGCCCGCCGGACGAGCTCCAGCGCCGGGCCGTTCCCCTGCGCGGCCAGCTCGATGACCTCGCGGGTGCTCGACACCGGCAGCCCGGCCTCGAGGGCGTCGCGCAGCAGGGCCCCGCCGCCGGCCAGCGCCTCGAGGCAGTTCTCGTTGCCGCAGCGGCACAGCACGGTGCGGCCGTCCGGCGTCGGCACGTGGATGTGCCCGATGTCCCCCGCGCTGCCCTGCGCGCCGCGGTAGACCTCGCCGTCGACGATGACCCCGCAGCCGATGCCGGTGCCCACCTTGACCACCAGCACGTCCTGCGCCGACCCGCCGACGCCCATCTCACCGAGCGCCATCACGTTGACGTCGTTGTCGACGAAGACCGGGCAGCCGTAGCGGCGGAAGGCGCTCGGGATCGGGTGGTCGTGCCAGCCCGGCATGATCGGCGGGTGCGACGGCCGGCCGGTCGAGAACTCCACCGGCCCGGGCACGCCCACCCCGACGGCGCAGACGTCGGCCGGGGTCAGCCCCGCGTCGGCGAGCGCCTTCTGCGCCAGCCGGTCGACCTCGGCGAGCACCACGTCGGGGCCGTCGGCGATGTCGATCGGGTGCCCGACGGTGGAGAGGATCTGCGCCGACAGGTCGGTGACCGCGACGTCGGCACTGGTGACGCCGAGGTCGACGGCGAGCACGCAGCCGGCGCCGCTGTTGAACCGCAGCAGGGTCGGCGGGCGCCCCCCGGTGCTGCCGCCGCGGCCGCCCTCCTGCAGCAGGCCCGCGGCGATGAGCTCGTCCACGCGGGCGCTGACGGTGTTGCGCGAGGCGCCGGTCAGCGCCACGAGCTCGGCGCGGCTCCGCGCGCGGCCGGTGCGCACGTGGTGCAGCAGTGCGCCGGCCGAGGCGGAGGTGGAGGTCATGCCGTCATGGTGACACGCCGGAGGCGCTTCCCCCCTCCTCCGCGACCGCCCCTCGGGTGACGGCCGCCCGCAGCACCGCGGCGACGGCGTCCGGGTGGGTCTGCACGGTCATGTGCGCCGCGCCGGGCACCTCGACCACCCTCCCGCCCCGCGCCGCGGCGGCCACGGCGGCGGCCCACTCCGCGCGGCAGAGCCGGTCCCGGGTGCCGCGGACGACGGTCACCGGGACGCCGACGGCGCGCAGCCGGGCGTCGATGCGGTCCGGGGCGGCGACCCGCCACAGGTCCCGCATCGCCCGCGGCCCGGTCGTCAGCCACTGGACCAGGACCAGCGGCACCTGCCACCACGGCTCGCGCACCGCCGTCTGCAGCCACCACCCGGCCAGCCGGGACGGCGCGCGCAGCCGCGGGTCGGTCGTCGGCCCGAGCAGGACGACGCCGGCCACGCGCGGGTCGACGGCCGCCGCGGCCACCACCTGGCAGCCCTGCGAGTGACCGGCCAGCACGACGGGACCGGGCCCGAGCCGGGCACGCAGCCGCGCGGCGAGGTCGTCGAGGGACGGCACAGGTGCAGACCGCCCCATCCCGGGTAGGAGCACCACGTCGGCGGCCACCCGCCGGCGCAGCCGCCTGGACGAGCGCGCGTCCAGCCCCAGGCCCGGGACGAGCACGAGCCGGGGGATGACGACGGGCACCGGCCCGGTTGTACCGGGCAGGATCGGACACCGCGAGTCCATCGGCGGACGGCGGCCGTGACGGGTCTCACGTCCCGGACCGGCCCGCCGGGCGACAGCGGAGTCCCCGACGGGAGAGGATCAGTCATCATGACGACATCACCTGCGCCCACCGCCAGCTCCCCGACCGGCCGGCCGCGGGTGGTGATCGTCGGTTCCGGCTTCGGTGGCCTGTTCGCCGCGAAGGCCCTGCGCCGCGCCGACGTGGACGTCACCGTCGTCGCCAAGACCGGCCACCACCTGTTCCAGCCGCTGCTCTACCAGGTGGCCACCGGCATCCTGTCGGAGGGCGAGATCGCCCCGGCCACCCGCGAGGTGCTGCGGCACCAGAAGAACGCGCGCGTGGTCCTCGGCGAGGTCGTCGACGTCGACGTGGACGCCCGCACGGTCACCTCGACGGTGCTGGGCCGCACCACGGTGCACCCCTACGACGAGCTCGTCGTCGCCGCCGGTGCCGGGCAGTCCTACTTCGGCAACGACCGCTTCGCCGAGTTCGCCCCCGGCATGAAGAGCATCGACGACGCCCTGGAGCTGCGCGGGCGCATCTTCGGCGCCTTCGAGCTCGCCGAGCTGGCCACCGACCCCGCCGAGGTCGACCGGCTGATGACCTTCGTCGTCGTCGGCGCCGGCCCCACGGGGGTGGAGATGGCCGGGCAGATCGCCGAGCTCGCGCACCGCACCCTGCGCCGCGACTTCCGCAACATCGACCCGGAGAAGGCCCGGATCATCCTGCTCGACGGTGCGCCGCAGGTGCTACCGCCGTTCGGCCCGAAACTGGGCGAGAAGGCCCGCCGCCACCTCAACGAGATGGGCGTGGAGGTGCAGCTGGGCGCGCTGGTCACCGACCTCGACCCCGACGGCCTGACCGTCAAGGACTCCGACGGCCAGCAGCGCCGCATCCCCGCGGCCACCAAGGTCTGGGCCGCCGGCGTGCAGGCCTCCCCGCTGGGGCGGCTGCTGGGTGACAGGACCGGTGCCGAGGTCGACCGCGCCGGCCGGATCTCGGTGCAGCCGGACCTCACGCTGCCGGGGCACCCCGAGATCCACGTCGTCGGGGACATGGCCAACCACCCCGACAAGTACCCCGGCGTCGCCCAGGTGGCGATCCAGGGCGGGCGCTACGCCGCCGAGCAGATCCAGCGGCGGCTGGCCGGCAAGCAGCCCAAGGGCCCCTTCCGGTACCGCGACAAGGGCAACATGGCCACGATCTCGCGGTTCTCCGCCGTGGCCGACATCAAGGGGCTGAAGTTCGAGGGCTTCATCGCCTGGGTGATCTGGCTGGTGGTGCACCTCTTCTACATCATCGGCTTCAAGAGCCGGGTCACCACGGTGCTGCACTGGATGGTCAGCTTCCTCGGCCGCGGCCGCTCGCAGCGGGTGGCCACCCAGCAGCAGGTGTACGGCCGCCTCGCGCTGGAGAAGCTCGGCCCCGGCTTCGAGGCCTCCAAGACCGGCGGCCCGAAGGACCACGAGGACGACCCGGACGAGGTCAACCCCGAGCAGCAGCACGACTTCGTCGGCCGCCGCACCGCCTAGCGGCCCCGCGCGCCCGACCCCTCGGCCCGTCCGGCCTCAGCCGGGCGGGCCGAGCCACGTGTCGAGCGCGGCGGTGACCAGGCCGGGGGTCACCACGTGACCGCCGTCGAACTCGTCGTAGGTGACGTCGTACCCGGCCGCGGCCAGGTCCCGCGACACCCGGCGGCCGCAGCGGTCCACCGGCAGCACCCGGTCGCCGGTGCCGTGGGCTATCCAGACGCGCGGCCGGCCGGTGCGGCCGGGCGGGGCGACGAAGCCCGGCGAGAAGGCCAGCAGCGCCTCGAACAGGTCGCCGTTGGCCAGCCCGAGCGACAGCGCGTAGGAGGCGCCGTCGGAGAAGCCGCCGAGCGCGACCCGGGAGACCGCCGCACCCGACGCCACCTGCTCGAGCGCGGCGTCGAGGACGGCGACGTCGCGCCCGAGCCCGCCGGTCAGCAGGTCCCAGGTGGCGGCGGCCGAAGAGGTCGCGAGGACGGCGACCCCGCGGGCGAGGGCGACGTCCCCTACGGCGGCCAGCGACTGGTGCGCCGTCCCGCCCGCGCCGTGGCAGAACACCAGCAGCGGCCGGGGGCCGGCGTCGCCCCCGGGCACCGCGACCAGCGCCTCCGGGCCGCCCAGGTCCAGCCCCGTCGTGCCCGCCGGGAGCGGCGCGCCGGCGGGCTGCGGACCCGGCCGGGACCCGAGGCGGCCGGCAGCGGCCGCGGGCAGCGCCATCAGACGGCGTGCGCCATCGGCGGCACGTGCTCGTCGGGCCGCTCGAGGTGCAGCGGCCGCAGCGGCGTCGTCTCCTCCAGGTACAGCAGCGCGTCGTACCGCTCGCCGACGACCGTGGGCACGTAGTTCCCCCACCGCTCGCGCTCGGGCCGGTAGACGACGCCGATCGCCCGGTGCCCGAGGCGCGTGTCGAGCCATCCGGGGCGGGTCCCGCGCGGGACGACGACCAGCGCGTCGTGGCCGACCTCGCGGTGCAGGAGGTCCTCCAGGCTGCCCTCGCGGGCCGGCGGCACCGTCATCCGCTCCATCTGCGCTCCCCACTCCCGTCCGGCGATCACCCCGCCCCGGTGGCCGGCGAACCCGACGAGGACGACGTCGTCGGTGCCGTGCCGCTCGCGCAGCAGCTGGCCGAGGTTGGTCATGCCGGCGCCGGCCATGTCGGTGGCCCGGGCGTCACCGACGTGGGTGTTGTGCGCCCAGACCACCGCCTTGGCGCCGCTGTGTGCCACGAGCCGGTCGAGGGTGTCGGCCATGTGGACGTCACGGACGTTCCACGACGCCGCCGAGCCCTCCACCATCGCCCGGTAGTAGCGCTCCGCACCGACGACGACGGCGGCGTTCTGCTGCGCGGCGAAGCGGTCGTCCGGGTCGTCGTCGCCGCCGCGCTCCTCGCACAGCCGGCGGAGCAGGTCGACGACGGTCTCCTCGCAGGCCGCCGGGGCGAACCGCTGGGCGAAGGCGTACTCGGCGCCGTCCTCGCCGAACGGCTCGAAGCAGCGCAGCGCCTGCCGGGCCGCCCCGGCGGAGTCGGGCTCGTGCTCCTCGAGCCAGGCCAGGAGCTCGTGCATCGAGTCCCAGAGGCTGTAGACGTCGAGGCCGGCGAAGCGCACCCGGTCGGCGTCGGGACGGCCGGCGTTCCAGCGGCGCAGCCGGCGGAGGGAGTCGACGACGTCGTCGTTGGCCCACATCCAGGTGGGCCAGCGGGCGATGGCGTCGAGGGCCGACCGCGGGTCCTCGGCCCCACCGGGCCGCAGCCGCACGCTGCGGTCGACGCGGGCGCAGTCGGGCCAGTCCCCCTCGACGGCGACCAGCCCGAAGCCGCGCTCCTCGACCAGGCGGCGGGTCAGTGCCGCTCGCCAGGCGTAGTACTCGTGCGTGCCGTGGCTCGCCTCGCCGATCGCGACCAGACGCGCGTCCCCGATCCGCTCGAGCAGCGGGTCGAGGTCGGCGTCGTCGCGCAGCGGGCGTGCCCGTTCCCCCGAGCCGCTCATCAGGTCCTCCCGGCCGCCCCCTCGCGGACGACCCACTCGGCGACCGCCCGGCGGTCGCCCGTGCGCAGCCAGGTGCTCCGCTGCCGCGCCGCCGAGGTACCCCGCCCGAGCAGGTCCTGCACGCGGGCGGTCACCTCGTCCCACTCCCCCGCTGCGGTGAGGTCCTCCTCCAGCTCGGCCAGCAGCGCGCCCACCGCCTCGCGGGCGCCGACCAGCTCGCCGCGCAGCGGGTCGAACAGCGGGCCGGTGAGCCCGGAACGGGCCGCCCGCCAGCGCGCCGCGCGCAGCAGCTCCGGCCGCAGTTCCGGCACCGGCTCGC
Organism: Geodermatophilus normandii; assembly: GCF_003182485.1. Lineage (NCBI taxonomy): Bacteria > Bacillati > Actinomycetota > Actinomycetes > Geodermatophilales > Geodermatophilaceae > Geodermatophilus > Geodermatophilus normandii. The sequence continues at coordinate 2,587,888 of NZ_QGTX01000001.1, read as the reverse complement.
CGCGCTGCGCCCGGGCGGCCAGGACCCGCACCAGCGAGCGGACGAGGCCGGCGTGCAGGACGGCGTCGTCGAGGGTGGTGCAGACGTCGGCCAGCCGGAACTCGAGGGTCGGCAGCCGGGCCGAGGGGCGGACGTCCCAGTAGAGGTGCGAGCCGTCCTCCACCACGCCGGAGGCGACCAGCCCCGCGAGGACCCGGCGGTAGCCGTCGGCGTCGCCGAGCGGCTCGGGCGCACCGGCGTGCGGGAACCGCGTCCACCAGAGGGTGCGCCAGGACTCGTAGCCGGTGTCGACGCCGTCGTGGAACGGCGAGCTGCAGGTCATCGCCAGCAGGACCGGGACGTAGGGGCGGGTGCGGTCGAGCACGGCGACCGCGGTGTCGAGATCCGGGATGCCGACGTGCACGTGGCAGCCGCAGATGTCCTGCTGCCGCGCCAGGCCCGCCCACCGGGTGACCATGGCCTCGTAGCGCTCGCCGGGGGTGACCGGCATGGTGTGCCACGAGTTCCACGGGTGCGTCGAGGCTGGCAGCAGCAGGAGCCCGTCCCGCTCGGCCGCGGCGGCGGCCTCGCGGCGGGCGGCGACCAGCTCGGCGCGCACCTGCTCCAGCGACGTGCACACGCCGGTGGCGATCTCCAGCTGCGTGGTGGCGATCTCCGGGTGCACGCGCTGCCCGGCGTCACCGGCGAGCGCGGCGGCGGACGCGCGGGGGCCGGGGGTCATCTCCAGGGTGTCCGGGTCGACGAGGTGGAACTCCTCCTCGACGCCCAGGGTGCGCCCGACCACGGCGCCCTCCGTCTGCAGGCCGTCGATGCGCACGCCCCTCCTCGGTACCGGCCGGTCGCCGGGCAGGCCGACGCTACGGGCGCCGGTTCCGCGGCGCACCTGCTGACCAGCACGCTCGTGCTCTGCCCCCACCTGGGGGCAGAGCACGAGTCTCCGCCGGGCACCCCGTTCGCCCACGGCGTGACGGAGAGGGTGGCGGCGGTGTGCGGCGGGGCGTCCACTGGGCGGTGCAACGGTGTAATCACACGAGGAGGTGCGCCGTGACCCGACCGGACACCGACGCCGCCCTGGACGCCTACAGCCGGGTGGTCACCGCGGTGGCCGCCGACCTCACCCCGCACGTCGCCGCCCTGCAGGTGACCGGCCCCGACGGCCGCTCCGGCGCCGGCTCCGCGGTCGTCGTCCCCGGCGACGGGCTGATGCTCACCAACGCGCACGTCGTCGGGCGGGCGCGCGCCGGCCGCGCGGTGTTCGCCGACGGCAGCGAGGCACCCGTCGAGGTGGTCGGCACCGACCCGCTCTCCGACCTCGCCGTCGTCCGCGCGACCACCGGCGCACCGGAGCCGGCCGCCCTCGGCGACGCCGCGCAGCTGCGGGTCGGCCAGCTCGTCGTCGCCGTCGGCAACCCGCTGGGGCTGGCCGGGTCGGTGACCGCCGGCGTGGTCAGCGGCCTGGGCCGCTCGCTGCCCACCCGGGACGGGCGCACCGCCCGGGTGGTCGAGGACGTCATCCAGACCGACGCGGCGCTCAACCCCGGCAACTCCGGCGGCGCGCTCGCCGACTCGGCCAGCCGGGTGGTCGGCATCAACACCGCCGTGGCCGGGTGGGGGCTCGGGCTGGCCGTGCCGGTCAACGCCACCACCCGCCGCATCGTCGACGCGCTGGTCCGCGACGGGCGGGTGCGGCGCGCCTACCTGGGCCTGGTGAGCAGCCCCGCGCCGCTGCCCGCGGCACTGGCCGAGCGCACCGGCCGGCGGCGGGGGCTGCGCGTGGTCGACGTCGTCGCGGGGTCCCCCGCCGACCGGGCCGGGCTGCGCGCCGGGGACCTGGTGCTCGAGGCGGGGCGCGCGCCCGTGGCGGAGGCGCAGAGCCTGCAGCGGCTGCTCTTCACCGAGGCGATCGGGCGGCCGCTGCCGGTCACGGTGTACCGGCTCGGGGCGATGGTCGACGTCATCGCGGTGCCCACCGAGCTCACCGGCTGATCCCTCCCTCCGAGGGGGACGACGCTCGTCGCGCTCAGGACCGTCCGGATGGGTGACGATGTCGTCCGCGACGGAGGGAGCCACCGGTGCACGGGGACCGCAGGGGCGGGCTGGGCCTGCTCGCGTTGCTGTACGGCTGCGCCGCCGCCATGTGCGCGGCCGGTGCGCTCTGGCCGATGCACCCCCGGACGCCGGTCGTGCTGCTCACGGCGCTCGCTGCCGTCGGCGCCCTCGGGTGCGCGACGCTGTGGCACCTGCGCGACCGCGCGCCCATGGTCCTGGTGCACGCCGCGCTCGCCCTGCTGTCGGTGCTCACCGCGGTGCTCGCCTGGCGCTCGGTCACCGCGGTCGGCGTCGTCGGCCTCGGCCCGGTGCTGGTGGCGCTCGGGGTGCTCGCCGGCCACGTGCTGCCGCCGGCCGCCGCCCGCCTGCAGGTCGCCGGCGGGGTCGCCGTCGTCACCGCGGGAGCGCTCGCCGCGGCGCCCGGCGGCTTCCTCTCCTCGTGGCTGGCCGCCGTCGTCACCGCCGCCGTCCTGACCGAGGCGCAGATCCGGCAGTCCGGCACGCTGCGGCACGCTGCCGGCACCGATCCGCTGACCGGGGTGGCCAACCGCCGGGCCTGGGAGGCCGAGGCGACCGGGCTGCTCGCGCTGGCCTCGCGCACCGGGGAGCCGCTCACCCTCGCGGTGCTCGACCTCGACGGCTTCAAGGCGGTCAACGACACCGCCGGCCACTCCGCCGGCGACGCGCTGCTGCGCTCGCTCGCCACGCAGTGGAGCGCCGAGCTGCGCCGCTCCGACCTGCTCGGCCGCCTGGGCGGGGACGAGTTCGTGCTCTGCCTGCCCGGCACCGACGCCGGGCGCTGCGCCGAGCTGCTGGAGCGCCTGCAGGCCGTCTCGATCTCCCCGTGGTCGGCGGGGACGGCGACCGCCCGCCCCGGCGAGGACCTCGACGCGGTCCTCGCCCGGGCCGATGCCGCCCTCTACCGGGAGAAGTCCGCCCGCCGCTCCGGGCGCCCGACACCGGTCGACTGACCTGCGGCCCCTGGGTCACGTCCCCTCGCCGCTGCGTGGTGACGCGCCCGGTGCCCGTGCGCCGCCCGGGGCGGCACCGGCCCCGCCCCGCCGGGCCGGGAGGAGGCTGCGCGGCACCACGGGGGCCGGTGCGGGGCGAGGAGGCGGGATGGCCTCGGTGGTGGTGTGCGGCGGCGGCGTGGTGGGGCTCGGCGCCGGGATGGTGCTGGCGCGCGACGGGCACGAGGTCACCGTCCTCGAGGCCGATCCCGACGGCGCTCCGACCACCCCGGCCGAGGCCTGGGACGGCTGGCGCCGGACCGGCGTCGCCCAGTTCCGGCAGCCGCACACCGTCTTCCCCCGGTTTCGCGCCGTCGCGGACGAGGAGCTGCCGGGGCTGACGGGCCGGCTCGTGGACGCCGGGTGCGTGGAGGTGGACCGGCTGACCACCATGCCGCCCACGCTGACCGACCGCGCACCGCGGCCGGGGGACGAGCGGCTGCGCGGCCTCACCGGACGCCGGCCGGTGGTCGAGTCGGTCGTGGCCGCCGCGGCCGAGGACACGCCGCGGCTCGCCGTCCGGCGCGGGGTCCGGGTGGCCGGGCTGCTGCCCGGCCCGTCGGCGCGCGAGGGCGTGCCGCACGCGGCCGGGGTCCGGACGACGACGGGCGAGGACGTGCGCGCCGACCCCGTCGTCGACGCGACCGGCCGGCGCACCCCCTCGACGGGCTGGCTGGCGGACCTGGGCGCCCGCCCGCCGGCCGTGCGGTCGCAGGACTCGGGGTTCGTCTACTACACGCGCTACCTCACCGGACCGCGGCGGCCGGTGGGCATCGGCCCGCCGCTGTGCCCGCTGGGCAGCATCTCGGTGCTCACCCTCGACGGCGACAACGACACCTGGTCGGTGACCGTCTTCACGCGCACTGGCTCGACGGCCGGCCCACCGGCGCCGTCCTGCCGATGGCCGGCGGGCTCGACTGCTCCCGGCGCCTCGTGGTCGACGGCCGTCCGGTGGTCACCGGGCTGCTGACCGTCGGCGATGCCTGGGCCTGCTCCAACCCCTCGGCCGGCCGCGGGCTGTCGGTGGGCCTGGTGCACGCCGCGCTGCTGCGCCGGGTGGTCGCCGCGCACCGCGACCGGCCGGCCGAGCTGGCCCTGGCGTGGGACGAGGAGACCGAGGCCACCGTCGGGCCCCTCGTCTCCGAGCAGCGGGTCGAGGACCGGTCCCGGTTGGCCGTCATGGCCGCCGCCCGCGAGGGCCTGCCCCCGCCTCCCCCGCCGCCGGGACTCGGGGCCTTCCTCGCTGGCCGCGATGCAGGACGCCGACCTCTTCCGGGCGATGCTCGAGTACCGGTTGTGCATGGCGCCGCTGGCCGAGCTGCTCGCGCGGCCGGGGGTGCGGGAGCGGGTGGCCGCGGCAGCGCCGGCACCCGAGCCGCGGGTGCCCGGCCCCGACCGCGCCCGCCTCCTGGAGCTGCTCGGCTAGGGGCGGCGCCAGTCGTCGCCGGTCATGTGCGAGCCGGCCATCGGGCCCATCTGCAGCATGCCGCCGTCGACGGCGTAGGAGGAGCCGGTCACGTAGGACGCCTCCGGTGAGGCGAGGAAGGCGACGACGGCGGCGACCTCGTGCGCGCTGCCGGGCCGTCCGACCGGCACGCCCGGCCGCTCGTGGCCGGCCGCGGTCGGGTCCTCGTCCTCCTGGCCGGTCATGGGCGTGGCGATCTCCCCCGGCGCGACGGCGTTGACGGTGATGCCGTGCTCGGCCAGCTCGATCGCCGCCACGCGGGTGAGCAGCCCGAGCCCGCCCTTGGCCGCGCAGTAGGCGGCCGCGCCCACCCGCGGCTGGTGCTCGTGGACGCTGGTGACGTTCACGATCCGCCCGCCGCGCCCGGCGTCGACCATCCGGCGGGCGGCGCGCTGCAGGCAGAGGAACGCCGCGTCGAGGTCGGTGGCCAGCACCTCGCGCCAGGTCTCGTAGTCGGTGTCCAGGATCGGCGTGGAGTGCCCGGTGCCGGCGTCGTTGACGAGGACGTCGACGCCGCCGAGCGCCTCGGCCAGCTCGTCGACGACGTCGGCCGCCTGCGGCAACCGCGTGAGGTCGACGTGCCGCACCTCCGCGCGCCGTCCCGCGGCCCGCACCTCCTCCGCCGTCGCCCGGGCGTGTGCCTCGTCGCGGTACCAGGTGATGCCGACGTCGCACCCCTGCTGCGCGAGGGCCACGGCCACCGCCCGCCCGATCCCCGACTCCGACCCGGTGACGACCGCGACGCGGCCCGCTGACTCCGTCATGCCCCCATGCTGGGGTCGGGCACCGGGCTGCGCCGGGTGGCGCCTCACCGTGCGCGATCCGGTCGCGACCGACCGGTGTGCCGTCCCGCGCGTCGCGGAACGGGCCGCGCAGGCCGCCGGATCGGCGCGAACACTCGAGGAGCCGACGCAGCCACCCGTCGGCCCCTGCTCCCACGGGGAGGCGCTCCTGCCCCTCCAGACCTTCGGCCCCTACGAGCTGGACGAGCTGCTCGGCCGCGGGCGCACGGGCGAGGTCCACCGCGCCTGGGACACCGCCCGCCACCGGACCGTCGCCCTGCGGATCCTGCTGCCCGCACTCACCGGCGACGCGCGGTTCCGTTCCCGGTTCCTCGCCGACTGCGCGCGCGCCGCGCAGGTCGAGGAGGAGCACGTCGCCGCCGTCCACGGGGCCGGCGAGATCGACGGCCGGCTGTACGTGGACGGGCAGCTGGTCGACGGGCGGGCCCTGTCCGCGGTGCTCGCCGCCGAGGGGCCGCTCCCGGTGGACCGGGCCCTCGACGTGGTGGGCCAGGTCGCGGCCGCGCTCGACGCCGCGCACGCCGCCGGTCTCGTGCACGGCGACGTCTCGCCGGCCGACGTGCTGCTCTCCGGGCACAGCACCCGACCGGACTGCCACCTGACCGGTTTCGGTCTCGCCGGGGCCGGCGGCGGCCCCCGCTACGTCGCTCCCGAGACCCTGGCCGGCCGGCCCGCCGACCACCTCGTCGACGTCCACGCGCTGGCCTGCCTGCTGTACGAGGTGCTCACCGGGCGACCGCCCCTGCGCGGCGAGCCGCCGCGTCCCTCCGCGGTGGTCGGCTCCGTCCCGCACCCGCTCGACGACGTCGTGGCGCGGGGCACGGCCCAGGACCCCGGCCGGCGGTACCGGAGCGCCGGGGAACTGGCGCGGGCCGCCCGCGCGGCGCTCGTGCCGGCGCCGGACACCGTTCCGCTCCGCTCGGCGCCACCGGCACCGCCGTCCGGCGGTGCGGGTGGGTCGGGGGCGGTCGCGGGCGCAGCGGGTGCGTCCGACACCGGGCGGCACCGCCTGCCGGCGACGGGGGCGCGGTCCGGGCGCCGCCGGAGACTGGTGGCCGCCCTGGTGGCAGGTGGGCTCGCCCTGGCCACGGCGGGTGGGGTGGCCGCGACACAGCTGACGTCGGACGCCTCCGACGCGACGGTGGCGACCCCGGTCGACCTCGAGCCCGTCGACGCCCCCGGCGAGGACCCCTTCGTCCCGATGCCGGGGCAGGTGCCGCCGGAGGCCGCCGATCCCGCGCCGGCGACCGGCGGGTCCGGCACGGGAACGGACGGCACGGGAACGGACGGCACGGGGACGGACGGCACGGGGACGGACGGCACGGGAACGGACGGCACGGGGACGAACGGCACGGGAACGGACGGCACGGGAACGGACGGCACCGGGACGGACGGCACGGGGACGGACGGCACGGGGACGGAGCCGGCCACCCCGGACGGGGACACCGCCGGCGAGGACACCGCCGGCGAGGACACCGCCGGCGAGGACACCGCCGGCGAGGACACCGCCGGCGAGGACACCGCCGGCGAGGACACCGCCGGCGAGGACACCGCCGGCGAGACGACCCCGGCCGCCGGCGGCCCGGTGGCGGGCGACCAACCCGGCCTCTACGGCGGCAGCGGGGAGGAGGTCTGCGACGTCGCGGCCATGACCGCGTACCTGACCGGGCACCCCGACCGGGCCGCGGCGTGGGCCGGCGTGCAGGACGTCGCCACGGACGCGATCGGCGACCACCTCGCGTCGCTGACCCCCGTCGTCCTGCGATTCGACACGGCCGTCACCAACCACGGGTTCTCCGACGGCCGGGCGGTCCCCTTCCAGTCGGTGCTGCAGGCCGGGACCGCGGTGCTGGTCGACGACTCGGGCGTCCCGCAGGTCCGCTGTGCGTGCGGCAACCCGCTCGCGCCGCCCGCGTCCCGGCCCTCCCCCGACTACCGGGGCGACCCGTGGCCGGGGTTCGCGCCGGCCACGGTCGTGGTGGTCGAGCGCAGCCCGGCGCCCGTGTCCGCGCTCGTCGTCGTCGACGAGGCGACCGGCGCCGTCGAGGCGCGGCCCGTGGGCACCTCGGGTGACGCCGACCGGCCGGTCGACCCCGGACTGGCGGAGCGTGCCCGCGCGTTCGGCAGCGAGCGGGGCACGACCCCGCCGGGCAGCGGCACCCCGTCCGCCGTCCCGCCGGCCACCGATCCCGGACAGACCGGACCGGCCGCTCCGGATCCGCCCCCGGCGGACGGGCCGGCCGGTACCGAGGAGCCCCCGACCGACGCCGGGACCGCGCCGCAGGAGGCCGAGGGGGAGCCCGGGGGGACGAGCACGCCCGACCCGGGGTCGGGGACGAGCGGCCCCCCGGACCAGGACCCGCCGAGCCCGGACGTCCCGGAGCCCGACGGCGCGCCCCCCGACGACGGGACCGCCGGCGAGGCACCGGCGGAGGAGGCACCGGCAGAGGAGGCACCGGCGGAAGAGGCACCGGCGGAAGAGGCACCGCCCCAGGAAGCGCCGCCTCCGGAGGAGCCCGCCCCGGGAGCCCCGGCGCAGGAGGCCCCCCTTCCGGAGGACCCGGCCCCGGAGGCACCGGTCGACGAGCAGACGGTCGAGGAGCAGCCGGTCGAGGAGCCCACGGAGCAGGAGGCGCCGGTCGAGGACGCGCCGGTCGAGGACGCGCCCGTCGACCAGCTCCCTCCCGAGGAGACGGCCATCCCGTGACCCGCGGCCGCGCGGGGCTCCCGGACGCTCAGGGCGAGCCGGCGGCCGCGTACCGGGCGGCGAGGTCGCGCAGGTGGTCCTTGAGCTCCGGCGGGCTCAGCACCGAGAACGGTGCCCCGGTCAGGCCGAGCGCCGCGGCCGCCCAGTCCAGGTCGTCGGCCTCGATCCGCACCCGGCAGCCGGCTCCGTCGCCGGTCACCGTGGCCCACGGGCCGATCCGGTCGCGCACCCGCTGCGCGGGCGCGGCCACCACCGCGTCCACCACGAGCCGGCCCCACGCACCCCCGACCCGCTCCCGCACGTACGCCGCGGCGTCGTCGGCCGGGAACCGGCGCGGCGCGAAGACGGCGCCGGTACCGCGCGGGGAGTCGAGCCGGTCGAGGCGGAACACCCGCCAGTCGCCGCGGTCGAGGTCCCAGCCGACGAGGTACCAGCGGCGGCCCAGCGCCACCAGCCGGTGCGGCTCCACGGTGCGCTCGGTGCGCTCCCGGCCGGGCGGGGTGTAGCCGAAGGCGGTCCGCTCGGCGTCGCGGCAGGCCAGCGCCACGGTCGTCAGGACGGCGGGGTCGACGGCGGTCGCGGCCGTCACCGGGCCCCAGCCGGAGACGGTCGCGCCGCGCAGCGCCTCGACCCGCCGCCGCAGCCGCGCGGGCATCACCTGCACGACCTTGGCCAGCGCCCGCACCGAGGTCTCCGCCATGCCCGCCACCGCCGACCCGGCCGCGGACTGCAGCCCGAGGGCGAGCGCCACCGCCTCGTCGTCGTCGAGGACCAGCGGCGGCAGCGCGGCCCCCGGCGCGAGGGCGTACCCGCCGTCGAGGCCGCGGGAGGCCTCCACCGGGTAGCCGAGCCCCCGCAGCCGGTCGACGTCGCGCCGCAGCGTCCGCACCGAGACGCCGAGCCGATCGGCGAGGTCGGCGCCGGACCAGTGGCGGCGTGCCTGCAGCAGCGACAGCAGACGCAGGGTCCGGGCACCGGGATCGCTCACGGTCACATCCTGACCGACACAGCGGTCAGGATCTGTCCGCTTCGCCCGGGAGCATGGTCCTCACCAGCCCGAACGACCCCCGGAGGACACCGTGACCGCTCCCACCCTGACCGCCGAGCGCGCCGACCTGCTCGAGACGCTCGCCGCGCACCGGAACTTCCTGCGCGTCACCGTGCAGGGGCTGGCCACCGAGCAGGCCACCCGGCGCACCACCGCGAGCGAGCTCACGCTCGCCGGCATCGTCAAGCACGTGGCCGCGACCGAGGCGTCGTGGGCCGACTTCGTGGTCCGCGGGACCGCGGCGCTGGAGCAGTCGCCGGAGGAGTGGGGCGAGCAGTGGGCGCTGCGGCCCGGCGAGACGCTGGAGTCGGTCCTCGAGCACTACGACGACGTCGCCGCCCGCACCGACGAGCTGGTCCGCACCGTCGACCTCGACACCGCCCACCCGCTGCCCGAGGCCCCGTGGTTCACCCCGGGCGCGGTGCGCTCGGCCCGCCGGGTGTTCCTGCACGTCGTCGCGGAGACCGCCCAGCACGCCGGGCACGCCGACATCCTGCGGGAGTCGCTCGACGGCCAGAAGACGATGGGCTGAGCGGCCGGTCAGGTCTCCAGCGGCGCCTGCTCGAGCTCGGTCACGCGGGCGGCGGCGCGGTCGCGGTCGTCGGCCGCCCGCTCCGCCGCCCGGTCGGCCGCCGACGAGCGCCGGGCGGCCCGGGCGGCCTCCGCCTCCGCGGTCGCGGCCTGCGCGCGCACGCGCTCGAGCTCGGCGGCCAGTTCCTCGGCGCGGGCGGCGAGCTCCTCCGACCGGTGGGCGGCCCGTCCGGCGCGCTCGGCGGCGACCCGGGCGGCCTCCTCCGCCTCCGCGGCGGCCCGGAGCGCCTCGCCGGCCTCCTCGCGCGCGACGGCGAGCTCGCGCTCCCGGCGCTCCTGCGCGGCGCGCCGCCGCTCCTCCGCCGCGCGGCGGGCGGCCTCCTCCCGCCCGGTGTCCCGGGCCGGGGGGCCGGGGCCGTGCGCCCGGGACGCGGCGGCGGCACCACCCGCAGGTCGGGGCGGCTGCCGAACCCCAGGCCGCGGGTGGACAGCGGCGCGGTGAGCCGGCCGGCCAGCAGCGCCTCGCCGGCGTCCGGGTCGGCCAGCGCGGCCCGCAGCGTCTCCTCCACCTGGTCGGCGACGGCGTCGCTGAGCGGGTGACCCCGCCGCGCGGCGACCGCCCGGGCCTGGCGGGTGAGCGCCGAGAGCAGCCGGGAGCGCTGGGTGCCCAGCTGCCGCAGCTCGTCGCCGGCCAGCGTCTGCTGGGCCTCGCGCAGCAGGTCGCCGAGCTCGACGAGACCGGCGATCTCGTCGGGCGCCTCCTGCACCAGCGCGTTGCAGGCCCAGGCCGCGGTCGAGGGCTTGCCGAGCGCGCCGATCTCCCGGGCGAGCGCGCGGTCCCCCGCGGCGCGGGCCCGGCGCGCCGCCTCGGTGCGGGCGGCGACGAAGCCCTCGGGCGGCAGGGCGTACAGCTGCCCGGCGACCTCCTCGAGGTCCACGGCACCTCCTCCCGCTCGCGCGCTCGCCGCCGACCCTGCCACGGGAAGACCGCACCGGCCGGAGGACGTTGCCGCCCCCGTCACGCGGGTGGTCGACTCCCGGTGAACGAGTGCGACGAAGGGGGACCGCGATGACGACCTGCGGGCACCTGGACCAGATCCAGGACGTGACGGCGGACTCGACCGAGGGCTGCACCGACTGCCTGGCCATCGGCAGCCGGTGGGTGCACCTGCGGATGTGCCTGTCCTGCGGGCACGTGGCGTGCTGCGACTCCTCCCCCAACCGGCACGCCTCCGCGCACGCCGGGGCCGACGGGCACCCGATCATGCGGTCGGTCGAGCCGGGCGAGGACTGGCGCTGGTGCTACGTGGACCAGGCGCTGGTCTGATGGAGCTGCCGCTCGTCGCCCTGCTCGCCGGGTCCTTCGCCGTCAGCGCGCTGGCCCGGCGGCTGGGGGTCTCCCCGCCCCTGCTGCTGGTCCTGGTGGGGCTGGCCGTGTCGGCCGTGCCCGGCGTCCCGGACTACGCGCTGGACCCCGAGCTGATCCTCACGCTGGTCCTGCCTCCGCTGCTGTACTCGGCGGCGCTGGACAGCTCCTACCTGCGGCTGCGGGCCAACCTGCGGCCGATCGGCATGCTCGCCGTCGGGGCGGTGCTGCTGACGACGGTCGCCGTCGGCCTGGCCGCCTGGTGGCTCGTGCCCGGCCTGCCGCTGGTGTCGGCGCTGGTGCTCGGCGCCGTCGTCGCCCCGCCGGACGCCGTCGCGGCCACCGCCGTGGGCCGCCAGCTCGGCCTGCCGCGCAAGGTGATGACCATCCTGGGCGGGGAGAGCCTGGTCAACGACGCGACGGCGCTGACGGCCTACCGGGTCGCGGTGGCCGTCGCCGCGGGGGCCGGGTACGGCATCGCGGAGGGGCTCGGCGTCTTCGTGCTCGCCGCCGTCGGCGGCGCGGCGATCGGCTGGGCGCTGGGCTGGCTGGTGCACCGCCTGCGGCGGCTGCTGCACGACGGCGTCCTGGAGAGCGCCCTCGGGCTGCTGGTGCCCTTCGTCGGCTTCGTCGTCGCCGAGGAGGTGCACGCCTCCGGCGTCCTCGCCGTGGTGCTGGCCGGCCTCTACCTGGGGCACCGCTCCCCGGCCGCGCACCCGGTGGCCCGGATCCAGGACCGCGCGGTGTGGCAGGCGGCCGACACCGTGCTCGAGGCGACGGTGTTCGCGCTCATCGGCCTGCAGCTGACCGCGGTGGTCCGCGGCGTCGGCCCGGCGGTGGGCACGCTGACGGCGGTCGGCCTGCTGCTGGTGCTCGTGGCGCTCCTCGCCCGGGTGGCGTTCGTCTTCCCCACCACCTACCTGCGCCCGCTCGCCCGCCGCCGGCCGGACTGGACGTCGCCGTCGTGGCGGCACGCCGCGGTCGTCTCCTGGGCGGGGATGCGCGGGGTGGTCTCGCTGGCCGCGGCGGCAGGCATCCCGCTGACCACGATGTCCGGTGACCCCTTCCCCGGCCGCGACGAGGTCGTCTTCCTGACGTTCGTGGTCACGGTCGGCACGCTGCTGCTGCACGGGCTGACGCTGCCCACCCTGATCCGGCGGCTCGGCGTGCAGGGCTCGGAGGAGGCCGCCGACGCCCTCGCCGAGGCGCAGGCGCAGAACGACGCCGGCCGGGCCGCCGTCGCCCGGCTCGACGACCTCGACGACGGCGACCCGCTGCACGCCGCCACCGTGGCCGAGCTGCGCCAGCGCATGGAGGCGCGTACCAACGCGGCGTGGGAGCGGCTCGGCGGGCCGATCGCCGGGGGCGGCGAGACGCCGAGCGCGGTCTACCGGCGGCTGCGCCGCGCGATGCTCGAGGCCGAGCGCGAGGTGTTCGTGCGGTACCGCGACCAGCGGCGCATCGACGACGAGGTGTTCCGGCGGGTCCAGCACGAGATGGACCTGGAGGAGGTCACGCTGCTGCGCGAGTGAGCGGGTGCGCCGACGCCGCGTCCCGGGGGCCGGAACGCGGCCTCGGCGCACCCGCTCGGCCCTAGGCTGGCCGCACTGTCCCGCGACGTCCGGAGGTCCCCGTGCTGCTGCGTCTGCTCGGCCTGCTGCTGGTCGTCTGGATCGTCGTGACCGTCATCGGATGGGTGGTGGAGGGCCTGTTCTGGCTGGTCGTCGTCGGCCTGGCCGCCTTCCTCGTCACCGCCGCGATCGGTGCCCGCAGGGGCATCCGCCGCTGACCCTCAGCCGGCCACGCGGGACCGGCTGCTGAGGACGAACCGGTTGCCGTCGGGGTCGGCGAACACCGCCTGCCGGCCCCACGCCTCGGTGTGCAGCCGCCCCTCGAAGGGCACGCCCGCACCGGCGAGCCGCGCGTACTCCGCGTCGACGTCGTCGACCTCGAACACCAGGCCGTGCAGCGAGCCCGGCGGCGTCCTGGTCGCTGACGGGGACGGAGACGACGGTGACGTCCACGGGGACCTCCTGGTGCGGGACCGGGCCCCCGGTCCAGCGGAACCGGCGACCGCCGGTCCAGGGGTGGGACACGACGGTCCCTGCCGGAGCGGGGATCACGTCTCCCGGGGAGCGGTATCGACCAGGTCGATGCCCTCCCGCGCGCCCGGGGAGACGGCGAGCTCCGCGGCCCGCGAGACGACGTCGCGCAGGTAGCGGTGCTCGGGGTCGTCGTCGTAGACCGGGTGCCACCACATCGCCTCGACCAGCGGGCCGGCCTCGAACGGCGGCGGCAGCGCGCGGATGCCCGACCCCAGCGGCAGCAGGTCGACCAGCCGGCGCTGCAGCAGGGAGATCCGGCCGCTGCCGGCGACCAGCGCGGGCACGGTCAGGAAGCTCTCGTTGACCACCTGAACGCGCGGCTCGATGCCGAGCTGGCGCATCTGGCGCGCGGCCGGCGTCGACGCGGTCTGCCCGTGGTAGGTGGCCACCCACGGCAGCTCCTCGAGGTCCTCCACCGTCAGCCCGCGCTCGGCCACCGGGTTGTCGGCGGCGACCACGCACACCCACTCGTCCCGGTAGAGGTCGCGGTGGGAGAGGTCGGTGACGAACCCGTGCGGCAGCAGCAGCAGGTCGGCCGACAGCAGCACCTGGTGGGCGGTGTCGACCATCGCCGGCGAGTGCGGGGTCAGCCGGAGCCGGGTGTGCGGCGCCTCCTCGGCGAGCAGGCCGGCGATGGTGTCGCCGAGGACGACGACCACGTAGTCGCTGACCAGCACGGAGAACTCGCGGGTCGACGACGTCGGGTCGAACCCCGGCTGCGCCGTGAACACCCGCTCGACGCCGGACAGCGCCACCCGCACCAGCTCGCGCAGCTGCACGGCCAGCGGGGTGAGCCGGTAGTCGTTGCCGACCCGGGTGAGCAGCTCGTCGCCGAAGTGCCGGCGCAGCCGCGCCAGCGACGCCGACAGCGCCGGCTGCGACAGCCCCATCTGCGCCGCGGCGCGCGTGACGCTGCGCTGCTGGAGCAGGGCGTCGAGGGACACGAGCAGGTTGAGGTCCAGGCTCGCGAGGTTCACGGTCCCGACGGTATCGGCGCCGTCGATGCCCACCATCAGAGATCTCGTCTTCCCCACCCGCGGGGGTGTGCCGGACCGTGGTCCGCGTCACGACGAAGGAGACGCGACCGTGCCCGACCCCACCGTGCCCGACCGCACCGTGCCCGACCGCACCGTGCCCGACCGCACCTGGACCGACCCCGCCGAGCTCGACCGCGGCGACCCCGAGGGGGCCATCGCCGCGGCCGCGAAGCGCTGCTCGAACTGGGGCCGCTGGGGTGCCGACGACGTGCTCGGCACGCTCAACTTCCTCGACGACGCCAAGCGTGCCGAGGGTGCCCGGCTCGTCCGCCGCGGCGCGAGCTTCTCGCTGTCGCAGCGCTTCGACGCCGACGGCCCGCAGAAGGGCTGGCGCCGGCGCACCAACCCGGTGCACACGATGCTCGACACCGGCACCGACGCCGAGCGCGGCGTGCAGGGCTTCCCGCACGGCATCGGCGGCGCCGACGACGTGATCGCCATGCCGCTGCAGGCCTCCACCCAGTGGGACGGCCTCGGGCACATCTTCGACCACGGCAACGCCTGGAACGGCCGCCGCGCCGGCGACGTCGTCACCAGCCTCGGCGACGCCGTCACCGGCATCGAGACCGCCGCCGACCGGATCGCCGGCCGGGGCGTGCTGCTCGACGTCGGCCGGGCGCTGGGCACCGACGGCGAGCTGCCCGACGGCTTCGCCATCACCCCCGCCCACCTCGAGGCCACCATCGCCGCGCAGGGCGACACCGCCCGGGTGGGCCGCGGCGACCTGCTGCTGGTGCGCACCGGCCAGCTCACCCGCGCCCGCCGCTCGGTGGCCGCCGGTCAGGGCTGGGGCGACTACGCCGGCGGCCCCGCCCCCGGCCTGAGCTTCACCACCGCCGACTGGCTGCACGCCACCGAGATCGCCGGCGTCGCCACCGACACCTGGGGCTTCGAGGTGCGGCCCAACGAGTTCGACGTCGCCTTCCAGCCGTTGCACCAGGTCTGCATCCCCAACATCGGCCTGTTCCTCGGCGAGCTGTGGGACCTCGACGCGCTGGCCGCCGACTGCGCGGCCGACGGCGTCTGGGAGTTCTTCCTCGCCGCCGCTCCCCTGCCCGTGACCGGCGCCGTCGGCGCCCCGGTCAACCCGATCGCCGTCAAGTAGGAGGCCGCCGTGCCCGCCGTCAACAGCGTGCTCGTGGTCGGGGCCGGCCTCGCCGGTTCCGCCACCGCCATCCGCCTGGCCGAGGCCGGCGTCGCCGTCGACCTGGTCGAGATCAAGCCCGACACCGCGGCCCTCGGCTCCGGGATCACCCTGCAGGGCAACGCGCTGCGCGAGCTGCGCACCCTCGGCGTCTGGGAGCAGCTGCAGGCCGCCGGCTACGCCTTCGACGTCACCGGCATCCGGGCGCCCGACCCGAACGGGACCGTCGTCGCGGAGGTCCCCGACGCCCGCACCGGCGGCCCGGACCTGCCGGCCGTCATGGGAATGCCGCGCCCGGAGCTCGCCCGGATCCTCACCGACCGCGCCGCCGAGGTCGGCGTCAAGGTGCGCTGCGGGACGACGCACACCGCCCTCGCGCAGGACGCCACCGGCGTGGACGTGACCTTCGCCGACGGCTCGACCGGCCGCTACGACCTCGTCGTCGGCGCCGACGGGCTGCGCTCCTGGACCCGCCGGGCCATCGGCGTGGAGCTGGAGACCAAGCCGGTCGGCATGGGCATCTGGCGCGCGTTCGGCCCGCGGCCGGCCAGCGTCACGCGCACCGACCTGTACTACGGCGGGCCCTCGTTCATCGCCGGCTACTGCCCGACCAGCGAGGACTCCCTCTACGCCTACATCGTCGAGCCGGCGCAGGACCGCTCCACACTCACCCCCGAGGAGCAGCTGGCCACGATGAAGGAGCTCGCCGCGGCCTACCACGGGCCGTGGGACGAGATCCGCGAGCAGCTCACCGACCCGTCCCGGGTGAACTACACCTGGTTCGAGACGCACGTGCTGCCGGCGCCGTGGAACCGCGGCCGCGTCGTCCTGATCGGCGACGCCGCGCACACCTGCCCGCCGACCATCGCGCAGGGCGGGGCGATGGCACTGGAGGACGCCGCCGTCCTCACCGACCTGCTGCTCACCCGCGACGCGCTCGACCAGGACCTGTGGGACGCCTTCCACGCCCGCCGGTTCGAGCGCGCGCGGACCGTCGTCGACGCCTCCAACCAGCTCGCCCAGTGGCAGCTCGAGCACGTGCAGGGCGACATCCCGGGGCTCATGCGCTCCATCGCCCAGCTCGTCTCCCAGCCCGCCTGAGAGAGGACCCTCCTGCCCCCACCGCTCGCACGCTCGCGGCGGGGCCCTGCAGGAGGGCCGCCCTGACCGGAACACCTGGAGAACCACCATGACCCAGCGCCTGATCACCCACCTGCGGCACGTCGACCTCGCCGTGCCCGACTTCGCCAAGCAGCTCGACTTCTACTCCGGCACCTGGGGCCTGAAGACCGAGCACACCGACTCCGGGCTGGCCTTCCTGGCCGCCGAGGGGTCGCCGGAGCAGTACATCGTGCGGTTGCGCGAGTCGGCCGACAAGCGGATCGACCTGATCAGCTTCGGGGCGAAGGACGCCGCCGACGTCGACACCCTGGCGGGGCAGCTGGCCGCCGACGGCGTGCAGTTGGTGCACGAGCCGCGCGACCTGCAGACCCCCGGCGGCGGCTACGGCTTCCGGTTCTTCGACAACGAGGGCCGCACGATCGAGGTCAGCTCCGACGTCGAGGTCCGCCGGCACCGGACCATCGAGGAGGGCGAGTCGATCCCCGTCCGCCTCTCGCACGTGGTCATCAACTCCGCCGACCCCGAGGGCACGGTCGCCTTCTACGAGAAGCACCTGGCCTTCGCCCTGTCGGACACCCTGATGCACCCGCGGATGGGCTCGATGATGTGGTTCATGCGGACCAACGCCTGGCACCACAGCATGGCGGTCGCCCGCGGTCCGCACCCCTCGCTGCACCACGCGAGCTTCGAGCTGCGCGGCATCGACGAGTACATGCGCGGCACCGGCCGGCTGCTGCGCCAGGGCGTGGAGAAGGTCTGGGGCCCGGGCCGGCACCTGGCCGGCAACAACACCTTCAGCTACTTCCTCGACCCGCACGGCAACACGATCGAGTACACGACCGAGCTCGAGGTCCTCGACGAGGACACCTGGCACCCGCACGTCTACGACTTCTCCAACCCCGAGGTCTCCGACCAGTGGGGCACGGCCAACGCCATGAACGAGTTCGTGGCCAAGAAGTCGTTCAACGACCCCGACAAGGGCCTGTTCGTGGCCCCGCCGGTCTGATGCGGTTCGCCACCTGGGAGGCGGACGGCCAGGTCCGCGCCGGCGTCGTCAGCGACCTCCCCGACGGCACTGCCGGGCTGCACGAGCTCCCCGCCCGGACGACGGTGCTCGACCTCGTCCGGGCGGGGCTGCCCGCCGCGCTCGAGGCGGGTGCGGAGGCGCTGCGCGGACCGGCGGTGCCCGTGGGGTCGGTGCGGCTGCTGCCGCCGCTGGAGGCGCCGACGGTGCGCGACTTCGTCGCCTTCGAGGAGCACGTCGAGGGCGTCCGCAAGGCGATCGACGGCGTCGCCGGCGTGGTCGACGAGTGGTACCAGGCGCCGACCTTCTACTTCACCAACCCCTACGCGCTCGTCGGCGCGCACGACGACGTCGCGGTGCCGCCGGGCTCGCAGCGCTTCGACTTCGAGCTCGAGGTCGCCGTGGTGGTGGGCGCCGTGGAGGGTTCTGACGGCGCCTCGCTGAGCCCGGAGGCCGCCCGCGACCACGTCTTCGGGTACACGGTGCTCAACGACTGGTCGGCGCGGGACCTGCAGGCCCGCGAGATGCGGGTCAACCTCGGCCCGGCCAAGGGCAAGGACTCCGCCACCACCCTCGGCCCCTGGCTGGTGACCGCCGACGAGCTCGAGCCGTACCGCGACGACGAGGGCTTCCTCGCCCTGGACATGCGGGTGAGCGTCAACGGCACCGAGATCGGCCAGGACCTGCTGTCCAACATGGGCTGGCCGTTCGAGGAGCTCATCGCCTACGCCTCCCGCGGCACCGAGGTCCGCGCCGGCGACGTGCTCGGCTCGGGCACCTGCGGCAACGGCGGCTGCCTCGCGGAGCTCTGGGGCCGGCGCGGCGACGCGGCCCCGGGTCCGCTGCGGCCCGGTGACGTCGTCGAGATGACCGTCGAGGGCATCGGCACCATCCGCAACCGCGTGGTGGACGGTGTCGAGCTGCCGCCGGTCCGGGCCGCCCGTCCCCGGCCACGCACCCGCAAGCGCCCGGCGTGAGCCTGTCCGGCCGGGTCGTCGTCGTCACCGGCGCGGCCCAGGGGCAGGGCGCCGCGGAGGCGCGCCTGCTCGCCGCCGAGGGCGCGACGGTGGTCGCCACCGACGTGCAGCCGGAGCCGGCCGAGGACCTCGGCGGGGCGTCCTACCGGCGCCTGGACGTCACCGACGCCGCCGGCTGGGCCGCGCTGGCCGCCGACCTGCGCGAGCGGCACGGCCGGGTCCACGGGCTGGTCGCCAACGCCGGGATCACCTGGCGGGCGCGCCTCGGCGACCTCGACCCGGCCGACCTCGCGCGGGTCACCGAGGTCAACGTGACCGGCACGCTGCTCGGCATCCAGGCGCTCACCCCGTTGATGACCGACGGCGGCTCGGTCGTCGTCGTCGGCTCCGTGGCGGCCCTGACCGGTCACTACCCGGTGGCCTACACCGCGTCGAAGTGGGCGCTGCGCGGCCTGGCGAAGGCCGCGTGCCTGGAGCTCGGGCCGCGCGGCATCCGGGTCAACACCGTGCACCCCGGCTACATCGAGACGCCGATGACCGCCTCGGCGGCGCCGGCGTTCCGCGACGCCAACGTCGCCGAGACCCCGCTGGGCCGCACCGGCACCGTCGACGAGGTGGCGCCGCTGGTGGCCTTCCTCCTCGGCGACGGCGCCTCCTTCGTCACCGGCGCCGAGATCCCCGTCGACGGCGGGATGACCGCCCACGGCGGCGTGAAGTCGATCAGCGACGCCGTGTCCGCCGCGGCGCCGGCCGCATCCTGAGAGGAACCGCCCGTGTTCGAGTACTTCCCCACCGGCCCCTACACCTGGAACCTCAGCGTGGTCGCCACGCTGAACTCCGGCGGGCTCATCGACGAGGTCGACCGCGCCTGCCGGCCGATCAAGGACGCCGCGAACGCCGGCGAGGACGCCGGGACGCCGGACTTCCTGCGTGCCTGGACCGCCCTGACCGACCAGCTCGTCGGCCAGGCCGAGGAGGCGGAGAAGGCCGGGCACGTCCGCACCGCCGGGCAGCTGTGGTTCCGCGCCAGCAACTACCTGGCGCAGGCCGAGCGGATGCTCGCCCACTCCGACCCCCACCGGGTGCCCACCTACCGGCGGATGCTCGAGATCGCGCAGAAGGCGTTCGAGACGCACAGCCCGCGGGTGTCCCGGGTGGAGGTGCCCTACGAGGGGACGACGCTGCCGGCCTACTTCTCCTCGGCGCCGGCCGCCGACGACGGCCCGGTGCCGGTGCTCGTGCTGGTCAACGGGCTGGACTCCACCAAGGAGCACATGTACGCCTCGAACCACTGGGAGGAGCTGGCCGCCCGCGGCGTCTCCTGCCTGATGCTCGACCAGCCCGGCACCGGTGAGGCGCTGCGGCTGCAGGGGCTGACCGCGCGCATCGACACCGAGGCGTGGGGCGCGGCCGCGGTGGACTTCCTGTCCGCGCGCGACGACGTCGACGCCTCCCGGATCGGCATCGCCGGCTGGTCGCTCGGCGGGTACTACGCCCCGCGCGCCGCGGCGTTCGAGAAGCGGTTCGCGCTCTGCGTGGCCTGGGGCGCCAACCACGACTGGGGTGCGGTGCAGCGCCGTCGCCGGCAGCGCGAGGGCGAGCGGCCGGTGCCGCACTACTGGGAGCACGTGCTGTGGGTGTGGGGCCAGGAGGGGGACGAGAACGACCTCGACGGGTTCCTCGACTTCGCCGACGCCGTCAACCTGGAGGGCGTCGTCGAGCGGATCACCGTGCCGTTCCTCGTCGCGCACGGCGCCAACGACCGGCAGATCCCGCTGGAGATGGCGCACCGCTCGTACGAGCAGGCGGTCAACTCCCCCAAGCGCGAGCTGCGGGTGTTCACGCCCGAGGAGGGCGCGACCGAGCACATCGGCCTGGACCACCTGCCGTACGTGAGCACCTTCATCGCCGACTGGGTGGCCGACACCTTCGCCGAGCTGGGCCGGGCGACGTCGTGAGCATGCTGTTCGTCAAGCTGCCGGTGCGCGACCTCGCGGCGGCGCGGGCGTTCTACGAGGCGCTCGGCTTCCGCGTCGAGGAGACCTCCTCCGACGAGGGCGAGGCCGCTGTGGTGCTCGGCGACGAGCAGGTGCTCTCGCTGCAGACCCGCGAGCGGTTCGCCGCGCTGCTGCCCGGCGAGGCCGGGGATCCCGCCCAGGCGCCGACCGTCGTGCACGCGCTCACCGCGGACGGCCGCGCGGAGGTCGACGACCTGCTGGCCCGTGCGGCCGCCGCCGGGGGCCGGCCGGGACTGCCCCCGCGCGCGGAGGACGCCCGCTACACCGGCAGCTTCGCCGACCCGGACGGCAACGTCTGGGAGGTCGTCTGGATCGACCAGCTGCACGTCGTCAACTGACGGCTCAGGCCACCTGGAACGAGCGGCGCGCGAGGCCGATGAAGAAGCCGTCGATCGCGGTGGTGACGCCGGCGGCCGGGTCGGTCGCCGCGCCCAGGGTGACGAACAGCGGCGTGAAGTGCTCGACCGTGGGGTGGGCGTAGCGCAGCCCGGGTGCGCGCAGCCGGAAGCGCGCCAGCTCCTCGACGTCGCCGCGGCCGAGCGCGTCGGCGGCCCAGGCGTCGAAGTCCGCCGACCAGCCCGGGACGGCGCCGCCGAGCATCTCGCGGGTGAGGTACGGCAGGCCGTGGGTCATGAACCCGGAGCCGATCACCAGGACGCCCTGCTCGCGCAGCGGCCGCAGGCGCTCCCCCAGCGCGAGCAGGGTGGCCGTGTCGTGCGTGGGCAGGCTCAGCTGCAGCACCGGGACGTCGGCCTCCGGGTACATGACCTTGAGCGGCACCCACGCGCCGTGGTCGAGCCCGCGGCCGCGGTGCTCGAACACGTGCGCGGTCTCCGGCAGGACGGCGCGCAGCTGTCGGGCCAGGCCGGTCGCCTCCGGGGTGTCGTAGCGCATGCGCGAGTACATGGGGTCGAAGCCGCCGAAGTCGTAGACCAGCTCGGCCGGCACGGTGCTGGTGACGCCCAGGGAGTCCGACTCCCAGTGCGCGCTCACGATGAGCACCGACCGCGGCCGGGGCAGCGCGCGGGCCCAGGCGGCCAGCTCGCGCATCCAGGGCGCGTCCTCGAACAGCGGCGGGGCGCCGTGGCTGAGGTAGAGCGCGGGCAGCGGGCCGTCGTCGGGCGTCCAGGACCGGTGCTCCCCGAGCCCGGCGACGTGCGCGAGGTGCGCGGCGAAGGGGTGCCGGGGGTCGATCAGGGCGTCGGCCGCCGCGGTGGTGGTGGGCACCGGTCAGCCCGCCAGCGACAGGTCGAGGGTGTGCGCGGTGTGGTCGCGCTTGACCGCGAGGTAGCGGGCGTTGGCCGCCGACAGGTGGACGCCGGTGGGCACCCGCTCGGTCACCCCGACGCCGTGCAGCTCGAGCTGCACGGCCTTGTCGGGGTTGTTCGACAGCAGCCGGACCCGGTCGGCGCCCACCGCCTGCAGCATCTGCGCGGCGGCCGTGTAGTCGCGCTCGTCCTCGCCGTGGCCCAGCGCGAGGTTGGCCTCGTAGGTGTCGAGACCGGCGTCCTGCAGCGCGTAGGCGTCGAGCTTGGCGTACAGGCCGATGCCGCGGCCCTCCTGGCGCAGGTAGAGCAGGAAGCCACCGGCCGCGGTGATGCGCTCGGCCGCCTCGCGCAGCTGCGGGCCGCAGTCGCAGCGCTCGGAGCCGAAGACGTCGCCGGTCAGGCACTCGCTGTGCGGTCGCACCAGCGGCGCCTCGCCGCCGGCCGCCGAGCGGGCCAGCGCGCCGCGCCAGTCGCCGAGCCCGAGCAGCAGGTGCTCGCGGCCGTCGGCGAGCCCGTCGAAGGTGACCACCTCGGCCGTCGTCGCGTACCCGTCGGGGAAGCGCAGCGGCACGGTCACGCGGGTGCGCACCGCCGCCCCGGGGACCGGGGACACGAGGTCCGCGCCGAGGGTGAGGGTCATGCCGGCCTCCGGGTTCCTTGTAGCTACAACCGATGACCCTAGTCGCCAGAAGTTGAAGCTACAAGTACATGGATGGGACGATGTCGCCGTGGAACCCCGGTGGCTGACCGACGACGAGATGGCGGCGTGGCTGCGTCTGGTCGCCGTCGTGGAGCTGCTGCCCGGCGTCCTCGACGGCCAGCTGCGTCGCGACGCCGCGCTGACCCACTTCGACTACCACGTGCTGGCCATGCTGTCGGAGGCGCCGGGGCGCACCCTGCGGATGACGGAGCTGGCCACCCGCACCAACGCCACGCTCCCCCGGCTGTCCCACGTCGTGCGCCGGCTCGAGGAGCGCGGCCTGGTCGAGCGTGCCCCCTGCCCGTCCGACGGGCGGGCCACCAACGCCCGGCTCACCGAGGACGGCTGGGCGAAGGTGCGACAGACCGCGCCCGGCCACCTGGCCACCGTGCGCGAGCACGTCTTCGACGCCCTGACCCCCGAGCAGGTGTCCCAGCTCGAGTCGATCGCCGGGGCGGTCCTGGAGCGCCTCGACCCCGAGGGCCGGGTGGCCGTGGGCATCGAGGCCGCGGCCCGCCGGCGCGGCTAGCGGTCCCGGGAGGCGTTGCGCACGAGCTTCCGGACGCCGGCGATCCAGCGGCCGGGGTCGGCGGCCTTCTGCGCCCAGTAGGTGGCCACCTCCGGGTGCGGCAGGATCAGGAACCGCTCGTCGGCGAGCCCCTCGACCACCGCCTGCGCCACGTCCTCGGGCGCGATCACCTGCCCCGACGCCACCACCGCGGCCGCCGCGGCCTCGCCCGACTCGAGCGGGTCGAGCAGCAGCGGCGTGGCCACCCCGAGCGGGCAGACGGCGCTGACGCCGATGCCGCGGTCGCCGTAGGTGACCGCCAGCCACTCGGCGAACGCGACCGCGCCGTGCTTGGTCACGGTGTACGGGGCGTCGCCGGGCGTCGTGAGCAGGCCGGCCGCCGAGGCCACGTTGAGCAGGTACCCGCGGCCCCGCTCGAGCATCGACGGCAGCACCGCCCGGGCCGCGTACACGTGGGCGAGCACGTTGACGGCGAAGACCTGCTGCCACACGTCGGTCGGCGTCTCCACCCCGCCGCCGGAGAAGACGCCGGCGTTGGAGCAGAACAGGTCGACCCGCCCGTGCGCGTCCAGCGTCCGCCCGACCAGCGCCGCGACGGCGGCCTCGTCGGTGACGTCGGTGCTGTCGGCGGTCCCGCCGATCTCGCCGGCGACCCGCTGCGCGGCGTCGCCGTCCCGGTCGCTGACCACGACGGCGGACGCGCCCTCGGCGGCGCAGCGGCGGGCCAGCGCGGCGCCGATGCCGCTCCCGGCCCCGGTGACGACGACGACGGCGTCCTGGAGTTCCATGCCCGTGTCCTACCCGGTCCGCCCTCAGCCCGCAGGCCGTCGTCGCGGGCGGTCAGCACCAGCCGCCGCTCGCCGCCTGCGGAGGCCGCGGTCGCCTCGATCCGGCGGGTCGCCCACACGTCGTCGACCTCCACCCGGGACGAGCAGGCGAGCAGGCCGCCATCGACGGCCCGGGAGCGGCCGAGGCCCCGGACGGCGGGCGGCAGCGGGATGCTCGTCTCCGACGCACGACCACCAGGAGGACGCCGGTGTCCGATCCCTTCCACCCCGACCTGCGCCTGGCGCGCGTCCTCCCCCGGGCCCTGGTCGGCCCGCGCAGCCTGCGACCCATGCGGCTGGCGACCCGGCTCGCCGACCGGGTCCCCCGGCCCGGCGTGGAGGTCGTGCGGATCGACGCCGACGTCTCCGTCCGGCTGTTCCGGCCGTCGTCGGACGGGCCCTCCCCCGCGGTGCTGTGGATGCACGCGGGCGGGACGGTGATCGGCAGCGCCGCCCAGGACGACTGGTTCTGCCGCCGCTGGTCCCGCCGGCTCGGCGCCGTCGTCGCGTCCGTCGAGTACCGGCTGGCGCCGGAACACCCGTTCCCCGCCCCCCTGGAGGACTGTCACACGGCGCTGCGCTGGCTCGCCGCGCGGCCCGACGTCGACCCGGACCGCATCGCGGTCGGCGGCGCCAGTGCCGGCGGCGGGCTGGCCGCCGGCCTGGCACTGCTGACCCGCGAGCGCGGCGGGGTCCGCCCGGTCCTGCAGCTGCTCAGCTACCCGATGCTCGACGACCGGACGGCCGGCCGGACCGACGTCGACCAGCGCCACCTGCGCCTGTGGAACAGCGCGAGCAACCGCTTCGCCTGGCGGTCCTACCTGGGTCCTCTCGACGGCGGGCCGGTGCCCCCTGAGGCGGCACCGGCCCGCGCCGAGGACCTCGGCGGCCTCCCGCCGGCCTGGATCGGCGTCGGGACGAACGACCTGTTCCACGACGAGGACGTCGCCTACGCCCGGCGGCTGCAGGAGGCCGGAGTGCCGTGCACCCTGCTCGTCGTGCCGGGCGGCTACCACGCGTTCGACCTAGCCGAGCCGTGGGCGCCGGTCTCCCGGGAGTTCCTCCGCGCCCGCACCGCGGCACTGGCCGCGGCGCTGGGCGGAGCGCTGGGCGGAGCGCTCGGCGGCCGGTGAGCCTCAGGCGGTGCGGGCGCCGGCCCACAGGTCGATGCCGGCGTCGACGGCGTGCCCGTCGATGCGGGTCAGCTCCTCGTCGCTGAAGTCGAGCCGGTCGAGCGCGCCGACGTTCTGCTCCAGCTGGCGCACGCTGCTGGCGCCGATCAGCACGCTGGTGACCCGCTCGTCGCGCAGGCCCCAGGCCAGCGCCATCTGCGCCAGCGACTGCCCGCGCTCGGCGGCCAGCTCCCCGAGCGCGCGCACGTGCGTCAGCGCCTGGTCGGTGAGCAGGTCCGGCGAGAGCGACTTGCCCTGGCTGGCCCGCGAGCCCTCGGGGATCCCGCCCAGGTACTTGTCGGTGAGCATGCCCTGCGCCAGGGGCGAGAACGCGATGCAGCCGGCACCGACGTCGGCGAGGGTGTCGAGCAGCCCCTCGGTCTCGATCCAGCGGTTGAGCATCGAGTAGCTCGGCTGGTGGATCAGCAGCGGCGTGCCGAGGTCGGCCAGGATCGCCGCCGCCCGCGCGGTGTCCTGCGGCGAGTACGACGAGATGCCGGCGTAGAGCGCCTTGCCCGACCGGACGGCGGTGTCCAGCGCGCCCATCGTCTCCTCGAGCGGCGTCGTCGGGTCCGGCCGGTGGGAGTAGAAGACGTCGACGTAGTCCAGGCCCATCCGCGCCAGCGACTGGTCGAGGCTGGCCAGCACGTACTTGCGCGAGCCGCCGCCCTGGCCGTAGGGGCCCGGCCACATGTCCCAGCCGGCCTTGGTCGAGAGGACCAGCTCGTCGCGGTACGGGCGGAAGTCGTCGCGCAGGTGCCGGCCGAAGTTGGTCTCGGCGCTGCCGTAGGGCGGGCCGTAGTTGTTGGCCAGGTCGAAGTGGGTGATGCCCAGGTCGAAGGCCCGGCGGAGGATGGCCCGCTGGCGGTCCAGCGGGACGTCGTCGCCGAAGTTGTGCCACAGCCCCAGGCTGATCACCGGGAGGTCCAGGCCGCTGCGGCCTGTGCGGCGGTAGGTCATCGAGTCGTAGCGGTTCTCCGCAGCGGCGTAGGTCATGGGCCCGATCCTGCCCGCCCTCCCGGCGCCCGAACCGGGAGGCTCCGTCGTGGCCGGTCCGGGCTCGCCCGGGTCCGCTCCTCCGCCGTGCGGGCCCGGGCGCGGGTGCCCCCGGGCACCGGGTCGGGACCACCCGGATCTAGCGTGCGTGGGTGCCCTCCTCCCCCGGCTCCCGCTCGCCCTCCCCCCGGCAGGAGGACCGCACGAGCACAGGCGTCGTCGTCGTGACCGGGGCGAGTTCCGGGCCGGGCGCGGAGACGGCGGCCCTCGACGTCACCGACCCCGCCGCCGACCGCGGGACGGCGATGACCGACTCCGTCGGCGCGCTGGCGCAGTGCGAGGCCGCGCTGGAGGTGTTCCGCCGGCAGCAACGGGGCGAGGCCGGCGTCGCCCCGCTCGCCGGGGGACGGCGGTCCGAGCGCCCCCGCGGCACGGTCGACACCGGGACCGGCGTGCGGGCGGTGGTCGCGGCGACCGAGGCGCGCGAGGCGGAGGCGCACCTGCCGGCCCGGCCGTGGGTGCCGATCGGCGTCGGGGTGCGCGTGCTGCCGCTCCCGGTCGTGCGGCGGCTGTCGTGAGCTCCCCCGACGCACGCCCCGTCCGCGCGGAGGACGCCTTCGACGTCGCCGCCGTGGCCGCCTGGCTCGCCGGGCACGCCGACCCGGCGCGGGCCGGCGTCGACCTCACGGGGGTCCCGGAGGTGCGCCAGTTCTCCGGCGGCGTCTCCAACCTCACCTACCTGCTGCGCTACCCCGACGGCGACCTGGTGCTGCGCCGCCCGCCGCGGGGCGAGCACACCGGCACCGCGCACGACGTCGCCCGCGAGTACCGCGTCCAGGAGGCGCTGGGCCGGGTGCTCCCGCACGTGCCGCGCACCGTGGCGCTGTGCGAGGACACCACGGTCGTCGGCACGCCCTTCTCCGTCGTCCGCCGGGTCGAGGGGCCGATCCCCCGCCGCGACCTGCCGCCCGGGGTCGACCTGACCCGCGAGCAGGTGGCCGACCTGTGCCGCAACGTCGTCGACCTGCTGGTCGACCTGCACGCGGTCGACGTGCGGGCCGCCGGGCTCGCCGACCTCGACCGCGGCCCCGGCTACGTGCGCCGCCAGGTGGAGGGCTGGACGCAGCGCTACCGGCGGGCCCGCACCCGCGACGTCCCGTCCTTCGCGCGCGTCACCGCGTGGCTCGCCGAGCACCAGCCCGCCGACCGGCCGCACACGCTGGTGCACAACGACTTCCGGTTCGACAACGTCGTCCTCGACCCCGCCGACCCGACCCGCCCGGTCGCGCTGCTCGACTGGGAGATGGCCACCGTCGGCGACCCGCTGATGGACCTCGCCGGCGCGCTCGGGTACTGGATCCAGGCCGACGACGGCCCGCTGATGCGCCGCTTGAGCCGTCAGCCCACGACGCTGCCCGGGATGATGACCCGCGAGCAGGTGGTGGCCCACTACAGCGCGCGCACCGGCCAGCGGGTCACGAACGCCGAGTGGGCCTGGTACGAGGTGTTCGGCCTGTTCCGCGTCGCGGTCATCGCCCAGCAGGTGTGGGCGCGCTACCGGGCGGGGCAGACGACCAACCCCGCGTTCCGCTCGTTCGGCCTGGCGGTGCGGCTGCTGGAGCGGCGCTGCCGGCAGGTCGTCCGCCGGGCCGGCCGGCTCACCCCCGACCGCGCCGCCGCCCAGGTCGGCAGCCCGCTGCTCACCCGGCGCCGGATCCGGCCGCGGCGGTGGACCCCGCCCGCGCTCGACGACCCCGGCCCGACCGCGCCGCTGCGCATCGCCCGCCGGCTGCCGACCGGCGACTCCGGCCCCGAGGACGTGCTCGTCGACGACGCCGGCCTCGTGGTCACCGGCCTGCGCGACGGCAGCGTGGTCCGCCTCGACCCGGTCACCGGAGCCCGCACGGTCGTGGGGCGCACCGGCGGCCGGCCGCTGGGCGTGGAGCCGTGCGCCGACGGCAGCGTGCTGGTCTGCGACCACGACCGCGGGCTGCTGCGGATGGGTCCCGACGGCGCCGTCGAGGTGCTGGTGACGGAGGTGGACGGGGAGCCGGTGACCTTCGCCAGCAACGTCGTCGCCGCGCCCGACGGCACCGTGTGGTTCACGACGTCGACCAGCCGGTGGGACGTCGAGCACCACCTCGGCGACTTCTTCGAGCACTCGGCCACCGGGCGGCTGGTGCGCCGCGACCCCGACGGCACGGTGACGACGGTGCTGTCGGGCCTCGGCTTCGCCAACGGCCTGGTGCGCACACCCGACGGCTCGTCCCTGCTGCTGGCCGAGACCTCCCGCTACCGGGTGCTGCGGCACCGGCTCACTGGGCCGGGCGCGGGCACCACCGAGCCGCTGGTCGACAACCTCCCGGGCTTCCCCGACAACGCCTCGCTGGGCTCGGACGGGTTGCTGTGGGTGGCGATCGCCGCGCCGCGCAACGCGCTGCTCGACCGGCTGCTGCCCCTGCCGGGCGTGCTGCGGCTGCTGCTGTGGAACGTGCCGGAGCGGGTGCGGCCGGAGGCGACGCCGATCGCGTGGGTGATGGCCTTCGACCCCGCCGACGGCCGGCGGGTGCACGACCTGCGGGCGACCGACGCCGGGTACGGCTTCGTCACGGCGGTGGCCGAGCGCGACGGGACCGTCGTCGTCTCCGGTCTGCACGAGGACGACGTGGCGGTGCTGGAGCCACCGGGCCGCTGAGCGGGGTCAGCGGACGGTGTAGGGGCCGGTCGGGACGGCGTGGTAGCCCTTCGCGCCCACGGCCGTCGCCAGGTCGCTGCGCGGCGGGCGCCCCGCGGCCAGCAGGTCCAGGGCGGTGCGGAAGCCGTACTCCGGGGTCCAGCCGAGGTCGGCGCGGGCGGCGTCGTTGACGTACACGCGGTCGATCGACGGGAACAGCCGCCAGCCCAACCGCTCGTACAGCGCGGGCGCGTCGGGGAAGAGCCGCGCGACGACGGCGGGGGCATCGGTGCGCAACTGGGCGAGGTCGCTCCGGCCGAACGGCGTGGTGGCGCTGACGACGTAGCGGCCGAAGCCGAGCGCGGGCGCGCGGTCGAGCGCGGCGCGGTGGGCGGAGACGACGTCGGCGAGGTCCACGCGCCGGTACAGCAGCTCGTTCACCTTGACGTTGTCGTCGGCGAAGGCGGCGCGGACGTCGTCGGCGTCGTCGCCCTCGGGGAAGAAGCGGGAGGTGCGCAGGACGACGACGGGCAGGCCGGTGTCCCGGGCGACGAGCTCGCAGAGGTCCTCGGCGGCGACCTTCGTGGCGCCGTAGACGTTGCGCACCCGCGGCGGCACGGCCTCGGTGATCCACGCGGCCGGCTCACCGGGAGCGGGGGTCAGCGCGCGGCCGAACGCGCTCGTCGTGCTGGTGACCACCACCCGGCCGACGCCCGCCGTCACCGCCTCCTCGAGGACGGCGAGGGTGCCGGTGACGTTGGTGTCGACGAAGTCCTGCCTGCTGTGCGTGCCGACGTGCGGCTTGTGCAGCGTGGCGGTGTGCACGACGGCGTGGGCGCCGGCCAGGGCGTCGCGGACCGCGGCGCGGTCGGTGACCGAGGCGACGAGGTCGGTCCACGGCGAGGGCAGCAGGTCCACCCCGACGACGTCGTCGCCGGCGGCGCGCAGCACGCGGACCAGGGCCTCGCCCAGGTGACCGGAGCTGCCGGTGACGACAACGCGCACCCGGCCACCCTGGCACGGGCCTCCGCCGTCCCGGTCCCGGGACGAGGCAGCGCCCGGTCCTGGGGACCGGGCGCTGCACGTCGCGCCGGCCCGACAGCCGCCTCTCGGCGAGTGGCCGCTCGCAGCGGCAGGTGGTGAGGCCCGGGGGCATGGACCGGACCGGCACCTCTTGCAACACCCCGTGCGCCCGCGCATTCCCGCCCCATCTCGCCGAGGCCGCCGGCTCAGCAGGGCGGTGGGGTGGTGGCGGCGGTGAGTCCGGTGGGTGTGGTGACGGTGAGGGCGCCGTCGGGGGCGAGGGTGTGTCGCCAGCCGGATGCCTGGTGCTTGCCGCGGTGGTGGCCGGTGCAGTAGCCGACCAGGTTGGCCGCGGTGGTGGGTCCGGTGGGCCAGGGGACGGCGTGGTCGAGGTCGCCGCCGCGGGGGACGCGGCGGCGGCAGCCGGGGAAGCGGCAGCGGCGGTCGCGGGTGCGGACGTGCCGATCGAGGGCGGCGCCGGGGCGGTAGCCGTCGGTCGGACCGGGCGGGCCGAGGCCACCGCCCTGGGCGGCGGCGCGGCGCAGACCCGGCAGGTCGGTGAGGGTGAGCAGCGCGCCGGTCAGGGCGTCGGTGAGCACCAGCCGCGGGCGGTCGGCCAGCCCGCCGCCGCCCGTTGCGGCCAGCAGGCCGGTGAGAGCCGCGCGGGCGTGGTCGGTGGCGGCCGTCAGGGCGGTGAGCGCGTCGGGTGCGGTGGTGACCCGCCCGGCGGGGCTGTTCGCCCAGGCGGCCTCGTCGGCGGCATCGGCCCGGGCGGCGGTGGTCACGAGACGGCGGGCGCGGCTCAGTTCCTGCCGCGCAGTCAGGACCGCATCGCCGGCGAGTTCGACCGCACGGTCGGCACGCGCCCACCAGCCATCCGCGGGACCGGCTGGACCGAGAGGTGGTGCGGGACCAGGCCGTGTCGGGAGGTCGGGTGGTCCGTCCTCGTCGACGAACTGCGGTGGCGGCTCGGCGTCGAACTCCCCCGCCAGCACCCGACGTTCCACCTCGGCCCACCAGGCCGCCAGTTCTCCGGCCTCGGCCTCGTATCGCGCCGCCTCCGCGGCGGTGACGCCGAGCAGCACCTCATCGCTGGCCGGGGAGCCGTCGACGGCGGCGCCCCGGCCTCCTCCGCCACTACCGGTGGAGGTCGTGGCGGTGTCGGTGGAGGTCGTGGCGGTGGAGGTCGTGGCGGTGGAGGTCGTGGCGGTGGAGGTCGCGGCGGTGTCGGACGCGGCGGTGTCGGACGCGGCGGTGTCGGACGCGGCGGTGTCGGACGCGGCGGCGAACGGGTGGCCGGTCAGCGCGGCCAGCAGTGCCCGGACCATCTCCGCCGGCACGACCAGTCCCTCGACCTCGCACGGCTGGTCCCCGCCGAGCAGCGCCCCCAGCGGCGCGACCACCGACAGCGCCACCTGCACCGGCGGGAGGTCGGACTCACCGGGGCGCAGCACCAGATCCAGCAGGCAGTCGGCCATCTTCTCCCCGCGACTGCGGGCATCGCCGGGGTCGGCGGGCAGCGCGTCGGCGTAGGCATCCAGCGCCGCCACCAGCGCTGCGGCCTCCGGCGCGGTCAGCAGCGCGGTCACCACGCTCATCCCCTCGACCCGGTCCGGCCGCGCCGAGACCCCGCGCTGCCGGATGGCCCGCGCCAGCCGGTCGGCAGCCGAGCGGGCGTCGCGCTTGAGGACCTCGCGGCGGACCTTGTCCCCCACCTGCGCCGGCGTGGCCACCCGCCCGGCCATCCACGCCAGCAGATCCCGCTCCAGCGAGGCACGCAGCGCGTCGTCGGCGATCGGAGCGACGTGCTCGAGCAGGCACCACAGGTGCCCGGGATGGATCGCCCCGTCCTCGAGGGCGTCGAGGACCAGCGGCAGCCGGTGCACCAGCGTCAGGGAGCGCTCCAGCAGCGACTCAGCTGCCTCGGTGGAGATCGACAGGGCGACCGCCAGCTCCTGCGCCGCCCACTCGCTCACCGGCCGCAGCATCCCTGCCCGCCGCGCCCACCGCTCCGGCGACATCGCCCCGGGCTCGCCCTGCGCGCGGTCGGCCGAGGCCGGCCGGGTGGCGGCGAAGGCCGCGACCGCCCGCGCCTGCACCGCCGTCTGGCGGGCGATCTCCCGCGCGGCGGCCTGCACCGCGCCCAGCGGCCCCGACGCCATCCCGACCGGCGGCGCCAGGGCCGGGGCGGTCAGGACGTCCTCCATGCACTCGATCATACGTTCGACGAGCCTGTCGCTCAAGCACTGTGGACGGAGAAACCCCAGGTCAACGGCGTAGCGGCTCCCCGGCGGGGTGCAGCACGGACCACACCCCCTGCCCACCACGCGTCGTCGGCACCCGCCGTCAGTCCGCCGGAGCGAGCACCGGTGCCGCGCGCGCTCGGCGGTGGCCGTGCGCGGCTCGGCGGTCGGCCGCAGGAAGCCGGCGACCGCGCGCGTGCGCAGGCTCATGCCGCCGTGCGCAGCAGCTGCTCGAACGGGGTGGCCGGGCGGCCGGTCAGGTCCTCGACGGCGGTGCTGACGTCTGCCATCTCACCCGCGGCGATGGCGGTGTACGTGGACACCCAGGCCTCGACCTGCCAGTCCGGCGCGCCGTAGGAGGCGCGCGACGCGAACGCCTCCGCCACCGTCTCCGGGTGGTAGCGCACCGCCCGGCCGGTGACGGCGGTGATCGTGTCGGCGACCTCGGTGAGGGTCAGCGCCCGGGGACCGGTGAGGTCGTGGGTGCGACCGGCGTGCGCCGCGGGGTCGCGGAGGACGGCGACGGCGGCGTCGGCGACGTCGTCCTGGGCGACAGCCGCCACCCGCCCCTCCCCGGCCGGGCCGCGGATCACGCCGTCCTCCCCCACCAGGCCGGGGAGGAAGTCGGCGTAGAGGGAGTCGCGCAGGAACGTGTGGACCAGGCCGCGGGCGCGGACGTGCTCCTCGGTGGCCCAGTGGTCGCGGGCCAGCGTGAAGGTGGCGTCCGGCGCGGCTCCCTGGAAGGAGAGGTACACGAGGTGTTCGACGCCCGCGGCCGCGGCGGCGTCGACGAAGCCGCGGTGCTGCCCGACCCGGTCGGCCGACTCCGACGCCGACACCATGAACACCGTGCCGGTGCCCTCCAGCGCCCGGCGGACGGCGTCCCCGTCCCCGTACGGCGCCACGACGGCGGCGGCGCCGGGCAGCCGCGGCGCGCGCGAGGGGTCGCGGACCAGCAGCCGCAGCGGGACGCCGGCGGCGGCGAGCCGGCGGGCGACGCGGCCCCCGACCTGCCCGGTGGCTCCGGTGACGGCGATCGGGACCTGACTCAAACGGGGCTCCTCGGGTCGGGGACGGCACGTCCTGGGACGTCCGGGACCCGCCCGTTCTTCCCGCTCTCAGCCCAGCGACGCCTCGCACCGCGGGCACGCCCACGCCGGCACCGGCTCGGACAGGACGCAACCGCCCAGGACGACCTCCCCGCGCTCCGCGGCCTCGAACGCCTCCGCCGAGGGGAGCCCGAGGACGTACGGGACACCGGCGGGGGCGTCGGGGCAGTGCGGGCAGGTCGGAGCGGCGGCGCGGCGAGGCACGGAGCCAGGGTGCGGGGCTGCGCCGTCCGGCACCAGGGACGTCGCCCCGACGGGGCACGCCGTCACCCTTCCGCAGCCCGGGGCGGCCTCCGGCGCTGCCCCTGGGCACGCCAGGGCTCGAGGACGTCCTCGACGACCTCGTCGGCGTCGACGCGGTCGACGACGTGTTCGAGGTCAGCGAGCGCTCGGGGATCGTCGCGGGTCGGTGGGCTCCCGCCTGGGTCGACCCGCGGGCCGTGTCGACCTCCGGGACGCGGCCCGCACGGTCGGGGGACCATCCGGTCGTGGACACCGAGCAGCTGCTGCGGACGGTGGCCGGCCGGCTGGACGCGCTCGCCGCGCGGACCACCTCCGGCGACTGGCGGACCAGCGGGCTGCTGGCGAGCCGCCCCGAGGTGGTCGCGCACCTCCACGACGGGAGCACCGAGCACGTGGCCGAGGCGCGGGCCGGGACCGGTGCGTGGATCGCCACCTTCTCCCCGACGCTGGCCGCGCCCCTGGCCTCCTGGCTGCGCGCCGCGGCCGCACACGGGCCGGCCGAGCCGGCGGCCGAGGCGTTCGCCCGGGCTCTGCTCGCGCGGCTGCCCTGAGGTCGCTCGCGACCTCGACCGCGAGCGCGCCGAGGGGCGGGACCCGGATGGGTCCCGCCCCTCGGTCACGTCACGGACGGAGTCACCGGCCGGGGCGGTGCACCGTCCCCGACCGCGGCCTCAGCTGCAGCCGCTGGTGGAGCCGCAGCCCTCGCAGACGTAGCAGCTGCCGGCCGGGCGCATCTTCGTGCCGCAGGTCATGCACAGCGGCGCGTCGGTGGCGGTCCCGGTGACCAGCTCGAGCAGCTCGGCCGAGGAGTGGGCCTCCTTGACCGACTTCGGGCCCCCGGGGGTGACCGTCTCCGGCGCCGTGCCCTTGGTGCCGGCCTCGGTCGGCACCGAGCTGCGCAGCGCCTCGACGTCGACCTCATCCTCCTCGACGACCTCGGCGGTCGACGCCGAGCCGCCGTAGCTGCCCGACACCTGCGCGGCCCGCTCCTCGGCGCTGAAGATGCCGAGGGTGGCGCGGGTGTCGACCGGCAGGTGGTCGAGGGCCAGGCGACGGAAGATGTAGTCCATCACCGACTGGGCGATCCGGATGTCCGGGTCGTCGGTCATGCCGGCCGGCTCGAAGCGCATGTTGGTGAACTTCTGGATGTAGGTCTCCAGCGGCACACCGTGCTGCAGCGCGATCGAGATGCCGATCGAGAAGGCGTCCATGACACCGGCCAGGGTCGAGCCCTGCTTGCCCAGCTTGAGGAACACCTCGCCGAGGCTGCCGTCCTCGTACATCCCGGCGGTCATGTAGCCCTCGGCACCGGCGACGCTGAACGACGTCGTCATGCTCTGCCGCTTCTTGGGCAGCCGGCGGCGGACCGGGTGCGACGTGGTGGCGACCGGCGCGGCGGCCTCCACCTCGACCTTCACGTCCGCCTTCTTCGCCTTGGCGTCGGACAGCGGCTGGCCGACCTTGCAGTTGTCGCGGTAGATCGCCAGCGCCTTGAGGCCGAGCTTCCAGCCCTGGAAGTAGATGTTCTCGACGTCCTCGACGGTCGCCGTCTCCGGCATGTTGACCGTCTTGCTGATCGCACCGGAGATGAACGGCTGCACCGCGGCCATCATGCGGACGTGGCCCATCGGGGAGATGGCCCGCTCGCCCATGGCGCAGTCGAACACCTCGTAGTGCTCCGGGCGCAGGCTCGGCGCGTCGACGACGTGGCCGTGCTCGGAGATGAACTCGACGATCGCCTCGACCTGCTCGTCCTGGTAGCCGAGGCTCTTCAGCGCCCGCGGGACCGTCTGGTTGACGATCTGCATGGACCCGCCGCCGACCAGCTTCTTGTACTTGACCAGCGAGAAGTCCGGCTCGATGCCGGTCGTGTCGCAGTCCATCATGAAGCCGATGGTGCCGGTGGGGGCCAGCACGGAGGCCTGGGCGTTGCGCCAGCCGAACTCCCCGCCGATCTCGAGGCACTCCTGCCACTGGGCGGTGGCGGCGCGCAGCACGTCGGCGTCGTCGGCGCCGACCGGGCGGATCGCGTCGTTGGCCGCGGCGTGCTTGCGCATGACGCGGGCGTGCGCGTCGGCGTTGCGGGCAAAGCCGTCGTAGGCGCCGACGATGCCGGCCAGCTCGGCCGAGCGGCGGTAGGCGGTGCCGGTCATCAGCGAGGTGATGGCCGCGGCCAGCGTCTGGCCACCGCGCGAGTCGTAGGCGTGGCCGGTGGCCATCAGCAGGGCGCCGAGGTTGGCGTAGCCGATGCCCAGCTGCCGGTAGGCGCGGGTGGTCTCACCGATCGGGTCGGTCGGGAAGTCGGCGAAGCAGATGGAGATGTCCATCGCCGTGATGACCAGCTCGACGGCCTTGACGAAGGTCCGGGCGTCGAAGGTCCCGTCGTCCTGGAGGAACTTCATGAGGTTCAGGGACGCCAGGTTGCACGAGCTGTTGTCCAGGCTCATGTACTCCGAGCAGGGGTTGGACGCGTTGATCCGGCCCGTCTCGGGGTTGGTGTGCCAGTCGTTGATCGTGTCGTCGTACTGGATGCCGGGGTCGGCGCACTCCCACGCGGCCTGGGTGACCTTGCGGAACAGCTCCTTGGCGTCGACGGTCTCGATCACCGAGCCGTCGAGACGCCCGCGCAGGGCGAAGCCGGTGCCGTCCTCGACCGCACGCATGAACTCGTCGGAGACGCGGACGGAGTTGTTGGCGTTCTGGTACTGGACGCTGGTGATGTCCTTGCCGCCGAGGTCCATGTCGTACCCGGCGTCGCGCAGCGCGCGGATCTTGTCCTCCTCGCGCGCCTTGGTCTCGATGAACTCCTCGATGTCGGGGTGGTCGATGTCGAGGACGACCATCTTGGCCGCGCGGCGGGTGGCACCACCGGACTTGATGGTGCCGGCGGAGGCGTCGGCGCCGCGCATGAAGCTGACCGGGCCGGAGGCGGTGCCGCCGGAGGAGAGCAGCTCCTTGGAGGAGCGGATGCGGGAGAGGTTCAGGCCGGCGCCGGAGCCGCCCTTGAAGATCAGCCCCTCCTCCCGGTACCAGTTGAGGATCGAGTCCATCGTGTCGTCGACGGCGAGGATGAAGCAGGCGCTGACCTGCTGGGGCGCGCTCGTGCCGACGTTGAACCACACGGGGCTGTTGAAGCTGAACACCTGGTGCAGCAGCATCCAGGTCAGCTCGTGCTCGAAGACCTCGGCGTCGCCCTCGCTGGCGAAGTAGCCGTGCTCGCGGCCGGCGGCGCCGTAGGTGAGCACCACCCGGTCGATGAGCTGGCGCAGGCTGGTCTCCCGCTGCGGGGTGCCGACGGCGCCGCGGAAGTACTTCGTGGTGACGATGTTGGTGGCGTTGATGCTCCACTCGGCGGGGAACTCGACGCCGCGCTGCTCGAAGTTGATCGAGCCGTCACGCCAGTTGGTCATGACGACGTCGCGGCGCTCCCACGTCACCTCGTCGTACGGGTGGACGCCCGCGGTGGTGTAGACGCGCTTGACCTTCAGGCCCTTCCCCCTGGTCGGCGCCTTGGCGGCCCGACGCGTGCGGCCTGCCGGGCGGTCCTCGATCTCGGTCACGAGCTCTCCCTCGGTGAAGTGGTCCAGGCGGCTGGGGAAGAGAGCCGACCTGTTTCTAGCGGGCGGTACTGACGTTCTCTGGCGGTGCGGCGGGTGGTGCGCGGCCGGCGACGCTGCCGGCGGGGTCGAGGGACGGCGGTCAGCCGTCGCGGGCGGGTGCGGGACTGCGGGCGGGTCCCCGGCGGCGGGGCCCCGGCGGCTCGATCTGCATCCCGGGCAGCGGCGGCGTCCCGCCACGGTGGTGACGGGCCCGGAGCTCGGTGATCTCCTTCTCGAAGTCCTCGACCGAGGTGAAGGCGCGGTAGACGCTGGCGAAGCGGAGGTAGGCCACCTCGTCGAGCTCCCGCAGCGGCTGCAGGATGGCCAGGCCCACCTCGTTGCTGGGGACCTCGGCCACACCGCTGGCGCGCACGGCGTCCTCCACCTGCTGGGCGAGCTGCTGGAGCTGGTCCTCGTCGACCGGGCGGCCCTGGCAGGCCCGCCGCACGCCGGCGACGACCTTGGCGCGGTTGAACGGCTCGCTCACCCCGCTGCGCTTGACGACGGCGAGCACCGCCTCCTCCACGGTGGTGAAGCGGCGGCCGCAGGCCGGGCACGAGCGGCGACGACGGGTGGTGGCTCCCTCGTCGGCCTCGCGCGAGTCGATCACCCGGCTGTCGGGGTTGTGGCAGAACGGGCAGCGCACTGCGGTTCACCTCCTCCGCGGGTTCCTCGTCCGGACCGGTCCCCCGGCCGCGGGCGGCTGGTGCCGGCGGGCCCTCCCGGGCTCCCCGGCTGCCGGTGTCCTGTGGACCTCCCTGGGGACATCCGGTGGACTCCCCGTGGAGGTCCTGAGGACGGCCTGTGGATGGGTTCCACCGGTGCAACTACTAGATGTAGGGGGACAGTAGGCCGCGCTCCACTACATCTGCAAGACGACGATCCGCGTGTCTGTTCCGTCGAGACGCGCTCGTGACCCGCTGGTGACCAGGCGCGACCACGTTCCCCACCTGTCACACGACACGCCGGGAGGTCTCGCGTGTCGGCGCGCGACGACGGTCGCGCGGGTGTATCCGGGAGAGCCACGGACCCGTCGGCGCGGCCGCACGGCCGGCCGGCGGGGACGGGGTGGTGAGCCGGGACGGACCCGGGGAAGGCGACGGCCGCCGGTGGCGGGACCCGGACGGGTGCCGGGCGCCGGATCAGGCCGGAGGACGGACCGCGGGACGGCCGCCGCGCGGGTGCGGGACCAGGTCGCCGAGCCGGATCGGCCGGGTCAGCAGGTCCGGCTCGCTCGCGGTGTCCACGGTCGCGCCGGCGGCCAGGTCGGCGACCCCGTCGGCGGTCACGGCAGCCGCGGGGGCGGCGCAGGTGACGACGGGCATCTCGGCCGTGGCCGCCCGGTGCCGTCCGGAGCCGGCGGGCGCGCGGTGACGCCCGGCGGCGCCCGGACGGACGGCGGGCTGCTCGGCGGTGACGTCGCCGCCGTGTCGACGGGCGCGACGGGGAGCGCGGACACCCGGCGTGACGGCGGGATGGCCCACCGCGGCCGTGACCACCGTCCCGGGGGCGCCCGCGGGCGCGGGAGCCAGGGACAGGTGCCGCTCGGGCAGCCGGACGGCGGCGAGGTCGGTCCAGGCCTCCTGGCCGTGCGCGCCCCGCAGCCGGACGAGCGCCTGGCAGCCGCCGGTCGCGTCGACGCGCCAGCCGAGCATGGCGCCCGGCACCCAGGCGCCGTCCACGACCACCTCGACGTCCTGCGGGGACCGGAAGGACACCGGTGCGCTGCTGTTCACGGCTGCTGACACGCTCCTGACCGTAAGTGCCCTCGCGACCGCGG
Source organism: Geodermatophilus normandii (assembly GCF_003182485.1). NCBI lineage: Bacteria > Bacillati > Actinomycetota > Actinomycetes > Geodermatophilales > Geodermatophilaceae > Geodermatophilus > Geodermatophilus normandii. The sequence continues at coordinate 2,549,319 of NZ_QGTX01000001.1, read as the reverse complement.
CCGGTGAACGACCGGGCCCGGATGGTTGACGAACTCACCGACGTCGTCTCGTCACTTCTCAGGCATGACGCCTCCGGCGGGGCCGCCTACGGCACGCGCAGGACCTGGCCCGCGACCAGCGCGGACCCCTCCAGGCCGTTGAGCTCCTGGATCGCGTCCACCACGGCCCGCACGTCCTGACCGGGGCCGGCCACCTCGCCGGCGATCGACCAGACGGTGTCCCCCTGCTCGACGACGACGCTGCTCTCCCCCGCGAGGTGCAGCCCGGGGTCGGGCGCGAGGAACTCCCGGCCCAGGGCCGCGCCGCCGACACCCGCCGCCAGCACGAGCGCGACCACCAGGCGGCGGCCGCGGCGGGTCAGCCGCACCGGCGCGGGGGCGGTCGCGCAGCGGACGCGGGCGTCCCCGCGGACCGGGCCCGAGCGCGCCGGCCGGCCACCCGGGCGGGCCGGGTCCCGGCGGGCGCGCGGGGCCTCGGTCGACGGACCCGCGACCCGCGCCGCCCCCGGAGCCGGCAGGTCGGGGACGGGCCGCAGGTGCCCGGTGACCCGCAGGCCCGAGCCGGGCACCGCCGCCCGGGGAGCGGCCTGCGCCGGACGGCCGGCCGGCCGGGCACCGCCGCGGGCACCGTCGTCCCCGAGCAACGGCCGCCACGGGACCCGGACCGCCGCGTCGAAGTCCAGCACTGCCTGTCGCACGCCGCCCATGACCGCTCCTCCTCGACTGACCCACCGCATCGAACACGCGTTCGACTCCGAACGTGTGTGCGGATGTCTACCGCACGGCGACGACGGGATCGAGTCGGCGCGGCGTGTCCTTCGAACACACGTTTGAACCTGCGGGGTCCACGCGCTACGGTCCGTGCGGGCGCACCGCCCGCCGACCGGCCCCTGGGCCGGGCGGTCGACGGACGGCCGCGGGACGCGGCCGGCGAGGAGGAGACGTGGCGGGCACGAGCGGGACCGGCCAGGGCACGCGCGGCGGGACGGCGACGCGGCGGACGACCACCGCGGCCGGCGGCACCGTCGGCACGGACGTCGCGGGCACGGACGTCGCGGGCGGGGACGGCGCGGCCGCGGTCCGCACCTTCCCCGACCGCGGGGAGGCCGGCGACGGCCTGACCCAGCGGCAGCGCCGGGTCCTCGAGGTCATCCGCGACTCGATCGAGCGGCGCGGCTACCCGCCCTCGGTGCGCGAGATCGGCGAGGCGGTCGGCCTGTCGTCGGCGTCCTCGGTGGCCCACCAGCTCTCCGTGCTGCAGAAGAAGGGCTGGCTGCGGCGCGACCCCAACCGCCCGCGGGCCCTCGACGTCCGGCTCCCCGGGGACGCCACGGCCGAGACCGCGGCACCGGCCGCCGCGGCGCCCGACGGCACCGCCGCCCCGACCTACGTGCCGCTGGTCGGGCGCATCGCCGCCGGTGGGCCGGTGCTCGCCGAGCAGGCGGTCGAGGACGTGTTCCCGCTGCCGCGCGAGCTCGTCGGCGAGGGCACGCTGTTCATGCTGCGCGTCGCCGGTGACTCGATGGTCGACGCGGCCATCTGCGACGGCGACTGGGTGGTCGTGCGCCAGCAGCCCACCGCCGAGAACGGCGAGATCGTGGCCGCGATGCTCGACGGCGAGGCCACGGTGAAGACGTACAAGCGCCGGGACGGGCACGTCTGGCTGCTGCCGCACAACCCGGCCTACGAGCCGATCCCCGGCGACGAGGCCACCGTCCTCGGCCGCGTCGTCACCGTCCTCCGGCGGGTCTGAGGGGCCGGTCCGACCGGAGGTCCTCCCGCCGCTGCCGGTCAGGCGCCGGCGGGAGGGCCGCCCGAGCGGCGGCGGCGGATGCGCCCGCCGATCCACACCAGGAGCGTGGCGACGAGGGCGGCGGCCACCCCGGCGGTCACCGGTGAGGGTCCCGTGGCGCCGTCGTCGAGGAGCGCCGACAGGGACGGGTCGGCTGCGGCGTTCCCGCTGGGAGGAGCCGGGGCCGGGGAAGCCGGGATCGGCACCAGGGTGACGTCACCGGGCACCCCCTCCCCCGCCACCAGCAGCGCGCCGCCGTCGGCGGTGAAGGAGACCGCCTCGCCCTGCGGTGCGTCGGGCAGGGCGATCCGCACGGGCTCGGTGGCCAGCGCGCCCGGGACGTCGGAGCCGGTCAGGGGCCAGACGTAGGCGTCGGTGTAGGTGCGCAGCGCGATCCGGCTGCCGTCGCGCGCCACCGCCCCGCCGGTCACGAGCAGCTGCCCGGCCCGGCCGACCGGTCCGCCCGGCGTGCCGGTCAGGGTGAGGGCGACGGTGCCGACGTCGGTCAGCGGCACGGTGCCGCCGTCGGCCAGCGGTGCGGCGGGCCGGTAGACGTGGCTGGCGCCGAGCACCTCCTTGGTCACCACGTAGGGGGTGCCGTCGGGAGCGAGCAGCAGCGCCTCGGCGTCGTGCGGGCCGTCGGGATAGGTCAACCGGTACAGCGCGGCGCCGCCGTCGGGGCGCAGCGCGATCAGCGCGACCGTGGCGCGGGTGGTGTTGTTGTCGCCGGTGTCGGCGAACCACACCGTCCCGTCGGCCCCGACGCCGAGGTCCTCGGGGTCGTAGGGGTCCAGCGCGGCGGTGGTCACGTCGACGACCCGGCACCCGCCGTCGAGCACGTACACGGCGACCTCGTCCCCGCCGTCGACCATCGCCAGCATCCGGTCGCCGACGTCGACCAGCCCGGACAGCTCGCTCAGCCGCGGGTCGGTGACCTGGCAGCGCACGGACGGGGCGGCCGGCTCCTCGGCGGCGGCGGGCGCTGCTCCGAGGGAGAGGGCGGGCAGGGCCGTCAGGCCCAGTGTCAGCAGCAGCGCCGGTGTCCGGCGGGTGTGCGCGGCGGCGCTACGCGGACGGGCGGCCGGCTCGGGCACTCGCCCAGCGTGACACCACGAGCGCGTCGAGTGCGTGAACCACGCCCAGCAGCAGCACCCCGACGGTCGCTCCCACGACGGCGTCGGTGACCCAGTGGAAGTCCAGGGACACCATCGCGATCCCGGTCGCCACGGGGCCGGCGACGCTGAGCCACCACAGCGTGCGCTGCACCCGCGGCCCCATCCGGTACTCGACCGCCTGCCAGCGCGCCACGCCCCACATGAGCACGGCGTTGGCGACGTGCCCGGAGGGATAGCTGGCGCCGTCGCGGTGGAAGAAGGAGCCCGGATAGGCGGGCGCGGTGCGCCCGGTGCCGAACTTGAACGCGTAGACGACCACCGTGAGCAGCGCCAGCGCGGTGAGCACCCGCAGCAGCGGCGCCACCGTCCGCCGCCGCACGCACAGCCAGCCGACCAGGGCCGCGAGCACGATGAGGATGGTGCCGCGGCCGCCGATCTGGGTGACCGCCCAGACCGGCCAGTAGGCCGGGGAGTCGCGCAGGTCCCACGCGCTGACCACCTCGGAGACCTCGAGGTCCAGCCGCTCGAGCACGCCGCGGCTGAGCAGGTCGGCGGTCACGCCGGCGGTGACGACGAGCGCGGCGAGCAGCAGCCACCACGACGGGCGGCCGGGGCTCACGACCGGCTCCGGCCGGTCTCCGGCCTCCTCCGGCTCCCCGGACGGCGCGCCGGGGCTGCGCCGCACAGCGGCGCTGCTCACACGGCCGCTGCTCACCCGGTCACGGTACCGGGCCGTGACCCCTCCGTGACCTGCACGGCCCAGACGGCGAGCCGCCCGGGCACCCGGCGCGGAGCCGGGCACCCGGGCGGGTGCGGGGACGGGGGGTCAGCCGACGGGGACGGCGAACCGCTCGAGCACGGCGGCCAGGCCGCCGTCGACGCGGGCGGTGAGCCGGGTGCCCGTCGCGTCGTGCTGCTCGCTCAGGACCTCGCCGTCGCGGTGGACGCGGGCCACCAGGTCGCCGCGGTCGTAGGGCACGAGGACCTCGACCTCGACGTCCGGGTGGGGCAGCCGGGCGGCGACGATCTCCCGCAGCCGCTCGATGCCCTCACCGGTGCGGGCCGAGACCCACACCGCGCCCGGCAGCGCCTGGCGCAGGGTGAGCACGTCGTCCTCGGTCATGGCGTCGACCTTGTTGACGACGATCAGCTCGGGCACCGCCGCCGCGTCGATCTCGCGCAGCACCACGTGCACCGCGTCGATCTGGCCCAGCGGGTCGGGGTCGGCGCCGTCGACGACGTGCAGCAGCAGGTCGGCGCCGGCCACCTCCTCCAGCGTCGAGCGGAAGGCGTCGACCAGCTGGTGCGGCAGGTGCCGCACGAAGCCGACGGTGTCGGTGAGCGTGTACTCGCGGCCGTCGGGCGACTGCGCCCGGCGCACCGTCGGGTCGAGGGTGGCGAACAGCGCGTTCTCCACCAGCACGCCCGCGCCGGTCAGCCGGTTGAGCAGGCTGGACTTGCCGGCGTTGGTGTACCCGGCGATCGCCACGCTCGGGACGGAGTTGCGGTCGCGGCCCGAGCGCTGCGTGGCCCGCGCGGTCGCCATGCCGGCGATCTCGCGGCGCAGCTTGCTGACCCGCGACCGGATCCGCCGGCGGTCGGTCTCGATCTTGGTCTCACCGGGACCGCGGGTACCGATGCCGCCACCGCCGGCGACACGGCCACCGGCCTGCCGGGACAGCGACTCACCCCACCCGCGCAGGCGCGGGAGCATGTACTGCATCTGGGCGAGCTCGACCTGCGCCTTGCCCTCCCGGCTGGTGGCGTGCTGGGCGAAGATGTCGAGGATCAGCGCGGTCCGGTCGACCACCTTGACCTTGAGGATCTTCTCCAGCGCGTTGAGCTGGCCCGGGGTCAGCTCGCCGTCGCAGATCACGGTGTCGGCGCCGGTGGACGCCACGATGTCGCGGATCTCGGCGGCCTTGCCGGAGCCCACGTAGGTGCCGGCGTCGGGCTTGTCGCGCCGCTGGCTCACCGCCTCGAGGACCTCGGAGCCGGCGGTCTCGGCCAGCGCGGCGAGCTCGGCCAGCGAGCGGTCGGCGTCGGCCTGGGTGCCCTCGGTCCACACGCCGACGAGCACGACCCGCTCGAGGCGCAGCTGCCGGTACTCGACCTCGCTGATGTCGGCGAGCTCGGTGGACAGCCCCGCCACGCGGCGCAGTGCGCCACGGGCCTCGAGGTCGTAGGAGCCGGTGGTGTCGTCGGACCCGTCCCACTGGCCGGCCGGAGCGGGACGCAGGGCCTCCGCGACGGACCGGGGAGCCCCCTCCGCGCGCTCGGCCCGGTCCTGCGCGTCGGCGAGCACGGCGCGGTTCTGTGCGGTCGTCATCGGGTCCAGCGTGACACGCACGCCGTTCCCGGTCACCTGGGTTGTCGTCTCTGCAGTCGTCATACGGCCGGTGCAACACCGGAACGGGTCAGGTGCATCCCGCCGGGCGGCGGGTAGGGCTGCGGGGACAGGTGACGACGCCCACCCCGAGGAGGCCCTCCGTGAGCACCAGCAGCGACGCCGGCACCGACGACCCCGGCCGCGACCCCGCCGGCCTCGAGGTGCCGCGCAACCTCTTCGGCGGCGCCGACCAGGACACCGGGGCGGGGAAGCCGCGCGGCACCGGCAACGTGGGCCCGGGTGACAAGCCCGAGGCGCCGACCGACGAGCCGGAGACCCGCGCCGACACCCCCGACAACCCCTAGCACTCCTCCGGGCGGGGGGCCGTCGCCAGCACCCCGGCTGCGCTAGAGCCCTGCCTCCACCATGTCGAGGGTGCGCTCGACGGCGCGCTCGCGGCGCTCCGGGGGCAGCCGGCGCAGCGGGCCCTCGGTCAGGAGCACCGCCAGCCCGTGGACCGCCGCCCAGGCCGCGGTCGCGGCGTCCGGCCGCCGGACCTCCTCGAGCACGCCGGCGCGGACCAGGTCGGCGATGCAGTCCTCGAGGACGCCGAACGGATCGGTCTCGGGCAGCCGCCCCCGGTCGTGCCGGTTCGCCACCTGGAACAGGCCGGGCTCCTCCAGGACGTACTCGACGTAGGCCCGGCCCGAGGCCCGGAACCGGCGGCGCGCGTCGGTCGCGGCGTCCCGGGACGGCGCCACCTCGGAGATCCGCGACGCCAGACGCTCGGCGAGCCGGCGCCGGGCGACGTCCCCGACGGCGACCAGCAGGTCCTCCAGCCCCTCCGGGAAGTGCCGGTAGGCGGCGGAGGCGGACACGCCGAGACCGGCGGCGAGCCTGTTGAGGCCCACGGCCGCCTCTCCGCCGTCACGCGCCGCCGCCACAGCGGCCGCGACGAGGGCGGCCTTCAGGTCGCCGTGGTGATAGGTCGTCCGCGCGGCCACCCCGCCATCCTGCCATGCATGTTGACACCGTTCACACGGCTGTTATGTTGGCGCCGTTCACATCCGAGGAGGTGTGCGGTGTTCGTGTCCTGGACCGCACTGGAGCTGGCCGCTCCCGCGGCGGCGTGTCCCTGGCGCCCCGACGGCGCGGCCTTCAGCCAGGCCGGCGTCGCGGGGCCCGGCCGGGCCGAGCTGCCCGAGGCGGTGGGCTCCTGGTGGTCGGTGCTCGGCACCTGGGAGGACCCGGCCGCCGCGCTGGCGGCGGCTCCCCTGCCGGACGGGTCGGTGCGCGGCGCCTGGCACGTCGTCCTGCAGCCGGTGTCCTACCGGGGGACGCCGTGCTGTCCGGCGGCGCGCGGCCCTTCGACCGGCTCCCGCGGCGCGGCAAGGTGGCCGGTGCGGCCGCCGTGATCACGCTCGCGGGACTGGCCGCCGACGCGGGCCGCACCGGCGAGTTCCTCGAGCGGTTCGCCTCCCTCGGTGAGCAGGTGCGCGACGCACCCGGGTCCCGCGCCGCACTCGTCCAGGCGCCCGAGGACGGCGCCGTCCTGACCTTCTCGGCGTGGCGCACCCTGCGCGACGCCGTGACGTGGGCCTACCACCGGCCTCACCACGCCGCGACGGTCGCCCGGCACGAGGCGCAGCCGATGCTCGAGAGCACCGGCTTCCTGCGGTGCGCCGTCCTCGCCAGCACCGGGACCCTCGCCGGCACCGACCCCCTCGCCGGCCTGACCGGCACCGCCGTCCACCTGGAGGAGATCCGATGACCGTCAGCGAGCAGCACGACCCCGTCGCCGCGTACGGCGCGGCCTGGCTGGCCACCGACGAGCAGGACCGCCGGGCACTGCTGGCCCGGGCGTGGGCCCCCGACGGGGTCTACTGCGACCCGCTCGACCTCGTCACCGGGCGGGAGGCGCTCGCCGCGCACATCGCGGCGACGCAGGCCTCGCTGGCCGGCGGGCGCGTCGAGGTGACCGGCGAGCCCACGCGCCACCACGACAGCGCGCTGTTCCACTGGCGGATCACCGACGCCTCCGGCGCCACCGTGCTCACCGGCCTCGACGTCGTCCAGTTCGACGACGCGGGTCGGATCCGGCGGCTGACCGGATTCTTCGACGACGCCCCGGCGGCGTCGTAGCGGCCGGCGTGGCGGTGCCTCCGGACCGGCGGCCGCCGGAGGTCAGACTCCGAGCCATCCCCGCGTGAGCTCGCCCGCCGCCACGACGACGGCAGGGCCGCGCAGCACCGTCGTCTCCGGGGACACGTCGACCGTCAGCCGCCCGCCGGGGACGTCGACGACGACGGTCCCGCGCTGCGGCTCCTCGGACCCGGCCGCCAGCGCGGCGTAGGCCGTCGCGCAGGCGCCGGTGCCGCAGGAGCGGGTCTCCCCCACCCCGCGCTCGTGCACGCGGAGCCGCACGTGCGCGTCGGCGCCCTCCGTGCCGGCGGCGAGCACCCGCACGAACTCCACGTTGACGCCCTCGGGGAACAGGCCCGGGTCGAAGCCCGGCTGCCGGGTGAGGTCGAGGGCGTCGAGGTCGGCGTCGGTGAGGCAGACCAGGTGCGGGTTGCCCATGGACACCGCCTGCCCGGGGAACGCCTGCCCGGCGACGGTGGCCTCGCCGCGGCCGAACGGCCGGGCCGGGCCCATGTCGACCCAGTAGTTGCCGTCGGGGCCGGCGCCCACCCGCCGCGGCCCGCCGCGGGTGCCCACGAGCACCCCGTCGGCGCAGGCGGCGCGGTCGAGCAGGCCCTCGGTGACCAGCACGTGCAGGAACAGCCGGATGCCGTTGCCGCACATCTCCGCGTGGGAGCCGTCGGCGTTGCGGTGGTCCATGAACCACTCGCAGGCCTCGAGGTGCTCGCCGAGGACGGCGGGGGCGTCGGGCACGTGCCTGCTGCGCACCACCCGCAGGACGCCGTCGCCACCGAGCCCGGAGCGGCGCTCGCACAGCCGCTGGACCAGGGCGGCGTCGAGGCGGTCCTCGGGCCAGCGGTCCCCGTCGGGGTCGGGGAGGACGACGAAGTCGTTCTCGGTGCCGTGCCCGAGGAGGAACCGGTCGCTCACCGCCCGATCGTACGGCCGGCGACCAGCGCCCCGACGGCGTCGGCGAGGTCGGGGCGCGCGGCGTCGAACCAGGTCGTCGCCGGGTCGCGGCGGAACCAGGAGCGCTGGCGCCGGACGAACCGGCGGGTGGTGGCGACCGTCCGTTCCCTCGCCTCGCCGGGCGTGAGGTCGCCGTCGAGCTGGGCGAGCACCTGCGCGTAGCCGAGCGCCCGGGAGGCCGTGGGGCCCTCGCGCAGCCCCTCGTCGACCAGTGCCTCGACCTCGGCGACGAACCCGGCGGCCCACATCCGGTCGACCCGCTCGGCCACCCGGGCGTCGAGTTCTCCCGGCTCGCGGTCCAGGCCGACGACCACCGCCGGGTAGTGCGGCCGCGGGTCGGGCAGCGTCGCACGGAACGGGCGGCCGGTGATCTCGACGACCTCCAGCGCGCGCACGATCCGCCGGCCGTTGCTGGGGAGGACGGCCGCGGCGGCATCCGGGTCGACGGCGGCCAGCCGGGCGTGCAGCGCGGCGGGGCCGACGTCGTCCAGCTCGGCCTGCAGGCGGGCGCGCACGGCGGGGTCGGTGCCCGGGATGTCGAGGTCGTCGAGGACGGCGCGCACGTACAGCCCCGAGCCGCCGACCAGCAGCGGCAGCACGCCCGCCGTCCGCAGCCGGTCGATCTCCCCGCGGGCCATCCGCGCGTACTCCGCCACCGACGCCGCCTGCCGCACCGGCCAGACGTCGAGGAGGTGGTGCGGCACGCCCTGCCGCTCGGCGGCGTCGGGCTTGGCGGTGCCGATGTCCATGCCCCGGTAGAGCTGCATGGAGTCGGCGTTGACCACCTCGCCGCCCAGCCGCTGCGCCAGCGTGACCGCCAGCGCCGTCTTCCCGGTGGCGGTCGGGCCCACGACCGCGACGACGGGCGGCAGCGTCACGCCGCTGTCCAGGAGGCGACCAGGTACCCGACGCCGAACGGTGCGGCGTCGAGCAGCAGGGCGGCGTCGACGTCACGGCCGGCGAGCAGCGCGCCGGCCGCCCGCCAGGCCGGGACGCCGGCGGCGAGCAGCCGCTCCCCCTCCGCCGGGTCGAGCGCGGCGAGGGCAGCGGCGTCGCCTCGGGCGAGCGCGGCGGCCACGGCGGCGTCGAAGGGCCCGGCCGCCGGGTCGAGGTGGCCGGGCGCCTTCTCGCTGCGCCGGGCCGAGCCGTCCCCCATGACGAGCAGGCCGGTGCGGCCGGGCAGGTCCGCGACGGCGGCGGCGACCTCCTCCGGCGCGGCACCGACCCGGGGGCCGGCGTACCCGGCGCGGTCGAGCAGCCACGCCCCGACGGTCAGCGACAGCGGCAGGCGCCGCCCGTCGGGACGCGCGGCGCCGTCCAGCGGCACGGCGAGGTCCACGCCGAAGCCGCGGAAGTCCCCGCCGTCGCCGGGCCTGTACCGCCCCCGCGCACCGGGACCCACGAGCACCACGGCATCGGGCCGGCCGGCGACGAGGGCGTCGACGGCCGCGGCGCACGCGGCGCGCAGCGCGGCGGTGTCCGCGGCGGCCCGGCCGGCGACCTCGGGGAGCAGCAGCGGCGGGCACGGGCAGAAGGCGACCGAGGCCGGTCCGGCGGGCGGGCTGCTCACCGCAGCAGTGTCGCCGATGCGGCGTGGGACACTGCGGTGCGTGTCGAGCACGGAGAACCCCGGAGACGGGTCGCAGCAGGTCCCCCCGCCCGAGACGACCGGTCCCGACGCGGTCACCCCGGAGGCCGGGACGCCCGCCGCGCCCACCCCCGCGGCGGCAGCGCTGACCGACCCGACGGCCACCGGGAGCACCCCTGAGGAGGCCGCACCGGGAGCCGCTGCGCCGGAGGGAGCCGCGCCGGAAGGAGCCGCGCCCGAGGGAGCCGCGCCCGAGGGAGCCGCGCCCGGGGAGGCCGTCGTCCCGGAGTCCGTCACTCCCGGCGCCGTCGCCCCGGCGGAGTCGGCGCCCGCGCCGGTCGCCGAGGCGGTGTCGGACCCCGCGCAGTGGGGGCGGGTGGACGAGGACGGCACCGTCTACGTGCGCACGGCCGACGGCGAGCGGGCGGTCGGCTCCTGGCAGGCCGGGGACCCCGCCGCGGGGCTGGCGCACTTCGCCCGCCGCTACGACGACCTGGCCACCGAGGTCTCGCTGCTCGAGGCGCGGCTGAAGGCGCACACCGGCAACCCCAACGAGCTCAAGGCCAAGGCGCAGGCGCTGGCCGAGACGATCCCTGCCGCCACCGCCGTCGGCGACCTCGACGGCCTGGCAGCGCGCGCCCGCGCGATGGTGGGCACCGCCGACTCCGCGGCCGCCGAGTCGCGCGCGGAGAAGGCCGCCGCGCGGGCCGCGCAGATCGCCCGCAAGGAGGCGCTGGCCGCCGAGGCCGAGCAGATCGCCGCGGAGTCGACGTCGTGGAAGGCCGCCGGCGACCGGCTCAAGGCCATCGTCGAGGAGTGGAAGACGATCCGCGGCATCGACCGCAAGACCGACGAGGCGCTGTGGACGCGCTTCGCCGCCGCCCGCGACGCCTTCGGCCGCCGCCGCGGGGCACACTTCGCCGCCCTCGACGCCCAGAAGGGCGAGGCGCGCGCGGCCAAGCAGGAGCTCATCGCCGAGGCGCAGCGGCTGGCGACGTCGACCGACTGGGGCCCCACGAGCGCCGCCATGCGCTCGCTCATGGACCGCTGGAAGGCCGTGCCGCGCACCGGCCGCGACGGCGACGACGACCTGTGGAAGCAGTTCCGCGCCGCGCAGGACGTCTTCTTCACCGCGCGCGCCGAGTCGGACAAGGTGCGCAACTCCGAGCAGCTGGCCAACCAGCAGGCGAAGGAGGAGCTGCTGGCCGAGGCCGAGAAGCTGGACCCCTCCACCGACCTGCGCGGCGCCCAGGCCGCGCTGCGCCGGATCCAGGAGCGCTACGACGCGATCGGCCACGTGCCGCGCGGGGCGATGCGCTCACTCGAGGACCGCATGCAGGCCGTCGAGCAGAAGGTGCGCGGGGCCTCCGACGCGGGCCGGGTGCGCACCGCGCCGGAGAACCCGATGGTCGCCTCGATGCGGGCCGCGGTCACCAAGGCCGAGGAGCAGCTGGCCAAGGCCGAGGCGGCCGGCAACGCCCGTCGCATCGAGGAGGCCCGGGCCAACCTCGAGACCCGGCGCGAGTGGCTCGCCGAGGCCGAGAAGACCGCCTCCCGCCGGTAGCCGACGCATGACAGGGGCCCGCCCGGACCACCGGGCGGGCCTCTCCGCCGTGCGGGGTCTAGACGGGGGCGCCGACGCGCGGCATGCCGAGCAGCACGCCGGGCGTGGTCGGCCGGGTGCCGGCCTCGTGCGCGTCCCCGGCCCGGGTGCGCCGGTGCGACAGCAGCGGGCCGTCGGCGACCAGGTGGTGCGGCGCGGCGGCGGTCACGACGGTCTCGACGACGTCGCCGGGCCGCACGCCCGCGCCTCCGGCGAAGTGCACCAGCCGGCCGTCGCGGGCGCGGCCGCTCATCCGGCCGGTGCGGGCGTCCTTGCTGCCCTCCCCCGCCGCGGCCAGCAGCTCGACCGTGCGGCCGACCTGCGCGCGGTTCTCCGCCCAGCTGATCTCCTCCTGCAGCGCGGTCAGCCGCAGGTAGCGCTCCTGCACGACCTCCTTGGGCAGCTGGCCGTCCATCTCGGCGGCCGGCGTCCCGGGGCGCTTGGAGTACTGGAAGGTGAAGGCGCTGGCGAAGCGCGCCCGCCGCACCACCTCGAGGGTCTGCTCGAAGTCGGCCTCGGTCTCGCCCGGGAAGCCGACGATGACGTCGGTGGTGATGGCGGCGTCGGGCATCGCGGCGCGGACGCGGTCGATGATCCCGAGGTAGCGCTCCTGCCGGTAGCCGCGGCGCATCCGGCGCAGCACCTCGTCCGACCCGCTCTGCAGCGGCATGTGCAGCTGGTGGCAGACCGCCGGGGTCTCGGCCATCGCCTCGACGACGTCGTCGGTGAACTCCCGCGGGTGCGGGCTGGTGAAGCGGACCCGCTCCAGGCCCTCGATGCGGCCGGTCGCGCGCAGCAGGTCGGCGAACGCGCCCCGGTCGCGGAACTCCACCCCGTAGGCGTTGACGTTCTGCCCCAGCAGGGTCACCTCGAGCACGCCCTGGTCGACCAGCGCCTGCACCTCGGCGAGGATCTCGCCCGGCCGGCGGTCCTTCTCCTTGCCGCGCAGCGCCGGGACGATGCAGAACGTGCACGTGTTGTTGCACCCGACGCTGATGGAGACCCAGCCGGCGTAGGCCGAGTCCCGCTTCGCCGGCAGCGTCGACGGGAACACCTCGAGCGCCTCGGCGATCTCCACCTGCGCCTCGGCGTTGTGCCGCGCCCGCTCCAGCAGCGCCGGCAGCGAGCCGACGTTGTGCGTCCCGAAGACGACGTCGACCCACGGCGCCCGGTTCACGATCTCGCCGCGGTCCTTCTGCGCCAGGCACCCGCCGACGGCGATCTGCATGCCCGGGTGCGCGTCCTTCACCGGGCGCAGGTGGCCGAGGTTGCCGTAGAGGCGGTTGTCGGCGTTCTCCCGCACCGCGCAGGTGTTCAGGACGACGACGTCGGCGTCCTCCCCCTCCGGCGCGGCGGCGAAGCCGGCGGCCTCCAGCAGCCCGGACAGGCGCTCGGAGTCGTGGACGTTCATCTGGCACCCGTAGGTGCGCACACGGTAGGTGCGCTGCGGGCTGTCGACCTGTGTACCCATGGCGCTGACGAGGGTACGGCGCGGCTCTCCCGACGGGCCGTGACCGCCCTCCTTCCGGAGCCCGGCCGGCGCGGTGACGGGCCGTGACCGCCTTCGTTACTGGTTCGTGATGCCTCCGGGACCTCGCCGTCCCCACGCGGCCCTAGGGTCCAACGGGTGACCAGCCAGCTAGCCGGAGGACCTCTCGTCCAGCTGACCGGCGTCAACAAGTGGTTCGGCGACCTCCACGTCCTGCAGGACATCGACCTCTCGATCGACCGCGGCGAGGTCGTCGTCGTGATCGGCCCGTCCGGGTCGGGCAAGTCGACGCTCTGCCGCACGATCAACCGGCTCGAGTCCATCGAGAAGGGCGAGATCTCGATCGACGGGCAGCGGCTGCCCGAGGAGGGCAAGCAGCTGGCCCGGCTGCGCAGCGACGTCGGGATGGTCTTCCAGAGCTTCAACCTCTTCGCGCACAAGACGATCCTCGAGAACGTCACGCTCGGCCCGACCAAGGTGCGGCGGCAGTCGAAGGCCGACGCCGAGAAGCGGGCGCGCGAGCTGCTCGACCGCGTGGGCGTCGGCGCGCAGGCCGACAAGTACCCCGCGCAGCTCTCCGGCGGTCAGCAGCAGCGCGTGGCCATCGCCCGTGCGCTCGCCATGGACCCCAAGGTCATGCTCTTCGACGAGCCGACGTCGGCCCTCGACCCCGAGATGATCAACGAGGTCCTCGACGTCATGATCTCGCTCGCCCGTGACGGCATGACGATGATCGTCGTCACCCACGAGATGGGCTTCGCCCGCCGGGCGGCCAACCGGGTCGTGTTCATGGACGGCGGCCGGATCGTCGAGGCAGCCGACCCGGAGACGTTCTTCACCAACCCGCGCTCGGACCGGGCCCGCGACTTCCTCTCCAAGATCCTCAACCACTGACCCACCCACGGGAGGACACACCCATGCGCAGCACCCGCAGGATCGCGGCCTTCGCCGCCCTCGGCCTGACCCTGGCCGCCTGCTCCAGCGAGGCCGGCAACCAGGCGGCCGAGGAGTCCTCGAGCGCCCCGACCGTCGCCGAGGACGTCGACTTCCCCGCGGGGTCGACGATGGCCGAGCTGAGCGAGGCCGGCGCGATCACGATCGGCACCAAGTACGACCAGCCCGGCTTCGGCCTGCTGAACCCGCAGACCGGGGACCCCGAGGGCTTCGACGTCGAGATCGCCAAGCTCGTGGCGGCCGAGCTCGGCATCGACGAGGGCGGCATCACCTGGACCGAGACGGTGTCGGCCAACCGGGAGCCGTTCATCCAGAACGGCCAGGTCGACATGGTCGTGGCGACCTACACGATCAACGACGCGCGCAAGCAGGTCGTCGACTTCGCCGGCCCGTACTACATCGCCGGCCAGGACATCATGGTGGCCGAGGGCAACCCCGAGGGCATCGAGGGTCCCGACGACCTGGCCGGCAAGACGGTCTGCTCCGTCGAGGGCTCGACCCCCGCGCAGAACATCCGGGACAACTACCCGGAGGCGCAGCTGACGACCTACGACGTCTACTCCAAGTGCGCCGACGACCTGCGCAACGGCAACGTCCAGGCGGTCACCACCGACAACGTCATCCTCACGGGCCTGGTGGCCGGCAGCGACGGCGCCTTCGAGCTCGTGGGCAACCCGTTCACCGAGGAGCCGTACGGCATCGGCCTGGAGCTCGGTGACACCGACTTCCGGAACTTCATCAACGACGTGCTCGAGGAGGCGTTCGAGGACGGCCGCTGGGCCGACGCGTGGGACCGCACCGCCGGTTCGATCACCGGCGAGGAGGCTCCCGAGCCCCCGACGGTCGACCGGTACTGATCCCCACTCGACCGGCCGTGACGCCGCCGGGCGGGCTCCGCCCGGCGGCGTCGCGCCCCTGACTGATCGAGGGCGCGGTGCAGTTCCTCAGCGACAACTCCGACCTGTTGTGGAGCGCGTTCCTGACGACGCTCTCCCTGGCGGTCGTCAGCGGCGTGTGCGCGCTGGTGCTCGGCACCGTGCTCGCCGGCATGCGGGTGAGTCCCGTTCCGCCGCTGCGCGGGCTGGCCACCTTCTACGTCGAGGTCTTCCGCAACACCCCGCTGACGGTGGTGTTCTTCTTCCTCGCCTTCGGCATCGTGCAGATCGACCTGCAGTTCCCGAGCCGGTTCATCACCGCCGTGGCTGCCCTGTCGCTCTACACCGCGGCGTTCGTCTGCGAGGCGCTGCGGTCGGGCATCAACGCCGTCCCGCCCGGGCAGGCCGAGGCGGCCCGCGCGCTGGGGCTGACCTTCGGGCAGTCCCTGCGCCAGGTCGTCCTCCCCCAGGCCTTCCGGACGGTCGTCCCGCCGCTGGGCAACGTGTGGATCGCGCTGGCGAAGAACACCTCGATCGCCGCCGGCTTCGCCGTCACCGACCTGACCGCCGCGCTGCAGCGCCTCGCCAACGCCAACGCCGACCAGCTGCTGAGCGTGTTCGCCGCGGTCGTCGCCGGCTACCTCGTCATCACACTGCCCTCCGCCTGGCTGATCCGGGTGGTCGAGAACCGGGTGGCGATCGTCCGATGAGCAGCACCGTCCTGTTCGACCTGCCGGGGCCCCGCGCCCGCCGTCGGCAGCGCATCGGCACCGTGGTCGGTGCCCTCGTCATCGTCGCCCTCGTGGGACTGGCGCTCTACCGCCTCTACGCCAACGGCCAGCTCGAGGGCGACCGGTGGGCGGTGCTCTTCGACCCGGCGTCCGGCGTGCCGCAGGCGCTCGGCGAGGGCCTGCTCAACACCCTCAGCGTGGCCGCGGTCGGCATGGTGCTGGCCACCCTCCTCGGCGCGCTGCTCGCCGTCGGCCGGCTCTCCGACCACCGCTGGGTGCGCATCCCGGTCGGCGTCCTCATCGAGTTCTTCCGCGCCGTGCCGCTGCTGATCCTGATCCTGTTCTGCCTGCTGTTCCTGCCGACCGTCGGCGTCCCGATGACCGCGTTCCGCGCGCTGGTGCTGGGCCTGACGCTCTACAACATGGCGGTCCTGGCCGAGATCTTCCGGGCCGGGATCCTGTCGGTCGACCGCGGGCAGCGCGAGGCGGCCTTCGCCCTCGGCATGCGCAAGACACAGGTCATGACGCTGGTCCTGCTGCCGCAGGCGGTGCGCCGGATGCTGCCGGTCCTGGTGGCCCAGCTGGTCGTCCTGCTCAAGGACTCCTCGCTGGGCTTCATCGTCAGCTACCTGGAGCTGCTGCGGACCGCGCGCAGCCTGGTCGAGTTCTTCAACTTCAGCTTCGGCAACCGGTACACCTTCCAGCTCTACGTGGCCGCCGGGCTGATCTACATCATCGTCAACGTGCTGCTCTCGCAGCTGGCCAAGTACGTGGAGAAGCGCACGCGCCGCAGCGCCAAGGCAGCGGCGGTCGACGACGTCGAGCTGCCGGCCGACGTGCAGATGGGTGGGGGCGGCGGGACGGTCACGAAGGCCTGACCCCGCCGCCCCGTCGCCGTCCCGCCGTCCACCGCAGGGACACGGGACGGTCACGGCGAGTCCCGCCCGTCCCGCCGCCCGCGCGCACCCCGCGGGTGGTCAGGCCGGGCGGCCGGGCTGCCGAGAGGGCTGACGTGGACACCGCTCTCCGCCCCGTCGTGCCGCCACTGCCGTCGATGGTGCGCCTGCCCGACGGTCAGGTCGACGTCGCCCAGGACTTCGTGAACCGCCTGCGCGCGGCCGCACCGCAGTTCGCCGTCGCCGCCGGTGCGGGGTCCGCCGTCGTCCGCGAGGCCGTTCCGCCGGCGCGGCACCGCCGGGCGCGCTGCCGGGTCGTGCTGCGGCATGCCGACGGCGGCGAGCGCGACCTGACCTTCCTCGGCCCGGTCAGCCGGCCTGCGGTGGTGCCCGACCGCACCTTCGAGCAGCAGATCCAGCAGTGGCTGGCCGCCCGGATCGAGGGCGAGGGCGAGTGGCTGGTCGCCGACGACGAGGCGCCCGCCGGCGTCGCCGTGGACCTCACCGCGTGGACCGGACGGCCCGCGTCCGCCGGTCTGCCCACCCAGGCCATGCCGCTGCAGGCGGTGCCCACCCGGACCGTGCCCTCCGATGGCGTGCGCGCCGTGCCCTCCGATGGCGTGCGCGCCGAGGGACTCGCGACCCAGGCGATGCCCGCCCAGCTGGCCGCTCCGCTGGCGGGCTGAGCACCCGGCTCGGCCGACGTCGCACTCCCGGGACGGCGGCAGGCACGCCGGCCACGGGCCGGCGTGCGCGGGCCGAGCTCAGTCCTCCTCGCCGCCCCAGGCGGTGAGGTCGGAGTCGTCGTCGCCGAAGCCGGTCTCCTCGAGGACCTCGCGGACCACCGCGCCGGCCAGGCCGCCGTTGTAGCCCTTGCGGGCCAGCATCCCCACGAGGCGGCGGGTGGCGGTGACCCGGTCCACCCGCCGCAGCGCCGGGAGGCGGCGCTCGACGAGGTGCCGCGCGGAGGCGCGCTCGTCCTCGTCGTCGACCTGGGCGAGAGCCTGCTCGGCGTCCTCGCCGTCGACGCCCTTCGCCCGCAGCTCCGCCCGCAGCGCCCGGCGGGCCAGGCCGCGGCCGGCCTGCCGCGAGGTCACCCAGGCACGCGCGAAGGCGGCGTCGTCGATGAGGCCGACCTCGCCGAACCGGTCGAGGACGGCGGACGCGGCGTCCTCGGGGACCCCGCGCCGCTCCAGCAGGTCGGCCAGTTGCGAACGCGTCTTGGCCGAGCCGGTCAGGGCCCGCAGGCAGATGGCGCGGGCGACCGACTCCGGATCGCCCTGGTCGTCGGCGGCACCGTCGCGGGGACCACCGGGGCCGGCCACCGGGTCGGCGGCGGGCGGGCCGTCCGGGTCAGGGGACGGCCCGGCCCGCCGCCGGGAGCGGCCGGCGCGGTCACGGGGACCGCGGCCACGCCGGCCGGCGGGTCGGTCGGACTGCTCGGGGTCGGCCCACTCCGGGCCCGAAGCCGGCCGGCCGGTCACGAGGTCGCTCAGAAGTCGACCGGGTCGGCGGCCGCGACGGGCGCGTCGAGGGTGGCGCCGACGCCCAGCTTCTCCTTGACCTTCTTCTCGATCTCGTCGGCGAGGTCGGGGTTGTCCCGCAGGAAGGTGCGGACGTTCTCCTTGCCCTGGCCGAGCTGGTCGCCCTCGTACGTGTACCAGGCACCGGACTTGCGGATGAAGCCGTGCTCGACGCCGGCGTCGATGAGGCCGCCCTCGCGGCTGAAGCCGTGGCCCCACAGCAGGTCGAGCTCGGCCTGCTTGAACGGAGCCGCGACCTTGTTCTTGACCACCTTGACGCGGACCCGGCTGCCGACCGCCTCGGTGCCCTGCTTGAGGGTCTCGATCCGGCGGACGTCGAGGCGCACCGAGGAGTAGAACTTCAGCGCACGACCACCGGTGGTGACCTCGGGCGAGCCGTAGACGATGCCCACCTTCTCGCGCAGCTGGTTGATGAAGATCGCGGTGGTGCCGGAGTTGTTCAGCGCACCGGTGATCTTGCGCAGCGCCTGGCTCATCAGGCGGGCCTGCAGACCGACGTGGCTGTCACCCATCTCGCCCTCGATCTCGGCGCGGGGCACGAGGGCCGCCACGGAGTCGATGACGATGATGTCGAGCGCGCCGGAGCGGATCAGCATGTCGGCGATCTCGAGGGCCTGCTCACCGGTGTCGGGCTGGCTGACCAGCAGGGCGTCGGTGTCGACGCCGATGGCCCGGGCGTACTCGGGGTCGAGCGCGTGCTCGGCGTCGATGAAGGCCGCGATGCCGCCCATGGCCTGGGCGTTGGCCACCGCGTGCAGGGCGACGGTGGTCTTACCGGAGGCCTCCGGGCCGTAGACCTCGATGACGCGGCCACGGGGCAGGCCGCCGATGCCGAGCGCGATGTCGAGGGCGATGGAACCGGTCGGGATGACCTTCATCGCCTGGGCCGGGTTGTCGCCCAGCCGCATGACCGAGCCCTTGCCGAACTGCTTGTCGATCTGGGCGAGGGCCATGTCGAGGGCCTTGTCGCGGTCGAGCGTTGCCATGGTGCTCACCTTCGGGAAGTCGCGTGTCGTGGAGTCGATGCGGTGTCGGAGGCGACGCTAGGCCGGGGGTCTGACACTTTCCGGTGACCGACTCGACCTGTGGAGGGACGACCCCCCTGTGGACGCGGGTGCCACTGTAGGGCGAACACGTGTTCGAGTCGAGCGACACGCCGCGCCGCCCGGCGACGGCCGGCTCAGCGGTCCTTCGGCGGCACGTCGTACTCCTCGCAGATCGCCAGCCACACGCGGCGCACCGGCACGCCCGCGTCGATCGCCTCGACGGCGGAACGGCCGCCGAGGACGGCGAACACGTGGTCGCGCGCCACGCTCTGCGCCCGCATCGACCCGAACTGGGCCTCCAACCGGGACCAGAACTCCTGCAGGCGCACGGGCCCGACGCTAGCGCGCGTCCCCGTCGGCGCGAGCGGCCGTGTCGTCCCGGGCCGCACCGTCCCGGGCCGCACCGTCCCGGGCCGCGTGGTCGGCGACCCCGGCCCGCAGCCGGCGGACGAGCGCGGCCGGGTCGTCGGCGGCCAGCCGCAGCTCCGTCACGGGCCGCCCGCCGGTGCGCGCGAGCGGCAGCACCAGCGGCGACCGCAGCTCGACGTCGACCTGCGTCGACGACAGGACCGTCACCGACACGGCGCGGTGCTCTCCCGACTCCTCGACGACGACCGTGCGCGAGCCCTCGACGCTGCGCCGCCGCGCCCGCACCGCGGCGATCTCCTCCCACGGCACCCGGACGTCGACCGTGGTCCCCGACCGCACCCGCAGGCCGCCGTCGCCGACGGTGTGCGGGTACACCCTCATCGACGCCAGGAGGCCGACCATCCACAGCAGGCCGTAGACCCCCAGGACGAGCAGCGCGATCCGCAGGGACCGCCACGGCAGCAGCCAGTCGACCAGCGGGATCTCCACGGCCGACAGCACGACGAACGTCCAGAGCACCGGCGTGACGGCCGAGGCGTAGGGGAAGGCGTCGGCACCGGCCGGCACGTCCGGGCGGCGCCGCACCCAGCGCCACAGGCTGCGCCACGTCCCGATCTCGAAGGCCAGCGCCTTCCGCAGCAGGCCGGCCACGGTCACGACGCCGCTCCCCCCGGGACCAGGGTGCGCAGCCGCTCGAGGACCTCGTCGAGCCCGGACACCAGCCCGTGCAGCCGCTCCGGTGACAGCCCGCCGAACAGCTGCTCGGCGAGCTCGGTCTGCCCCGCAGCCATCCCGGCGAGCAGCCGCTCGGCGCGGGCGGTCGGGGTAACGAGGGTGGCCCTGCGGTCGGTGGGGTGCGGCTCGCGGGTGACCAGGCCCGCCTCGGCCAGCCCGTCGACCAGTCCGGTGACGTTGCGGGCACTGACGCCGAGGGCCCGGGCGAGGGCGCTCTGCGTGCTCGGGCCCGTCTCGCGCAGCCGCCACAGCAGCGTCGTACGGGCGACGGTGAGCCCCACGGCCGCCAGCGACGTCGTCATGTCCCGGCCGAGCAGGACGGTGACCTCGAGGACCCGGTCGAGCGCCGCGACGCGCGCGTCCGCCATCGTGAACCCCCTACACCGTGAAGGGCCTTCACGGTACAGGACGGCCTAGGCTGGCGGCGTGTTCCCCACCACGGGCTCGGCGACCTGGGACGTCGTCCTCGAGATCGGCATCGCGCTGTGCATGCTGGTCACCCTCGTGCTCCTGTGGCGCAACATGCGCGGCCACTGAGCCGTCAGCGCCGGGCCCACACCAGGGCGAGCGGGACCACCAGGACCGCCGACACCCCGGCCACCAGGCCGAAGCCCCCGAGGGCCAGCAGCGGCCCGCCGACGGCGCCCGCGACGGCCGCTCCCAGGCCCATCAGCAGGTCGGTGCCGCCCTGCGCGGTGGGCCGCACGTCCGCGGGCACCGACTCGGTGACCAGCGTGGAGCCCGCGATCAGGCCGCACGACCAGCCGAGCCCGAGCAGCAGCAGGCCGGCGCCCAGCCGCCAGGCGGCCTCCGGTGGCGCGGTGCCCGCGGTGGCCGCGGCGGCGAGGAGCAGCACGCCGCCGAGCGCGACCGTCGCGCGCCGGCCGACGCGGTCGGCGAGCAGGCCGACCAGCGGGCTGAACAGGTACATGCCGGCGACGTGGACGCTGATGACCAGGCCGACCAGCCGCAGCGTCGTCCCGTCGTCGTGCCCGCCGGCGTGCCCCATGTGCACCGGCGTCATGACCATCACGCCGACCATCACCGCGTGCGAGACCACGACGGCGACCACGCCCAGGCGGCCGCCGGGGTCGGCCCACACCGCGGCGAGGGCCTGCCGGGTCGCCCGGCGCGGGCGGGCGG
The DNA here is from genome assembly GCF_003182485.1 of Geodermatophilus normandii. Lineage (NCBI taxonomy): Bacteria > Bacillati > Actinomycetota > Actinomycetes > Geodermatophilales > Geodermatophilaceae > Geodermatophilus > Geodermatophilus normandii. The sequence continues at coordinate 2,527,999 of NZ_QGTX01000001.1, read as the reverse complement.
GCGCCGGCCCGGCGCCGTCGC